>JAQXJT010000001.1 GCA_029009095.1 bacterium
ATGCTGATTCAGTACGGCGTCACCGGCTACCTGTCCAAGGTCTCCAACCTGTCCAAGCCCGCCGAGGAGTGGGTCGCCGGTGGTATGCCCATCACCAAGATGATGAACATGGAGAGAAGAAACGGCAAGGACAAGCCCGTCATCCGCAAGGCTCTGGTGGAGCTGGACGGCAAGCCCTTCCAGTATTTCGCCGCCCATCGCGAGAAGTGGGCTACCGAGACCTGCTTCCTGTACCCCGGCGCCATCCAGTACTTTGGACCTGCCGAGGTCTGCGACCTGACCACCCGCACCCTGGCTCTGGAGAAGGCCTGATAAGAAACAATTTGAGCCTGCCCGTGCGATCTGAGATTTTGCGGAGCACCAAAGCCTCCCTTGTGTAAAGGGAGGTGGCACGGCGCAAGCCGTGACGGAGGGATTGTCGTGCAGTCAAAGCACAACAAGAAGTTGGTTCCTTTGGCAAAACAGCTTCGAAAAGAAATGACCAAGGAAGAACGGCACCTATGGTATGATTTTCTGCGTTCCTACCCTGTCCGTTTTTCCAGGCAAAAGGTTCTGGGAAAATATATCGCTGATTTCTATAGTGCAGAAGCAAAACTTGTCATTGAGTTGGACGGTTCTCAACACTATGAGGATAGAAACGTCAAAAAAGATGCAGACCGCACCGCTTTTCTGGAGGGGTATGGTCTGAGCGTCATTCGTATTCCTAACAACGAAGTCGGCAGAAATTTCCGTGGAATTTGTGAGTATATCGATGCTGCGGTAAAGCAATCCCTCAGTCAGCTTCGCTGACAGCTCCCTTTACACAAGGGAGCCCTGGGCGCTGCCGCGCCAGTGCATAACATAAAAACCGACCTATGATCGTAACCATAGGTCGGTTTAACTGTCTTACGAAGACCCCGCTAAGCCGGGGGGCTTTTGTCAGCTTGCCCAGCGGGGGATTTGCTTTTGTACAGTAAATAGCAAAAAGCAACAAAAATGTCCCGCCGGGCAAAAAGGGGCGTTGACAAGCGCCCGGGGGAAGTGTAAACTTGCGCCATACATCATCGGAAAGGCAGGGGAGCGGCATGACCATGGCGGCCGGAAGAAACAGCGTAGCGCGTTCCCTGTCTCACTGCGCCCATGCGGCCCTCTCCTTTTATCTGTTTGCGGTACGTTATTTTGCGTACTGCATTTTTTATTTTCTGCGCTACAGACCAGGGGAAGCCAGCGGGAGCCGGGTGTCATAAGGGCACGGCCATCCATCCGTATGCAGGGCGGCTTCCCTCCGGGGGAGCCGCTTTTTTGATGCACGATACACACGATACAAATGAAATATTCGATAGATGAGGTGCGACATGAACGATCTTGAACTTGCGCGTAAGGAGATAACCAGAATCGACGGGGAGATGGCCCGGCTCTTTGAAGCGCGGATGGAGGCTGCCGAGACCATCGCCCACTATAAAAAGGAGCACGGCCTCTCCATCCGGGACTATGCCCGGGAGAGCGAGCTGATCAAGCGCAACCGCCAGCATATCCGGCGCTCCGACATCGAGAGCTACTACGTCCAGTTCCTCCGGGACATGATCGACCACTCCTGCGCCTTCCAGTCCCGCATCATGAACGGGATGCGCGTCACCTACAGCGGCACGGAGGGCGCCTTCGCCCACGCCGCGGCCAGGCGGATGTTCCCCGAGGCGGAGCTGGTGGCCTTCCCCGGCTTCAAGGAGGCCTACGAGGCGGTGGAGCGGGGCGAGTATGACTGCGCCGTGCTGCCGTTGGAGAACAGCTACGCCGGGGAGGTGGGCACGGTGATGGATCTCCTCTTCTCCGGGGATCTCTACGTCAACCAGGTGATCGATATGCCCATCGTGGAAAATCTCATCGGCTGCGAGGGAGCCACGCTGGAGAGCGTCAGGACCGTCATCAGCCACCCCCAGGCGCTGGAACAGTGCGCCCGGTATATCCAGCGCCGGGGCTACGAGACCCGCACCTACTCCAACACCGCCCTGGCCGCCCAGTACGTCCGGGAGCTGAACGACCCCACCGTGGCCGCTATCGCCGCGGACGAGGCCTCCTCCATCTTCGGGCTGAAGGTGCTGGACAGCGAGATCAACGACAGCAAGAACAACACCACCCGCTTCGCCACCTTCTCCCGCTCCCCCAACAAGCCCGTCTCCGGGGTGAAGCGGGAGGACGAGAACTTCATCCTGGTCTTCACCGTGCAGAACGAGGCCGGCGCCCTGGCCCAGACGCTGAACATCATCGGCGCCCACGGCTACAACATGCGCTCGCTCCGCAGCCGCCCCATGAAGGACCTCCGCTGGAACTACTTCTTCTACATCGAGGCCGAGGGCAACATCAACACCGAGGACGGCAACGACATGATCCGGGAGCTCACCGCCATCTGCGCCAAGCTGAAGCTGGTGGGCACCTACTACGCCAACAATGTGGGGAAGCAGAAATGAGGATACCCGTCAACATGGCCGGGGGGAGCTACGAGATCGTCCTGGCCCCCGGCGTCCTCCGGCAGGCCGGCGAGGAGCTGGCGCTGGGGCGGCGGGCGCTGGTGGTCACCGATGAGGGCGTGCCGCCGGAGTACGCCGGACAGGTGGCGGCCCGGTGCAAAAGGGCCGTGTGTCTCACGGTGGCCCAGGGAGAGGAGAGCAAGAGCTTCGACACGCTCCAACTGCTGCTGAAGACCATGCTGGACGCGGGCTTCACCCGCGGGGACTGCGTGGTGGCCGTGGGCGGGGGCGTGGTGGGGGACCTGAGCGCCTTCGCCGCCTCCATCTATATGCGGGGCATTGATTTTTACAACATCCCCACCACCCTGCTCTCCCAGGTGGACTCCTCCATCGGGGGCAAGACGGCGGTGAACTTCCACGGGGTGAAAAATGTGGTGGGCTCCTTCTTCCAGCCCAAAAAGGTGCTCATCGACCCGGACACCCTCCGCACCCTCAGCCCCCGGCAGCTCCACGCGGGGCTGGCCGAGGCCATCAAAATGGCCGCCACCCGGGACGCGGAGCTTTTCGCGCTCCTGGAGGAGAGCCGGGATCTGGAGGCCGACCTGCCGGAGATCATCCGCCGCTCGCTGTGCATCAAGCGGGATGTGGTGGAGCAGGATCCCACGGAAAAGGGACTGAGGAAGGTGCTGAATTTCGGCCACACGCTGGGCCACGCCATCGAGGGCTTCCATCAGGGGACGCTCTACCACGGGGAGTGCGTGGCGCTGGGGATGCTGCCGCTGTGCTCCGCCGGGGCGGGGGAGCGGCTGAAACGGGTGCTGGAGAAGTACGAACTGCCCACCCGGGTGGAGCAGAGCGGGGAGGAGCTCCTCCCCTATATCCTCCACGATAAGAAGATGGGGGCGGAGAAGGTCACCGCCATCCTGGTGGACGAGATCGGCTCGTTCCGCTTCGCGGAGCTGACCCCCGCCGAGCTGATGGAATACTGGGAGAGAAGAATATGAAAAATACCTTTGGACAGAGCGTGAGCGTAACGGTGTTCGGGGAGAGCCACGGCCGGGGCGTCGGCGCCGTGATCGACGGGCTGGCCCCGGGGATGGAGGTCAGCGGGGAGGAGATCGCCCGCCAGCTCTCCCGCCGCCGTCCCTCCTCTCCGCTGGACACGGCCCGGCAGGAGAAGGATCCCTTCGAGATCCTCAGCGGCGTTTTCCATGGCCGCGCCACCGGCACGCCCCTGTGCATCTTCATCCCCAACGGGGATGCGCGGAGCGGCGATTATACTTACGGCCCGGCCCGCCCCTCCCACGCCGACTACGCGGCGCACTGCAAGTACCACGGCTTTGAGGACTACCGGGGCGGGGGGCACTTCTCCGGCCGGGTCACCGCGGCGCTCACCGCCGTGGGCGGCATCCTCCTCCCCGCGCTGGAGAAGCTGGGCGTGGAGATCGGCACCCACATCCTCGAGTGCGGCGGGGTGCGGGACAGGGAGTTTGAGGATGTGGCCGGGGACGTGCGCGCCCTGCGGAACAGGGCTTTCCCCGTGCTGGAGGAGGACTGCGCCGGGCAGATGAGCCGGCGCATCCTGGAAGCCCGGGAGGAGCAGGACAGCGTGGGCGGCGTCACCCAGACCGCCATTGCCGGACTGATGCCCGGGCTGGGAGAGCCGTGGTTCGACAGTCTCGAGAGCATTCTCGCGCACGCGGTGTTCAGCGTGGGCGGCGTCAAGGGCATTGAGTTCGGCGCGGGCTTTGCCGGGACGAAGCTCCCCGGCAGCCGCTTCAACGACCCTATGCGCATGGCGGACGGGCGGGTCGTCACCGAGAGCAACCACAACGGCGGTATCAACGGCGGCATCAGCAACGGGATGCCCGTGGTGTTCCAGTGCGCCGTGAAACCCACGCCCTCCATCTCCCGGCCCCAGCGGACGGTGGATTTCCTCCGGGGCGAGGACACGGAGCTGACCATCCGGGGACGGCACGACCCCGCCATCATCCGCCGGGTCTGCCCGGTGCTGGACAGCGTCACGGCCATCGCCGTGGCGGACGTGCTGGCCCAGCGCTACGGCACCGATGTATTTACAAGGGGGACGGGAACATGAAGTACGGACTGATCGGGGAGCATCTGGGCCACAGCTACTCCCGGGAGATCCACGCCCAGGTGGCGGACTACGACTACGAGCTGTGCGAGGTGGCGCCGGAGGAGCTGGACAGCTTCCTTCGGAAGGCGGAGTTCAGGGCCATCAATGTGACCATCCCCTACAAGCAGAGCGTCATCCCCTATCTGAGCTACATCTCCCCCCAGGCCGAGAGCATCGGCGCGGTGAACACCGTGGTCAACCGGGACGGCAAGCTCTGGGGATACAATACGGATTTCGCGGGCATGGAGGCGCTGATCGCCCGGATGGGTCTCTCCCTGCGGGGGAAAAAGGTGCTCATTCTGGGCACCGGCGGCACCTCCAAAACCGCCCGGGCCGTCTGCGAGAGCGCCGGGGCCCGGGAGATCCTCAAGGTCTCCCGCCGCGCCTCCGGAGAGGCCGTCAGCTATGAGCAGGCCGTGAGCGGGCACGGCGACGCGGAGATCCTCATCAACACCACCCCCGTGGGGATGTACCCCCGCTGCGGGGAAGCTCCCATCGACCTGGCGCATTTCCCCGGGCTGGAGGGCGTGGTGGACGCGGTGTACAACCCCCTGCGCACCCGGCTGGTACAGGCGGGGCAGGAGCGGGGCGTGCCCGCCGAGGGCGGGCTTTATATGCTGGCCGGGCAGGGCGTCTGCGCCTCCGCCATCTTTCTGGGAAAAGAGTTCGACCCTGCGCTGACCGAGGGCGTGTACCGCGCCATCCTCGGGCGCAAGCAGAACATCGTGCTCATCGGTATGCCCTCCTGCGGCAAGACCACCGTGGGGCGGCTGCTGGCGGAGCGGTGCGGCCGGAGACTCATCGACACGGATGAGAAGATCGTGGAGCGGCTGGGGGAACCCATTGCCGGCTTCATGGCCCGGAACGGCGAGGCCGCCTTCCGGGACGTGGAGCAGGAGGTCGTGGCGGGCGTGGCCGACGAGAGCGGCAGCGTCATCGCCACCGGCGGCGGGGCGGTGCTCCGGCAGGAAAACCTCCGCCTGCTGCGGCAGAACGGGCTGCTGGTATTTCTCGACAGGCCGCTGGAAAAGCTCATGCCCACGGCGGACCGGCCCCTCTCCGCCAGCCGGGAGGCGCTGGAGCGGCGCTATCGGGAGCGCTACGGGCTCTATGTGGCCGCAGCCGATCTGGTGGTGGACGCCTCCGGGGCCATCGAGGACGAGGTGGAGACGATCCGAAAGGAGATGGGGATATGAAGCTGATGATCCTGAACGGCGCGAACATCAACCTGCTGGGGGTTCGGGAGCCGGATATCTACGGCAGGGAGGACTATGCGACGTTGCTCTCGCGGGTGCGCGATCACGCGGAGGAACTGGGCGTGGAGGTGGAGTGCTGCCAGTCCAACCACGAGGGCGATCTGGTGGACGCCATACAGCGGGCGTACTTCGAGGGGATGGACGGCATCGTCTTCAACCCCGGGGCCTACACCCACACCAGCCTTGCCATCGCCGACGCGGTGAAGGGCGTGGGTCTGCCCACGGTGGAGGTGCACATCTCCGCGGTGGAGAAGCGGGAGGATTTCCGCCAGGTCAGCTACCTGCGGGCCGTGGCGGTACACGCCATTACCGGACAGGGCATTGCCGGGTACACCCAGGCCATGGACTATCTGGTGGAGCATTACGGGAAAGAGAAATGAACGTTACGATCAGACCCTGTACCCTCCGCGGACGGGTGCAGGCGCCCCCCTCCAAGAGCTATGCCCACCGTATGCTCATCTGCGCCGCCCTGGCAGAGGGGGAGAGCCGCATCCACGGCATCTCCGGGAGCGAGGATATGTACGCCACGATGGAGTGCGTGGAGGCGCTGGGCGGCGCCACGGCCCGGGAGGGCGGCACCGTCACCGTGACCCCCGGCAGGGGCGGCGAACTGGATGGGGCGGTGTTCCCCTGCCGGGAGAGCGGCAGCACACTGCGCTTTTTCATCCCGCTGGCACTGGCCCGGGGCGGCAGCGCCGTCTTTACGGGCACCGGGCGGCTCATGGCCCGGGGCGTGGACGTCTATGAGGAGCTTTTCGCCCGGAAGGGGCTGCGCCTTACCAGGGATGCGGGAAGCATCGCCGTGAGCGGACGGCTGTGCAGCGGAGAGTACACCCTCCGGGGGGATGTGAGCAGCCAGTTTGTCAGCGGACTCCTCTTCGCCCTGCCTTTGCTGGAGGGGGACAGCACCATTCATGTGCTCCCTCCGGTGGAGAGCAGGCGGTATATCGACATCACCGTGGACGCCATGGCCGCCTTCGGCGTGGCCGTGGAGGAGCGGGAGAGGAATACCTTCTTTGTCCCCGGCGGTCAGCGCTACCGGCCCCGGGAGCTTCAGGTGGAGGGAGACTGGTCCAACGCCGCGGCGCTCTATGGGCTGAACGCCCTGGGCGCGGAGCTGGAGATTACGGGGCTGAATGGCGGGAGTATCCAGGGCGACCGGGCCTGCGTGGAGATACTGCAAAGGCTGGAGCAGCCGGGCAGCGTCACCGACCTCTCCGGCTGCCCCGATCTGGGGCCGGTGCTCTTCGCCGTGGCGGCTGCCAAACACGGCGGGGTGTTCACGGGCACCCGGCGGCTGCGGATCAAGGAGAGTGACCGGGCTCGGGCCATGGCGGACGAGCTGAAGAAGTTCGGCGTGGATGTGCATGTGGAGGAAAACTCCGTCACCGTGGCGGATATGGAGCTGCGGCCGCCCCGGGAGGCTCTGAGCGGCCACAACGACCACAGGATCGTCATGGCCATGACCCTCCTCGCCACTCTGTGCGGCGGCGAGATCGGGGGCGCGGAGGCCATACGCAAAAGCTATCCCGACTTTTTCGAGGTGCTCAAAGGATTGGGACTGGAGGCAGAATATGGAGATTAACAAGGATACGAAAATACTCATCGTGGGGCTGGGCCTCATCGGCGGCACCTACGCCCAGGCCCTCTCCGATCAGGGCTATGAGGTGGGGGCGGTGGCCCGGCGGAAAGAGACCATCGACTTCGCGCTGGACAAGGGCTGGATCCGCCACGGCCGCTGGGAGGTGGATGAGGACTATATCGGGGACTTCGATCTGGTGGTCTTTGCCCTCTACCCCCACATCTTCCTCGAGTGGATCCGGGATCACCAGCACTGTCTGAAGAGCGGCGCGCTGCTCACGGACGTCACCGGCGTCAAGCGCAGCGTGGTCTACGCGGTGCAGGATATGCTCCGGGACGATCTGGAGTTCATCGGGGCCCACCCCATGGCCGGACGGGAGAAGAGCGGCGTGGAGTACGCGGAGAAAGAGGTCTTCTACGACGCCAACTACATCGTCACCCCCACGGAGAAGAACACCCCCGAAGCCGTGGCCGCCTGCGAGCAGCTGGGACGGCTGCTGGGCTTCAGGACCATTGCCCGGCTCTCTCCGGAGGAGCACGACGAGATGGTAGGCTTCCTCTCCCAGCTCACCCACCTGATCGCCGTGGCGCTGATGGTGTGCAAGGACTCCACCCAGCTGGTGCGCTATACCGGCGACTCCTTCCGGGATCTCACCCGCATCGCCAAGGTCAACGATGTGATGTGGACGGAGCTCTTTTTGCTCAACAAGGATGAGCTGCTGCGCCAGACGGACATCTTCATGGAGAAAATGTCCCAGCTCCGGGACAATCTGGCCAACGGGGACGCGGAGGCCATCCGCGCCATGATGCGCCTCTCCCGGGAGAGACGGGAATACTTCGATAAGTGAGAGGAACACAAGAGATATGAACATGGAGTTCAAGAGAAAGCTGCCCACGGCCCAGACTGTGAAGGACATCTACCCCATCACCGCGGAGATGGCAGCCAGGAAGAAGGAGCGGGACAGGATCCTCAAGGACATCTTCACCGGCCGGGACGATCGCTTCGTGCTGGTCATCGGCCCCTGCTCGGCGGACAGGGAGGACTCGGTGCTGGAGTATATCTCCCGGCTGCGCAAAGTGCAGGACGACACCCGGGACAAGCTCATCATCGTCCCCCGGATCTACACCAACAAGCCCCGCACCACCGGCGACGGCTACAAGGGTATGCTGCACCAGCCCGACCCAACCAGTTCTCCGGATATGCTCAAGGGTATCATCGCCATCCGCAAGATCCACATGAAGGCCCTGGAGCGCTCCGGCTTCTCCTGCGCCGACGAGATGCTCTACCCGGAAAACCACCACTACCTCTCCGATGTGCTCTCCTATGTGGCGGTGGGCGCCCGGTCCGTGGAGGATCAGCAGCACCGCCTGACCGCCAGCGGACTGGATATCCCCGTGGGAATGAAAAATCCCACCGGCGGCAACCTCTCGGTGATGATGAACGCCATTACCGCCGCCCAACACCCCCATACCTTTGTCTTTTCCAGCTGGGAGGTGCAGACGAAGGGCAACGAGTACGCCCACTCCATCCTCCGTGGCTACTCCAGCAAGCACGGGCAGAGTATGCCCAACTACCACTATGAGGATCTCCGGCTGCTCTACGAGCTTTACGGGGAGTTCGGGCTGAAAAACCCCGCGGTGATCGTGGACTGCAACCACGCCAACTCCGGCAAGCAGTGGCAGGAGCAGCCCCGCATCGCCAAGGAGGTGCTCCACAGTATGCGCCATTCCACGGACATCAAGGGCCTGGTCAAAGGACTGATGATCGAGTCCTACCTGGAGGACGGGGCCCAGAAGCCCGGCGGGTGCGTGTACGGCCAGTCCATCACCGATCCCTGCCTGGGCTGGGAAAAGTCCGAAAAGCTCATCTACGAGCTGGCGGACTTAGTATGAAAATGAGGTGAGAGAAATGATCGCAGAAAACATGGTACAGCTGGGTCAGTGCAAACAGATCATCCGCGAGATCGCGGCCTACGCCGGAGAGCGGCGGGCCGTGGTGGGCGCGGACAATGTCTTTGATTTCAGCATCGGCAACCCAAGCCTCCCCGCGCCTCCCAGGGTGAACGCCACCATCCGCCGCCTGCTGGACGAGATGGACAGCGTCGCCCTCCATGGCTACACCGCCGCCGTGGGCGACAACCGGGCCCGGGCCGCCGTGGCCGCCCGGGAGAGCGAGCGGGCGGGACACGCCATCCCCCCCGACTGCGTCTATATGACCTGCGGCGCCGCCGCCTCCCTGACCATCGCCATGAAGGCCATCGCCTGCCCCGGGGACAGGATGCTGGTGCTGGCCCCCTTCTTCCCCGAGTATAAGGTGTTCGTGGAGAACGCCGGGGCGGAGCTGGGCGTGGTGCCTCCGGCGGATCTGAGTATGCAGCCCGATCTGGGCGCGCTGGAGGCGGCCATAGACGAGCGCGTCAAGGCCGTCATCATCAACTCCCCCAATAACCCCTCCGGCGCCATCCTCACCGAACAGACCCTCACCGCCGTGGGGGACATCCTCCGCGCCGCCCGGGAGAAGTACGGCCACGAGATCTTCATCATCTCCGACGAGCCCTACCGGGAGCTGGTCTACGACGGCAAGACCGTGCCCTTCGTGCCCAATTTCTACGACGACACCCTCATCTGCTACTCCTACAGCAAGAGCCTCTCCCTGCCCGGCGAGCGCATCGGCTATGTGCTGGTGCCCCCCTCCGTGCGGGACCACGACAGGGTCTTTGCCGCCGTGTACGGCGCCGGGCGCTCCCAGGGCTATGTCTGCGCCCCCAGTCTGATGCAGTATGTGGTGGCCGAGTGCTCCCAGGAGCGCCCGGATGTGGCCGGGTACGACGGCAACCGCCGGCTGCTCTACACCGCCCTGACGGAGATGGGCTTTGAATGTGTGCGCCCGGACGGGGCGTTCTACCTCTTTGTCAAGGCCCCCGGCGGCAGCGCCGCGGCGTTCTGCGAGAGGGCGAAGAAGTACGAGCTGATGTTCGTCCCCGCCGACTCCTTCGGCGTGGAGGGCTATGTGCGCATCGCCTACTGCACCACCGAGGCCATGATCCGCCGCTCCCTCCCCGCGTTCCAAAAGCTGGCCGACGAGTGCTTCGGCAGAGCGTAACGACCCTGGGAAAAACAAAACGGGCCAGCCGTTGAGCGGCGCTCGTAAAATAGTAAAATCTCCCGCAGATGTCACAGGGCATCTGCGGGAGATTTGCGTTGGCTCTTGAGAGACAAGACAACCGCCGGTTGGAGGGGCGGTAAAAAAGCTTATAGCGAAAAAAAGACCTCCAATTCAAACGAATTGCTGTCATGATAACACACAATCGCGTTGGCAAAAAGCCTCAAAGATGATCTGTCTGCGAACTTGTGCGGTACTGCTTTGCGGCCTCCCGGTTTTTCGCCGGGAGGCCCGTTTCCGTATGTTTACAAAAGGTTGATGCCCGCCGCTTCGCAGAGCCGCCGGGTCTCCGCGTCCCAGACGCTGCACTGCACCTCGCCGATGTGGGCGCAGCCCAGGAGCAGCATGCACAGCCGGGACTGGCCGATGCCGCCGCCGATGCTGTAGGGCAGCTCTCCCGCCAGCAGAGAGCGGTGGTAGGGCAGGGAGCGGCGCTGGGTGCAGCCGGAGAGGGCGAGCTGCCGCCCGAGGCTCTCGGGGCTGACCCGGATGCCCATGGAGGAGATCTCGAAGGCCCGGTCCAGCAGGGGGTTGTAGAAGAGGATGTCCCCGTTGAGTTCCCAGTCGTCGTAGTCCGGGGCGCGGCCGTCGTGGGGCTTGCCGGAGCGGAGCGTTTTGCCGATCTGCATCAAAAACACCGTGTGGTGTTCCCGGGTGATGACGTTCTCCCGCTCCGAGGGGGTCAGATCGGGGTAGAGATCCTCCAGCTCCTGGCTGGTGATGAAAGTGACCTCCCGCTCCAGGGTGCTGCGGGTCTGGGGGAACTCCCACTCCAGCTCGTCGGCGGTCATGCAGATGGCGCTGACGATGCGCCGCACGGTGTCCTTCAGGTAGTCCGTGGTGCGCTCTTCCTCCAAAATGACCTTTTCCCAGTCCCACTGGTCCACATAGACCGAGTGGAGGTTGTCCAGCACCGTCTCGTCCCGGCGGATGGCGTTCATGTCCGTGTAGAGCCCCTTGCCGGGGTAGAAGTTATACTTCTTCAGCGCCCAGCGCTTCCATTTGGCCAGCGACTGCACCACCTGGAACTCACCCTCCCCGGCGGCGGGCACGTCGAAGCCCACAGGGCGCTCCGTTCCGCTGAGGTTGTCGTTGAGGCCGGAGTCTGCCTCCACGAAAAGCGGCGCGGACACCCGCTTGAGATTGAGCGCGGAACCCAGATTTTTCTGGAAACTCGTCTTGATAAACTCAATGGCCCGCTGCGTCTCATACACGTTCAGCCGGGGCACATAGCCTTGAGGGATGACACAATTCATCGCCGCCGCCTCCTGTTTACAGTATGATAATGGGAGTATCATAGCCTGTGGCGGCGCGCCGTGTCAAGTGTTTTCAAGGGAAAGCCCGAAGAGCCGCCGCCCGTTCTCCTCCGTGATGCGCAGTACCTCCTCCGCGGAGAGGCCCTTGACCTCGCCCACTTTCTCCGCGATGAAGGGCAGGAAGGCGGAGCTGTTGCGCTTCCCCCGGTGGGGCACGGGGGTCAGATAGGGGCTGTCCGTCTCCAGCAGGATCCGTTCCACCGGGGTCACGGCCAGCACCTCGGCGGCCTTTTTGTTGTTCCTGTAGGTGATGGGGCCGTCAAAGCCCAGATACCACCCGTCCCGCAGCAGGATCTTCGCCATCTCCGCGCTGCCGGAGAAGCAGTGGAACACCCCCCGGAGCTGCGGAAAACAGCTCACCAGATCGAGACAGTCCTCGTGGGCCTCCCGGTCGTGGACGATGACGGGCTTCCCCAGCTCCGCGGCCAGACGGAGCTGGGCGAGGAACATCTCCTTTTGCAGCGCTTTGTGCTCCCTGTCCCAGTAGTAGTCCAGCCCGATCTCCCCGATGGCCACGCATTTTTTGTGCCCAGCCAGGGCGCGCAGCGTGGGGAGACTCTCCTCCGTCCAGCTCTCCCACTCCTCGGGGTGCCAGCCCACGGCGGCGTATATATATTCATATTTATCCGCCAGCTCCAGAGAAAAAAGGGAACTTTTCCCGTCGCAGCCGGGGTTTATGACCAAAGAGACACCAAAATCCTGTAAGTTTTGCAGGATTTCCTGCCTATCAGCATCAAAACTTGCAGAATCGTAGTGGGCGTGCGTGTCAAAACTCATATAAAACCTCCTAAAACTGACAGAACGGCTTGTGAATATTGCGGAAATGTTAAAAACAATGAATTTTCCTCTTTACAAAGTTGCAACCCGGTGCTATACTCCGAACATAAATTTTGAGTGCATAACTCAAAGGGGGAAAAGACAATGGAAAAGAAACAATCCAAATTCGGTCTGGCAGGGTGGATCTTTGTTGCCATGCTGGCCGGCGCTCTGGTGGGCGCCATGTGCACGGGTGAGGCGGCCGCCGCTTTCACCACCAAGTACATTAAACCCTTTGGAACCATCTATGTCAACCTTTTGAAGTTCATGGTCGTCCCCGTGGTCCTCTTCTCCATTGTCGACGGCGTCATCTCTCTGGGCGACATCAAGAAGGTGGGCGCCATCGGCGGCAAGACCATGGTCTACTACATGCTCACCACCGCGCTGGCCGTGGTCGTCGGCCTGGGCGTGGCGCTGAGTTTTAAGAACGCCGGGCTTTTCCCGGTGCTGGAGACCACCGATCTGGCCTATGAGGCCAAGAACTCCAACATCATGGATGTGATCGTGAACATCTTCCCGAGCAACTGGCTCAGCCCGCTGGTGAACGCCGACATGCTCCAGACCATCGTCATCGCCCTGTTCTTCGGCACGGCCATCCTGATGACCGGCGATAAGGGCGGCAAGGTGGGCGAGATCTTCAACGCCGTCTATGCCGTGGTCATGCAGATCATGATGATCGTCATCCACATCACTCCCATCGGCGTCTTCTGCCTCATGTGCAACGTGGTGGCCGTCAACGGCCCCAAGGTGCTGGGCGCGCTGGGCATGGCCATCCTCTGCGCCTACATCGGCTACCTGATCCATGTGATCGTGGTCTACGGCCTGAGCGCGAAGCTGCTGGCCAAGATGAGCCCCATCGCCTTCTTCAAGGGCATGGCTCCCGCCATGATCACCGCCTTCACCACCACCTCCTCTGCCGCCACGCTGCCCCTCACCATCGAGTGCTGCAACAAGCTGGGCGCGGACAAGCAGGTCTCCTCCTTCGTGCTGCCCCTGGGCGCCACCATCAACATGGACGGCACCGCCATCTACATGGGCGTGACCAGCGTATTCATCGCTTTCTGCTACGGCGTGGATCTCTCCATTGCCCAGATGGTGACCATCGTCCTCACCGCCACCCTGGCCTCCATCGGCACCGCCGGCGTCTCCGGCGCGGGCATGATCATGCTGGCCATGGTGCTCCAGAGCGTGGGTCTCCCCGTGGAGGGCATCGCCCTGATCGCCGGCGTGGACAAGCTCTTCGACATGGGCCGTACCTGCCTGAACATCACCGGCGACGCCACCTGTGCCCTGGCTGTGTCCAGAGCGCAGAAGAAGTAAACTTCGATCTTCTTCCTTCTCCTTAAAATTTACCCCGGCGAAAAGCTCCCGGTACGCAGCGTACTGGGAGCTTTTTTCCTCTCTGCCGCCGGAAAAAGACGGATGTGTCTGTGTCAAAGATGCTTTTGTATGGTCTGCACAATCCACAATGGTTTCCGGGGTGCAACCAAGAAAAACTTTACAAAGGCAATTCGTTGTGATAGGCTAAAATGAATACGAATAATATGCCGCTCAAGTAGCAAGCTGTTCCCATGAAGCAACGAATTCTGATGCGAATGATTAGGAGATGAAACCATGGCAAGAAGCCTTCTCTCGATGGACGGCAACACCGCTGCCGCCCATGTTTCTTACGCTTTTACGGAAGTTGCCGCCATTTATCCCATCACGCCCTCCAGCCCCATGGCCGACTATGTGGATCAGTGGTCCGCCGCCGGGCGGAAAAACGTATTCGGCAGCCGCGTGCGCGTGGTGGAGATGCAGGCCGAGAGCGGCGCGGCCGGTACAGTCCACGGCTCTCTGAACGCCGGCGCTCTGACTACTACCTACACCGCCTCCCAGGGTCTGCTGCTGATGATCCCCAATATGTACAAAATGGCCGGCGAGCTGCTGCCTGCCGTGTTCCATGTGTCCGCCCGGACCATCGCCTCCCACGCCCTGAGCATTTTCGGCGACCACAGCGACGTGTACGCCTGCCGCCAGACGGGCTTCGCCATGCTCACGGAGAGCAATATCCAGGAGATCATGGATCTCGCCCCCGTGGCCCATCTTTCCGCCATTGAGGGCCGCGTGCCCTTCCTGAACTTCTTCGACGGCTTCCGCACCTCCCACGAGATCCAGAAGGTGGAGGTCTGGGACTATGACGATCTGCGGGATATGCTGGACATGGACGCGGTGAACGCCTTCCGGGCCCGGGCGCTGAACCCCGAGCACCCCGTCATGCGCGGCGCCCACGAGAACGGCGACATTTTCTTCCAGAACCGGGAAGCCGCCAACCGCTACTACGACGCCCTCCCCGAGATCGTGGAAAAGAACATGGCCAAGGTCAACGCCAGGCTGGGCACCGACTACCGCCTTTTCAACTACTACGGCGATCCCGAGGCCGACAGGGTCATCGTGGCCATGGGCTCCGTGTGCGACGTGGCCGAGGAGGTCGTGGATTACCTGCGCGGGCAGGGGGAAAAGGTGGGCGTGGTGAAGGTGCGCCTCTTCCGCCCCTTCCGGGCCGACCGGCTTCTGGAGGCCATCCCTCAGAGCGCGAAGAAGATCGCCGTCCTCGACCGCACCAAGGAGCCGGGCAGCCAGGGCGAGCCGCTCTACATGGATGTAGTCACCGCCTTTGCCGCCGCCGGACGGCGGGCCGAGATCATCGGCGGGCGCTACGGCCTGGCCTCCAAGGACACGCCGCCTGCCAGCATCTTCGCGGTCTATGACGAGCTGAAAAAGGACGAGCCCCGGCGGCAGTTCACCATCGGTATCGTGGACGATGTGACCCACCTCTCCCTGCCGGAGATGAGCAGGGAGGAGACCCCCAACACCGCCGCCGAGGGCACCATCGAGTGCAAGTTCTGGGGTCTGGGCGGCGACGGCACCGTGGGCGCCAACAAGAACTCCACCAAGATCATCGGCGACCACACCGACAAGTATATCCAGTCCTACTTCCAGTACGACTCCAAAAAGACCGGCGGCGTCACCATCAGCCATCTGCGCTTCGGCGACAAGCCCATCAAGAGCCCTTACTATATCAATAAGGCTGACTTCGTGGCCTGCCATAACCCCGCCTTCATCATCCAGGGCTTCCCCATGGTGCAGGATGTGAAGGAGGGCGGCGTGTTCCTGATCAACTGCCAGTGGGACTTCGACGAGCTGGAGCGGCATCTGGACGCGGACGCCAAGCGCTATATCGCCCGCCACCACATCCGGCTCTACACCATCAACGCCATCGATCTGGCCCGGAAAGTGGGCATGGGCAAGCGCACCAACACCATCCTCCAGTCCGCCTTCTTCGCGCTGGCGGGGGTGCTCCCGCTGGAGGAGGCCATCGGCTACATGAAGGAGGCCGCCGAGCACACCTATCTGAAAAAGGGCCGGGATGTGGTGGAGAAGAACTACGCCGCCATCGACGCGGGCGCTACCGCCTTTGTGAAGATCGACGTGCCGGACTGCTGGGCCAACGCCCGGGACGAGCGGACGGAGAAAGTAACGGAAGGCCCGGAGAAGACCGTGAAGATGGTGCGCGATATTCTCGAGCCGGTGGACCGGATGGACGGCGACTCCCTGCCCGTCAGCGCGTTCCTCGACCACGCCGACGGCACCTTCGAGCTGGGCGCTTCCGCCTATGAGAAGCGGGGCGTCTCCGTGGTGGTGCCCGTCTGGGACAGCACCAGCTGCATCCAGTGCAATCAGTGCTCCTTCGTCTGCCCCCACGCCACCATTCGCCCCTTCGCCCTCACGGAGGAGGAGGCCGCCCGCGCGCCCGAGGACAGCAAGATCGTGGAGCACAAGCTCAGCAAGGGCAAGTACCGTTTCTCCGTAGCCATCAGCCCGCTGGACTGCATGGGCTGCGGCGTGTGCGTGAGCATCTGCCCCACCAACTCCCTGCAGCTTGTGTCCAAGGAGAGCCAGCTGGAGCAGCAGGACGTGTTCAACTATATGACCCGGCAGGTCTCCGTGAAGGAGGACGTGGCCGGAAGCGGCAGCGTGGTCAAGTCCCAGTTCCTCAAGCCCTATCTGGAGTTCTCCGGGGCCTGCGCCGGCTGCGCCGAGACCAGCTACGCCCGGCTGGTGACCCAGCTCTTCGGCGACCATATGTATATCTCCAACGCCACCGGCTGCTCCTCCATCTGGGGCGGCCCGGCCGCCACCTCCCCCTATACGAAGAACAGCCGGGGCACCGGCGCGGCGTGGGTCAACTCCCTCTTTGAGGACAACGCCGAGAACGGCTACGGCATCTATCTGGGACAGAAGACCCTGCGGGATCAGCTCTGCGGGAAGGTGCAGCAGCTGATGGACATTCCGGGGGTGGATAAGGAGCTGCTGGACGCCGGGAGGGCGTGGCTGGAGAGCTACGAGGACGGCAACAAAAACGGCGAGCCCACCGGGAAGCTCATTGCGGCGCTGGAGAAGCTGCTCCGTGACCGCAGGGGCTGCGAGTGCGAGGCCTGCGCCCTCGCCGGGGAGATCCTCTCCGGCCGGGACTACCTCCGCAAGAAGAGCGTGTGGATCTTCGGCGGCGACGGCTGGGCCTTCGACATCGGCTTCGGCGGGCTGGATCATGTGCTGGCCTCCGGCGAGGATGTGAACGTGTTCGTCTTCAACACCGAGGTGTACTCCAACACCGGCGGACAGGCCTCGAAGGCCTCCAACATTGGCCAGGTGGCCCAGTTCGCCGCTGCGGGCAAGGAGGTCAAGAGCAAGTCCCTGGCGGAGATCGCCATGACCTACGGCTACGTCTATGTGGCCCAGGTGGCCATGGGCGCGGATCTCAACCAGACGCTCAGGGCCATCCGGGAGGCCGAGGCCTGGCACGGCCCCTCCCTGATCATTGGCTACTCCCCCTGCGAGATGCACGCCATCAAGGGCGGCATGGCCAACTGCCAGCTGGAGATGAAGAAGGCCGTGGACTGCGGCTACTGGAACCTCTTCCGGTATAACCCCGGCGAGGAAAAGCCCTTTACGCTGGACAGCAAGGAGCCCAAGGACGGCTATCAGGACTTCCTTCGCAACGAGGCCCGCTACGCCCGGCTGCTCACCGAGTTCCCCGAGCGTGCCGACGCGCTCTTCGAGCGCAACGAGGCCGCCGCCCGGGAGCGCTATGCCCATCTGCGCAAGCTGAAGGCGCTGTACGAGGAATGAAACGACAACCAAACAGCAGGGGACAGAACTGTCCCCTGCTGTTTTTCTGCGCCGTGTTTTCGTGCTTCTGCCCAAAGAAAAGCGTGCCGCGGCGGGGGGAAATCTCCGGGCCGGGGGCGGCGGGGCAAATTTTTCCCTTGTGCTTTCAGGGCCTATGTATTATAATAGCACGATGTCATCTTCATGGAAAGGATGTGTGGGCTGTGCTGAAATTCGAAAACGACAAGGGCGCCATCACCATCTCCAACGATGTGTTCACCTGGCTGGCCGGCGACGCCGCTACCCGCTGCTTCGGCGTGAAGGGTATGGCGGGGCCGAAGAAGGAGAACGGGTTGGTCATGCTGCTGCGGAAGGAGTCTATGACCAAGGGCGTCAGAGTGTACTCCCTGGGCGACGCCATCGACATTGAGCTGCACATCGTCGTGGATCACGGGCTCAATCTGGTGGCCGTGACGGACAGCATCCGCAAGGAAGTCCGCTACAAGGTCTCCGAGATCACCGGCGTGAAGGTGGGACGCGTTGATGTGAATATCGACTCCATTGTGATGGACTGAATTTCTGGAGGGAACACGGCTGTGAATGTTACCATCGGTGGCAGCGAGTGGGGGAGCATGATCCTCTGCGCCGCCGCGGCACTAAACGATAAGCGGGAGAGCATCAACAAGCTCAACGTCTTTCCCGTGCCTGACGGGGACACAGGCACCAATATGTCCCTGACCATGGCTTCTGCGGCGGAGGCTCTCCGCAGGAATACCCCCGCCAAGCTGGGGGAGGCGGCCGATCTGGTGGCCGGAGCGCTGCTGCGCGGCGCCCGGGGCAACTCCGGCGTGATCCTCTCTCTGCTCTTCCGGGGCGCGGCCAAAAGTCTCAAGGGCAAGAGCGAGTGCACCGTGAAGGAGCTGGCCGCGGCCATGAGCGACGGTGTGGACGCCGCCTACAAGGCCGTGATGAAGCCCGCCGAGGGCACCATCCTCACGGTGTCCCGGGTGGCGGCCACCGCCGCCGTCAAGAGCGCCAAGAGCTGCAAGAACATCGAGGCGCTGCTGAGCGTTATGATCACCAACGCCGAGAAGGCGCTGGAGCTCACCGTGGAGCAGAACCCCGTGCTGAAAAAGGCCGGGGTGGTGGACGCGGGAGGCAAGGGCTATGTGACCATCCTCCGGGCCATGCTGGAGTGCCTGGAGGGCACCTTCGTCGTCAGCGAGAGCGCGGAGAACCGCGACGCGGCGGACTTCTCCGCCATTGAGGACGAGGAGATCACCTTTACCTACTGCACCGAGTTCATCGTGGCCCGGGAGAGCGAGCGCGACCCGGCGCTGCTGCGGGCCTGGCTGGACAGCGCGGGCGATTCGCTGGTGTTCGTGGAGGATGACGAGATCATCAAGGTCCATGTCCACACGGATCAGCCCGGCCAGGCCATCACCGAGGCGCTGCGCTACGGCGCGCTGCAAACGGTGAAGATCGAGAATATGCGCAACCAGCACTCGGAGATGAGCATTGCCCAGTCCGGGGAAGCGGAGGAACCGGAGTTCGCCCCCGCCGAGAAGGAGACGGGCTTCGTCACCGTCTGCGCGGGCGAGGGGCTTCGGGAGCTTTTCGCCTCGCTGGGAGCCGACCGTATCGTCACCGGCGGCCAGACCATGAATCCCTCCACCGAGGACATTCTGCGGGAGGTGAACCGCACCCCTGCCGAGACGGTCTTTGTGCTGCCCAACAACAAAAACATCATCATGGCGGCCCAGCAGTGCATCCCCCTGACCGAGAAGAAGGTAGTGGTGGTGCCCACCGCCACGGTGCCCCAGGGCATCGCCGCGCTGGCCTACCGGGATCCGGAGGCGGCCGCCGAGGGTCTGGGCGAGAGCATGATGGAGTCGGCGGAGACGGTGCACACCGCCCTCGTCACCTATGCCGCCCGGGACAGCGAGTTCGACGGGTACGAGATCCACGCGGGAGAGTATCTGGCGCTGCTGGACGGGGCGCTGCTGGGCAGCAGCGGCGACCTCTCCGCTCTTTTTGACACCGTCAATGAGAAGCTCCGGGAGCTGGATCCCGCGGTGCTCACCGTTTACTACGGGGAGGACGTGGAAGAGGACGACGCCCGGCAGGTGGAGAAGACCCTCTCCGCCGCCTTTGCCGACGCGGAAGTCACCGTGATCTCCGGCGGACAGCCCGTCTATTACTACATGATCTCCGCGGAGTAAAACACAAAGCCCCCGGGGACCCCTGGGCCCTGAGGGGACAGCCTACAGGAAAGATATGAACAAGACTGATAAGCTCCCCGGGAAGCTGCGGCGCCTGCTGCTGCCCATAGCGGCGGTGTTCAGCGTGGTGCTGCTCCTGGCGCTGGTGTTTCCCAACCCTGTGACGCCCCCGGAGCCGACCCCCAGCCCCACCCCCGCGCCCACGGCGACGCCTGCGCCTACCCCCGCGCCCACGGCGGAGCCTGCCCCCGCGCCCGCGGCGGCGCGCCGGAGCATCTACTACCCCTTTGACCCCTCCCTTTTCGTCACCGACGAGCGGGGACGCATCACCTACACCGGCGAGGGCTACACCTGCCTCCGGGGCATCGACGTCTCGGAGCACCAGTACGACATCGACTGGCAGCAGGTGGCCAACGACGGGGTGGATTTCGCCATCATCCGCACCGGCTACCGGGGCTATACCTCCGGCGGGCTCTACGAGGACAAGTATTTCCGGCAGAATATGGAAGGGGCGCTGAAAGCGGGGCTGAAAGTGGGCGTGTACTTCTTCTCCCAGGCCACCTCCGTGCGGGAGGCCAAAGAGGAGGCCGCCTACGTCCTCGAGCAGATCGCCCCCTACGAGGTGACCATGCCGGTGGTCTTTGACATGGAGATCCTCTCCCGGGACTACCGCACCTACAACATGAGCCGCCGCACCCTCTTTGGCTGCACCCGGGCCTTCTGTGAGGCCGTGGAGGAGGCGGGCTATGAGAGCATGATCTATATGACCCAGTATCTGGGCTATCAGAAGTACACGCTGCGGGAGCTGACAGACTTCGGCTTCTGGTTTGCGGAGTACTATGTGGACTACCCCAGCTTTGTCTACGACATCGACATCTGGCAGTACTCCGATACTGGCAGCGTGGCCGGAGTGAACGGCAATGTGGATCTCGACCTGGCCATGATCCCCCGGGGCGAGAGCCGCTACGGCGTGGAAAACTGAGGCGGACTTCCCCCGGCGGAGGGCCGCTATCCTACAATGAGGTGACAGAATATGGCAAGTAAGGTTTTATTTACCCGTGAGATCTCCCCCGAGGCCGTGCTGGCGCTCTACAAGGAGCTGGGCAAGGAGCTTCCCGGACGCATCGCCATCAAGCTCCACTCCGGCGAGGCGGGAAATCAGAACTACCTGACCCCCGAGTTCTGGCGTCCGGTGATCGACAGCGTGGGCGGCACCGTGGTGGAGTGCAACACCGCCTACGAGGGGCAGCGGGACACCACCGAGAAGCACAGGGCGCTGCTCCACGACCACGGCTGGGACAAGTACTTCCCCGTGGATCTCATGGACGCCGAGGGCCCCGATCTGGTGCTGGATATCCCCGGGGGGAAGCGGATCCGGAAAAATCTGGTAGGCAAAAACATGGCCAACTACGATTCCCTGCTGGTGCTCTCCCACTTCAAGGGCCACCCCATGGGCGGCTACGGCGGCGCGCTCAAGCAGCTCTCCATCGGCTGCGCCTCCTCCGCCGGCAAGGCGTGGATCCACTCCGCCGGCGTCACCGACGACCCCGCCCAGCTGTGGACGAACCTGCCCGAGCAGGACGTGTTTCTGGAGGCCATGGCCGAGTCGGCCGGGAGCGTGACGGAGTTTTTCCACGGCAACGCCGTGTACATCAATGTGATGATGAACCTCTCCGTGGACTGCGACTGCTGCGCCGAGGCGGAGGATCCCTGCATGGCGGACGTGGGAATTCTGGCCTCTCTGGATCCGGTGGCCATTGACCAGGCCTGCATCGATCTGGTTTACGCCGCCACGAACGACCCCGGCCAGGCCCACTTCATCGAGCGGGTGGAGACCATGCACGGCGTCCACACCATTGAAGCCGCCGCGGAGCTGGGCATCGGCAGCCGCGACTATGAGCTGGTGACCCTCTGAGAGAGGAACGCGCCGTTCCCTCCGGGGGGAGGGGACGGGAGATATTCTGGCAAATCTCCCGCGTTCCGTCCGGGAGAAGGATCGGAAAGCGGGGAAGAAAGAAGGAAAGATAAATGAAAAAGAACTTTTCTGTGAAAACCGTGGTTGCCACCGGCATCGGCGCGGCGCTGTTTTTCGTGCTGGGCCGTTTCGTGGCCATTCCCAGCCCGGTACCCAACACCACCGTCTCCATCCAGTACGGCCTGCTGGCCTTCATGGCCGCCGCGTTCGGCCCCGTGGCCGGACTGCTCATCGGCTTCATCGGCCATGCCCTGATCGACTTCAGTTGGGGCTGGGGCGTATGGTGGAGCTGGGTCATCGCCTCGGGCGTGTTCGGCCTGATCATGGGACTCATGAGCAAGAAGATCGGCCTGACCGAGGGGAAATTCGGGAAGAAGGGCGTGGTGCTCTTTAACCTCGCGCAGATCGTGGGACACCTGATCTGCTGGGGCGCCGTGGCTCCCGCGCTGGACGTGCTCATCTACAACGAGCCCACCGACAAGCTGCTGCTGCAGGGTCTGGTGGCCGGCGCCGCCAACATCGTCACCACCGCCATCGTGGGCACCCTCATCTGCCTGGCCTATGTGGCCGCCAGGCCCAAGGAGGGCAGCCTCCGCCAGGAGGAGTAAAACATACCCGAGGGGGGCAGAATTGCCCCCCTCTATCCATAGGGCCAAGACGGGGAAACGCGTCTTGGCCCTATGGACAGAGACGGAAAAACAGGGGAGAGGCATATGAGCGACGCGATTTTGGAGATTTCCCACTTTACCTTTCAATATAACGCCCAGGCGGCGCCCACGCTCCGGGACATCAATCTCACCGTCCGGCGGGGGGAAAAGGTGCTCATCGCCGGGCCGTCGGGCTGCGGCAAGTCCACGCTGATCCACGCCATCAACGGCCTCATCCCCTCCTCCTACCACGGGAAGATGGAGGGGAGCTGCAAGGTGGCGGGGAAGGAGACCAGAGAGCAGAGCATCTTTGAGATCTCCCGGCATGTGGGCACGGTATTACAGGATCTGGACGGGCAGTTTATCGGCCTCACCGTGGGGGAGGACATCGCCTTCGCTCTGGAGAACGACTGCGTGGAGACCGGGGAGATGCGCCGCCGTGTGGCGGAGACCGCCGCGCGGGTGGGCATCGACAGCCATTTGCGCCACGCGCCCAACGAGCTCTCCGGCGGGCAGAAGCAGCGGGTGTCGCTGGCGGGCGTCATGGTGGACAATGTGGAACTGCTGCTCTTCGACGAGCCGCTGGCGAACCTGGATCCCGCCACCGGGAAGCAGGCCATCGAGCTTATCGAGGAGATCCGGCAGCAGAGCGGCGCGGCCGTCATCATCGTGGAGCACCGGCTGGAGGACGTCCTCTGGCGGGACGTGGACCGCATCGTGCTGCTCCGGGACGGGCGCATCCTGGCGGACGCGCCCCCGGACGAGCTGCTCTCCTCCCCGCTGCTGCGGGACAACGGCATTCGGGAGCCCCTCTACCTGACGGCCCTCCGCTACGCCGGGGTGGAGATCACCCCGGACATGGCCCCCCGCTCCATCCGCACGGTGGAGCTGAGCGGGGAGCGGCAGCGGAAGCTGCGGCAGTGGGTGCAGGACACCCCCCAGCCCCGCCGGGCGTGCGGGGGGCAGGAGCTGCTGCGGGCGGAGAATGTCGAATTTACCTATCCCAGCGGCCGAAAGGCCCTTCAGGGCGTGTCCCTCTCGGTGAAGAAGGGGGAGCTGCTGGCCATCGTGGGGTGCAACGGCGCGGGCAAGTCCACCTTTGCCAAGGTGGTCTGCGGCTTTGAGACCCCGCAGGAGGGGCGCATCCTCTTCCGGGGGGAGGACATGGCCTCCCTCTCCATCAAGGAGCGGGCCGACCGCATCGGGTATGTGATGCAAAACCCCAACCAGATGATCTCCCAGACCCGGATCTTCGACGAGGTGGCCCTGGGGCTGCGCACCCGGCAGGTGCCGGAGGAGGAGATCAAGACCCGGGTGGAGGAGACGCTGCGGATCTGCGGTCTGTGGCCCTTCCGCAAGTGGCCGGTGTCGGCGCTGTCTTTCGGGCAGAAAAAGCGGGTGACCATCGCCTCCATTCTGGTGCTGGAGCCGGAGATCATCATTCTCGACGAGCCCACCGCCGGGCAGGACTACCGCCACTACACGGACATCATGGAGTTCCTCACGGAGCTGAACCGCCGGGGCATCACCGTGGTGATGATCACCCACGATATGCACCTCATTCTGGAATATGCCGACCGGGCCGTGGCCTTTTCCGGGGGCGAGATCATCGCCGACGACACCGCCGCCCACATCCTCACCAACGGCAGCGTGATCGAGCGGGCCAGTCTCAAGGAGACCTCCCTCTACGATCTGGCGCTGCGCTGCGGGATCGCCGACGCCACGGGCTTTGTCCAGCACTTTATCGACTACGAGCGGGAGGTGGCGCGGAAATGACCAACATCTTCCATTACATCGACCGCCCCTCGCCCATCCACGCCCTCACCGGGGCCACCAAGCTCATCTGCGTGCTCCTCTGGAGCTTCGCAGCCATGCTCACCTACGATACCCGGCTGCTGGCGTTTATGCCGCTGCTGAGTCTTGGCCTCTTCGCCCTCTCGAAGATCCGCGTGAAGGATGTGTCCTTCATGTTGGGCTTCACGGCGGCCTTTATGGTGCTCAATAACCTGACCGTCTTTGCCATCTCCCCCCAGCATGGGGTCACGGTCTACGGCAGCCGTCACCTGGTCTTTGCCTCGCTGGGGGAGATGGGGCGCTATACCCTCACCTGGGAGCAGCTGCTCTATCACGCCAACCTCATCCTGAAGTACCTCTCCACCATCCCCATCATCCTGCTCTTCGTCTGCACCACCGACCCCAGCGAGTTCGCCGCCTCCCTCAACCGGGTGGGGGTCAAGTACTCGGTGGCCTATTCGGTGGCCCTGGCGCTGCGCTATATCCCGGATATCCAGCTGGAGTACCACGAAATCTCTCAGGCCCAGCAGGCCCGGGGCATCGAGATGAGCAAAAAGGAGCCGCTGCACAAACGGCTGAAAAGCGCCAGCGCCATCCTCATCCCCCTGATCCTCTCCAGCATGGACCGCATCGAGACCATCGCCAACGCCATGGAGCTGCGGGGCTTCGGCAAAAAGAAAAAGCGCAGCTGGTACATGGCCCGGCCCTTCACCTCCCGGGACTGTCTGGCCGTGGGGCTGGGGGCGGCGCTGCTCCTCGCCTCCCTGGTGCTCACCCAGGTGAATGGCTCCCGATATTACAATCCTTTCGCCTGAATTGTACAAAATGCCGTATTTTTCAAAATGTCAGCGAGAATTATGTACATATTGACAGAGTGTGGAAACGGGGCTATAATGACGGTATTCAGCCCCGTTTTTCATACGGAGCATAACAGGAGGATAAATCTCATGAAGAAGGTACTTGCATTGCTGCTTTCTCTGGCTCTGGTCTTCTCCCTGTGCGCCTGCGGCGGCGCCAAGGAGCAGCCCAAGGAAGAGCCCAAGGACGAGCCCGCCGCACCCACGGAGGAAGCGCCCACGGAGGAAGCGCCCGCCGGGGAAGCCGACCCCATGGCGGAGCTGATCGCCCAGGCCCAGGCCGAGGGCGAGCTGGTGGTCTACGGCTCCTGCGAGGAGGAGTATCTGGCCGCTGCCTGCCAGCACTTTGAGGAGCTCTACGGCATCAAGGTCTCCTACCAGCGCCTCTCCACCGGCGAAGTCTCCGCCAAGATCGAGGAGGAGAACGGCAACCCCTCCGCCGACGTCTGGTTCGGCGGCACCACCGACCCCTATAACGTCTGCGCCGCCGAGGGCCTGCTGGAGAGCTACGAGGCCATGAACGCCTCTCACCTCACCAAGGACGCCTACAAGAACGCCGACAACATGTGGTACGGCATCTACACCGGCATCCTGGGCTTTATGGTGAACACCGACGAGCTGAACCGGCTGGGTCTGGAAGCTCCCCAGGATTGGCCTGACCTGCTCAAGGAAGAGTACAAGGGCCTGATCTGGCTCTCCAACTACAACACCGCCGGCACCGCAAAGCTGGTCATCAACACCATGATCCAGAAGTACGGCCACGACGAGGGCATCCAGTATCTCTGCGACCTGGACAAGAACATTGAGGTCTACACCAAGTCCGGCTCCGGCCCGTCCAAGAATGTGGGCACCGGCGAGTGCGTGATCGGCATCGGCTTCCTGCACGACGGCATCACCCAGATCCTGGACAACGGCTACGACAACATCTCCCTGGTGATCCCCTCCAGCGGCACCTCCTGCGAGATCGGCGCCACCGCCATCTTCAAGGGCGCTGCCCACCCCGCTGCCGCCAGACTGTGGATCGAGTACGCCCTGTCCCCCGAGTGCGTGAATCTGGCCGCCAACAACGGCTCCTACCAGTTCCTGGTGCTGGACAACGCCACCCAGCCCCAGGCCGCCTACGACTTCGGCCTTGACCCCAACAATGTGATGGATTACGATTTTGAGGATGCCACCGCCAACATCAAGACCTATGTCTCCGAGGTCATGACGGCCCTCGCGGAGAACGGCGCCGACACCGCCGACGAGAGCCGCTTCCAGATCGCCTGAGTACATTCGGAAAAGTAACAGTTCCCGGGCGTTTTGCGCCGCGCCGCCCCACCGGGGCGGCGAACGGGAGAGAGGCTTTTAAGACGCAACATCTTGGGGGCCGGCGGCATCCGCCGCCGGCCCCGGTACATCCCCGGAAGAAGGGAGTAGAACGATCATGTCCAAAAAACAGGGCGCCGCGCTGGATCGGAGAAAGCTGCTGGGCGACCCCATCATGGTCAGTACCATCGTTGTCCTGATCACCTTTTTGACTTTGTTTATTCTCTATCCGCTGGCGATATTGCTGGTGGACAGTTTTGTGGGCGAGGGCGGCGTGTCGCTGGAGGTGTTCCGCCGCATTTTCCGTATGCCCTCTTTCACCCGGGCCATCACCAACACGCTGAAAGTGGGGCTGGTGGTGGGCCTTCTCTCCACCGTGATCGGCCTCCTCTTTGCCTATGTGGAGGTCTATGTCCGCATGGGGAAATTCACCGGCGGGCTTTTCCGGGTGGTGAGTATGCTGCCGGTGGTGTCCCCGCCCTTTGTGCTGAGTCTGAGCATGATCATGCTCTTCGGCAAGGCGGGCATCATCACCCGTTTCCTGCTGGGCATCTACGATAACAGCGTCTACGGCTACTGGGGCATCGTCATCGTGCAGACGCTGACCTTCTTCCCCGTGTGCTACATGATGCTCAAGGGCCTTTTGAAGAACATTGACCCCTCGCTGGAGGAGGCTGCCCGGGACATGGGCGCCGGGCGCATGAAGGTGTTCACCAGTGTGACGCTGCCGCTGTTGCTGCCGGGCCTGGGCAACGCCTTTCTGGTGACCTTCATCGAGTCCATCGCGGACTTCGCCAACCCCATGATCATCGGCGGCTCCTACGACACGCTGGCCACCACCATCTACCTCCAGATCACCGGCGCTTACGACAAGGCGGGCGCCTCGGCCATGGCCGTGGTGCTGCTGAGCATTACGCTGGGGATGTTCCTGGTGCAGAAATACTACCTGGAGGCCAAGACCGCCGCCACCCTCACCGGCAAGGCCAGCCGGGCGCGGATGCTCATCGAGGACAGGAGCGTGAAGATCCCCCTGACTGTCCTCTGCTCCCTGATGGCCCTCTTTGTCATACTGATGTATATCTGCGTGCCCATCGGGGCCTGCTTCCCCACCTGGGGCTACAAGTTCTTCCCCCTGACGGGCAAGTGGTTTACGCTGATCTTCTCCCGCTACCACGGCCTGAAGGCCTTTAAGGACTCCTTCCTGCTGAGTCTCATCGCCTCGCCCATCACGGCGCTGCTGAGCATGATCATCTCCTATCTGGTGGTCAAGCGCAGCTTCCGGGGCAAGGGCTTCATCGAGGCGGTGAGTATGCTGGCCATGGCCGTGCCCGGCACGGTGCTGGGCGTGGGCTACATACGGGGCTTTTCCGGCGGACTGTTCCACACGGGCTTCATGCAGGGCATTTACGGCACGGGGCTGATCCTTGTGATCGTCTTTGTGGTGCGCTCCCTGCCCACCGGCACCCGCAGCGGCATCTCCGCGCTGCGCCAGATCGACAAATCCATCGAGGAGTCCGCCTACGACATGGGCGCGGACAGCCTGCGGGTCTTTACCACTGTGACATTGCCGCTGATCAAGGACTCCTTCCTCAGCGGTCTGGTGACCGCCTTCGTCCGCAGCATCACGGCCATCTCCGCCATCATCCTGCTGGTGACGCCCCAGTTCCTGCTGATCACCGTGCAGATCAACGAGTTCGCCGAAAAGGGCTCCTTCTCCCTGGCCTGCGCCTTCGCCACCATACTCATCGCCATCACCTATGGGGCGGTGCTGCTGATGAATCTCTTTACCCGCTACTTCGGAACCAGCCGGAAGATCAAGGAGGATGAGTGAACATGAAAGAGAAAAAAGGCGTTCGTCTGGAGCACATCTCCAAAATCTATCAGGACCCCAAGACGGGGAAGGACTTCTACGCGGTCCACGACACCTCCCTGAGCATCCGCCCCGGCTCCTTCGTGACGCTGCTGGGCCCCTCCGGCTGCGGCAAGACCACCACGCTGCGCATGATCGCGGGCTTTGAAAGCCCAGACGAGGGGGAGATTTACCTGGGGGATGAGGCCATCAACTCCCTGACCCCCAACAAGCGGGACACCGCCATGGTGTTCCAGAGCTATGCCCTGCTCCCCCACTACAACATCTACGACAATGTGGCCTACGGCCTGAAGCTGCGCAAGCTGGACAAGGCCACCATCCGGGAAAAGGTCACCCGGATTCTGAAGCTGGTGGGCCTGGAGGGCATGGAGGCCCGGATGACCAACCAGCTCTCCGGCGGCCAGCAGCAGCGTGTGGCCCTGGCCCGGGCCTTGGTGCTGGAGCCGGGTGTGCTGCTGTTCGATGAGCCTCTGAGCAACCTGGATGCCAAGCTCCGGGTGACCATGCGCACCGAAATTCGCCGGATTCAGCAGGAGGCGGGCATCACCGCCATCTACGTCACCCACGATCAGTCCGAGGCCATGGCCCTGTCCGACCAGATCATCATTATGGAAAAGGGCGTGGTGGCCCAGATCGGAACCCCCCAGGAGATTTACTACCATCCCGCCAGCGAGTTCGTAGCGGACTTCATCGGCGAGGCCAACTTCCTCCGTGGCAAGCTCACCGCCAAAGCAGGCGGCAGCGGCACCGTGACCGTGGAGGGAACCCAGGTTCCGGTGGTGGGTGTGGAGGCCCGGCAGGAGGGACAGGACTGCACTCTGGTGCTCCGCCCCGAGGCTGCCACCTTGGCAGATGTGGGCGTTCTTCCCTGCAAGGTGGTGCTGTCCTGCTTCATGGGCTCCTACCAGAACTACCATGTGATGGTGGGCAATACCCTTGTAAAGATCACCGATTTCAACCCCAGGAACAAGAAGACCTATCAAGTTGGCGACACTGCCTTCGTCGCCTTTGACAAGGAGAACGTGCACATTCTGTAAAGCGCTTCCGTTCAACCCCAAAACACCCCATTGTGCGGCCCGGGAGGATGAACCATCCCGGGCCGTACAATGGTTTTTTCTTTTAACGTTCTTTGCTTGCCAAAATCTATCCAAATTCTCAAGAAAATGACTGGAATAGACTTATCTATAATGGCAAAGCTATGGATGCGGAAAGAAAAAGACGGTTTCCAAGGGAAAGCGTCTGACTTTCCCGGAAATCGACAAAAGGAGAGAACCAAAATGAGCAGCAAGAATTCCAACCAGATCAATATCCCCCAGGCCCGTGAGGCAATGGACAAGTTCAAGATGCAGGCCGCCGGAGAGGTTGGCGTGAACCTGAAGGAAGGCTACAATGGCGACCTGACCTCCCGTGAGGCCGGCTCCGTGGGCGGCCAGATGGTCAAGAAGATGATCGAGGCCTACGAGCAGGGTCTGCAGTAACCGAACAGAGAAAGGAGCCGGGGCAACCCGGCTCCATTTTCTGCGGTCAAACCGTACGACCACCGGAAAATCGGCGAAAAGATTGCTTTTTTCCGCCTTCTGTGCTATAGTGTTCCCGCTATGACATTCATCGGAGGCAATCTCACATGCGAGTATTTGATAAACGAACCGGTTTCCTTCCGGCGGCGCTGCTGGTGCTGAGCCTGTGCGCCTGCGGGAAGCCCTCCACCCCGGTTCCGGTGACCCAGCCTGTGGCCACCACCCAGCCCCAGTCCACCACGGAAGCCACCGTCCCCAAGGAGGAGGTTCGGGAAATTCAGGCGGTGATGGAGCCGGGCGAGCTGTACACCCTGGATTTCTACCCCAATCTGGAGCGGGTGGACCTCAGCGGCAGCACCTGCTACTGGGCCATTCTGGACTTTATGGAAAAGCACCCTCAGCTGGAGGTCGTGTTCACTGTGGACTTTGGCAGCACCGCCATCCGCAGCGATGCGGTAGCCGCGGAGCTCCCGGCGGGAAGCTATCAGTTTGATCTGCTTCTGGAAAATCTGCAGTATCTGCCCAACCTCACCACC
>JAQXJT010000002.1 GCA_029009095.1 bacterium
CAAGTTTGTGAAGATCGAAGAGGCCGCCCCTGCGAAGAACCCCTATGCCGGTACCAAGACGGAGAAGAACCTGTGGGAAGCCTTTGCCGGTGAGAGTCAGGCCCGGAACAAGTACACCTACTTCGCCTCCGTCGCCAAGAATGCCGGCTACGAGCAGATCGCCGCGCTGTTCCTGCACACCGCGGAGAACGAGAAGGAACACGCCAAGCTGTGGTTCAAAGCTCTGGGCGAGCTGGGCGATACCGCCGAGAACCTGCTCCACGCCGCCGAGGGCGAGAACGCCGAGTGGACCGATATGTACGACCGCATGGCCCGTGAAGCTGATGAGGAGGGCTTCCATGAGCTGGCCGAGCAGTTCCGTGGCGTTGCTGCCATTGAGAAGGCCCACGAGGAGCGCTACCGCAAGCTGCTGAGCAATGTGGAGGCCATGCAGGTGTTTGAGAAGAGCGGCGTTACCATGTGGGAGTGCCGTAACTGCGGACATATCGTAGTAGGAACCAAGGCTCCCGAGGTTTGCCCTGTCTGCAAGCATCCTCAGGCATTCTTCGAAGTGCGTGCGGAAAATTACTAAGAATCATATGATTCTCGCCATGTCAAATGCACCCCACCAAATAAGAAGTGAACCCCACTTTTCAACCGGTGCACCCCACGCGTAGAATTGTATCAAAATGGCTTACCTTTTCCAGACAGACCGGATGTTTATACATCCGGTCTTTTCTTTTCCCCCTTCCCTGTCCACACTTCCTTTCCCCCCCTGACTGACCGCCCTTTTCTGTGCAGAGCACACAAAACTATGGGGAAAATCCGTCATGATTTTTTGGTCATTGGCTCATTTTCGGCCTGTTTTTCCGTAAAAAGCCGCAAAAAACGGTATTTTTGCAGGATTTCTGTCCCGGTTCAATCAAAATGTCGGGTTTTCTGTCATGGTTATTCTTAAAATGTAGAAAGTTATGCGAAAAAAGTATAAAAAAGTTTGATTTTTTTCAAGTAAATGTTATAGTAGTAAGTACAAGTGGTTTTCCTCAATACAAACACAGGGAGATGACAGCGCATGGACAAGTATGATTGCCTGAAGCTCGATAATCAGCTTTGCTTTCCCTTATATGCCTGTTCCCGGGAGATCGTCAGACAGTACACCCCCTATCTGGAGCCGCTGGGGTTGACCTACACCCAGTACATTACGCTCATGGCGCTCTGGGAGCACCGGATGCTCTCGGTCAAGGATATGGGAAAACTCCTGCATCTGGACTCCGGCACGCTGACGCCGGTGCTGAAGAAGCTGGAGGAGAAGGGCCTCGTGAACCGGCGGCGCAGCCGGGAGGATGAGCGCAGTCTGATCGTCAGCCTCACGGAGAAAGGGGAGGCGCTCAGGGAGCAGGCGGTGGAGATCCCCGCCAAGGTCGCCGGAGGTCTCCGTCTCCCCCGGGAGGACGTCCAGGCGCTCTACCGGCTCCTCAATAAGATGCTCTCCACCTACTCCGCCTGACCGTTTTTCATAAAGGAAAGAGCCGCCCCCGGTGGGGCGGCTCTTTCCTTTATGCTTTTTCCTCCGGGTAGACGCCGTTTTCCGTATAGACCCGCTCCATGGGCACATCCCATGGCGCCGCGTCGATCCGTCCGGCGCGCTGCGCCTCGAAAGCCACGGCGGCGATATGTCCTTTGCAGCGGGGCAGGTAGCGGTCGTAGTACCCTCCGCCCATGCCCATGCGCCCGCCGCCGTCGTCGAAGGCCGTGCAGGGGCAGAGCAGCAGATCCAGCTCCTCCGGTCTCACCTCCACCGAGCGCTCCCGCACCGGTTCCCAGATGCCGAATTTTCCTTTTTTCCAGGCGTCCCCGCCGGGCCACAGGGCGATCATCTCCCCGGGAGAGAGACAGAGGGGATAGCAGAGCCGCTTGCCCTGCTCCCTGGCCGCCGTCTCCAGCCCACTCAGATCCACCTCGCCCCTGACCGCCCGGTAGCTCAGCACGGTGCGGCTCTCCCGCCACCAGTCGCTCGCCAGAATCCGCTCCACGATGTGTCCGCTCCGCTGCCGCCGCTCGTCCGCCGTCAGCGCGTCCCGTCCCTCGATCCCGGCGCGGCGCTGCCCGCTCCGCCGTTCTTTTTCTTCCATTCGCGTACACTCCCGTCATGGCCCCCGCTGCGCCGGGGGCTTCCCGCTCATTTTCTTCTTCTCTTTCCGTCGTACCGGTACCACAGCGCCCCGCCCAGCACCGCGATCAGCAGCAGCTCCGCCAGGGCGGCCCCCACGGAGAGCTTCGCCGCGTGCTCCAGCGTGCCGATGCGCTCCCGGGCCGTCTGCAAGGCCGCCCGGGCCGTCTCCGCCTCCGCCTGTCCGGCCGCCAGTCCCTCTTCGTAGCCCGCCCGGCGGATCTGCTCCACATCGGGGGTGGGTTCCGGGGTCGGCGTGGGCGACGGGCTGGGGGTGGGTTCCGGGGGCAGCTCCCGCTCGGGCACAACGACCGCCTCCGGGGTGGGCGTGGGCCGCGTACCCCGGTAGACGGCGATGGTGTAGACACGTTGGGCACTGCCGTCCCCGGAGGTCACAGTGACCGTGACGGTGTTCTCCCCCAACTCCAGCGCAGCGTGGCCGTCCACATAGGCGCTGGCCCAGTAGTTGTTGGGCCGGGCGGCCACGGTGATGCTGGCCACGCTCTCCGGCACCGTAAGGCTGTACTCGGTGCACGAGGGGCTGAACGCCGGCTCCAGCGTCCCGTGGTTCACCAGCAGCGCGTAGAGGGACACATCCTGCTCCATCTTCTCCGCGATGCTCACCCGGGCGCTGCCCAAACTGCACGCAGCCTCCGCGCCGTCCCCATCCAGGACAGCGCAGTTCTCCACGGTGATGCTCCCCTCCCCCGCCGACAGGGCGGTGAAGTGCAGCTCTGCGAGAAAGACGGAGCTGCCGCCGGCGGCGGCATCCTGTATAACGATCTTCCCGTTCTCCTCCTCCGCCCGCAGCGAACCCATGCCGCCCGCGGCGTCCTCGTAGCGCAGCAGCGTCCCGTCATAGCACAGCGTCATCTCCACCCGGGAGAGGGGCAGCGCCGTCTCGCTGCCCTCCGCCGTGGCCAGCACCACCACGCTCACCTCCTCGCCCACGGTGGCCGTGGGGTCGGAAAAGCCCATATGCACGCCCACCGCCCGGACAGGAAAAACCAGCGCCGCGGCAAGGAACAGCCCCGGCAGCCAGCGCAGCCATTTTTTCCTCATATCCCACACTCCCTCCGGGCACGAGACGGCCCTTATATATGGTTTTCCTGCAAAAATCTCTCCAGCCGCCCCAAAAGCACCGTCCTGCTCTCCGCGCAGTCCTCCGGCCACCAGCGGCGGTAGGCCTCGAGAAATTCGTCCTTTCGCGCCCGGGCCTCCCGTTCGCTGAGCCGGAGCATCTCCCGTTCAAACTCCCGGTAGCGGAGGGTTTTCCCCTCTCCCGGGGCAAAGGCCACGCTGAGCGCGGCCAGACGCCGCCGCTCCCAGTGGATGACGGCGGCAAAGGCGAGACCGCCCTCCGCCCGCTCATATGCCCAGACGCCCGTGTCCTTTTCGGGCACGAGAATTTCGCAGAGCAGCTCGTCCGTGGCGAGATTCAGTCCCGTCCGGCGGCGGAAATTCCGCAGCGGCATGGTACGCCGTCCGCACTCCGAGGCCACCGTCACTTTCGCGTCCAGCGTCTCCAGCACGGCGAGCACTTCCCCGCTCCCCGCGCAGATAGCTCCGCCCAGGCTGCCCCTCTCCTGTTTCTCCTCCGGGCACAGCGCGGCGCAGCGCCGCAGGAGCCGGGGCGTCAGCTTCTCTTTGCTCAACTGCGCGGCGGTACAGCCCGCGCCGATGTGCACCAGCGTTCCGTCCGTATCGATCCTCGTGAACTCCTCGCACCCGTCCAGAGGCAGGATCGCCGCGCCCGTTCGCTCTTCCGTCGCCAGACCGCCCATCCGCGGCTGCGCGCCGTAACTGCGGCGCAGGGAGAGCGCCTCCCCCAGAGAGCGGGGTATCCGTTCTTTTCCCACCGTGATCCCACCTTTCGCGCCTATCCTACCATACCCGGCGGCGTATTGCAAGAACGGCGGCCGGCAGCGGGGATGTCCCCGCGGTCGGCCGCCCTCTGCGCTTTTTCAGTTCACTGCTCCAGCGCCGTCTCCAGCGCCTTCGCCAGCTGATCGGGGCAGGAGGTGGGTTTCATGCCGCAGCGGATGCCCTTCATCCTCTGCACGGCCTCCCGGGCGTCCATGCCCTCCACCAGCGCGGCCACGCCCTGGGTGTTGCCGCTGCAACCGCCGGTGAACTTCACATCGTGGATCACCCCGTCCTCCAGCGAGAAGGTGATCTTGCTGGCGCAGGTGCCCTTGGTACGGTATTCATAAGTCATATTGCATATCTCCTTTTGATCCGCCCGGTGGAGGGCGGCGATTTTCCGTTTACACCACCTGGAACAGGTAGAACTTCAGATACTCCGTCTCCGGCACGCCCCAGAGGATGGGATGGTCGGGGGACTGCCGCCGCTCCTCGATCTGCCGGAGGGACACCCCTGCGTCCGCGGCGGCCTCCCGGAGCATTTTCCGGAAAAGCTCCGCCGTCATAAAGCGGGAGCAGGAGCAGGTGGCCAGATAGCCGCCGCGGGGCAGCAGGCGCATGGCCCGGTAGTTGATGTCCTTGTACCCCCGGTAGGCGCTCTCCACGGTAGCGCTGCTCTTGGTAAAAGCGGGGGGATCGAGGATGATATAGTCATAGTCGTGGTTTTTCGCCGCCAGCAGCTCCGTGAGCAGTTCGAACACATCCCGCTGCACGAACTCCACATTCCCCAGCCCGTTGAGCTCCGCATTGTGCCGGGCGCTCTGCAGCGCCAGGGCGGACACATCCACCGCCGTGACCTTTTCCGCCCCGGCAGCGGCGCAGTGGATGGCAAAGGCCCCCGTGTGGGTGAAGCAGTCCAGCACCCGCCGTCCCCCGGCCAGCCGGGCCGCGGCGGCGCGGTTATACTTCTGATCCAGGAAGTAGCCGGTCTTCTGCCCCTCCACATAGTTCACATCGAAGAAAAGCCCGTTCTCCCGGATGCGGACGACGCCCGGCAGCCCGCCCCGGGCAAAGCCGCTGTGCCGCGGCAGCCCCTCCTTGTCCCGGATGGGGTTGTCGCAGCGCTCATAGACGGCGGTGCAGCCCGTAAGGCGCAGCAGCTCGTCATAGACGCAGTCCTTCCAGCGCTCCATGCCCAGACTCAGCACCTCCGCCACCAGCACCTCGCCGAAACGGTCCACGGTCAGTCCCGGGAAACCGTCGGCCTCGCCGAACACCAGGCGGCAGTTGTCGAAGTCCTCCCCCATGACCGTGCGCCTGTAGTCCACGCACCAGCCCACCTTCCGGCGGAAGAATTCCCCGTCCACCCGGTCGTTGGCGTTGCGGCTCAGCAGCCGCACCCGGATGCGGGAGCGGCTGTTATAAAAGCCCAGCCCCAGAAAACGGTCCTTCCCGCTGTAGACGTCCACCACGTCGCCGTCCGCGCAGTCTGTCTCCCGCTCGATCACATTGTCAAATACCCACGGGTGCCCGCCGCGGAGGGAGCGCTCGCCCTTCTCCGTGACGGTGACCCTCGCGTAGGGTCTCTCCATCGTTCATCCCTCACTTCCGCTGCATTTTACCATGCCGCCGCCCCAATGGCAAGCCCCCGGCCGACGTGGCCGGGGGCTTCGGCGGCTCATTTTCCGCCCTTGAGGTTTTTCATGCGTTTGGAGTGGTCGAGGATGCTCTTGCGGATGCGGAGGGACTGGGGGGTGACCTCCAGCAGCTCGTCATCGGAGAGGAACTCCATGCACTGCTCCAGCGACATCTGGCGGGGCGGTACGAGGCGCAGCGCCTCGTCGCTGCCAGAGGCGCGGGTGTTGGTCAGGTGCTTGGTGCGGCAGACGTTCACGGGGATGTCCTCCAGCTTGGGGGACTGGCCCACCACCATGCCGCCGTAGACCTTGGTGCCGGGGGTGATGAACATGATGCCCCGCTCCTGGGCGTTCCAGATGCCGTAGGCCACGGCTTCGCCGGTCTCCCAGGCGATGAGGGAGCCGGTGCTGCGGCGCTGGATGTCGCCCTTGTAGGGGGCATAGCTGTCGAACACGCTGGCCATGATGCCCTCGCCGTGGGTGTCGGTGAGGAACTCGTTGCGGTAGCCGAAGAGGCCCCGGGAGGGGACGAGGAAGGTCAGGCGCATCCGGCTGCCCACGGGGGTCATCTCCTTGAGTTCGCCCTTGCGCGTGCCCATCTTCTCGATGACCGCGCCCACGCACTCCTGTGGCACATCGGCCACCAGCTCCTCCATGGGTTCTTCCAACTGGCCCTTTTCGTTGCGGCGCATGAGCACCCGCGGGGGGGACACCTGGAACTCGTAGCCCTCCCGGCGCATAGTCTCGATGAGGATGCTCAGCGACATCTCTCCCCGGCCGGCCACATTGAAACTGTCGGTGGCGTTTTCAATGTCGCTGACCCGGAGAGACACATCCTTCATGGTCTCCCGGTAGAGCCGCTCCCGGATCTGCCGGGAGGTGACGAACTTGCCCTCGCGCCCGGCGAAGGGGGAGTCGTTCACGGAGAAGGTCATTTCCAGGGTGGGGGCGGAGATCTTTACAAAGGGCAGTGGCTCCACTTTGTCCACGGCACAGATGGTGTCGCCGATGGTCACATCGCCGATGCCGCTGATGGCGATGATGTTCCCGGCGGTGGACTCGGTGACAGGGGTGCGCCCCAGCCCGTCGAACTCAAAGAGCGCCACGGCCCGGGCCTTCCGCGCGGGGGTCTGATAGTCGTGGAAATTGCACACGGCGATGTCCTGATTTTGCCGCACCACGCCCCGCTCGATGCGTCCGATGGCGATACGGCCCACGAACTCGTTGTAGTCGATGGAGGAGACCAGCATCTGGAAGGGCGCCTCCGTGTCCTGGGGCGGGGCGGGGATATAGTCAAGGATGGTGTCGAAGAGGGGCTGGAGATCGGTGCCGGGGACGTTGGGGTCCTTGGTGGCGGTGCCCTGACGGCCCGAGCAGTAGAGGATGGGAGAGTCCAGCTGCTCGTCGGTGGCGTCCAGATCCATCAGCAGCTCCAGCACCTCGTCCTCCACCTCGTGGATGCGCTGGTCGGGGCGGTCGATCTTGTTGATGACCACGATCACCCGGTGGCCCAGCTCCAGGGCGCGGCTGAGCACGAAGCGGGTCTGGGGCATGGGGCCCTCCGCCGCGTCCACCAGCAGCAGCACGCCGCTGACCATCTTCAGCACGCGCTCCACCTCGCCGCCGAAGTCGGCGTGGCCCGGGGTGTCCACAATGTTGATCTTAACGCCCTTATAGGTGACGGCGGTGTTCTTGGCCAGGATGGTGATGCCGCGCTCCCGCTCCAGATCGCCCGAGTCCATGACCCGGTCCACGACCTCCTGGTTTTCCCGGTAGACGCCGGCCTGCTTGAGCATCTCGTCCACCAGCGTGGTCTTGCCGTGGTCAACGTGGGCGATGATGGCGATATTGCGAAGTTCCATAAATCACAACTCCCGAAAATTCAAATCCAAATTGGAATTATACCGCACTCCCCGGCATTTGAAAAGAGTTTTTTCAAAAAAACCTCCCAAAATCAGCCCTTTTCCCCACCCTGCGGCGGAGCGTTTCCCCCAAAAGCCCCGCACCCTTTTCCCCTGCCGCCATAGGATGAAACAGCACGACCCCGCGCCGGGGTGTGCCCACAGACAAAAGGGAGGAACGAAAAGTGAGATGATCGCTGAACTTGAACATATTCAAATGATCTACCAGTCCGCCGAGGGCGAGGTGGAGGCGCTGCGCGACGTGAGTTTCGGCGTGGAAGAGGGGGAGTTTGTGTCTCTGGTGGGCCCCAGCGGCTGCGGCAAGAGCACGCTGCTCACCATTCTCGCCGGGCTGGAGCCTCCCACCGCCGGGCGCGTCACGCTCTTCGGGGAAGACGTGACCGCCCCCTCCGGGCGCATTGGCTTTATGCCCCAGAAAGACCAGCTCTTTCCCTGGCGGAGCATCTGGGGCAATGTGACGCTGGGGCTGGAAATACGGGGGGATCGGGACGGGGCGGGCCGTCAGCGGGCCCGGGAGCTTCTGGAACAGTACGATCTGGCAGACTTCGCCAAAAGCCCCCCCGGCCGCCTCTCGGGGGGGATGCGCCAGCGCTGCGCCCTGATCCGCACGCTGGTCACCGACCCGGGGGTGCTGCTGCTGGATGAGCCCTTCTCCGCGCTGGACTGCCAGACGCGGCTGACGGTGGCCTCCGACATCGGCTCCATCATCCGCCAGCAGAGCAAGACCGCGCTGCTGGTCACCCACGACATTTCCGAGGCCATCAGTCTCTCGGATCGGATCGTGGTGCTCACCGCCCGCCCCGCCACGGTGCGGAATATCCACACGCTGGACGCGGAGCTTCGCGCGCTCTCCCCCGCCGCGCGGCGGGTCCATCCGGCGTTCGCGCCGCTTTTTACGGAGATCGGAAAGGAGTTGGGTTTGGATGGCTGATGTATCTTCCCGCCGCAGGGCCTATCTCGACGCCCAGCGCCGCCGGGAACGGGCGGTCAGCGCCGTCCGTCTCTCCCTGGTCGCGGGACTTTTTCTGCTCTGGGAAGTGGCCGCGCGGCGGGGGTGGATCGACCCCTTTGTGGTCAGCTCGCCCAGCCGCATGGCCTCCACCCTGGCGCAGCTCTGCCGCAGCGGGGATCTGTGGCTCCATCTGGGCACCTCCCTCTGGGAGACGGTGGCGGGCTTTACGCTGGGCACCCTCTGCGGGGCGCTGATCGCGGTGCTGCTCTGGTGGAGCCCCTTTGCCTGCCGGGTGCTGGAGCCCTGTCTCGTGGTGCTCAACGCCCTGCCCAAAACGGCGCTGGGGCCGGTGTTTATCGTATGGATCGGGGCGGGCACGGAGAGCATCATCGCCATGACCCTCTCCATCTCCCTGATCGTCACCATACTGGATGTTCTCAACGGCTTTCTCTCTACCGACGCGGAGAAGCTGCTGCTGCTCCGGGCCATGGGCGCCACCCGGCGGCAGATCCTCTTCAAACTGGTGATCCCCTCCAACTTCACCACGGTCATCAACGCGCTGAAGGTCAATGTGGGACTGTCGTGGGTTGGGGTCATCATGGGCGAATTTCTGGTGTCCAAAGCCGGTCTCGGCTATCTGATCGTCTACGGCTCCCAGGTCTTTAAGATGGATCTGGTCATGTCCACGGTGCTGCTGCTGGGTACAGCCGCCGCCGGGATGTACCAGGGCATTCTCTGGCTGGAACGGGGGTTGAAAAAACATTTTGGAGTGATCGTATGAAACGCATTGTATCCTTTTTGCTGCTCGCCGCCCTGGTGTTCGCCTGCTTTGCCGGCTGCGCCGCCGCCCCGGGGGAGCTGACCACCGTCCGTCTCAACGAGGTGACCCACTCGGTGTTCTACGCCCCCCTTTACGCGGCCATGCACCTGGGATATTTCGAGTCCGAGGGGCTTCAGATCGAGCTCACCAACGGCGGCGGGGCCGACAAGGTCATGACCGCCGTCCTCTCCGGGCAGTCGGACATCGGTCTGGCCGGGCCGGAGAGCTGCATCTATGTGCTGCGGGAGGGCCGGGAAAACCACGCCGTGGTCTTTGCCCAGCTCACCAAACGGGACGGCTCCTTCCTCGTGGGGCGGGAAGACGGGGACTTCCGGTGGGAAGATCTCCGGGGCAGCACCGTCCTGGGCGGGCGCAAGGGCGGCGTGCCGGAGATGACGCTGGAGTATGTGCTGCGGCAGCACGGCCTCACCCCCGGCGAGGACGTGAACGTGGACACCAGCGTGCAGTTCAACATGATGGCCGGGGCCTTCACCGGCGGCAACGGGGACTATGTGTCCCTCTTTGAGCCCACCGCCACGGAGGTGGAGCGTTCGGGCAAGGGGTATGTACTGCTGTCCATCGGGCAGGAGAGCGGGGAGATCCCCTACACCGCCTTCTTCGCTTTGAAGAGCACCCTGAACGGGGAGCGGGACATGGTGCAGCGCTTCACCAACGCCCTCTACAGGGGGCAGCAGTGGGTTCTCACCCACAGCGCCGGGGAGATCGCCCGGGCCATCGTGGAGCAGTTCCCCGACACGGATCTGGAGGTGCTCACCGCCGTGTGCCAGCGCCATCTGGACATCGACGCGTGGAACGCCGTGCCCGCCATGAAGCAGGAGTCCTTCGAGCGGCTGGAGACGGTCATGGAGACCGCCGGAGAGCTGGAGGAACGGGTGGATTTCGAGCAGGTGGTGGACAACAGCTTCGCCAGGGCCGCCATGGGCGAAAAGTGAGGAGAAACAGCAGAGACGCCGGGGGAAAGGCCGTTGCCTTTCCCCGGCGTCTCTGTTATGATGTTGGAAAAAGCCCGACCAGAACACCCGGAGGTGCCTGCCATGACCATCAACGAATACCAGAACCTTGCCATGACCACGCTCAACCCCGAACTGAGCGAGAGGGACGTGCTGATCAACAGCGTGATGGGCCTCTGCGGCGAGGCAGGCGAGGCCATCGACATCGTCAAGAAGTGGATGGCCCAGGGCCACGAGCTGGATCGGCAGCGCCTTGCCGGGGAGCTGGGGGACATCGCCTGGTATCTGGCCGAGGCCGCCACCGCCCTGGGTCTGCCGCTGGAGGATATCCTCCGGGCAAACATCGAAAAGCTCAAGCGCCGCTACCCCCAGGGCTTCTCCGCCTCCCGCTCCCTCTGCCGGGACGCGGAAGATGCGTAATACGCTCTGTTCTATGCGTTGTCCTTGCTTCCGTGCAGCAGGTCTGACACCGGCACAAGGAAAATAGCTGCTTTTTCGGCCCCGGGCGGATGCCCGGGGCCGTTCCGTTGGCTTTTTCTTACAGCGTGTCGTCGTCCTCGATCCACTGGGAGACCTCGGTGACGGTGTAGCGTTCCCCATCGACGCGGGCCACCACCCGCTGGATGCCCGCGTTCAGAATGAGGCGGCGGCACATGGCGCAGGGGGTGGCGTCCGCCACCAGGGCGTTGTCCGCGGCGGTGCGCCCCACCAGATAGAGGGTACCCCCCAGCATATCCCGGCGGGCCGCGGAGATGATGGCGTTGGCCTCCGCGTGGACGCTGCGGCACAGCTCGTAGCGCTCCCCGGAGGGAATGTTCATCGCCTCCCGGGTGCACCGGCCCAAATCGGAGCAGTTCACCCGCCCCCGGGGCGCCCCGTTATAGCCGGTGGAGACGATCTCGTCCTCCTTCACCACGATGGCCCCGTACTTCCTCCTCAGGCAGGTGGAGCGCTGCAGCGCCGCGTCGGCGATGTCGAGATAGTAATTTTCCTTGCTTCTGCGTTTTTCCATGGGGAACAGCTCCTTTTCCTTTTCCCCAGTGTATCCAACGCCCAAGTTTTCGTCAAGCGGTTTTCTTTTCTTTTTTCCTGTGGTACAATGCCCCCAGAGAAAGGGGGAGCGCCCATGAAACGAAACTACCAGCGGGAGCTGGATGAGCTGCTGGCGGAGCTGAACGGGGAGCGGAAGCGCCTGCTGCTCCACAGCTGCTGCGGCCCGTGCAGCAGCTACTGTCTGGAATACCTGACCCAATACTTCGACGTGACCGTCTTTTTCTACAATCCCAACATTCTCCCCCGGGAGGAATACGAAAAACGCCTGTACTGGCAGCGCCGGCTGCTGGAAGAAGCCACCTTCGCCCGGGGCGTGGCGCTCATCGCCCCGGAATGGGATGACGGGGAGTTTTTCCGGGCGGCGCAGGGTCTCGAGAGCGAGCGGGAGGGCGGGGCGCGGTGCACCCGGTGCTTCCGTCTGCGCCTGGAGCGCACGGCCCGGGAGGCGGAGGCGGGGGGCTACGACTACTTCGCCACCACCCTCACCGTCTCCCCCCACAAGGATGCCGGGCGCATCAACGCCCTGGGCTTCGCCCTGGCCGAAGGGCTGCGCACGCGCTGGCTCCCCTCCGACTTCAAAAAGCGCAACGGCTACCTCCGCTCTATTGAGCTGAGCCGGGAGTTCGGGCTCTACCGGCAGAGCTGGTGCGGCTGCGGGCTGGGGGAGGCGTAAAGATGGACGAACTGTTCTCCCAGCTCAACGAGGAGCAGCGCGCCGCCGTCACCGCCACGGAAGGCTTCGTGCGGGTGATCGCCGGGGCGGGCAGCGGTAAGACCCGCGCCCTGACCCACCGCTTCGCCTATCTGGTGACGGAGCTGGGCATATTGCCCGGGAACATCCTCTGCGTGACCTTCACCAACAAGGCCGCCAACGAGCTGCGCCGCCGCATCCACAACCTCACCGGCGACAACGACACCGGCTACATCAACACCTTCCACGGCTTCTGCGTGTCCATCCTCCAGGAGGAGTGCTATGTGGTGGGCTACCCCAGGAGCTTTCTGGTGCTGGACAACTCCGATATCGACGCCATGCTCGCCGTCATCTACGAGGAGCGGGGGCTGTCCCTCCGGGACATGACCTTCTCTGCCGCCCGGGACATGATCGAAATTCAAAAGCTCTATAAGCGCCCGGAGTACTACCGGGAGCTGATCGACCTCTCCGGGGAGGAACTGCACCGGAAATACCTGGAGGCCGCCGACGTCCGGGACATCATCTTCTACGGCTATCTCTGGCAGGAAAAGAAGAATTTCGCCCTGGATTATAACGATCTCATCCTCTTCTCCCTCCACATTTTCCGGGAGCGGAGCGACATCCTCCTCAAGTGGCAGCAGCGGCTCGAGTACATCATGATCGACGAGTTTCAGGACATCGACGGGCTGCAATACGAGCTGATGGAGGCCCTCTGCGGCTACCACAAAAACCTCTTCGTGGTGGGCGACCCGGATCAGACCATCTACACCTGGCGGGGCGCCAATGTGAAGTATCTGCTGGACTTCGACACCCACTTCCCCCACGTGCAGACCATCCTCATGACCCGTAACTACCGCTCCACCCCCCAGATCCTCGCCGTGGCCAACTCCCTCATCGACAAAAACGCCGCCCGGGTGAAAAAGTCCCTGCTGCCCACCCTCCCCGGCGGGCCGGAGGTGCTGTGCCACTACGCCGAGAACAGCGAGGCCGAGGCCGCGTGGATGGCCGGAGAGATGCGGCGGCTCCACGAGGAGGAGGGCGTGGGCTGGCGGGACATGACGGTGCTCTACCGCTCCCACTACCTGAGCCGGACGGTGGAGGAGGTGCTGCTCCGCGCGGAGATCCCCCACGCCATCTACAGCGGCACCCCCTTCTACGGCCGCGCCGAGATCAAGGACGCTCTCTCCTACCTCCGCCTCCTCATCTACCGGGACGACCTCTCCTTCCTCCGTGTGGCCAACACCCCCCGGCGCAATCTGGGCCGGCGGCGGATGCAGGCTCTCCGGGACTACGCCGCGGAGCAGGGACTGAGTCTCTACGCGGCGCTCTGTCAGCTGCGGGAAGAGGAGCTGTTCCGCAGCAGCGGCGCGGGGAAGCTCATCTCGCTGGTGGAAACGCTCTCCGAGGGGGCCGATACCCGGCCCGTATCGGAGCTGCTGTCCGCCGTGCTGGAGCAGAGCGGCTACGAGCGGATGCTGCGCACCGAGGGCAGCCAGGAGCGGCTGGACAACCTCTCGGAGCTGAAGCAATCGGTCTTTGAATTCGAGCTCAGCTGCGGGGAGGAGTGCAGCACGGAGTACTATCTCCGCCATGTGGCTCTCTTCACCAACAGCGACCTCGCCGACGATAGGGACCGGGTGAAGCTCATGACCGTCCACGCGGCCAAGGGTCTGGAGTTCCCGGTGGTCTTTCTCTGCGGCATGAACGAGGGCGTCTTCCCCTCGGGGCGGACCCGCACCCTCCCGGCCATGGAGGAGGAGCGGCGTCTGGCCTTCGTAGCGCTCACCCGTGCCGAGCGGCGGCTCTGTCTCTCCGAGGCCGCCGGGCGGGGGCTGGACGGCGCGCCCCGCTATCCCTCCCGCTTCCTGCTGGACATCGACCAGCAGCTCCTTACCTTCACCGCCAGGCCCCGGGAGGATCTCATCGCCGACGCCCGGAGCCATATCGCCGCCGCGGAGCGCGCCCTCCCCGCCTCGGAGCCCACGCTGCTGCCCGTGGGGCAGCGGGTGCGCCACAGCGTCTTTGGCCGGGGCACCGTGGTGGACGCAGATCTGGACAAGCGGGCCCATATCGTCCTTTTCGACGATATGCCCACCCCCCGCGCCATCTCGTTCCGGGCCAAATTAACCGCAGAAGACGTGGGAAAGGAGGAGTAGCCCATGGCAAGATGGGATCCCTGGCACGGCTGCAAAAAGTACAGCGAGGGCTGCCTCCACTGTTACATCTACAAGGGCGATCAAAAACGCGGAGTGGACACCTCGCAGATCGTCCGGACCCGGGACTTTTATAAGCCCGTGGAGCGACTGAAAAACGGCAACTATAAGATGAAGCCCGGCCTCGTCTACCTGGCTTTTTCCACAGACTTCCTGGTGGAGGAGGCCGATGGGTGGCGGGACGAGTGCTGGGACATGATCCGCCAGCGGCAGGACTGCCGGTTTCTCTTTCTCACCAAACGAATCGAGCGCTTCGCCGGCTGTCTGCCCGCCGACTGGGGGACAGGGTACGAAAATGTTGTCGTCTGCTGCACCGTGGAAAATCAGAAAAACGCTGAGCGCCGCCTCGCCGTCTTTCAGGAACTGCCCATCCGCCACCGGCTCATCACCGCCCAGCCGTTGCTGGAGGATCTGGATATCGAGAGCTACCTCCCCGGCGTCGAGGGCGTGACAGTGGGCGGAGAATCCGACCGGGAGGGCCGTCCCCTGGACTATGATTGGGTGCTCCACATCCGGGAACAGTGCGTCCGGCAGAATGTGAGCTTCACCTTTCGTCAGTGCGGCACCCACTTTCTCAAAGACGGGAAAGCGTACACCATCCCCACCCGTCAGCTCTGCTCCCAAGCCAGGAAAGCGGGGATCGACTTCCTGGCGCAGTGAGTCCCCGCTATACCATATAATATAACAGAAAAATAACAGAAAAAAACGCCCCGGTGCAAACCGGGGCGTTTGTAAGACAGTTAACGGAGCGTATCGGTATCGATACGCTCCGTATGTTATGCCATTACCACCTATGGCACCCTTGGTTCTCCCTTTTGGAGAGCCAAGTACTTTGACAAGGTGCGGGAGAGAGACAGCAACGCGTGACAAACCCATATCCGAACCGCCGCGCATGGCCGCTTGCTTCACCGGCAGGGCGCGCGGCGGCTTTTGTCGTTTTGCGCCGTTATATTGTCGTTTCGCGCCGGGACTATTGAAACGGACGGCGTAAAGCCGAAAGATAAGTCTGAAAATAAAGGAACAAACAAAAGGAGGAAGATCGGCATGAAAAAAACACTGTCGCTGATGCTGACCCTTATCCTTGCGCTGACCTGTTGTGTGATATCTGGTTTTGCCGCAGCGGATAGCTACAGTGACATTCAGGGCCATTGGGCGGAATCGTCCATTGAGCGCTGGAGTGAGTATGGTATTGTACCCGGCAGTCAGGGTAAGTTCTATCCGGATGATAATATGACAAGGGCTCAGTTTGCGCAGATATTGGCGAGTATCCTTGGGCTTAATGAGGAAGCAGGCATTATGCCCGATAACGATGGGGAGGCCAATCCGAACGATCCCATTACCTGTGAGGAAGCCATTGTCATGATGTGCCGCGCAATGAACATCCAGCTTGACGCCAGCACAGGACTTTCCACATTCCCTGATGGAGACTCCACACTGGATGAGTCGGCGCCTTTCATCGCCGCCATGGTGAAAGCAGGTTTTATTGGAGAAGATGAGGCTGGAAAAATTCAGTCTTCTGATATGTTGACCAGAGCGGCGTTTGTGGCGATTCTGGACCGTTGTGTGGTTCAGTACATCAACGAGCCCGGCACATATGAGATGGTAAATAAGGCAGGAATCATCCTGATCGCCTCTGATAAAGTAACCCTGACCGGCCAGACCGGCGCTGATGTTGTAATCACTGAGGGGGCAAGTGATGGAACGATTCTTTTGGATAACGCCACCCTCACCGGAGCCATGACCATTCAGGCTGGTCATGCCACCCTGACCGCAGAGAACTCTGCAATTCAAAACGTTGTTGCGCAGAATGATTTGGAAATACGCGGAAACGATACGATCATCGAATCACTGACTGCTGCGAAAAACAGTGATGATGGATTGGAACTGAATATCGTTGCTGGTAAGATCGTAGAAGTTACATCCACCGCCAAACTCCGTATTACAGGTTCGGCTGGAACAGTGGATACGGTAATAACCAGCGCGGATATTGAAGTCAGCAGTGATGTTGTGGGTCAGGTAGTTGTTGCTGAGGCTGCTCCTGACACTGTGTCCGTCAATATTTCCGGTAACTCTTCGATCGAGGTTGTTGCGAACTCCACAAATGGTGTCGAGATTACTTCCGGAACAGCGAGTGTAACAGTTTCCACCAATCTGGATACCTTCCTTGACTATGTAAAGGTTGATGGAAATACAGTTCATAGCAATCGGTGGAATGAAGACACGGAGACCGCCCCTGCCACCTGCACCACCCATACCGAGGCCACGGATGAAGCCGTAGTGGCCACCTGCACAGCGGCTGGCAGGACTGAGGGCAAGCACTGCTCTGTCTGCGGTGAGGTGTTGGTTGCTCAGCAGACCATCCCCGCCCTGGGTCATGACATCAATTACAAAAACCTTGATGCGAACAATCATGAAGTGTGTTGCACCAGATGTGATTATTCTGAAGGTGCAGAATCACACAAATTCGCGTCTGTCGGTAATGGGGTAAATGAATGCACTTTATGCGGGTATGAATACAGTGAGCCCAACATTCCGGAAGAAGACCCTGTGGAGAATCCATAAGAATATCAATAAGCCCCACACCCGGAAAGGCGTCGTGAAAACGACGCCTTTCTCCTTGAATCAGTGAATGAAAACCTGTCAGCTTTGTCCTGAAAGTTATCAGCGGACAAATCGGGGTACATATGCGCGGGAGCGTGGAGGTGGCCCTGATTGAGATTGTATCTTGCATGCGGATCGGTGCGCCGGGTGGAGAGCATTTTGGAGGCGCTACAGGGCGGCAAGGTATCGTCCGCCCCAATCAGCGATCTGAACAGGCAGGCTTATGTCCACAATGCGGATTGGAGAAACCGTCCGCCGCAGCGCGGAAAGTGTCCATATGTGGATGTGGACGGCGTCTATCTGCACCGGAACTGGAGCGGAGCATACGAAAATGGGGCCTACTGGTGGTGATCACGCTCAACGAG
>JAQXJT010000003.1 GCA_029009095.1 bacterium
GTCGCCGCCCTTTGTGCTGAGCCTGAGCATGATTCTGCTCTTTGGCCGCAAGGGACTCATTTCCTACACCCTGTTCCATGTCAAGGGCAATGTGTACGGTCTGCCCGGATTGGCGGTGGTGCAGATTCTGACCTTCTTCCCGGTGTGCTATATGATGCTCACGGGATTGCTGAAGAACATCGACCCGTCCCTGGAGGAAGCCAGCCGGGACATGGGTGCCAGCCGCTTCAAGGTGTTCACCTCCGTGACGCTGCCGCTGCTGCTGCCCGGCCTGGGCAACGCCTTCCTGATCACCTTCATCGAATCGGTGGCGGACTTTGCCAACCCCATGATGATCGGCGGCAACTACGATACGCTGGCCACGAGCATCTATCTGCAGGTCACGGGCGGCACCTACGACAAGGCGGGCGCCTCCGCCATGGCCGTCATCCTGCTGGGGCTGACGATGGTGATGTTCCTCATCCAAAAGTACTATCTGGAGAAGAAAACGGCCCAGACCCTGACCGGCAAGGCCAGCCGCGCCCGCATGCTCATCGAGGACAAGTCCGTCCGCTATCCGCTGACCGTGCTGTGCGCCGCTGTGAGCCTGTTCGTGATGCTGCTGTATATCTCCGTGCCCTTCGGCGCACTGTTCAAGTTGTGGGGTCGTGATTACTCCCTCACCTTCAAGCACATCCAGAACATGTGGAAGATGGACGGCCTGCGCGCATTCAAGGATTCCTTTGTGCTGAGCCTGATCGCCACGCCCATCACCGCGCTGCTGAGCATGATCATCAGCTACCTGGTGGTCAAGAAGAAATTCGCCCTCAAGGGCTTCATCGAGTTTGTATCCATCCTGGCCATGGCCGTGCCGGGCACGGTGCTGGGCATTGGCTACATCCGCGGTTTTTCCGGCGGCGTGTTCCATAGCGGCTTTCTGCAGGGGCTGTACGGCACCGGCGCCATCCTGGTCATCGTGTTCATCGTCCGTTCCCTGCCCACGGGCACCCGCAGCGGCATCTCCGCCCTGCGGCAGATCGACAAATCCATTGAGGAATCCGCCTACGATATGGGCGCAGGCTCCGGCAAGGTGTTCACCTCGGTGACGCTGCCGCTGATCAAGGACAGCTTCCTCAGCGGCCTGGTAACCACCTTCGTCCGCTCCATCACCGCCATCTCCGCCATCATCCTGCTGGTGACGCCCAAGTATCTGCTCATCACCGTGCGGATCAACGAGTTTGCCGAGAAGGGCGAGAACGGCATCGCCTGCGCCTACGCAACCGTGCTGATTATCATCACCTTTGGCGTGATCATGTTCCTCAACGGCGTTTTGCGCTACTTCGATGCGGACCACAAGCAGAAACGCCTGGCCAAAAGGTTTGAGCGTGAGACCCGGGCACTGAACAGGCAGAAGGCATTGGGCCAAACCGATTGATTTCGCAGGAGGATTGCATCATGAGCGAGATAAACAAGGCCCCCAAGGGCGTGAAGCTGGAGCACATCTCCAAGATCTACAAGGATCCCAAGACCCGCAAGGATTTCTACGCGGTCAAGGACATCGACCTGACCATTGCGCCCGGCAGCTTCATCACGCTGCTGGGGCCCTCCGGCTGCGGCAAGACCACCACGCTGCGCATGATCGCGGGCTTTGAAAGCCCCGACGAGGGGGAGATTTACCTGGGGGATGAGGCCATCAACTCCCTGACCCCCAATAAGCGGGACACCGCCATGGTGTTCCAGAGCTACGCCCTGCTGCCCCACTACAACGTCTTCGACAACGTGGCCTACGGGCTGAAGCTTCGCCATGTGCCCAGGGACGAAATCCGCAGGCGGGTGCTGGATATCCTGCACCTGGTGGAACTGGACGGCATGGAGGGGCGCATGACCAACCAGCTCTCCGGCGGCCAGCAGCAGCGTGTGGCCCTGGCCCGGGCGCTGGTCATCGAGCCGTCGGTGCTGCTCTTTGACGAGCCGCTGAGCAATCTGGACGCCAAACTCCGGGTGAGTATGCGAACGGAGATCCGCCGCATCCAGCAGGAGGTGGGCATCACCGCCATCTATGTGACCCATGACCAGAGCGAGGCCATGGCCCTCTCCGACGAGATCATCGTCATGGACAAGGGCGTGGTGGCACAGATGGGCACCCCCCGGGACATTTACTACCGCCCGGTGAGCGAGTTCGTGGCGGATTTCATCGGAGAGGCCAACTTCCTCCGGGGCGAGCTGCTGCGGCGGGAGAACGGCGGCGTGGCCGTGCTGGCCGTGGATGGGCAGGAGGTCCGCGTGGAGGACCGGGAGGGCCTGCGCTTGGGCGAGCGCTATACGGCGGTGCTCCGGCCCGAGGCGGCCCGGCTCTCCGACGAGGGCGGCGTACCCTGCCGGGTGGTGCTGTCCTGCTTCATGGGTTCCTATCAGAACTACCATGTGATGCTGGGCAACACCCTCGTCAAGCTGGAGGATCACAACCCCAAGAATAAGCGTATCTACCAGGCGGGCGAGATGTGCCAACTGGTGTTCGATGCCGGGTCGGTGCACGTTCTGTAAAAAGAAACGAGGCGGCGGAATGATTTCCGCCGCCTCGTTCTGCTCTGTTGTTCCCACGCTGTTATGGGGTGAAGGCGAAAAATACGCCCAGACAGTCGTAAAGCCCCACGATCCAGGTACGGAATTCGTGGCCGTAGTCCTTCACCTGCACAAAGCAGGTGTTCTCGCCCTCCACGAAGCGGTCGCTGCGGGCGATCAGGTCGTTGTAGAAATACCGGTGGTCGTTGAGGGCGATGTCCCAGGCCCCGGCGTTGTTGTAGAGATAGTAGATGGGGTAGTCCGCGAACTCCTCCGTGTCGATCACCGAGAGGATGTTGGCCGGGTAGGTGGAGAAGCCGGAGAAACAGCCGTAGTAGCCGAACAGGTCGAGACAGAGGGTAAGGGCCGACTGGAAGCCGATGATGGAGCCCATGGAGAGCCCTACATAGGCAAAGTGTTCCCGCGCCGCCGCCACCGCCTCGCTGGTGGGCTCCGCGGCGTAGGTGGCGTAGTGCTCCACCAGATAGGGGATCACATCGTTCCGCAGCTCCGGGGCGAAGGCCGCGCCGCTGAGATACTCACCCAGCACCACGCTGTCCCGGTAGAAGGTGGGAGCGGCCACAATCACCGGCGGGCAGAGCCCCCGGGCGATCATGTTGTCCAGTACATCCACGGTGTTGATGCGCTCGCCCTCGTGGGAATACTCCTGCTCCGTGTCCAGCCAGTACTCGGACATATAGCCCATGCCATGCATGATGACGATCACGTCATACTGCTTGGCCGGGTCATAGCCGTAGGGGAGGTAGACCGTCATGGACTTGTCGTACTCGTCCATGACCCCCCAGGCCTCCGCCGGGTAGTTGTGGGTGCGGTAGGTCACATGCTCCAGCGTGCCCTTCTGCTCGCAGGGAACGCGCAGCTCCTCGGGGATGTCCAGATCGCTGAACTCCGGCTCGCCGCCGCAGAGGGAGCAGACGCTGTTGAAGTAATGGTGCCGCACAAAAACGCCGCACTCGGTGCAGAGGCAACTGTCCGCGTCGTGCCGCCCGTGGGGGCAGACCTCCCCGCATACAGCGCAGACGCCCTCCTCCCAGCGGTGGGTGCAGAACTCGCCGCAGAGGACGCAGCGCCCCTCCTCCCACTCTGCGTGGGGGCAGGCGTAACCGCAGTCCGTGCAGACCCCCAGAGAAAAGCGGTCGTGGGGGCAGGGCGTGGGCTCCAGGGTAGGTTCGGGGTCATCCTGGACAGAGATGGGGCCGCTGCGCCCCGGCGCGGGCTGGGGGCCGCGGCGGATGGTGCAGCCGGACAGCAGCAAAAGGAGAGAGAGCAGCAGACAGACCGTTCGTTTCATCTTGCGCCCTCCTTTGTCCGAAAAATTTGTCTCATTCTATCACGCCGGGGCGGCGGGGGCAAGAAAAATCGCGTCTGCGGCGAAAAAAGGCGGGAATCCCCCGCCTAATCCTCGTCCCGGATGTACTCCATGACCTCCGAAACCGTGCAGTCCAGGATCTTGCAGAACATATCGATGGTGTGGGTGCTCACGCTCTCGTTCCGCTTCAGCCGGGTGATCTGGGCGGGGCTGACTTTGTAGCGGTGGATGAGCGCATACTGGGTAACGCCCCGTTTCTTCATGGTCTCCCATAAATTGCTGTAAGATATCACATCTGCCGACCCCACTTTCTCCTTGAATATTAACCAGAATCGGTGTACAATGACATTAACCAATAACGGTTATTATTCCCGATCCGGGAGAGGGGGCGAGAACGCTGCAAGGCACGAAAAGGGCGATGGGAGCGCTGAGTCTGTCGCTGGCGCTGCTGTGTCTCTGGGGCTGCGCCGCCTGCTTTGGATGATGGAGCGGAGAAAAACGATGCGCCCCCGGTTTGTTCCGGGGGCGCTGAAGTTCTACAGGGGGATACGGCCGCTTACCTGTCGCCCTTGGCGTGGGCCACATGGACGATGAGGCGGATCATGTTCTGGGTGAAGCCCATCTCGTTGTCGTACCAGGCCACCAGCTTGAGGAAGTGATCGTTGAGGGCGATGCCGGCGGTGGCGTCGAAGATGGAGGCATAGGTGGTGCCGATGAAGTCGGAGGACACCACAGGGTCGGTCTCGTAGGCGAGAACGCCCTTCATCTCGCCCTCGGCGGCTTCCTTCATGGCGGCGCAGACCTCCTCCATGGTGCAGGCCTTCTCGGTGCGGACGGTCAGGTCCACCACGGAGCCGTCGGCGGCGGGGATGCGCATGGCCATGCCGGTGAGCTTGCCGTTGAGTTCGGGGATGACCTTGCCCACGGCCTTGGCGGCGCCGGTGGTGGTGGGGATGATGTTGCTGTAGGTGCTGCGGCCCAGACGCCAGTTCTTGGAGGAGTACTCGTCTACCAGGTTCTGGGAGGCGGTGGCGGCGTGGACGGTGGTCATGAGACCCTCCACGATGCCGAACTTATCGTTGAGCACCTTGGCCACGGGGGCCAGGCAGTTGGTGGTGCAGGAAGCGGCGGAGGCGGTGGTGAGGGCGGGGTCGAAGGTGTCGTGGTTCACGCCGTAGACGAACATGGGGGTCTTGTCCTTGGCGGGGGCGGACATGAGCACGAACTTGGCGCCCGCGTCCAGGTGGGGCTGCACGGACTCCTGAGAGAGGAACTTGCCGGTGCACTCGAGGATGTAGTCGGCGCCCAGCTCGCCCCAGCCCAGCTTGGAGGGGTCGCGGTTGTCGAGAAGAGCCACCTTGTCATCACCGAAATAGAGCGTGTTGCCCTCGCAGCGGACTGGGGCGTTCCACCGGCCGTGGACGGTGTCGTGGGTGAAGGCGTAGACCACCTGCTCGGGGGTCTTGTCGGGAGCGTTGATCGCAACGAGGTCAATGTCATCGCGCTGCAGCAGCACGCGGGCCGCCAGACGGCCGATACGGCCAAAGCCATTGATACCAACTTTGATTGCCATGTTGAGTCCTCCGTATTTGAAATTTTGTCCTTAGTATGTGGAGAGCGGGCCGGAAATCCACTGGCAATATATTACAACAGTTTTGGCCCCCATACAAGCATGATTTTGTAAATATCATAGAAATGTGCCGCGTTTTCGCCTCTTTTTGGCAGAATCCGGCCCGGCGGGATTGTGCGGACAGGGAAAATCTGCTACACTGGAAAAAAAGGCGGCTGCGGGGTAAACTGATGGCTATGAGTGGTTGGGTAGAGGAGCTTTGCTCCTGGTTTGAATTATGCAGCGAGGCCATGCTGGGCGTGCAGAAGGGCAAGATTGTCTTTCAAAACAGCGCGGCGGTGCGCTTGCTGGGGGAGAGACGGGGCGCGGAGCTCTCGTCTCTGCTGCCCTGTTGCCCCGAGAGCGTCGAGGAGGGCAACTTCTCCTTTTCTGTCCTCTGGGGGAGCAGAACGCTGATGTTTTCCGGTATGCAGCAGGGAGGACTGCTGGTGCTTCGGGTGCAGAATACGGAAAGCTGCAGAGGTGTGAGAGTGGGCACGGGGGTGCTGGGCGCCATGCGCTCGGCCCTCTATCAGATCCAGCTTCCGGCGGAGCGGCTGCTGCGGCTGCTGCCGGAGCAGGAGGAGGATCTTTACGGCTCCTCCCTGCGTCACGCCTGCTATACCATGCGCCGCCTGGTGGAAGATCTGGGCGACCTCAACGAGCTCCTCTCCGGGGCCATGAAGATCAGCCGGGAGGCGGTGGATCTCACCGCCATCGCCGCAAATCTGGTCAACACGATGCGCTGCCTGCTGGACAAAAAGCACGCGGAGCTGGAGGTGGAGGGCGAGAACGGGTGCTTCATCGAGGGCGATCCCCGGCGGCTGGAGCAGATACTCACCTGCCTGATCTCCCGTGCGCTGGCCTCCACGCCTGCCCAGGGGCGGATCCGCGTGAGCGTACAGCGGAAGGGCACCTGGGTGAGAATGAAGGTGGAGGACAACGGACGGGGCATCCCCGCCCAGCGGATGGGCACCTTTTTTTCCTCCAACCCCTGCGAGGAACCGGACGCGGAGGGCGCGGGACTGGGTCTTGCGCTGGCGTGGGAGCTGGTGAAGCTCCATGGGGGGCGAACCATGGTGGAGAGCCGGGATGGTCAGGGCACCCGGGTGTATCTGGAGTTCCCCGCTACCCTGAATCTGCCGTTGCGGGACGGGAACGGGGATAGCGTGGGAATGACGGACATTTTGACGGAGATGTCCGGCGTACTGACCCACCGGGCCTACCGGAACCGGTATATGGACTGAACGGAAAAGAGCCTCCGGCGCCGCGGCGCCGGGGGCTCTTTGCGTCTGAACTTACCCGTGGAAGACGGGGATGGAGATCTTCTGGCCCACGCTGAGCCAGTTGAAGTTCACACCGGCGTTGAGGGCCACCAGCATCTTGTAGCTGGCGTTGAAGTCCCCGCCGGCGGCGGTGCAGATACCGTAGACGGTCTCACCGGCGGCCATGGGGTGGACGGAGACGGTGTAGTACTTGCCGGTGGAGGGAGCGTTCTGGGTGGGGATGTAGAGCTCCTGCCCCACGGTCAGGGAGTAGGAGGTAAGGCCGTTCACCGTGGCGATCAGGTCCCGGTTCTGGGAGAAGCTGCTGCCCAGGGCGTTGCAGATGCTGATGAGGCTGTCGCCGTTCTTGACCACGCTGGGAACCAGATAATAGGTGCTGGCGGCGGAGGCGGCGAAGAGGTTGGGCAGTTCGTTGGTGGTGGTGGTCGTCGTGGTGGTCGTGGTCGTGGTGGTGCCGTCGGGGTTGGTGACGGTGGTGGAGGTGCTGGTGCCGGTGCTCTGTCCGGCGGAGGAGGTGTCGGTGGGCAGGCCGCCCACGGTGGAGCCGGCGCCGCCGGTGCTGCCCTCGTGGAACACGGGCAGGAGGATGGGCCGGCCGGCCATGAAGCCGGTGAGGCTGGTGGCGTTATTGAGCTTGAGGATCATGTCAGAGTACTTGGTCATGGAGATGCCGTAGGTCTGGCAGAGGGCGTAGACCGTGTCGCCGGGAACCAGGGTGTGCCGGTAGACGGCGTAGTAGCTGCTGGCGTTGCCCACGGTCTTGGAGGGGATCCAGTAGCTGCGCCCGGCGATCAGGTAGTTGTAGCTGGCCAGCTTGTTCACATTCTGGATGATGCTCAGGTAGTCGCCCATGTTGATGCCCCGGGCCGAGCAGATGCTGGAGAGGGTGTCGCCGCTCTTGACCTCGTAGGGGGTCAGATAGAAGGCGGCGTAGTCCTTGTTCTGGTTGGCGTTGCCGGAGCCGCCGGGAGCCGGGGTGGGCGCGGGAGAGGCGGTGGGGGGCGTGGTGGGCGTAACGGGCGTGCCCGGGTTCGCGGGGGCGTCGCCGGTGGCGCTGGTGGAGACGGGGATGAAGATGGAGGTGCCCACCATGAAGTTGGTGAGGCTGGTGACGTTGTTCACGGCCTTCAGCAGCGCCTCGTTGTTGCTCAGGGAGATGCCATAGGTGCTGCACAGGGCGCTGATGGTGTCGCCGCTCACCAGAATGTGCTTATACACGGTGTAATAGTCCGTGGCGCTGCCCACCGTCTTGGCGGGGAGCCAGTAGCTGCGCCCGGCAATGAGGCTGTTCTCATTGGCAATGCCGTTGACATTCTTGATGATGGAGAGATAGCTGGCGTACTCGATGCCCCGGGTGGAGCAGATGGAGTAGAGGGTGTCGCCGCTCTTCACCTCGTAGCGGGTCAGGTAGAAGGCCACATAGTCCTTGTTCTGGCTGGTCTCGTCAACGGCAAACGCCGCCGGCGCCAGGGAGCAGAGCAGCAGCACAGCCAGCAGCAGAGAGAGCGTTCTTTTCATAGTTCTATCCATCCTTTCCCACAGAGCGGGGCCCATCATTTCTGCTGTAAATATACCACCCGCCCGGGCGGGTGTACAGACGGCAAAAGTAACGAAAATTTACAATCTCTTTTGCATAGAACCGCCAAAAAGTTACAACACTGTTACTTTTTCCGGAAAAAACCCTGCCAAAAGCCACCAAAAGCCCCCGTGTCCTGAGACACGGGGGCTTTTCCGCGAGCGTTCAGTTGATGTCGTCCTCCACCGTCTCGGGGGGCTGCTCGAGGAGCTGGGGGTTTTTCAGGAAGTATTTCATGCACTTGAGAGCGTCGGCGCAGGTGCTGCCGTCGGCGATGCGCTCGTCGCTGGTGATACGGTAGTCCACGAAGTGCCGCTCCACCAGTTGCCCCTCCCGGTCGTACTCGTAGCGCCGGTGCTTGGCGCCGAAGCTCAGATACACGGGCAGGTTGCCGAAGTCATATATATGGTGGGTCACAGGCTCGATGCCCAGGGATCCGGTGTCGCAGATGGAGAGGGAGCCATGGTAGGGGCTGGCGTCCAGCAGGGACTGGGGGAGCCAGTCGTGGTAGTCCAGCCAGCGCAGCAGAAAGAAGAGGAAGCGCAGCGCGCCCCGGGGCAGCCGGGCCACGGAGGCGGCCAGCCGGTCGTAGGCGGACTCGCCGGTGCCGGCCTGCACCTCGTCCACGGCGTCGCTGACCCGGCGGTATACATCATATATGGTATCCGTGGGGCTGCAGGACACCTTGATGCTGGTCCAGGGGGCGTCGGAGTCCATGCCCCGGGGAATGCGGAGCACCACCTGGATGCCGCTCCGGGCAAAGACGCGGCTGCCCGATACGAAACGGTTCACTCCCGGGCGCATGGACACGGTCCGGACATAGGCCGCCACCATCAAATGGGTCAGGTTCAGGCCGCGGCTGCCCTCGGCGCGCTTTTGCAGCAGCCACTGCTCGATCTCCGTGACCTCCAGGGTGTCGTCGTAGCTGTTGCAGGCGTCGCTGCGGCGGCGCATAACATAGGGCAGCAGCGCGGCGGAGGCGTTCAGACCCCGCAGCCGGCGGCCCTCCTTCCGATCTCCCATCCGTTTTCCGTATCCCTTTGCCATGGAAGCTCCTCCTTGATCGCAATACCGGGAGCAAAGCTCCCACCCCTGTATCATAGCCTTTCCGGCCGCGGGATGCAACCTTTCTTTTCAAAAAAGCGGCAAAAAGAGGGCAAAAGTGGGGGAAAGTTATAACTTTTTCTCCGCCTTTTCCCCGCCGCTCCGGGGGAGAGGCGGGCGGATTGCAAAGGGATCTCCGATATGGATGAGCGAAAAGACATGACACGATGCAAAAGAGGCATAAAGAGAATAAACAAAAAAATCGTCGTAATGACTTGCTAATATTGTGAAAAAGAAGTATAAATATATATCGGTGCAAAGTTTTTTTCGTAGGGAGGTGTTAGAATGTCAATGGATGCAATCACGGCTGTCAGCCAGGCCGAGGCCGAAGCGAAAGCGACGGTGGCCGCCGCCGAGGCGAAGGCGAAGCAGATGGTAGCTGCGGCGGAGAACGCCGGCAAGCTGGCCGTCGACGCCGCCGTCGTCAAGGCCGACAGTGAGATTCAGGAACTCCGCCGGCAGGCCGAGGAACAGGCCAAGGCCCTGGCCGAGGAGCTTTCCGTTGAAGCGGCCAAAAAGAAAGCGGCGCTGCGGGCAGACGCCCAGGCAAAGCTTGAAAAGGCCGCAGCACTCGTGGTGGAAAGGATTGTGAACAGCTGAGATGATTCTGAAAATGAAAAAGCTCCGGCTCGTCGCTCTCCGCTCCAGAAAAGAGGAGCTGCTGCGTGATCTGATCCAAATGGGATGCGTGGAGTTCAGAGAGATCGAGAGCGAGATCCAGGGCACCGAGGCCGAGGGCCTTGTGACCCGGGAGAGCTCCGAGATGATGCGCCTCAAGTCCCAGCATGCCGCCCTCACCGGGGCGGTGACGACCCTTGGCAAGTATGTGCCGGTCAAGAGCAAGCTGCTCGCCCCCAAGCCGGAGTGTGAGGGCCAGACCCTCCTGGATGACAGCGACCTGGAAGCTGCCATGCGGGATGCGGAGGCCATTGAGGGCGCGGAAGACCGCATCCGCCGCATCGCTGCCGAGGAAAGCCGCCAGAGAGGCGTGATCGAGTCTCTGGTGCCCTGGCTGCCGCTGGACGCCGACCTGGGCGTTGAGGGCACCGGGCGCTGCGCTGTCATGAAAGGCAGCATCCCCGGCCGGGTGAAGCTGGACGAGGTGGACGCGGCGCTGCGCCAGATCAATGAGGAAGCGGAACTCTTCCGGGTCTCCGCGGACAAAAACCAGAACTATGTGTTCCTTCTGTGCATGAAGGAGGATCTCCCCGCCATGCAGGAGTGCCTGCGGAGCTTCGGCTTCAGCGCCAGCGCCGTGACGGGCATGAACGGCACGGCCCGGGAGTGCACCGCCGCCGCGGAGCAGACCATCCGCGACCTGGCGGCGGAACGGGCGGACTGCGTAAAGACCATCGAGAGCTACGCGGCGCGCCGGGAGGCCATGATGCTCGCCGCCGACAAGGTGGCGGCCAGGATGTCCATGGCGGAAGCGGAGGAGCGGTGCTTCGGCACCGAGCAGGCCGTGGTCATGGAGGGCTGGATCCCCGAGGAGCGGGAAGAGGAACTGGGCAAGGTCTTTGACAAGTACGACTGCGCCTGGGAGACGGCGGAGCCCGAGGAGGGCGAGTACCCCACGGTGCCCGTGGAACTGAAGAACAACAACTTCACCAACTCCCTGAACATGGTCACCAACATGTACTCCCTGCCCGCTTACGGCACCGTGGACCCCAACCCCCTGATGGCCCCCTTCTTCATCCTGTTCTTCGGACTGATGATGGCGGATGTGGGCTACGGCCTGCTGATGACCATCGGCGCCATCGTGATCTTCAAGACCATGAAGCCCCGGGGCGGCACCCGCGTGTTCGCCCAGCTGCTGCTCTACGGCGGCATCTCCACCGCATTGTGCGGCGTGATCACCGGCGGCTTCTTCAGCGACGCCATCGACCAGGTGGTGCGTCTGGTCAGCGGCAACCCCCAGTGGACCGTGGCCAGCTACATACCCGGCTGGGGCATTCTCAATCCCCAGGAAAAGAGCATCGCGGTGCTCGTGGGCTCCCTGGTGCTGGGCCTGATCCACATGAACGTGGGCATGGCTGTCAACTTCGTCATGCGCTGGAAGAAGGGCGACAAGGCCGGGGCCATCTTTGAAGAGGGCGCCCAGTGGCTGATTTTGCTCACCGGTATCCTCTGGGCACTGAGCATGGATATGGTGGAGGGCGTCCTGGGCTTCAAGGTCGACATCGGCAACATCAACGGCATCCCCGTGCCCCTGTGCGCGGCGCTGCTGATGATGCTCTACGGCGCGGGCCGGGAGGCCAAGGGCTTCGGCAAGATCACCGCCGCCTTCGGCTGCATCTACAACTTTGCCACGGGCTGGTTCGGCGATATCCTCTCCTACTCCCGTATCATGGCTCTGATGCTGGCCGGCGGCGTTATCGGCCAGGTGTTCAACACCGTGGCCATCATGCCCGCCCAGAACGCCGGCAAGTTCAGCGTGATCAGCGTGATCGTGTTCATCCTGATCTTCCTGGTGGGTCACGCGCTCAACTTCGGTCTGAACATCCTCGGCTGCTTCGTCCACGACCTGCGTCTGCAGTGTCTGGAGTTCTTTGGCAAGTTCTATCAGGACGGCGGCAAGCCGTTCCGCCCGCTGAAGTTCAACGGCAAGTTCTATCAGGTTAAGGAAAACTAAATTATAAAAGTAAAATTTTATAGGAGGAACTAAAAATGAATCTTCTCGAATCTATCGGCGGCACCGCTATTGCTTACATGGGCGCTGCTCTGGCTGCTGCTCTCGCCTGCGTTGGCTCCGCCAAGGGCACCGGCATCACCGGCGAGGCCGGCGCCGGCCTCATCACCGAGGATCCCAGCAAGTCCGGTAAGGTCATGATCCTTCAGGTTATCCCCGGCACCCAGGGTCTGTACGGCTTCGTTATCTTCTTCCTGGCCTTCCTGAAGATCTCCGGCGCCGGCGACATCAGCCTGATCAACGGCGCTGCCGTGGCTTTCGCCTGCCTGCCCATCGCCATCGGCGGTCTGATGTCCGCCATCGCCCAGGGCAAGGTCGCTGCCGCTTCCATCAACATCCTGGCCAAGAAGCCCGACGACTGGTCCAAGGGCATGATCATGTGCATCGTCGTTGAGTTCTACGCCATTCTCTGCCTGCTGGCTTCCTTCCTGATGCTCAACGCCATCGCTCTGTAAGATAAGGCTGGGTCAACTATGAAAGGCACTGAAAAAATTATCGCGCACATTGCCGCTGATGCCAAGGCGCACTCTGACGCGATCCTCGCCAAGTGCGACGAGCAGTGTGCCGCCATCCGCAGCGAGTATGAGGCCAAGGCCAAAGCCGCCTATGAAGACCGGCTCCGCGCCGGTAAGGAGGAGTGCGACGCGGCGCTGGAGAGCGCCAACCGCCTCGCCCAGATGGAAGAGCGCAAGAGCGTTCTGTCCGTGAAGCAGGAGATGATCCGCCAGGGCTTCAACAAGGCCTGCGAGATGCTCGTCGATCTGCCTCAGGAGCAGTACGTGGCGCTGCTGGCCAAGCTCGCGAAGAACGCCGCCGTCACCGGGGAAGAGAAGATCGTTCTCAACGCCCGTGACAAGGCTGCCGTGGGCGAGGCCGTGGTCAAGGCGGCCAACGAAGCTCTCGGCGGCGGCAGGCTGACGCTGGCGGAGGAGACCGGCGATTTCGCCGGCGGTCTCATTCTGCGCCGGGAAAGTATCGAGGTCAACTGCACTGCGGAGCTTCTGGTGAAGGTCTGCCGCGACGAGATGTCTGCCAAGATGGCGGATGTGCTGTTTGCGTAAGCCCGACTGCAAAGGAGGGTAAGAATTGTCGACGAAAAAAGAAGCATATCTCTGCCTGTCGGCCATGCTTCGCGCCAGAGAGCCCAAGCTCCTCAACGGGGAGAAGGCCCAGCGGATGCTGGACGCCGCCTCTTTCGCCGAGGCGGCCAAGCTGCTGACGGACTGCGGCTACGAGGATATGTCCCAGCTGGACGCCGCCGGAGTGAACGCTGCGCTCAACGAGCACCGCAACGGCATCCTCTACGAGCTGGACAGTCTCGTTCCCGAGGAGGGGCTGGTGGACATCTTCCGGCTGAAGTATGACTACCACAACGCCAAGACCATCGTCAAGGCGGAGGCCATGGGGCAGGACGCAGAGAGACTTTTGAGCAACTCCGGGCGCATGGCGCCCAAGGCGCTGCTGAGCGAGTACAACGACGAGCACTACAGCAGCATGCCCGGAAAGATGGGCGAGGCCATCGCGGATGCCAAGGCCATTCTGGCCCGGACGAACAACCCGCAGCTGGCGGACGCCCGGCTGGACAAGGCGTACTTTGCCGAGCTGGTGGAGCACGCCCGCAAGATGAACAACGCATTTCTGACGGAGTACGTCCGTCTCATGATCGACAGCACCAACCTGAAGATCGCCGTCCGCACCCTGCGCATGGGCCGGAGCATTGACAGCATCCGCGACGCCCTGCTCGACGGCGGCACGGACACCGACCGCATCCTGGCCGCCGGGGACGGGGAGGGCCTTGTGAACCTCTTCGCCCACAGCAAGCTGGAGAAGGCCGCGTCCGTCGGCGCTGAGGCTCTCAGCGGCGGCTCCCTCACGGCTTTCGAGCTGGAGTGCGACAACGCCGTGACGGCCCAGCTCAAGGCTGCCAAGCTCATGAGCTACGGCCCCGAGAGCGTGGTGGCCTATGTGGCGGCGGTGGAGAACGAGATCACGGCCGTGCGCATGATCCTCACCGGCTTCCTGGACGGCATCGACTCCGCCCGGACGAAGGAAAGGCTGCGTGATACCTATGCTTAAGATCGGCGTTATGGGTTCCAGAGAGACCGTGATCGGCTTCAAGGCGCTGGGTCTGGATGTGTTCGCCACCACGGACGCGGCCGAGGCCCGTCACATCCTGCGCCGCATTGCCCGGCCGGAAGAAAACTACGCGATCATTTACGTGGAAGAGAATCTGGCGGCGGAGATCAGGCAGGATATCAACCGCTATAAGGACAGCCCCACGCCCGCGATCATTCTGATCCCCGGCCGTGACGGCACCCTCGGTCTCGGCCAGTCGGCTCTTCAGGAAGCCGTGGAGCGCGCTGTTGGCTCCAACATCCTGTAAATCCTTTAAGGAAAGAAGGTCAGTATCTTTTGAGCGGTAGAGTTATTAAAGTATCCGGCCCGCTGGTGACGGCGGACGGTCTGGAAAATGCTAACGTCTCCGATGTGGTACGTGTTGGCAAGCAGCAGCTGGTCGGCGAGATCCTGAACATGACCGGCGGCACTGCCTCCATCCAGGTCTACGAGGAGACCTCCGGCCTTGGCCCCGGCGCCGAGGTCACCACCACCGGCATGCCCATGAGCGTGGAGCTCGGGCCCGGCATGATGGAAAATATTTACGACGGTATCCAGCGCCCCCTGCCCGAGATCCGCGCCCTCACCGGCGAGACCATCGCCCGCGGCGTGAACGTCCCCGCCCTGAGCCGCACCGCCGTGTGGGACTTCGTCCCCGTGGCGCATGAAGGCGACAGGCTCATCGGCGGCGACGTGCTGGGCACCGTGCAGGAGACCCCCGCCGTGCTGCACAAGATCATGGTCCCCCCCAACACCCGGGGCACCCTGAAGTGGATCAAGGGCGGCAGCTTCACCGTGGAGGAGAAGATCGCCTGCCTGGAGCTGGACGATGGCACCGATTTGGAGCTGAACATGATCCAGCGCTGGCCCGTCCGTGTGCAGCGCCCCTACTCCAGCAAGTACACCCCCTCCCGTCCCCTGAACTCCGGACAGCGCGTGGTTGACACCCTGTTCCCGGTGGCCAAGGGCGGTACCGCCGCCATTCCCGGCCCCTTCGGCTCCGGCAAGACCGTGCTGCAGCACGCTCTGGCCAAGTGGTCCGACGTGGACATCGTCATCTACATCGGCTGCGGCGAGCGCGGCAACGAGATGACCGACGTTCTGAACGAGTTCCCCGAGCTGATCGACCCCCGTACCAACCTGCCTCTGATGAAGCGTACGGTGCTGATCGCCAACACCTCCGATATGCCCGTGGCCGCCCGTGAGGCGTCCATCTACACCGGCATCACCATCGCCGAGTACTTCCGCGACATGGGCTACGATGTGGCCGTCATCGCCGACTCCACCTCCCGCTGGGCCGAGGCTCTGCGTGAGATGTCCGGCCGTCTGGAAGAGATGCCCGGCGAAGAAGGTTACCCCGCATACCTGTCCTCCCGTCTGGCCCAGTTCTATGAACGCGCCGGCATGGTGGAGTGCCTGACCTCCCAGGGCGACCGCCGCGGTTCTCTGACCGCTGTCGGCGCCGTGTCCCCTCCGGGCGGCGACCTGTCCGAGCCTGTGTCCCAGGCGACCATGCGTATCGTCAAGGTGTTCTGGGCGCTGGATGCTTCCCTGGCTTACAAGCGTCACTTCCCGGCCATCAACTGGCTGAACTCCTACTCTCTGTACATGGATTCCCTGAAGCCCTGGTACGATGAGAATCTGGGCCCCCAGTTTATGAAAAACCGTGACCAGGCCATGGCCATCCTGCAGGAGGAATCCGCTCTGAACGAAATCGTTCAGCTGGTTGGTAAGGATTCCCTGTCTCCCGGTGACCAGCTCACCCTGGAGACTGCCAAGATGATCCGTGAGGACTTCCTGCAGCAGAACGGCTTCCTGGAAGTGGACTGGTACTCCAGCTATGACCGCCAGGACAAGATGCTGGGCATGATTCTGGAATATGACAAGCTCTGCCGTGCCGCCATTGAGAAGGGCGCTGACCCGGCCGCCCTGTTTGTGATCCCCTTCCGGGAGCACATGGGCCGTGCCAAGACCGTTCCCGATGACGAGTATCCTGCGGCGTTCCAGGCCATGGAAGAAGAAATGGCAAAGGAGATCGACGAGATTGCTGCCCGGGGAGGTGCTGACGAATGATCAAGGAATATCGTACGATTCAGGAGATCAGCGGCCCTCTGATGGTCGTCAAGAAGGTCTCCGGTGTTACTTACGACGAGCTGGCTGAGATCGAGCTGCCCGATGGTTCCATCCGTCGCTGCAAAGTGCTGGAAGTCAACGGCGACAACGCCGTGGTTCAGCTGTTCGACTCCTCTGCCGGCATCAACCTGGCGGAGTCCAAGGTCCGTTTCCTGGGCCATCCCCTGCAGCTGGGCGTTTCCACCGATATGCTGGGCCGCGTGTTCAACGGCATGGGCCAGCCCATCGACGGCGGCCCCGAGATTCTGGCTGAGGAATACCGGGATATCAACGGCCTGCCCATGAACCCCGCCGCCCGCGACTACCCCAACGAGTTTATCCAGACCGGTATTTCTTCCATCGACGGTCTGAATACGCTGGT
>JAQXJT010000004.1 GCA_029009095.1 bacterium
TGGCGAAGCGTACGGCGGAAAATGTAAAGGGTTCCACCAGTTCCATGCTGACGCTCTGGGCCACAAAGGCCGCGCCCCAGATCATAGCCGTGAGAAAGAGCAGCAGCGTATAGACCAGTTTCTTGTTCATACCTATCTCCCTGAAAAAAGCGTGTCCCCGTATTTTTGCACATTTTTGTTCTTTTGGCAAGGCGCAAAAAGCACATAAAACGCCGCCTCCCGCCGCCTCTCCTTTGTCCATGCCCCACGAAGCCGGGGTATGCGGCAGTTTCCACTTGATTTTCCGCACATATTTCAGTAAACTGTCTGTATCCCTTGTATTAACGGAGAGCGATCCTATGAATATATCCCCATTCAAAAAAACGGCCCTGCTGCTCCTCAGCGCCCTGCTGTTCCTGCTGACGGGCTGCGGAAAAAAGAAGACGCTGGGCTACGAGGTGCTCTCCAAGCTGGACGACGAGCAGTTCTCCGTGGCCTTCCGGAGCGACGACCCTCTCCGCGATATGGTGTCCGCCGCACTGGAGGAGGTGGCCGCCGAGGGTCTGCTCTCCCGACTCTCCGAGCAGTATCTGGGCAACGACTACTCCTGCCTGAGCGGCACTCCCGGGGCGCTGGAGACGCTGGGCGGCTCCATGCCCCCCAACCGGCCGCTGCGGGTGGGCGTGCAGGACGGCGCGGCGCCCCTCAGCTGGAAGGACGACAGCGGCAACTTTACGGGCATGATCCCCGATCTGGTCAACGCCGTGGCCGCCAAGCTCGGCTGCGAGGTCGTCTACTGCGAGATCCGCGTGGAGGATGTGGAGGTGGAGCTGGGCAGCGGCAATGTGGACTGCGCGTGGCTCCCCGCCTCCTTCCCCGCCTCCGAGGACTACTCCCTCTCCCCCGCCTGGATGCAGAATTCCCACCTTCTGGTGGTGCGGCAGGGCAGCGGGCTGAACCGGGTGAAGGATCTGAAAAACCATAACATCGGCGTCACCGACTCCACCAGCGAGCTGGCGCTGAAGAATAACAGCAAGATCTACGACAGCGTCACCATCTGGACCTACGCGGACATCCGCAGCTGCTTCACGGCCCTCTCCACCGGCGAGTGTGACGCGCTGATCATCGACAACATCGTATCCATGAATTATCTCGGATAAGCGTGGAAGAAAGGACGACTATGTTTCCCATTTTGAGCAAGCGCGCCCTGAACGAAGCGGCCACGGTCTATGAATTCCGTATCCGCGCCCCGCTGGCGGCGGCCCACTGCCGGGCCGGCCAGTTTGTGATCATCCAGCTGGACGAGCAAGGAGAGCGCATCCCGCTGACCGTCGCCGCCTGCGACGCCGCCGAGGGCAGCGTCACCGTCATGGTGCAGGCCGCCGGCTTCACGACCCGGCTCCTCTGCGGCATGGAGGCGGGCGACGAGCTGTTCGCCGTGGCGGGTCCCCTGGGCCGGGCCACGGAGCTGAAAAACGGCGGAAACATCGCCGTGGTAGGCGGCGGCGTGGGCTGCGCCATCGCCTGGCCGGTGGCCAGGGCCTTCCGGGACGCGGGCTGCCATGTGGATCTGATCGCGGGCTTCCGCAGCAGGGACATCGTCATGCTGGAAGAGGAGATGCGCCGGGACAGCAGCGAGTTCTTCCTCTGCACCGACGACGGCAGCTACGGGGAGAAGTGCTTCGGCAACGCCAAGCTGGAAGCCCTCATCCGGGAGGGGCGGCGCTATGACGAAGTGTTCATCGTCGGCCCCCCCATCATGATGAAATTCACCTCTCTGACCACCAGGCCCTACGGTATCTACACCGTGGCCTCCCTCTGCCCCGTGATGATCGACGGCTCGGGCATGTGCGGGGGCTGCCGGGTCACCGTGGGGGGCGAGACCCGGTTCGCTTGTGTGGACGGGCCGGATTTTGACGCCCATCAGGTGGACTGGGACGAGCTGATCGCCCGCTGCGGCTTCTACGCCGACGAAGAGGCGGAGGCCCGGGAACACAACTGCCGTATGACAGGAGGAGTACGCCATGGCTGAGAACAGGAAGAGGGTACCCATGGCCGAGCGCCCCGCCGCCGAGCGCGCCCGCTCCTTCGAGGAAGTGGCGCTGGGCTACACGGCGGAGGAGGCCCGGCAGGAGGCGGAGCGCTGCCTCCACTGCAAAAAGCGCCCCTGCACCGGGGGCTGCCCCGTAGGCGTGCCCATCCCCGAGTTTGTGGGCAAGGTGGCCGAGGGCGATTTTGCCGCCGCCTACGAGCTGGTGCGCCGCGCCAACGCCCTGCCCGCCGTGTGCGGCCGGGTCTGCCCCCAGGAGAACCAGTGCGAGGGGCAGTGCGTCCGGGGCAACAAGGGCGAGAGCGTAGCCATCGGCCGGCTGGAGCGTTTTGTGGCCGACTGGGCGGCGGAGCAGGGTCTCACCGCCGGGGAGAAAGCCGCTCCCAACGGCCACCGGGTGGCCGTGGTGGGCTCCGGCCCCGCCGGACTGAGCTGCGCCGGGGAGCTTTGCGCCCTGGGCTACTCGGTGACGGTGTTTGAACTGCTGCACAAGGTGGGCGGGGTCTTGAGCTACGGTATCCCCGAGTTCCGCCTCCCCAAGTCCATTGTGGAGCGGGAGGCCACCCAGCTGGCCGCCGGGGGCGTGGAGTTCGTCACCAACGCGGTGGTGGGCAGTTCCGTTACCGTGGACGAGCTGCTGGATGAGTACGAGGCCGTATTTCTGGGCAGCGGCGCGGGCCTGCCCAACTTTCTGGGCATTCCCGGAGAAAACCTGCTGGGCGTCTACTCTGCCAACGAGTATCTCACCCGGATCAATCTGATGAAGGCCTACCGCAGCGACTATGACACCCCCGTGAAGCACCATCGCCGGGTGGCCGTGGTGGGCGGCGGCAATGTGGCCATGGACGCGGCCCGCTGTGCTCTCCGTCTGGGGGCCGAGGAGGTCAGCATTGTCTACCGCCGGGGCATGGAGGAGCTTCCTGCCCGGCGGGAAGAGGTGGAGCACGCCATGGCCGAGGGCATCCGCTTCCGGTTGCTCAGCAACCCTGTGGAGGTGCTGGGCGATGAGAAAGGCCGGGTGAGGGCGCTGCGCTGCGCGCAGATGACCTACGGCGAGAGCGACGAGAGCGGGCGGCGCAGCGTGCACCCGGTGGAGGGCAGCGAATTCCTGCTGGAAGCCGACGCCATGATCGACGCGCTGGGCACCAACCCCAATCCCCTGCTCCGCAGCACCACCGAGGGCCTTGACGCCGACCGCCGGGGCCGCATCCTCACCGACGGGGAGCTTGCCACCAGCCGGGAGGGCGTCTTTGCCGGGGGCGACGCCGTTACGGGCGCGGCCACGGTCATTCTGGCCATGGGCGCGGGCAAAAAGGCCGCCCACAGCATCCACCGCTATATCCAAAGCAAACAGTAAGGGACAGTTCTATGGAAAATTTCAAGGAAATGTTCGTGCTTTTCTTCACCGGAAGGTGGAAAAAGCTCTTTCTCGAACCCACGGATAACGGCTGGATCAGCTTTTTCCGCTATGTCTTTGTGGGGGGCAGCTCTTTTGTGCTGGATTTCATTGTGTTTATGCTGCTCCAGCACCGGGGGATGCACTACGCTTTGGCGGAGGTGATCTCGTTCAGCGTGGGTTTCCTCTTCAACTTCTTTGGCGGGCGCAAGCTCATTTTCCGCAATGGCAGCCATGAAAAGGCCGGGACGGGCGAGCTGGTGGCCGTACTGGTGGTGGCCCTGCTGGGGCTGGGTCTTACGGAGCTGCTGCTCTATATGGGCGTGGAGTGGTTTTCCCTCCACAAGCTCCTCGCCAAGGCCATCGCCGCCATCATTGCACTCTTCTGGAACTACTTTGCCCGGAAGAAGATCGTGTACAGGCAGTGAACAGGAATACACCTCCGCAGACAGCGGAGAAGCGCTCCCCCTTACGGCTGTGTAAGGGGGAGCGCTTTTTCCCCGGCGGCCCGGAGAGGCTCTGTCTGTCGCTCATCTGCGGCCATTTTGTCCTTTGTCGGGCAGTTTCTGGTTCTTTTTGTTGCTTTTGGCGATGTCCTTAAACTTCTGCCGCTTCTCGGCCAGATAGCTCTCCGCGTCCCCGGCGTAGCGGTTCTCGGCTTTGAGCTTCCGGTAGGAGCGGAGCCGCTCCTCGGAGAGTTCGCCCCGGGCGATGGCGTCCCGCACCGCACAGCCCGGCTCGCCGCTGTGGCTGCAATCGTGGAAGCGGCAAGCGGCGGCCAGCGCTTCGATATCGGCAAAGGATTTGTCCAGCCCCTCCTCCAGCTCCCACAGTCCCAGCTCCCTCATGCCGGGGGTATCGATCACCATGCCGCCCTGTTCCAGCAAAAAGAGCTGACGCCGGGTGGTGGTGTGGCGGCCCCGGCCGTCGTTTCGCAGCCCGTTTGTGTCCAGCCGCTCCTCCCCCAGCAGATGGTTGGTCAGCGTGGATTTCCCCACGCCCGAGGAGCCGATCAGAGCCACCGTCCTGCCCCGTTGGATGTAGGGCAGCAGCTTTTCGTAGCCGCGTTCCTCCCGGTCGGTGGTGAGCACAATGTCCGTCCCCGCGGCGACGGACGAGACGGCGTTCACGAACTGAGCCGGATCGGGGCAGAAATCCGCCTTGGTCAGCACGACCACGGGCGTGGCGCCGCTGTCCCAGGCCACGGCCAGATACCGCTCCAGCCGCCGGAGATTGAAGTCGCTGTTCATCGACATGCAGATGAACAGCGTGTCGATGTTGGCCGCCACCACCTGCTCCGTGTTGCCGCTCCCAGCCGCCTTGCGGATAAAGACGCTCTTTCTCGGCAGGATCTCATGGATCACCCCGTGGCCCTGCCAGGCGTTGCGCTCGATCACCACGAAATCCCCCACGGCAGGGAAGTAGGCCGGGCTTTTCGCCTGATGGCGCAGTTTGCCGGACACCTCCGCGAACTGTTCGCCTCCCTCGCTGACCACCCGGTACAGTCCCTTTTCCTGGGCGATGACCCGCCCCACCGCGCAGTCTCCCGGGTACCCGGCAGCCGCCTGGGCGTACGCCTCCGGCAGGCCCAGCGCGGACATATCGATGCTTTTCATTCTTTTCCCCTTTCCGGCACGGAAAAGCGGCGGGACGATCGCGCCCCGCCGCCATTTCTCTGTTGGCAAACCGGCGCCTCCTCCCCAAAGGGGCGGGCGCTTACTTTTTCAGCCGGCGGTCGGAGCCGACGGCGGCACGGGTGCCCACGGTCTGGAACACCTCCACCATGAGGATCAGCACGATGACAGCCAGCAGCATGACAAGATACTTATAGCGATAGTAGCCATAGTTGATGGCGATCTTGCCCAGACCGCCGCCGCCGATGATGCCGCTCATGGCGCTGTAACCCAGGATGGTGGTAACGGCGATGGTCAGATTGGAGATCAGGGAGGGGACGCTCTCGGGGAGCATGACCTTCCAGATGATCTGCATGGGCGTGGCGCCCATACTCTGGGCGGCTTCGATGATATTGGGGTCAACCTCCCGGAGGCTGCTCTCGGCCAGACGGGCCACGAAGGGGAAGGCGGCGATGACCAGCGGCACGATGGAGGCCACGGTGCCCACGGCGGTGCCCACGATCAGCCGCGTCAGGGGGAAGACCATGATCATCAGGATCAGGAAGGGGACGCTGCGCAGGAGGTTCACCACAGCGCCGATGGCCTTGATCAGCCAGCCGGGCAGGGGAAGCACCCCGTCCTTCTCGCCCACCACCAGCAAAATGCCCAGCGGCAGACCCAGCACACAGGCGAAAGCCGTGGCCAGCAGCGTCACATAGAGGGTCTCCCAGATGGCCAGGGGAAACTCGGAGCGGATGATGGAGAGCGCCTCCGCCACCGCCGCGGAAGAAAGCAACTTATCCAGCATTGACTTCTACCTCCTCTGCCAGTACGCCTTCGCTGCGCTGCATATACGCTACGGCCTCCCGCACATTTTCCTCGCCTCCGGGGATGCCCAGCAGCATGGAGCCAAAGACCTTGCTGCCGATCTCCCGGGTGGAGGCGTAGGCAATGTTGGCCTCGATGCCCTTCTCAATGGCCATGTGAGCGATGAGCGGGGTGCCGGTGGCGTCGGCGCCGTTGAATACCACGCGGATGAAATGCTCGCCCGGCCCGGCGGCAATGACGGAGCCGCTCTCCCCCTCGGGGAACACCAGACGGCGGGCCGCGGCAGACTTGGGATGGGAGAACACCTCGCTCACATTCCCTTCCTCCACCACCACGCCTTTATCCAGAATGGCCACATGGCGGCATACATCCTCCACCACGCTCATCTGATGGGTAATGATGATGACAGTGATGCCCAGCTTCTCGTTGATGCTGCGGATCAGCTCCAGAATGGAGTGGGTGGTGGTGGGATCCAGGGCGCTGGTGGCCTCGTCGCACAGCAGCACCTTGGGGTCGGTGGCCAGAGCACGGGCGATGGCCACCCGCTGCTGCTGCCCGCCGGAGAGCTGGGCGGGGTAGGCCCCGGCCTTGTCCGCCAGTCCCACCAGTTCCAGCAGCTCTCTGGCCCGCCGCTCGGCCTCCCTTTTCCCCACGCCCGCCAGCTCCAGCGGGAAGCAGACGTTGCGCAGGCAGTTGCGCTGCATCAGGAGGTTGAAGCCCTGAAAGATCATGGTCACATTTCTGCGCACGGCGCGCAGCTCACTCTCGGAGAGACTGCCCAGATCGCGCCCGTCCATGACCACGCTTCCCTCTGTGGGACGCTCCAGCATATTGATGCAGCGCACCAGCGTGCTCTTACCCGCGCCGCTCATGCCGATGATGCCGAAGATATCCCCGTCCGGAATGGTCAGCGACACGTTTTTCAGCGCCGCGACCTCTCCCTCAGAGCCTCGGAAGGTCTTGGATAAATTCCTTATCTCGATCATTTTCTCTTTCCCCTGTATTGAATGATTTCCCGTAGAGACGCCCCCTGCCGGAAAAGCCACGGGGGGGCTTTTCCGGCAGAGTGATAAGTAGATGTGCTTACTTACTTGACAGCGTCCAGGCTGGCCTGCTTGCCGCCGAAGACGGCCATGGGCTCCACGTGCACGGTGCAGACGGTGACCAGGTGGGTGCCGTTCTGGGCGTTGAAGTCATCCAGGTAGGGGATGTGCTGGAAGTAGTTGGCGTCGATCTCGCCGCTCTCCACCACATTGTTGGGCTGAACATAGTCGGTGAACTCCACGATCTCCAGGGTGATGTCCTTCTCGGCGAGGATCTCCTTGGCCACAGCCAGAATCTCGGCGTGGGGAGCGGGGGAAGCGGCCACGGAGATGGTGGTGCCGGCCAGAGCGGCGTAGTCCACGGTGGGATCAAAGCCGTCGCCCGGCTCGTCCACCACGGAGATCACGGCGCCCTCATACTTCTCGGTGATGAAGTCGGCGACCTTCTTGCTCTGCAGCGCGGCGGCGAGAGCCTTGGCAAAGGGCGCCTCCTCGTTGCCTTCCTTCACGACCAGGATGTTGCCGTAGGCGGAGGCGGAGCCTTCCACGGCCAGAGAACCGGTGACAGGGTTCAGCCCGGCGGCGATGGCGTAGTTGCAGTTGATGACAGCGTAGTCCACGTCCTTGAGCACATTGGGCAGCTGCGCGGCCTCCACTTCCTTGAACTCGATGTTCTTGGGGTTTTCCGCAATGTCGCGGACAGTGGCGGTGATGCCGGCGCCTTCCTTCAGCTTGATAATGCCGTTGGCCTCCAGCAGCTGCAGGGCGCGGGCCTCATTGGTGGTGTCGTTGGGAATGCCGATGACGATGGTCTCGCTCTTGCCGCAGCCGCTGAGGCACAGCGCGCAGAGGAGGGTCAGTGCGAGGACGAGGGACAGAGTCTTTTTCATGGTGTTTGCTCTCCTTTTCTTTTCCTTTTATTTTTGTTTTTTGCCTTTATTACACAAAAAAAGAGGGGCTTCCGAGAAGCTCCTCTTTGTGTACAGATCCAGTTCCGCCCTGGGCGGGATATGGTTACTGAAGAAGAAGCGTATCGGAAAAAACGGCGCGCTCACGCATGCACATGCACATGGGCATGCACATCTCCAGCATCATCATGGCGCCATTCTTTCTCATCGTGCTTCTCCTTTCCTCAAAAGGTATGGGTGCATTATAGCACGCTTTACTCACAAGTCAAGCTATTTTTTCAACTTTTCTTTATCAGGTTAAAACATTTTAGCGATGCGCCTGAAAATCAGCGTTCGCTGGCCCTGCCGTCCTCGCTGCCGAAGATCATATCATCCACATCCCCGTACATGGCGCCACCTCCCCGAAAAGCAGTAACTCTACAGTCTATGTTCGCGGGGAGGGCTTTATGCTTACTTTTTTCAGAAGATCCTCACGCACGGCGCAGCGTGAGCTCCACGATCTCCGGAGGGTTGCCGATGCGGGGCAGTCCGTGTACAATGCCCAGGCCCCGGGAGACGATCATGGTGTACTTCTCCCCGGCGTAGGCCCCGGCGTCGTAGGTGGGAAAGAGGCTGGCGTTGCTGGAGAAAAGGCCGCCCAGGAAGGGCAGGCGGACGATGCCCCCATGGCAGTGGCCGCAGAGGATCACATCCACATCCAGCTCCGGGTACTTCTCCACCCAGTTGTTCCTGTGCCCCAGCAGGATGACCGGCGTCTCCCCGCCCTCTTCTTCCCGGAGGTGGGAGACAAGCTCCGCAGGCGTGATCATATCCGCATAGCTGTTGGGGTCTTCCACCCCGCACAAAAGGATGCGCTTTCCGTTCCTGCTCACGCTTTGCCACCGGTTCGCCAGGCGTACCACGCCGCTCTCCGTCAACTGTCCGTCCAGCTCGTCCATCAGCCCGCTGCCCCACTCATGATTGCCGCTGACGAAATAGGTGGGGGCGATGGCGCTGAGGGCGGGGAGCAGCCGCTCCGTCACAGGGAGATCCTCCCTCTTTTCCACCAGATCCCCCGTCAGGGCGATCAAGTCCGGCCGCAGCGCCGCCACGCGCTCCGTGAGCGCGGCGTTGTCCGCCCCGAACTCCGCCCCGTGCAGATCGGAGAGCTGCACGATGCGAAAGCCGTCGAACTCCTCCGGCAGGCCCTCCACGGCGCACTCGTAGCGCCCCGTCACCAGCCGCCGCTGATCCGCGATCACCCAGATCACCGCCAGCAGCACGATCGCCAGCAGTTTCCCCCAGCGCTTCATGCTTCCTTGTCCCGGATGTACATGGGGCGCACATGGGGGTCGGCGGTGGTGCGCACATCCACCTCGAACCGGGGCAGGTAGCGCAGCATATTGCTCAGCTTCCCGAAGCCGTAGTTCCGGGGGTCGAAGTCCGGTTTCTTCTTGATGATGAGGTTGCCCAGGTTGGACAGATCGATGTATCCGTCGTCATCCGCCAGATCGGCCACGGAAGAGGCAATGAGCGCCACGATCTCCTCGGGCACCCGCTCGGTATCCTCTCCGGTCTTTTTCTCAGCGCATTTTCCGGCGCTCTTGCTGCGCTCGGCGGTCTTTTTCTGGGTCTCCGCCTTTTTCTTCCGGGCGGCGGCCTTCTGCTCCTTCTCCCGCTCCCGCAGCACCTCGATATAGATGAATTTATCGCAGGCTACAATGAAGGGCATGGGCGTTTTCTTCTCGCCCATGCCGATGACATACATCCCCGCCTCCCGCAGCCGGATGGCCAGACGGGTGAAGTCCGAGTCGGAGGACACCAGCACAAAGCCGTCCACCCGGCCCGAATAGAGCACATCCATGGCGTCGATGATCATGGCCGAGTCGGTGGAGTTCTTGCCGGTGGTGTAGCCGTACTGCTGGATGGGCGTTACGGCGTTTTCCAGCAGCGACTGCTTCCACCCGCCCACGTTGGGACTGGTCCAGTCCCCGTAAATCCGTTTGATGGTGGGGGTGCCGTATATGGCGATCTCCTCCATGGCGCTCTTCAGGGAGTCCCGGGGGACGTTGTCCGCATCGATGAGCACCGCCAGGCGGAGATTGGTATGGGTAGTCAATGATTTCACGCTTCTTTCTGTAGGGTCGATGGGGCCTCTCGTTCCCCGCCTTACTTTACCATACTTTCCGGCAGATTGCAAATATGCCCGTTTCAGGCGGTCTTTTCCCGCCTTTTCTCCCGCTGCCGGAAATAGCGCTCTTCCCGCTCCGTGCAGGTGAAGAGCAGGATCTGCCGCTTTTGTCCCAGCTCCTCCAGCAGTTCCAGCGCCCAGCCCAGCCGCTCCTCGTCAAAGCTCAGCAGCGCGTCGTCCAGCACCAGCGGGCAGGACTCCTCCCCCAGCAGCCGCTCGCACAGAGCGAGGCGCAGCGCCAGACAGAGCTGATCCTGCGCGCCCTGGGAGAGTGAGGCGCTCTCCCGCCGCAGCTCCTCCCCCCGGGGGAGCAGCAGGGCGCTGAGATCCTGCCGCAGCAGCACCTCGTCGTAGCGGCCGTGGGTGAGGCGGCGGAAATACTCCTCCGTCCGCCGGGACAGCTCCGGGGCATAGTGGCGGCGCAGTTCGGCGTTGGCCTCCTCCATAGCCTCCAGCGCAGCGGCGACGGCGGCGTACTGCCGCTCCCGCTCCGCGATCTCCCCCGCCAGGGCGGCGCGGCGCTCCTTCAGCTCCCCGCCCGGGAGGGCGTCCAGCCGTCCCCGGCTCCGCTCCAGCCTGCCCCGCACCTCCAGCACCCGCGCCTCCGCCTCGGCCAGCTCCGTCTCGCCGTTGCCCTCCAGCGCGATCTGTTCCAGCTCCTGCAGGGCGTTTTCCGCCGCGGCGGCCTCCTCCTCGGCGCTCTCCGCCCGGAGGAACATCCGTTTGCAGCGCTCCAGCGCCGTTTTGAACTCCCAGAGCAGGCTGCGCAGCTCCTCCGCGTCGTGGGCGCCGTAGGGGGCGAGCAACCTTTCCGCCCGCGCCCTCGCCCGTTTCTGCCGTCCCCAAGCCCGAAATACCAGCCCGAACAGCAGCGCGCTCACCCCCAGCAGCGCCAGCGCCGCGGCGGTGTTCCACCAGAGGGCGGCCAGAGCGAAGATGGCGAAAAGCCCGCCGGGGAGCAGAAGCTGCCACCCGCCCCGGCGGCTCTGGAGGTTCTCGGCGTCCTGAGCGGCCGCCTCGGCCAGGGTGACGGCGTTTTTGGCGGCAAAGGGACTCTGCCGCAGCCGCTCCTGCTCCCCGACGGCCTGCCGTTTCAGACTGCGGGCCTCCTCCGCCGCGGCGGCGGCCCTCGTCCGGGCGGCGGCCAGCTCCTGCTTCAAATTCTCGTGGCGCCGCCGCTTCCGCCCGGCCCACTCCTCCTCGGCCTCCCGGCACTCCTCTTCCAGCGCCTCCGTCTCCCGGCGGCAGCGCTCCCATTCCTCCAGAGAGCCGTCCAGCCGCCGCAGCTCCTCCTGCAGCTCCGGAAGGCGGCCCTTGCCCCGGAAGCTCAGCTTCCTCTGCCATTCCCGCAGCCGTGCCTCCGTCTCCGGGTAGGAGAGGTCCCCCGAGGGGGCGGACAGAATGGCGGCGATGCGTCCCTCCAGCTCGCCGGTGTTGTCCACCCGCAGGAAGGGCGAGCGGATCAGCGCGGTGCGAACAAAGACGCCCTCGCCGCAGCCGCAGAGCTTCTCCCCCGCGTCCTCTCCGTGGAGTTCCTCCACTCGCCCGCCGCTGCGCAGATCCACGGCGGCGAACTCCCGCATGGGCAGCTGCGGCAGGGCTGTCCTGCGGCTCAGGGAGATCTCCCGCCCCTGCCAGAGAAGATCCATCCGCCCCTCCATGGGCGCGCCGCTCCAGGGAGCGTAGCGGCTCTTGTCCGGCAGTTCGCCTCCCCGGGGACGGCGGGCGCTGTCCACCCCGTAGAGCATACAGCGCAGGAAGGCGCACCAGGTGGACTTGCCGCTCTCGTTGGGGGCGCGCAGAATGTTCAGCCCCGGCCGCAGCTTCAGCGTGGCCCCGTTGAGGCAGCCGAAGGAGGCGTACATGGATCGAATGATCATGGCTCCTCCCCTCCCTCCAGGGCCGCGAGACCGTAGCGGAGGGCCAGTTGGAGCGTGACGCGCTCCTCCTCCGTCCCGGCTTTGGCCAGTCTCTCCTTCATATTCTCCAGGAACAGCCCCCGCAGACTCAGCTCTCCGCAGCCCGCCCAGAGTTCCGTGCGGGCGGTGGTATCGTCCCGCAGCTCCAGATGGAAGCAGCGTCCGCTCAGCGCCGCTCTCAGCGCGTCCAGATCCACCCTTCCCTCCCGCTCCCCGGTGAGGATCAGGCGCCACACGTCCCTCTCCGCGCCCTCGGGGAGGGCGGCCAGGGCGGCGGTAAGAGCATCCCCGGCGGCGTCCACGGACAAGCTGTGAAAGCGCCGCTCACCCAGCGGCACAAAGCGCAGCCGCCGCCTCCTCTCCCCGATGTCCGCGAGGATGACGCCCTTTTCCCCGCACTCGTCAAAGCCCGTGCCCGCGGCGCAGCCGGGCCACGCGAAGGTGCACCCCCCCGCGCTGCGCTCCCCGCTGTAGCTGTGGGTATGGCCCAGTGCGGCGTAGTCCAGCCCGCTCCCCGCCAGTTCCTCCTCGGTGACGGGGCAGTAGGGGGACGAGCCGCGGGTGAGGACAGCGTGGAGCACCAGCACGTCCAGCCAGTCGCCCGCGCCCTCCACGGAGAAGTCCCGCAGCAGCGGCGGGCACACGCTGTCCCGGTAGCCCGCGCCCCAGACCCGCAGCCCCAGCTCCTCCACCTCCACGCACGAAAGGCGGGGCTCGGTGAACACATGGACGTTCCCGATCTGCCCCAGCCGCTCCCAAAATCCGCCGCTGCGCACAAAGTCATGGTTCCCCGGGGCGATGAACACCGGGACCTCCATCCCCTCCAGCGCCGCGGAGAGCGCGTCCACGGTCTCCCGGGCAGGCTCCGGCACATCCGTCACATCTCCGGAAAGCAACACAAGCTGCGCCCCCTCGCTCTCGGCGAGGGAACGCAGCTTCTCCGGCAGGGCGCGCATCTCCTGCCGCCGCAGCCGGGCCTTGTCCGGCGGCAGGCTCCCCAGGGGGGAGTCCAGGTGGAGATCCGCCGCGTGCAGCAGACGTATCATAAGATCCTCAAAGCCTCCACATGGGTGCACGCACCGCTCTCACTGTCGATGGTGAAGAGGGCGCCCTCCAGCTTCCCCGGCCCTTTCGCCTGCTCATAGCGCCGCGGCGGGTCGCCCAGAAACTTCCGGATGGACTGCTGCGGCGCGATGCCCAGCACGCTCTCCCCGGGGCCGGTCATGCCCAGATCGGTGATGTAGCCGGTGCCGTTGGGCAGGATGCCGGCGTCGGAGGTCTGCACATGGGTGTGGGTGCCCCAGACGGCGGAGACCCGCCCGTCCAGGAAGTAACCCATGGCCCGCTTTTCGCTGGTGGCCTCCGCGTGCATATCCACCAGCACCATCCGCGTCTGGTTGTCCGCAAGGATCTGGTCCACCAGCGGGAAGGGGTTGTCCGTGTTGGCGTCCAGAGTGAAGCGGCCCAACAGGTTGATCACCCGGATGGGGCCGTAGGGGGTGTCGTAAGTGGCGTCCCCCCGGCCGGGGCACTGGGGGGCGAAGTTGGCCGGGCGCAGCACCCGGGCGTCCTGCTCCAGAAAGGGCTGGAGCTCCCAGCGGGTCCAGGTGTGGTTGCCCAGGGTGACCACATCCGCCCCGGCGTTCAGGATGGCCTTGCACTGATCGGGCGTGACGCCCACCACATTGGCGTTCTCCCCGTTGACCACCACGAAGTTCACTCCGTACTGCCTGCGGATGCTTCGCAGATGCTCCCGGAGGAAGTTGAGTCCGCACTGTCCCACCACGTCGCCAATGGCCAGAATCTGTACTGTCATACGATCTCCTCCCCGACGGAGGCGTCCTCCTCTTTCTCCGGATGGCGGAAAAGGTGGATGAGACCCCGGTCGTTCATATCCGTGAGGATGGCCACCATCACGGGCAGAGCCAGCAGGCCGATGCCGCCGAAGAGCTTGGTGCCCGCGTACATACACACCAGCGTGACGATGGGCCGCAATCCCACATGTTTGCCCACGATCTTCGGCTCGATGATCTGGCGCACCACGGTGATCACCAGATAGAGCGCGACCAGCCCCACGCCCTGCCAGAGTTTCCCGGCCACCAGCTTGAAAACGCCCCAGGGAAGGAGGAACATGCCGGAGCCCACAATGGGGAAGGCGTCGAAAATGGCGATGACCGCGCCGAAGAAGAGGGGGCTCTCCATGCCGATGATCCAGAGTCCCGCGGTGAGCTCCGTGGCGGTGATCAGGAAGATGACGAAATAGGAGCGGATAAACTGCCAGATGATGTCCAGGAAGGTGTCCTTCACATCGATAACCATCTGCAGGGGCTTCTCGGGCAGGTTGCAGAGGATGAAGCGGCGGATGCCGTCAAAATCCACAGCGATGAACACCGTGGCGATGAGGCAGATAATGGTGTTCACCAGGAACGAGGGGATGCGCCCGGCCAGTGAGGAGATCCACGCCACCGCGTTCATGGAAAACTTGGTCACCGTGCTGCCCAGAGAGGAGATGAAGCCCGGAATGGCCTCCGCCACCGCGTTCATCACCGACTCATCGATGCGCCCGGCCAGTTCCAGCAGCTCTGCGGCGGAGTTTTCCAGCACGGGGAGCACATCGTTCGTGTAGATCCCGGGAATGGCCGCCACCAGGCTGCCGATGCTGTCGCCCACCTGGATGATCACCAGCACCAGCAGCGACCCCAGCAGGGCAAAGAGCAGCAGCACGCTGAGGATGCCCGCCAGGGAGGGGTTCAGGTGGAAACGCCGTGGCAGCGCCACCCGCTCTCCCTTTTCGTTTTTCTTCCAGCGCACCCGGCTGCTGAGAAAACGCGAGAGGGGCCGGGAAAGAGAGGCGAATGCCAGCGCCAGGAAGAACGGCATCATCAGTCTGAGCAAATAGCGGAAAAACAGAAATACCAGCGCCAGGATTACGGCGTAGAACGCCATATTCAAGAGAAAGCGACTCTTCTTCTCGTCTTTCTGCACCATGGTGTTTCCTCCTTCTCTGTTTTATACGTCCTCCCCGCTGCCGCGGCGGGGAGACAGGGGTCATTCATAGGTACACCCGCCGGGGAGAATGGCTCCGCTGCCGGTGAGGTAACAACCCGTGCAGCTTCGGGGCAGCACCACCGGGCGGTAGAGCTGCACGAGGGCCATGGCGTAGGCGTGCTCCGTGGCATAGTCCTGCACGGCGGCGAGGTTTTCCCCGGTGCGGCCGTCCTCTGTGGCCAGCCGGGCGAGGAGTTCGTTGAACCGGCTGTCCCGGAGGAAGCCCACCGTGCTGCCGTTCTTATCTCTGTCCGTCCAGAGTTTCGTCCAGACTTCCGCGGCGCTGCGCCCCTCCACCGGGAGGATGGCCAGATCCCACGCTTTCTGGTCTTTCAGTTTCTCTTCCAGCTCCTCCCGGGGCACCTTCACCACATTGGCGTTGATGCTCAGGGGGCGGAGAATGCTCTGGATGGCGCAGGCCAGCTCCTCTTCCACGCCGCCCTCCGCCGTCAGCAGCACAAAGCTCTCGTTCACATACTGCGCCTGGCGGAGCAGGGAACGCACCTCGTCCACGGGCAGCGTCACGCTCTCATAACTCTCGCCGCTCCCGGGCAGGTCGGGGCAGTCGGGGTTGGCGAGACCCGTGCACGCTCTCGCGCCGCCCTCCCCGGCATAGGAGGCCAGCAGGGCGTTGTCAATGGCGTAGAACACGCCCCGGCGGAGGTTTTCATTGTTCATCATGCCCTGGGGCTGCACATTGGGCACCAGGAGGTAGTTCACGCCGCTCCAACTGCCCTCCACCCGGAAGAGGTCGGCGTAGCTGCCCCCCTCCCGGAAATCCACCGTGTCGGCATAGGAGAGGCAGTCGGCCATGTCGGCCTTCCCCACCTCCAGGGTGATGACCCTGTCGGCGGCGCTGTCCGGGAAGAGATAGCGGATGCTCTGCACGTTGGCAGCGGCCCGCTCCTCCCGCTCCCCGCCCTGCCGGTAGTCATCGAAGGGCGTCAGCAGGAGGCTGCCGTCCTCCCCCACGCTCTCCAGCCGGTACGGCCCCGTACCGCAGGCTTCCGTCGTCAGGCCGCCATGGTCATTGTATGCCTTTTCCGTGTACAGGTACAGCGAGGCGAAGTGCCGCTCCCACTCCCCGGCCCCGGAGAGTTCCCGGCTGAAAAGCACCGTGACGCTGCCGTCCTCTCCCGCCGTGGCCTCTTTGAAGAGCTCCCAGCCCTCCGCCCCGGCCTGCCGGGTGATGCAAAAGGCCGCGTCGGCGGCGCTCAGGGGGTTGCCGTCGTGATCTGTGACGCCCTCCCGGAGATAGACGGTATAGCGGCCTTTCTCGTGCTCGAAGCCGCCCTCCGCGCCCCGGCCGCCGTCCGCCAGCACGCACGCCACGCTGCCGTCGGCGCGCACTTCAAACAGCGGCTCGTAGATCTCCAGCAGGCAGTTTTTCCCCCGGGACGCGATGTTCGCCGGATCCAGATCCTCCGCCGGGCGGGTGATGACGCGCACCTCTGCCGGCCGCGGATCCGCCTGGGGCTCCTCCTCCGTATGTTCCTCCGTGCCGCCCGCCTGGTCCGCGGGCAGGGTCTGCTCCTCCGGCGGAGAGGTGGGCGCGGGGGGCGTCTCCCCCCGCTTGCCGCAGCCGCCGAACAGCAGCGACAGCAGCAGGGCGCTCAGCAGCAGCGCCGAGGTTTTCTTCATTTCGTTCTTCACCTCAGTGGATAGTTTCTCTGTTTTTTTGTACCCCTGTTTCCTGCTTTTGTCCATAGACATTTTGTAAATTCTTCCTTTTCAGCTTTGCCCTTTATCCTCGCTTTTCATACTCAGGGAAATGCGCTTTTTCTTCGGATCGACCTCGATGACGGCCACCTCCACCACATCGCCCACGCTCACCACGTCGCCCGGGCGCTTCACAAAGCCGTCGGAGAGCCGGGAGATGTGGACCAGTCCGTCCTGATGGACGCCGATGTCCACGAACGCGCCGAAGTCCACCACGTTACGCACGGTGCCATGCAGCACCATGCCCGTTCGCAGATCCTCCAGCCCCATCACATCCCGCCGCAGCTGCGCCGGGGGCAGCTCGCTCCGGGGGTCGCGCCCGGGCTTCATCAGCTCCGCGGCGATGTCCATGGCGGTGGGCACGCCCACGCCGCAGCTCTCGATCTTCTCTCTGCCCAGCGCCGCGAATTTTTCCCGGAGGTCCCCGCAGCGCTGCCGCGCCGCGTCCTCCTCCCGGCAATCGCAGAGAGCCAGGAGCTTCCGGGCCGCCCCGTAGGACTCCGGGTGCACCCCGGTGTTGTCCATGACGGTCTTGCCCCCGGGTATGCGCAGAAAGCCCGCGCACTGCTCAAAGGTCTTTGCCCCGATCCCGGGCACCTTCAGCAGCTCCCGGCGGGTTTTGAAGGGGCCGTTCTCCTCCCGGTAGCGCACGATCTTCCCGCTGAGAGCGGCGTTCAGCCCTGCCACCTGCCGCAGCAGCGCGGGCGAGGCGGTGTTGAGATCCACGCCCACCCGGTTCACGCAGTCCTCCACCACGGCGCAGAGCGTCTCCTCCAGACGGCGGCGGGGCATATCGTGCTGGTACTGCCCCACGCCGATGGCCATGGGCTCGATCTTCACCAGCTCCGAGAGGGGATCCTGGAGCCGCCGGGCGATGGACACCGCCGATCGGAGGGACACGTCGCAGCCGGGCAGCTCCCCGGCAGCCAGAGGGGAGGCGGAGTAGACCGAGGCCCCCGCCTCGCTGACCACCATATACGCCACCTCCGGCGTCTGACGGATCATGTCTGCCACAAAGATCTCCGACTCTTTGGAGGCCGTGCCGTTGCCGATGGCGATGGCCGTGACGCCGTGGCGGCGTATCAGCGCCAGCAGGGTCTTTTTGGCCTCTTCGGTGCGGTTGTGGGGCGGCGTGGGGTAGACCACGGCGGTGTCCAGCAGCTTCCCCGTGGCGTCCACCACGGCGATCTTGCACCCGGTGCGGTAGGCCGGGTCGAAACCCATGGTCACCCGCCCCCTGAGAGGCGGCTGCATCAGCAGGGCCGAGAGGTTGCCGGCGAAGGCGTCCATGGCCTGCTCATTGGCCCGCTCGGTGGCCGCGGCGCGCTGCTCCCGCTCCATGGCGTCCTTCAAAAGCCGCCCCCAGGCGTCCTCCCCGGCAGCGGACACAAAGCAGGCCGAGGGGCTCGCAGGGTGGACAAAGCGGCGGCGGATCACCCGCAGGGCCTCGTCCTCTTCCACGCTGAACTTCACTCTCAGCGCCCCTTCCCTCTCGCCCCGGTTCAGCGCCAGGATCTGGTGGCTCCGAAGCCGGGAGAGAGGCGCGCGGAATGCATAATACTGCCCGTAGACCCCGTCTTCCTCCGTGGCGGCCGCGGAAATGCACTCTCCCCGCCGCTCATAGAGCTGCCGCAGCTCCCCGCGCAGGGCGGCGTCGTCGGAGATGATCTCCGCGGCGATGTCGTTGGCCCCCTGCAGGGCCTCGGCGGCCGTGGAAACGCCCTTCTCCCGGTTTACATAATTTTTTGCCAGCTGCTCCGGCACTCCGCCCTCCCGGCTCATCAGGGCGAGGGCCAGCGGCTCGAGTCCCTTTTCCCGGGCCACGGAGGCACGGGTACGCCGTTTGGGGCGGTAGGGCCGGTAAATATCCTCCAGCGCGCTGAGCGAAGGCGTGTTTTCGATGGCGCAGCGCAGCTCGTCCGTGAGCCGGCCCTGCCCGTCGATGGCGGCGGCGACCTCTGCCCGCCGCGCCTCCAGCGCGCGCAGGGAGCGCAGCCGTTCCTCGATCTTCCGGATGGTCTGATCGTCGGTGCTGCCGTGCATCTCCTTGCGGTAGCGGGCGATAAAGGGCACGGTATTGCCCTCGTCCAGCAGGCGGACGATGTTCTCCACACAGCCCGCCCCCAGGGAAAACTCCTTTGACAAAACTTCGATATTCTTCTCCATGATACCTCCCAATGGTCCGCAGATCACTCTCCGAGAATACAGGAATTTCCCCGCCCTGTAAACCCCGATCCGCGCCGGCCCGGGAATAAGCGCGCAGCTCCATTGACTTTTTCCGGGAAATGTCATATAATCCGGATGAATTTTGCGCTGCATCCCTTTCATGCAGGGAGCAACAGCAAGGAGGAAAACAGAATATGAATCATTCGCATGAGAAAACCCGGCGTATGGTCGGTCTGGCGCTCTTTACGGCGCTGGTGGTCATCCTGCAGCTGCTGGGCAGCTTCATCCGCTTCGGCCCCTTCTCCATCTCTCTGGTGACGCTGCCCATCGTGGTGGGCGCGGTGCTCTACGGGGCGTGGGGCGGCGTCTGGCTGGGTCTGGTGTTCGGCGTCACGGTGCTGCTCAGCGGCGACGCGGCGGCGTTCCTGGCCGTCCATGTTCCCGGCACGCTGATCACGGTGCTGCTCAAGGGCGTCGCCTGCGGCGGCGCGGCGGGACTGATGTACCGCCTGCTCGCCCCCCGGGCCGACGGGGAAGGAAAGCGCGGGCGCGACACGCTGGCCTCGGTGGCCGCCGCCGTGGTCTGCCCCGTGGTGAACACCGGCACCTTCCTGCTGGGTTGTCTCCTCTTCTTCATGCCCACCGTCTCTGCCTGGGCGGAGGCCATGGGCTTTGGAGAGAACGTGGGTTCCTACATGATCTTCGGTCTTGTGGGAGGGAACTTTCTGGCGGAGATGGGCACCACCGTGCTGCTCTGCCCTGTCATTCTCCGGCTGATCCGGCTGGGAAGAAAGGAAAACTGACTGATGGTTCTGGTTGTTGATATTGGCAACACCCATGTGGTGTTGGGCGACGTGGCCAACGGCGAGATCCGTTCTCTGGCCCGTCTGGCTACGGACGCATCCCGCACCGGCTCCGAGTACGCCATGTTCATCCGCTCCGCCCTGGAGCTCCACGGAGAGGACGCCTCCACCATCGAAGGCGCTATCATCTCTTCGGTGGTCCCCCCTGTGACCCCCGCCATGAAGGAGGCCATCTACCTGCTCAGCGGCAAGGAGGCCATGGTGGTGGGCGCCGGTATCAAGACCGGGCTGGATATCCGCATCGACGACCCCGCCGAGCTGGGGGCCGATCTGGTGGTGGGCGCCGTGGGCGCTCTGGCCATCGCGCCGCCCCCTCTCATCCTCATTGATATGGGCACCGCCACCACCATCTTCGCCGTGGGCGAGGGCAATCAGTTTCTGGGCGGCGCCATCATCCCCGGCGTGGTGCTGGGTCTCAAGGCGCTGGCCGGCGGCACGTCTCAGCTGGTGAATGTGAACGCCGCGCCTCCCAAAAAGTGCATCAGCACCAACACCGTCACCTGTATGCAGAGCGGCGCCATCTACGGCGCGGCCGCCATGATCGACGGGATGGTGGAGCGCATGGAGGAAGAGCTGGGCAAAAAAGCCAATGTCATCGCCACCGGCGGACTGGCCGGCACCGTAATCCCCTACTGCAAGCGGGAGATCCGCAACGAGCCGGAGCTGCTGCTGAAGGGTCTGGCCATCCTCTGGGAGAAGAACCGCAAGTAAGTCAAACGCGAGAGGGCCGCAGCAGAAGACTGCGGCCCTTTTTTCACAGGAGGTCACCATGAAAAAACGATGGGCTCTGCCTCTGCTGCCGCTGGCGCTGGCGCTGCTGCTCCTTGCCGCCGCCGCGGTGAAAACGGAGGCGAGTCTCTCCCGGGCAGGGGACGGCTGGCTGCTGCTGCCCCGGCAGGGCGGAGAGGAGCCGGTTCCGGCGGTGCTGCTGCTCTGGGGGAACGGCGAGGAGAAGCGCAGTTCTCTGGAGATGGCCGTGGAGCTGACCGGACGGGGCTACGCCGCCATGATCGCCCCCGGGGAGAGCGCCGGAGCGGCCTGGGCAGCGCTGGAGAAGCACCCACGCGTGTTCGCCGGATCCATGGCGGCGCTGGGCTGGCCGGAGAGCCACTCCGCCCTCGACGCGCTGGCCCGCGCTCTGGAGGAGTCGGAGACGAAGCCCCGCGCCCTCCTCTATCTGGGTGCGGAGAGCGCCCCGGACACCCCTTCGGGACAAAACGTGCTCTGCATCCTGCGCGGCGCGGAGGAGAGCGCCGGAACGCTGGAGGGCTACTTTGCCGAGGGCAGCGCCCGGCGCACCGTCACGCCGGCGCAGCAGGACGGCAGAGAGTGGCGCCGCGCCGCCCTGCCCCATGTGTGCAACTGGCTCGGCAGCTCCCTGGGACACCCCCGTGACGGCGTCTACGGCTATGATGAGTCTCTCTCCGCCCCCTGCCGCGCCCTGCTCCTCGCCGCCGCCGTCTGCGCCCTGCTCTCCCTGCTGTCCCTCCCCTTTGCTCTTTGGAAAAAACGAGGGCACGGAGCGTAAAAGACCTCCCCCGCCGCCGCGGCAGGGGAGGTCTTTTCCTTCGTCATTCCGCCGGAAAGCGCCGGGAAATTTCAGCATAATGACGCCCCGTTCCGCCCCCTTTCTCTGTTGACTTCCCGGGAAAACAGGATTACAATGTTGGTAATGCAAATCTCTCATAACGATATTACCTATTTTTTATGGACGACAGGAGGAATGACTCATGACACCCGAAAATCAGGCCAAATACGATGCCAAATGGAAGCGCATCCGCGACGCCATTGCGCTCACCGAGCCCGACCGCATTCCCATCACCCCGTCCCCCGCCATCTTCCCCTACTTAAACTATGGCTACACCGTGGCCGAGGTCATCTACGACACCTCGCTGGAAAAGGCCAGAGACGCCTACAGCAGGTATCTGCTGGAGTTTGACCCGGACAACGCCACCGTCATCGGCAACTATGCCGGCGAGGGCCCGCTGATGGAGCTGCAGGAGCCCACCACCATGCGCTGGGCCGGTATGCCCGGCAATGTGATCCCCGAAAACTCCATTCAGCAGTATGTGGAGTTCCCCATGCTGCTGGACGACGAGTTTGACGAGTTCTTCAACGACCGGGTGACCTGGGAATTCCGCAAGAACCTGCCGCGCAGCAGCGATGTGCTCAAGCCGCTGGAGCGTTTCGCCGTGCCCCGGGGCATCCGCGGCCTGGCCGCCGAGATCTCCCGTCCCGACACCAGAAAGATGATCGAGACCCTCTGGAAGATCGACGAGGGCTACGCGGAGTATCAGAAGAAGGCCAACGCCGTCAACAAATCCTTCGAGGAGCTGGGCTACCCTATCATCCGCGGCGGCGGCGCGGGCGTGCCCTTCGACGGGTACAGCGACTTCCTCCGGGGCACCATCCTCTCCCTGGAAGACCTCTATGTCCGGCCCGACGAGGTGCGGCGCTATATCGACGCCACCTTTGAGCAGACCATCGCCGCCATCAAGGCCTCCAAGGGCCGCAACGACGGCACCCAGGTGTTCATGGCGCTGCACAAGGGCATGGACGGCTTCATGAGCGACGAGCACTACCGCGAGTACTACTGGGATCACCTCCAGAAGATCATCTGCGCCATCATCGAGGCCAACAAGATCCCCTACATCTTCACCGAGGGCAAGTATAACTCCCGCCTCGACTGTCTGAAGGAAGTCCCCGAGGGCAAGGTGCTCTACCACTTCGAGGAAGTGGACATGGTGGAGGCCAAGAAGAAGCTGGGCGGCATCGCCTGCATCTCCGGCGGCTTCCCCAACTACCTCCTGAACTACGGCACCCGTCAGGAAGTGGTGGACGAGTGCAAGCGTCTCATCGACGCATGCGCCCCCGGCGGCGGCTACATCTTCGAGACCGCCTACGGCATGGACTACGCCAAGCGCGAGAACGTGGAGGCCATGTTCGAGACCGTCCACACCTACGGCAAGAGACAGTAAAAGCAGCGCCCGGAGGGGCTCCCGATACTACAAAAAGGCATCCGTATGGCCGAGTCCATACGGATGCCTTTTCTGTCGCCGGCCTGTCCGCGGACCGGGGTGGAGCGCGGCATTTACGCCGCCGCTCCTTTCCCGCGAAACAGCAGCGCTCCGAAATAGGTCACGGAATTGGCTCCGTTGTTATAATGAATTCCCGCCTGCCGCGCAAGCTCGTTCACCACGAAGCCGTATCCTTCCAGAGAGTGGTGCAACCACTCGGGAAAGCGGCACGGTGCCTGGGGGTAGGTACACGCATCACAGCGGCCGCACCCCTCGTTGGAGAGCAGGAGACAATCCGGCAGAAGAGGTCTCACGCCCCGGTGAAACACATCCACCGTTTCCTTGAAGCTCCGCAGTCCTGCCGTCATCCCGTCAAAATCGAACGAATCCTCCAGCGCGTATTTGACGGAGAACAGCAGCATTTTGTCGTAGCGGCGAACGCGCTCCCTGCATTCCTCCATCGTCCCCACGGCCGGAGGACAGGCCCATGAGGAGCCGTAATTGCGGCAGGAATTTCCCTCGCAGATCTTGCGGACCTCCGGGTAAAACTTCAGCTCTCCCACATCCAGCCAGCCCGTTTCAAACAGCCCGCTCTCTGCGGCGACCTTCTCTATCTGACAAAGCAGCTTCTCCATCGTTCTTCCCTCTCCTCAGCGTCCGTCTTTCGGCGTTTTCTCCCTACAGTGTAGCAGATAAACGGGAAAAAGCAACCGTCCCGGCGCCGGATGGGCCGAAGTGCCCCCAAGTACCCGCTTCTCCCCTCCGCCTCCACGCTCCCCCGACAGTCTATTTGCGCCCCGGCGGCGCTTGACAGAACGGCCCTTTTCTAATAAAGTATCAAATCAGAAAGAAAGGAGCTGTTTCCATGAAGGAAGTGCTTGTGAATAATTTTCTGGCCCTGGCCGCCATCCCCCGTCCCACCTTCCACGAGGAGGCCGTGGGGCGCTATCTCTGCGAGCGCGCCGCCGCCCGCGGTCTCTCCGCGCGGCGGGACGCCGTGGGCAATGTGATCGTGGACCGTCCCGCCGCCCCGGGACTTGAGGAGCTGCCCCGGGTCATCCTCCAGTCCCACATGGACATGGTGGCCGTGGCCCGGGAGGGCAGCGGCTGGAACGGGGAGAAGGACGCCGTCACCGTGCTGCGGGAGGGCGACACCCTCCGGGCGGCGGACTCCTCGCTGGGTGCGGACGATGGGGCCGGTATCGCCGTGATCCTCGCCCTGCTGGAGGACGAGTCCCTCCGCTGCGGGCCGCTGCGGGCCATTTTCACCGTGGACGAGGAGCAGACCATGTCCGGTGCCCGGGGGCTTGACCCCGCCGAGCTGGACGGGAAATACCTCCTCAACCTCGACTGGGAGGAGGGCGGCGTGCTCTGCTGCTCCAGCGCGGGCAGCGACCTCATCCGCTGCACGCTCCCCTGCAAGCGCAGCCCCGCCGCCGGGCGAGTGTACACGCTGGCCGTGGGTGGGCTGTTGGGCGGCCACTCCGGCATGGACATCCACAAGGGCCGCGCCAACGCCATCCGGGTGCTGGGCGCCATGCTCTTCGAGCTGCTGGAGGGCGGAGAGCCCCTGCGCATTGCCTCCATGGAGGGCGGCGTGGCCTCCAACGCCATTCCCGCCCGTGCGGAGGCCGTGGTCTGCGTGGCGGAAGAGGCGGGCGGGGAGTTCCCTGAAAAGCTCCGCGACGCCTTTGCCCGGCAGAAGGCCGCCTACGCCGGGGTGGACGGGGGCATGACGCTCACCGTCACGGAGAGCGCCGGGCCCTGCGAGGCCATCGGGCAGGAGGAGAGTCTCTCCCTCTGCCGCTATCTGAAGACCGCGCCCATCGGCGTGTTCGGCGTGACCCCCGTGGACGAGAGCGTGGTGGAGAGCTCCGCCAACCTCAGCGAGGTGCATTTTACCCCCAACGCCATCCTCATCGATGTGCTGCAGCGCAGCTGCGTCAAGTCCTTCCTCTCCAAGATGCGCACCGAGTACGCCTACCGGGCCCTCCGCGCCGGGGGACGGACGGAGAATCGTGAGACCCACGCCCTCTGGGCGGGGCAGGGCGACGGCGGGCTTTACGACAGCTTCCGCCGCCTTTACCGGGAGCAGACCGGCCGGGAGCTGAAGGTGACGGCGGTGCACGCGGGGCTGGAGTGCGGCGTGTGGGCGCAGAAGAACCCCGCGCTGGAGATGGCCTCGCTGGGCATGGAGGTCCGGAACATCCACACCCCCGAAGAGACGCTGGATCTGGAGAGTCTGCTGCTCCTCTACAACATGGTGCGCGTATTTTTGAAGGAGATGGCCGGAGCATGAGACTCTACGACGCGGGCAGCGTTGACGTGGCGGTGATCGGCGCGGGCCACGCGGGCATCGAGGCGGCGCTGGCCGCCGCCAGGCTGGGCATGGAGACCGTCTGCTTCACCGTCAATCTCGACAGCGTGGGCAATATGCCCTGCAACCCCGCCATCGGCGGCACGGGCAAGGGGCATCTGGTACGGGAGCTGGACGCGCTGGGCGGCGAGATGGGCCGGGCCGCGGACAGGGCCTGCATCCAGTACAGGATGCTCAACCGGGGCAAGGGCCCCGCCGTCCACTCCCTCCGGGCCCAGGCCGACCGGCGGCGGTACCAAGAGGTCATGAAGGCCACTCTGGAGCGGCAGGAGCATTTGCAGCTGCGGCAGGCCGAGGTGGTGGACATCGGCGTGGAGGATGGGCGCGTGGTCTCCGTCACCACCCACACGGGGGCGGTGTTCCGCTGCCGCGCCTGCATCGTCGCCTCGGGCACCTATCTGGGCGGACGCACCATCGTGGGCGAGGTGCTGCGCACCTCCGGCCCCGACGGGCTGGCCGCCGCCACGGAGCTGACAGGGAAGCTGGAGGCGCTGGGGCTGCGGATGCGCCGTTTCAAGACCGGCACCCCGCCCCGGATCAACGCCAGGACCGTGGACTACAGCAAAATGACCCTGCAGCCCGGGGACACGGACGTGGAGCCTTTCTCCTTTGACACCGAGGGAGGCGTGAACAACTGCGCGGTGTGCTACCTGACCTACACCAACGAGCGCACCCACGAGATCATCCGGCAAAACCTCCACCGCAGCCCCCTCTACAGCGGCGTCATCGAGGGCGTCGGCCCCCGGTACTGCCCCTCCATCGAGACGAAGGTCGTTACCTTCCCGGACAAGACCCGCCACCAGCTCTTCATCGAGCCCATGGGTCTGAACACCGAGGAGCTTTACATTCAGGGCCTCTCCTCCTCCCTGCCCGAGGAGGTGCAGCTGGAGATGATCCATTCCATTGCCGGACTGGAGCACGCCCGGATGCAGCGCCCCGCCTACGCCATCGAGTACGACTGCGTGGATCCCACGGAGCTTTACGCCACGCTGGAGTGCAAGAAGGTCGCCGGGCTCTACGGAGCCGGGCAGTTCAACGGTTCCTCCGGTTACGAGGAGGCCGCCGTGCAGGGTCTGGTGGCGGGCGTCAACGCGGCGCTGAAGATCCGGGGGGAGGAACCCCTCCTGCTGCGGCGCTCCGACGGGTATATCGGCACCCTCATCGACGATCTGGTCACCAAGGGCACCAACGAGCCCTACCGGATGATGACCGCCCGCAGCGAGTACCGCCTGCTCCACCGGCAGGACAACGCCGACGAACGGCTTATGGGCATCGGGCGGCGGATCGGGCTGGTCAGCGAGGAGCGTTACGCGAAGACCGTGGAGAAATACAGGGCCGTGGAGCGGGAGCGGCAGCGCCTCGAAAAGACGCACCTGCCCCCCACGGAGGAGCTCAACGCCCTGCTCTCCGCCCTCGGCACCGCGCCGCTGGTGTCCGGGGCCTCCCTGGCCGACCTGCTGCGCCGCCCCCAGGTGGGCTACGCCGACCTGGCCCCCTTTGACACCGCTCGCCCCGAGCTCCCCCACGCCGTGTGGGAGCAGGCGGAGATCACCATCAAGTACGAAGGCTACATCCGCCGGGCATTGAAGCAGGTAGAGGACTTCCGGCGAATGGAGAGCCGCAAGCTCCCATCGGAGCTGGACTACCTCTCCATTCCCGGACTTCGGATGGAGGCCCGGCAGAAGCTTCAGGACATCCGCCCGGAGAACTTCGGCCAGGCCGGGCGCATCTCCGGGGTCAGCCCCGCCGATCTGGCGGCGCTGATGATCTGGATGGAGGGACGGAAATGAACGGGCGCGTGGTGCTGGGCCTCTCCGGGGGCGTGGACTCCGCCGTGTCCGCCGCGCTGCTCCAACGGGAGGGCTGGGCTGTCACCGGCTGCTATCTGGACAACGGCCTCCCCGGCTGGGAGGGGGCACGGCGGGCCGCGGAGGAGCTGAAGATCCCCCTGCTGCGCCGGGACATCCGGCGGGAGCTGGAGGAGAGGGTCTGCGCCCCCTTTGCCCGGAGCTACCTCCGGGGCGAGACCCCCAGTCCCTGCGTGCTCTGCAACCGGGAGGTAAAATTCCCCGCTCTGCTCTCCGCAGCCGAAGAGCTGGGGGCGGAAAAGATCGCCACCGGGCACTATGCCCGCGTCCGTGCGGGGCGCATCGCCATGGGCTGTGAGGAGAACGACCAGAGCTATATGCTCTGCCGTCTGGACGGCGGCGCCGTCAGCCGTCTGCTGCTGCCGCTGGGAGATCTCCCCAAGTCCCGCGTCCGGCAGCTGGCCCGGGACATGGGGCTGAGCGTGGCGGACAAGGCCGACAGCATGGACATCTGCTTTATCCCCGACGGGGACTACGCCGCCTACATCGAGAGCCGGGGCATCACCCCGCCCCCGGGGGACTTCCTCTTTCACGGGGAGGTGGTGGGCCAACACAGGGGCATCCATCACTACACCCCGGGCCAGCGGAAGCGCCTGGGCATCGCCCTGGGGAAGCGGGTCTATGTCTCCGCCATCGACCCCGGGGAAAACACCGTCACTCTCTCGGACGACGAGGAGGTGTGGCGGCGGAGCATCCGTGTCCGGGACAGCGTGTGGAACGGCTCCTTCGAGCTGCCCCACCGCTTTGCCGTCCGGGTGCGCCACACCCATCACCAGAGCCCCGACACCCTGCCCACCGCCGTTCTGCATCCCGACGGCACACTCCTCTTCGACGCGCCCATCCGCGCCCCCGCTCCGGGGCAGGCGGCGGCCTTCTACGAGGGCGACGCGGTGGTGGGCGGCGGCTTTATCGCATAAACCCTCCTCCCGGCAGGGAGGACCACACCAATCTTCTCAGGGGGTACCCTTATGAACGAATTTCTCTCCCGGGGGCGCACGCTGCCCGAAGCCTACCACCAGTCCCTCGTGCTGCTGCGCCGCGGCGGGGAGGCCGCGCCCTGCCCCGACTACCACACCACCCAGTTGGAGTGCAGCATGACCCTCTTCGTGGAAGAACCCCTCTCCGAGCCGCGCATCTCGAAGCTCTTCATCGGCGGCTTCCGGGAGCTGGAGCAGTACAGGCAGGAGATGCTCTACGGCATCCTGGACTTTGAGATCGCCCGGGGCAACTGGGAATACACCTACCACCAGCGCATGGCCGAGCAGATCCCCTTTATCCTCCGGGAGCTGCGGCGCAACGCCGAGAGCCGCCGGGCGGTCATCGACGTGCGGGACTGGAAGCACGACAGCGCCGAAGGCAACGAAAACCCCGCCTGCCTCCAGCACCTCCAGTTCTTCATCCGCGATGGAAAACTCCACGCCAAGGTGCTCTTCCGTTCCAACGACGCCTGCGAGGCCACCTTTATGAACGCTTACGCGCTCATCTGCCTGCAGGAGTCCCTGGCCAAAGAGCTGGGCGTGGCCGTGGGCAGCTATACCCACCGGGCCAACAGCTACCACTGCTATAAGAAGGATTTCGGCCTGTTGGATGGTTATGTAAACCGAATTGAGACGGCGGAAGACCCCGACGAGCTCTGCTACTTCTACGAGGGCGACTGGGACGAGCTGATGAGCCTGGCCCGGAGCGACATCGCCGAGGCGGTGGAAAAACTGAAAAATTCCTGACAGCGGGAGTGGGATAAGCGGCGGACAGACAGTCCGCCGCTTTCCTTTTTCCCTGCCGGGCGGGAAAAAGCGGAGAAAAAGAGCCATACTGTAGGGAGAAAGGTGGGGAGTCATGACATGGGGAGGAAAAAGCGCTCCGCCGGCCGCGTTGGGGCGTGGCTCCGCCGCTGCCGGACGGACGCCGCGTTTCGTACGGAGCTGTCTTTATACGCGGGGATGGCCTTCACCGGCGTCTACGCCCTTTGTCTCTGTCTGTGCTCCTGGCGGGAGCAGTCCCTGTGGACGGGCACGCTGGCCTTTTACCATCTCTCCCTGTCGGGGATGCGCTGCTCGCTGGTGCACGGACTTCGCTCGGACCGGGGCGTGAGCCGCTGGAGAGCCTATCGCCGCTGCGGGGGGATGCTGCTGCTGCTCACCGTGGCCGTCTCAGCCATCGGGGTGCTGACCATCTCCGGCAGCCATGTGACCCACTATCCCTTCTCCCTGATCTGCGGCGTGGCCGCCTATACCCTTTACCGTATCGTCTCCGCCGCGCGCAACGCGCTGCTCTCCAAGACACGCCGGGAACCCGTCTACGCAGCCGGCAGCTCGCTGAGCCTCGCCGCCGCGCTGGTCTCCCTCTACCAGCTCCTGTCGGCCATCGTGGCGCGGTACGGAGACGAGGGGGGCTTCGCCCGGGTCATGGGGATCGCGCTGGGGGCGTGCATTACCGCGCTCATCGCGGGCATGGCCGTGCACATGATCCGCCGCTCCACCGCAAAGCTCCGGGCGTATCAATAAGGAAAGTCTCTCCCGCCGCCGGTTGGGAGAGACTCTTTTCCTGTTGACAGCGGGAACAGGGGAGGGATATAATGGCCTCAACAGTTGAGCAGTTGTTCAACTATTTCAAAAGGAAAGGGCGGCGAAGAACGGCATGGCCAGAAGAGAACAACCTCCCCTCTGCTCCAGCGAGGTGATCCACGAGGACTCGGTTCGCGCTGCGCGGGATCACATGACCACGGAGGAGGAATACCTCTCCCTCTCCTCCCTCTACAAGATGTTCGGAGACCCCACCCGCATCCGCATCCTCCACGCCCTGTTGCCGGGCGAGCTGTGCGTGTGCGATCTGGCGGCGCTGCTGGGGTTGACCAAGTCCGCCGTGTCCCACCAGCTCAAGGCGCTGCGCCTGGGCAATCTGGTGAAGTTCCGCCGGGAGGGTCAGGTGGTGTACTACTCCCTCTCCGACGAACATGTGGAAGAGATCCTCCAGATGGGCTTTGACCACATCCGCGAGTAAGGATGGGCTTTTTTTGCCCGATCAGTTGTTTATTTGAGCAAATGCTCATTTAATTTTTTGAAATCCATTGAACACAGGAGACGAGCTATGGAAGACAGGAAAGAAAAGACCTCTCACTCCCCGGAAACGTGCGAGACCGTCTGCGACTGCGGCCATGACCATGAACATGGGCACGAGCATGAGCATGAGCATGAGCATGAGCATGAACACGGCTGCGGCTGTCATGACCACGACCATGACCACGACGGCTGCGGCTGCCACGGACACGAACACGAGCACGACGACTGCTGCCACGGACACGACCATGACCACGACGACTGCTGCCACGGACACGAGCACGAGCACGGCGACTGCTGCCACGACGATGGCTGCGGCTGCGGGCATGGCCACAATCACGGCCACAGCCACGGGCGCATGGTGGACTGCGGCTGCGGCCACAGCCACGGCAACGGGGACGACGGGGACGAAAAGAGGACGCTGATCCTCGGCGGCGCGATCTACGCGCTGGGCCTGGGCCTCTGGTTTTTCCACGGACACGACTTTCTCGCCACTGCGGTGCTGCTGCTGGCGTATCTGGCGCTGGGCCTGAGCGTGCTGAAGACCGCCGTCACCAATATTTTCCACGGGGAAGTCTTTGACGAGTGCTTCCTCATGAGCATTTCCACTCTGGGCGCGCTGGCTCTGGGCGAGTTCCCCGAGGCGGTGGCGGTGATGTTCTTCTACCGGCTGGGCGAATTTTTCGAGGACATGGCGGTGGGACGCAGCGAGCGCTCCATCGAAGCGCTGCTGGACATCCGGCCCGACACCGCCACGGTGCAGCGGGACGGGGAGTGGGTAGCCGTGTCCCCCGAACGGGTGAAGATCGGCGAACGGATGCTGGTAAAGCCCGGCGAGAGGATCGCGCTGGACGGCGTGGTGCTGGAGGGCAGCTCCTCGCTGGATACCCGGGCTCTCACCGGCGAAAGCGCGCCCCGGAGCACCTCCGTGGGCGATACAGCCCTCTCCGGCTGCGTCAACGGTGAGGGGACGCTGGTGCTGGAGGTGAAAAACGGCTACGCCGAGTCCACCGCCAGCCGCATCATCGATCTGGTGCGCAGCGTCTCGGAGAACAAGGCCCCCAGTGAGAACTTCATCCGCCGTTTTGCCAAAGTCTACACCCCGGCGGTGGTGGTGCTGGCTTTGCTGCTGGCGCTGCTGCCTCCCCTGCTCCTGGGCGGCGGCTGGACGGACTGGCTGCGGCGCAGCTTCGTATTCCTGGTGATCTCCTGTCCCTGCGCGCTGGTCATCAGCGTGCCGCTGACTTTCCTGGGCGGCGTGGGCGCAGCCTCCCGCCGGGGCGTGCTGGTCAAGGGCAGCAACTATCTGGAGGCTCTCTGCACGCTGGAAACGGTGGTTTTTGACAAAACCGGCACCCTCACCGAGGGCAGCTTCACCGTCAAGGGCGTCTACCCCGCCAATGGCGTGGAGGAAGCGGAGCTTCTCCGCTGCGCCGCGGCGGCGGAGGGCCACTCCACCCACCCCATCGCCCGGAGCATTCTCGCCTACTGCGGCGGGAGCGCCGAGCCGGTCAGCGAGCAGGTGGAGCTCAGTGGCCGGGGCGTCCGGGTCGTGCTGGAGGGCGAGAGGATCCTGGCGGGCAACGGCCGCCTTCTGGAGGAGCACGGCGTGGCCTTCGAGCCCTGCCCGGAGGCGGGCACCCAGGTCTATGTGGCCCGGGGCGGGCGTTACCTGGGGTGCATCCTGATCGGTGACTCGGTGAAGAAAGACAGCCGCGAAGCCCTCGATGCGCTGAAAAAGCGGGGCGTGAAGCGCACGGTGATGCTCACCGGCGACAGCGAGGCCATCGCCGGGAGCGTGGCCGGAGAACTGGGCATCGACGAATACGCCGCCGCCCTGCTCCCCGAGCAGAAGCTGGACTACATGGAAAAGCTCATGGGCCGCAGCGGCAAGCTGGCCTTTGTGGGCGACGGCATCAACGACGCCCCGGTGCTCTCCCGGGCCGACGTGGGCATCGCCATGGGCGCGCTGGGCAGCGACGCGGCCATTGAGGCGGCGGATGTGGTGCTCATGACCGACGAGCCGGGCAAGCTGCCCGAGGCGCTGGACATAGCCCGGAAAACCCATCGGATCGTCATGGAGAACATCGTCTTCGCCCTGGGCGTCAAGTTCCTCTTCCTGCTGCTGGGCGCGCTGGGCATCGCCGGTATGTGGATGGCCGTCATCGGCGACGTGGGCGTGATGGTGGCGGCGGTGCTCAATGCCATGCGCATGATGCGCCACTGAGTCACGGGGCTGCTCCCGGCCACCGCCGCCCGGGACAGCGCTGATAAGACAGAAAACAGCAAAGGCGTGACTGCGAAAAGTCACGCCTTTGCTGATCTCACTTTTGTGGAACAGTGCCCACGGGGGAGCTGCCCTTTTTTTGCTTTTGGAGCGTCAGGAGCCATGGCTATCGCGCCAATCCTCCGTATTCTCCAGAATATCGTTGCCGCTGTCCGCGCCCACCAGCGAGCGCACCAGCCCGAAGCGGCGGCAGTCGTAGCGGGCAAACTTCATTTTCTCGTTCCGCTCGTTCTCCGTGGCCCCCTCGGGGATCTCCACGGCCAGCATGGGCCGGTGGGCGTACTGGAGCTGCGTCTCATGGCAGAGCATGGCCTCCTGGGCCACCTCCAGGGCGGTCTTTCCGCCGAAAGAGACCAGCGGGGTCTCCGCATCCAGCCAGATCTCGTTCTCCTCCGCCATGTGGAGGTAGAGCTTGGGCGCATCCCAGACGCCGTACTTCTCCACGCTCTCTGTCTGGTAAGTCTCATCCCCGGCGAGGACGACGGCCTGTTCCAGCGCCATGGAGTTGACCATGTGGGCCCCGTGGCCGTACTCGCCCTGCCGGTCGTGGCCCGCCACCACCAGCGGGCGGAAGCGGCGGATCAGCTCCACCTGGTAATCCACGACATTCTCCAGTCCGAAGGAGGCCAAGGCCCCCTGCAGATTGAGCACATAGTGATCCGGGAACGGCCCGATCACCGGATAGTGGCGGATGCCCATGGTCCACAGGGCGTCCAGCAGTTCCTGGGGCCGGGGCTGCCAGTCGTAGTGGTTCACCAGGTAGCAGACCTGCACCTCCGCCCCGCGGTCCACGCAGAGGGCGGCCATGGCCCCGAAAAAGATCACATCGTCGTCGGCATGAGAGGGCAGCAGCAGTACGTCGGCCTCCTCGCAGGGGGGCAGCCAGCACTGCACGTCCTCCCCGGGTTCTCCCTCCGTAAAGGCCCGCAGCTCACAGAGCTGGGATACCCCGGCAAAGGTCAGCGAGACCTCCGTGGCGTCCTCCGGCAGCGTCAGGTACTCGTGGAGGAATTCATTCTCCCCTCCGGTGAGCGCGGCCTCCCCCGCCGTAACGGCGTAGGGCACGGGCGGCGTCCACCATGTCAGATAGAGGGCGCGGAAAGGGATGTCGGAGCGGATGGTCAGGGTGGTGCCCTGATAGAAGTTCATATAGCTCTCCCGGTTCCCGTCGGTGAGGTAGTGGGTGTAGCCGTACTGGTTCTCCGTCAGCGCGAGGGAGGCGGTCACCTCCACGGCAGGCGGGACGGGGGTGGGTTCCGGGGTCGGCTCCGGCGTGGGTTCCGGGGTCGGCTCCGGGGTCGGCTCCGGCGTAGGCGCAGGCTCGCTCGTGGGGATGGGTTCCGCCGTGGCGGCGGGGGCGTCGTTCCTCCGGGTGCAGCCGCCAAGGGTGAGCAGCGCGGAGGCCGCCAGCAGCAGTGCGAGGAAGCGCCGGGAAAAAATCTTCATGGGTTTCTCCTTTAAATATTTGCCTTTCGGACAAGATCGTGTATAATAGAGTTTACTGCATCTTTCCTTTTTTTGCAACCGCTTTCCCTTTTGTAAAGTATCAGGGGGCTTGCCTTATGAATAAACCTCGTCTTGCCGCCGCGCTGCTGCTGTGCGCGCTGCTCTGCGGCTGCGGCGGCTCCGGGACGGAGAGTGCGGAGGCACAGGACGCCGCCGATATCCCCGCGACGGTGCCGCTGGGGGGCTGGGACTACGCCCCGGGCACCCACGCCATCTTCCTCGCCGGGGACGATGTGAGCGCGGAGGAGCTCCGCGCCGCCCTGGCCGCCCTCCCGGAACTGAGAAAACTGGAATATCCCCACTGTCCCTACGACACAGGCACCCAACTGGCTCTGACAGCGGATTACCCGGAGGTGGAGTTCCACTGGCCGGTACGCTGGGCGGGGCAGGAGCTCCACAGCGACGACGAATATCTCGATCTGCAGGGCATGGAACAGGACATGGACGCGCTGCTGGGCACGCTTCCCCTCTTCCCCCGGCTCAAACAGGTGGAGCTTCCCGGCTGGACGGTCTCCGGGTCGGAGGCCGCCGCCCTCTACGCGGCCTTCCCGGACACGCTCTTCCGCTATGAGACGGAGCTGTTCGGCCGCCGCTTTGACACTGCCGCCGAGGAGATCGATCTGAGCGGCGTGGAGATGGAGGACACCGGCGCGCTGGAGTCGGCGCTGGTGCACTTCCCCAGGTTGCGGAAGGTGGACATGTGCGACTGCGGGCTGGACAACGAGACCATGGACGCGCTGAACCGGCGGCACGAGGGGATCGAGTTTGTGTGGATCGTGCAGGTGTTCTGCCACGGCATCCGCACGGACGCCACCTACTACACCATGTACAACGCCGAGCGCTACATCACCCCCGGGGTGGGCACGGAAAACTTCCGCTACTGCCACGACATGATCGCGCTGGATCTGGGTCACAGCGGCGCGTCCACGGCGGATCTGGCCTTTCTCTCCGAAATGCCCCATCTCCAGTATCTTATCATCGCCGAGTGCCATGTGGACGACATCACCGTGATCGGGGAGCTGCACGAGCTCACCTATCTGGAGATGTTCCTCAACCCCGTGCGGGATCTCTCCCCCCTCCTGAACTGCCCCAAGCTCACCGATCTGAACATCTGCTATATGTTCGCCCTGCCGCCGGAGTGCTCCGACATACTCAAAGAGATGACGCAGTTGGAGCGGCTGTGGTTTTATGGGCAGCGGCTGGGCAAGGAGCGGCTCGACGAGCTGATGGAAGCCCTGCCGGATTGCGACATCCAGTATATCTGGGGGCCGGAGTCCACCGGCGGCGGCTGGCGGCAGCATGAGCACTACTACGCCATGCGCGACGCGCTGCACATGCACTACATGAACTGACATTCTCTGCCGCCGTAAAAGGCGGCGCGGGACTCTTCCCTTTGATTATCCCTGAATACGGAGGAATTTTAACCATGAAACGTGTAATTGCCCTGATCCTTGTGCTGCTCCTTCTGGGGGGCGGGGTGCTCTTCTACCGCCACGCCCGCTACGCCAGGGTAAACGACGAGCTGTACTCCCTCAGCGATACCACCGAGCTGGATCTGCGCGGACAGGGCGTGAGCGATCTCAGCGACTTGCAGCGCTGCGTCAATCTGAAATGGGTGGATCTGCGGCAGAACGCGCTGAGCGCGGAGCAGATCGACGCGCTCTGCGCCGCGCTCCCGGGCTGTAACGTCCGCTGGGATGTCCCTCTGGGCGGAGAGCGTTATGACAGCGAGAGCAGCGAGCTGACGCTCCGTGACCTCGATATGGACGACTGGGAAAACCTTTTCCGCTTCCCCGCTCTCCGCTCCCTGACCGTGGGCGAGTGCACCCGCTTTGACCGGCTCGAGTCCCTGCGCCGGACCCTGCCGGAGTGCAGCTTTTCCTGGAACGTGGGGCTGGAGGGCCGGTGGTACAGCGGCGACGCGGCGCTGCTGGAGCTGGACGGGGCCGGGGACGCCGCGGCGCTCTCCGAGGCCCTCTCCCACTTCTCCCGCCTCACCTCCGTACGCATCCGCAACTGCGCCCTCACCCCCGACGAGCAGGCCGCACTTCTGGGCGCCTACCCCAACATACGCTTCCTCTGGGATGTGGAGCTGGGCGGACAGCGCTTCAGCAGCGCCGCCTCCGTTCTGGATCTCCGCGGCGCTCCGGTGGATATGCAGGAGCTCAGCGCCCGGATGGCCCTCTTCCCCTGGCTGCGGGAAGTGGATCTCACCGGCTGCGACGTGCCGCTGGAGGAGCGGCTCGCCCTCTGCAGCGCCTATCCCAACGTCAAAGTGCTCTGGAACCATGAGGTCTGCGGCAGGGTCTTTTCCAGCGACGCCGAGGAGATCGACCTGAGCCGGATCAAGATGGAGAACACCCAGGCAGTGGAGGACGCTCTCCCCTACTTCCCCCGGCTCAAAAAGGTCGTGATGAGCGACTGCGGCTTTACCAACGAGGAGATGGACGCCCTCAACAACCGCTATGAGGATGTGCGCTTTGTGTGGACGGTGTACTTCGGCACCTTCTCCATGCGCACCGACGAGACGCAGTTCATCGCCGCCCGCTTCACCCCCTGGACCATCCTTTACAACAAGGATGTGGTCTGTCTCAAATACTGCACCGATCTCATCGCCCTGGACTTCGGCCACATGGCCATCTCCGATCTCTCCTTCCTGAACTACATGCCCCATATGCAGTACCTGATCCTGGCCGAGTGCCCGGTGAACGACGTGTCGGTGCTGGCCAACCTCAAGGAGCTGAAGTATCTGGAGATCTTCAAGGCCCCGCTGGAGGATCTCACTCCCCTGCTCCAGTGCACCTCGCTGGAAGATCTGAACATCTGCTACATCTGGATCAAGAACGAACCGGCCTTTGAGCAGCTCTCCCAGATGACGTGGCTGGACCGGCTGTGGTTCTGCGGCACCTACTTCACCGCGGACATGAAAGAGCAGCTTCAGCAGCGCCTGCCCGACTGCGAGATGGATCTGCGCTGGGGCGCGGAGTCCACCGGCGGCACCTGGCGCAAGCATCCCCACTACTACGAGATGCGGGACGCTTTCAAAATGTACTACATGCCCGGCGGAACCAACGGCGTGGACGAAAACGGGCACCCCATCATCAACTTCGGCTAAGTGTCCCACCGGCCGCGGATACGCCCGGGAGTGTCGCGCTCCCGGGCGTCCTTCCGGCGGCAACGCCCGGCACCGGCAATCAGGAACGGAGGCTATCATGGAAGAACTGACCTTTCGCCCCATCGCGCATGTGCGCTCGGACTTTGCCACCAAGTTCGCCATTCCCCGCCAGAGCGGCATTGTGGAAGAGCTGACCGCAGAGATCGTTTTCGAACCGGAGTTCCGCTCGCCGGAATGTCTCCGGGGCATTGAGGGCTACAGCCACCTCTGGCTGCTGTGGAACTTCTCCGCCAACCGGGAGGAGGGGTGGAATCCCACGGTGCGCCCGCCCCGGCTGGGGGGCAACGTCCGCATGGGCGTGTTCGCCACCCGCTCCCCCTACCGCCCCAACCCCATCGGATTGTCCAGCGTGAAGCTGCTGGAAGTGGTATTTGACAGCCCGGAGGGTCCCCTGCTCCGCATCGGCGGCGCCGATCTCATGGACGGCACGCCCATTCTGGACATCAAACCCTATGTGGCTTCCGACTGCCACCCGGAGGCCCGGCTGGGCTTTACCGGAGAGGTGGAAAAGCGGACCGTCACCGTCCGCTGCGGGGAAGAGCTTTTATGCAGGCTGCCGGAGGAAAAAAGAGCGGCGCTGCTGGGCATACTTTCTCAGGATCCCCGCCCCGCCTATCAGAACGATCCCCAACGCAGCTACGGCTTTGTCTTTGCCGGGCACGAGATCCGTTTTCAGGTGGCGGGCACGGAACTCACCGTGACGGATATTCTCTGACCCCCTCTCTCACATCAAGGAGGCCCACTCATGGCACAAAAATCCAAATCCCCCGGCCGCGCCACCCTGCTCTGGCCGCTGCTCCTTTTGCTGCTGGGCGCGCTGGCGCTCGCGGCGCTCTACTACCTTGGCGCCACCCGGCCCCTCCAGAGCCGGGAACTCTCCGCCCTCCCCCCGGAGGGGAAGCCCCTCTCCCTGCGCGGAGAGAGAGAGGTCTATACCGCCCCGGAGGAGGACGCAGCGGACGCCCCCCAGCCATCCCCGGAAGAAGATCGCTCCTACGGGGAGGTTTTGGTGCAGGAGGAGGGAATGACCGTCTACCGGGTGCAGGGCAAGCGCTACACGGGCGTGCTGGCGGTCATTGACGATCCCAAGCGGCTCTATGTGGGCACGCTGGCCGGGTACGGCATGAACGGACTGACGCTGGAGGGCATCATGGACGCCTCCGGCGCGGTGCTGGGCGTCAACGGCGGCGGATTTCAGGACGCCAACGGCCAGGGCAACGGCAGCGTCCCCATCGGCGTGGTGATGGTGGACGGGCAGTTCCGCTACGGCGGCCCCGACGGGTACTACGACGTCTGCGCCTTCGACGGGGACGGGCGGCTCTATGTGGGCCCCCGCACCGGGGCGCAGCTTCAGGAGCTGGGCGTGCAGCACGCGGTGTGCTACGGCCCGGCGCTGATCATCGACGGGGAGATGCAGCAGCCCTCCTCCCTGAATCTGGAGCCGCGCACCGCCGTGGGGCAGCGGGAGGACGGAAGCGTGCTGCTGCTGGTGGTGGAAGGGCGGCAGGTGGGTTCGCTGGGTGTCAGTCTCCCGGAGCTGGCCGCCATTATGGCCTCCTACGGAGCGGTCAACGCCACCAACCTGGACGGCGGCGCCTCCTCCGTGATGCTCTATGACCACACTATGCTCAACCGGCCCAACGGTCTGGCAGGGATGCGCGGCATCCCCAGCGCGGTGCTGGTGCGCCCGGCAGGAGAGGGGGCGGAGGAATGAGACGCTTTTTTCCCGTTTTCCTCTCGCTGCTGCTGATTTTGGCGCTGTCCCTGGGCGGCTGGTGGTGGCTCCGTCTCTCCCCCCGGGGGGTCTGGAACCCCGCCGGGCCCGAGGAGGCTATGGAGCGAATTCTGGAAGAACACACGACGGAAGACTGGCGCTCCCTCCTCGCCCCCCTCTGGGAGGGGGAGGTCAGCGAATTCGAGGACAGGGAGCAGGTTTTCTCCGCCCTTTTCGAGGCGGCCGTGGCCGGGGAGGAGCTGCGCTTTTACGAGCTGGGCGAATACGCCTCCGCCCGGGAGACGGTCTATCTGCTCTGCGCCTCCTCCCACGCTCTGGGCGCCGTCACGCTGCGCTATGAGGACGGGCAGTGGCGCTGGGCGGACACCGCCGCGGGAGACCGGCTCCTGGGCGAGCGCTACACCCTCTCCCTGACCGTCCCCGAGGGCTGCCGCCCCACGGTAAACGGGCGGAGCGTGGGGGACGAGTACCTGGCGGAGGAGAACATTCCCTACGGGGATATGACCCCGCTGGAGAGCCGCTTTGCCCATGTCCCCACCCAGCGGCGCTACGAGATCCCCGGGCTCTACTTTGACGCCGATGTGGCGGCGGAGGGCCAGACGCTGCTCTACGCCGACGGGGAGAGCTTCCGCTACGCCCCCCCGGACGCCCACAGCTATGCCTTCCGCATTCTGGCTCCTCAGGACGCCGCCGTCACCGTAAACGGCGCTCTCCTCACCACGGCGGACAGCAGCGGCGGAGAGGATCTGTATGTCCCCGTGGATGTGCCCGAAGAGCTGCGCGGCTATCTCCCCGCCTACCTGCTCTACGAGTTCTCCGGACTCTACTCCGTCCCGGAGATCACCGTCACCTCTCATGACGGCAGGCTTCTGGAGGGCACGGAGCGCGGCGACGGCACGGTATGCTACACCGACGCGGCGGGCGAGGTCCCCGAAGACCTTTCCTCCATGGCCGGGAAGTATATGCGCACGGCCTGTCTTTTCGGCGTATCCAGAGCCACCTACGAGGCCTTTTTCCCCTATCTGACCGGGAGCAGCGATCTGAGATCCTATTACCTCATGGCCCAGTCCTCTCTGAGTTGGATCCGGGGCGCCGGGCTGGACATCCGGAACGTCTGGTGCGACAGCTACCTGCCGCTGGGCGAGGACGCCTGTCTGCTCACCGTCCACTGCCAGTGCGCCACCAGCAACTATTTCACCCGATATGACCTTGACCTCGCCTACCGGCTTCTCTGCGTCCGCACCGCCGAGGGCTGGCGGATCCAGGACATGGCCTATGAATAAGGAAGAAACACCATGAAGTTCAACCCCTCCCGCGCCGTCCTGCTCTTTCTGCTCCTCGCCCTGACCCTTTTTGCGGGCTGTGTGAAGCGGGAGGAGGCCCCCACCCCCACCCTCGCGCCAGCGGCGCCCTCGCCCTCCCCCACCCCGCCACCGGCGGACAAGCTCCGGCTCAGCGAGGTCATGACCCATAACGGCAGCGTTGTCGTCTCGGGGCAGATCGAGGACTGGGTGGAGCTTTATAACGCCGACGATCACCCGGTGTCCTTGGAGGACTATGTTCTCGTCAAAGGCGACGGCGACCCGGCGGGCGCGGCGCTGCCCCGGCGCACACTGGAGCCGGGCGGGTACGCCCTGCTCCTCTGCGGCACGGACATCCCCTTTCACCTGAGCCGGGAGGGCGTGACCCTCACCCTGACCCACCGGGAGGGCAGCGTGGCCGACAGCATGACCGTCCCCCCGCTGGAGACGGATCAGAGCTTCACCGCCGAGTCCGGCGCATCGGATATCCCAACCCCGGGCCGGGCCAACGCCGGCCCCGCTCCCGTCCCCACGGACGGGCTCTACATCAGCGAAGTGCTCACCTCCAACGGCCGCTACGCGCCTCTGCTGGGGGAATACTACGACCTTATCGAGCTCCACTGGAACGGCAGCGGCAGCATAGAACTGGGAGAGTACTGTCTGAGCGACAGCGAAAAGTCTCTCCCCGGCTGGCGTCTCCCCGCCATGACCCTGCAAAGCGGGGAATATGTCCTGATCCACTGTACCGGCGATGGAGAGAGCGGCGCTCCCTTTGCCCTCTCCGCCCAGGGGGAGACGCTCTACCTCTCCCGGGCCACCGGGGAAATCCTGGACGCCCTCGCCGTCCCCGCGCTCCCCTACGAACGGAGCTACGGACGGTGGAACGGGCAGAACGTCTACTTCTCCGACCCCACCCCCGGAGCGGCCAACAACGCGGGCTGTGCGGAGATGACCGCCGCCCCCCGGGTCTCCCAGCCCTCCGGAGCCTATGACGAACCCTTTACCGTGACTCTCTCCGCCGCGGGGCAGATCCTCTACACCACCGACGGCAGCGACCCCCGGCAGGCGGGACGGCTCTACGGCGGGGAGGCGATCCCCATCGAAGGGGTCATGTCCCTGCGGGCGTACGCCGCGGACGCAGAGCGCATCCCCAGCCAGGTGCAGACCTGGAACTACATGGTCGCCCTCCCTCCCCATGAGCAGGATGTGGTGATGCTCTCCCTCTCCCCGGGGCAGTTTGTCAACTCTCTCACCGCCGCCGGCTCCACGGAGGAGTGCGCGGCCAATGTGGCGCTCTTTGTGAACGGGGAGGAGCAGTTCTCCCTGCCCTGCGGCATGAGCGTGTTCGGCTCAGGCAGCCGGGTCTACGAAAAGAAGAGCTACCAGATCAACTTCCGCGCCCGCTACGGAGCCTCCACCCTCCGCTACAAACTCTTCGACGACCGGGAGCAGGATGTTTTCAACGCGGTGAACCTCCGCTCCGGCTCTCAGGACCAGTGCTACTGCAATATGCGCGACGAGCTGCTCACCTCCCTCTGGGGGGAGATCAGCGAGAACGTGCTGACCTTCTCCTACCGCCCGGTGAACCTCTACATCAACGGCGAATACCGGGGGCTCTACTATGTGCGGGAGCGGTGCTCCGCCGAGACCGTGGCATGGCGGGACGGGGTGGACGAGGAGGATGTGGACATCCTCCGGGACATCAACATGGCCAACGCCGACCCCGCCTCTCAGGAGTGGATCGCCCTCACCGAGTACATACGCCGCCACGACCTCTCGGACGCAGGGGCCTACGGGTATGTCTGTGACCGGCTGGACATCGACAGCGCCGTGGACTTTTTCCTGGCAGAGATGTGGAGCACCAACTACGATCTCAACAACGCCCGGGTCTACCGCAGCCGCGCCCACGACGGGAAGTGGCGTTTCATCCTCTACGATCTGGATGTGGCCTTCCTCCAGAGCCACCAGTACACCGTGCAGACCCTGCTGAAAAGCTACAACGGTCTGCTCCGCCGCCTGCTCGCCGCCCCGGAATTCCGTGAGAAGTTCACGCTGCGCATGGGCGAGCTGCTCTCGGGGCCGCTGGCAGAGGAGGCGGTGCTCCGGCGTATCGACGGCTTCGCCGCCATGCTGGACGCGGATATGCGCCGCAACTGTGAGCGCTGGCGCTATCTCAACGACTACGAGAGATACCTCTTCAACCTCCAGTGGATGAAGAGTCAGGAGGGCATCGGCGTGGCGGGCTGGAACCGGGAGATGATCCGGCAGTACATTGCGCTGGTGCAGCCGGAGGAGGAGCTGATAAGCCGCGCCTTCGGGGCGGATTGGGCATGACCCCCCTTGCCAGATGGCGAAAAGTGTTATATGATGACCACAACAGAAAATCACCTATGTAGGAGGACACTATGCAGGTTTATAACAGTCTTACCCGGAAAAAGACGGAATTCAAGACCATAGAGGACAAGAAGGTACGGATGTACTCCTGCGGCATCACCACCTACTCCGACTCCCACATCGGCCACGCCAAGCAGGCGCTGCAGTTCGATGTGATCCGCCGCTATCTGGAATACAAGGGCTACGATGTGACCTATGTGCGCAACTGGACGGATGTGGACGACAAGATCATTGCCGCCGCCAACAAAAACGGCATGGATCCGCTGGACTGGGCCCAGATCTACATCGACCGCACCAGCGCCGACATGGCCGCCCTGGGCGTCCGCCCGGCCGACATCGAGCCCAAGGCCAGCGAGACCATTCCCGAGATCATCGAATTCGTGCAGACCCTCATCGACAACGGCCACGCCTACTACAACGAGGAGACCGGCGACGTGCTCTACAACATCGCCGAATTCCCCCAGTATGGCGTGCTCTCCGGAGCCGTGGCTCAGCAGAGCATAGGCAACTGGCGGGAGGGCAAGAACGGCGAGATGACCAGCGGCAAGGCCGAGGATCACCAGTACGATTTCGCCCTGTGGAAATCCGCCAAGCCCGGCGAGATCAGCTGGCCCTCTCCCTGGGGACAGGGCCGCCCCGGCTGGCACATCGAGTGCTCCGCCATGTGCTACAAGTATCTGGGCGAGACGCTGGACATCCACGGCGGCGGTCTCGACCTGAAATTCCCCCACCACGAAAATGAGATCGCCCAGAGCGAGGGCCGCTTCGGCAAGCCGCTGGCCCACTACTGGATGCACTGCGGTCTTGTAAAGGTCAACGGCGTGAAGATGTCCAAGTCTCTGGGCAACGGCATGTCCATCCGGGAGGCTCTGGACAAGTACCACCCCGAGGTCATCAAGTGGGTCATCCTCTCCAGCAACTACCGCAGCGATATGAACCTCACCGACGGCATCTTTGAGCAGGCCGAGCGGCATCTGGACGGCTTCCACCGCACCCTGCTCCAGCTGAAAGCCGTCAACGAGACGCTGCCCCCGGAGCCCGGCGACTTCGCCCGGGAGATCCGCCAGGGCTTCGAGGAGGCCATGGACGACGACTTCAACACCGCTAAAGTGCTGGCCAACTTCTACGAGGTGGCCCAGCGCATCAACGCCGCCCTCCCCTCCCCCAAGAAGCACGCCCAGCTCGCCGGCGTCTACGACACGGTGCTGGAGCTCTACCATGTGCTGGCGCTTTTCACCACCGACCATCAGGAGTTCATCGACGCCCTGCAGGAGAAGTACTACGCCCTCCGCCAGGTGGACAAAGCCGCCGTGCAGGAACTGGTGGATCGCCGTCTCGCCTTCCGCCGGGAAAAGAACTGGGCGGAGGCCGACAAGCTCAAGGAGCAGCTTCTGGCCATGGGAATCGTGCTCAAGGACAGCAAGGACGGCACCGAGTTCTCCATCGCTGTCTGAACAGACGGAATACCATGCAAAGCCCCCGGTGATGCACTTCATCACCGGGGGCTTTGCTGCGGGCTTTCTCATAAGACGCGGCACCCCGAAAGGGTCATGCCGAAAAAACCGTTCTCTACGGCTGCTGGCGGCGGAACAGGCTCCCTTCCCCGCTTCTTCTCCGCCGCAGGATGGAGAGAGGCGGCGTGACCCGGGGCAGGCGCAGCCACACCTTCTGCTGGGGCCGGTTGGCAACAGCGAGGGGGAAACCGTCCTCATCGCAAAGCTCCCCGCAGACGAAGCGCACGGGGGGCTGTCCGTCGGGGCCGATCAGTTCCAGCTCCTCTCCCGGAGCGAACTTGTTGCGCTGCTCCACCAGCGCCCGGCCCTCCCCGTCGCAGCGCTCCACCACGGCGATGAAGTCGCTGCCCACATAGTAGTCCGAGCCTTCCGGGTGCTGCCCAGGCTGGCCGTAGTAAAAGCCCGTGGAGTAGGGTCGGTGGCTGGTGTGATAGACCTCGTCCCGCCATACCGCCTCCAGTTCCTCCCCGGCCGCTGCCGCATCGGCGGCGTGGCGGTAGGCGTTGGTGACTGTGGCCACATAGTAGGCCGACTTGGTGCGCCCCTCGATCTTCAGGCTGCACGCTCCGGCCTCGCAGATCTCGCCGATGTGATCGATGAGACACATATCATGGGAGTTGAGAATGTAGCTGCCGCCCTCGTCCTCCCGGATGGGGAAATATCGCCCCGGCATCCGCTCCTCCATGAGCGCGTAGCGCCAGCGGCAGGGCTGCGCGCAGTTGCCGCTGTTCACATCCCGGCCCGTGAAGTAGTTGGAGAGGAGGCAGCGCCCGGAAAAGCTCACGCACATGCTCCCGTGGACAAAGACTTCCAGCTCCAATTCGGCGGGGCAGCGGCGGCGCATCTCCGCAAGCTGCGCGAGGGACAGCTCCCGGGCGGGGATCACCCGCCGCGCCCCCAGCTCCCAGAGCGCCGTGGCCGCGGCGCTGTTCAGTACGCCCGTCTGGGTGCTCATGTGGATGGGGATGTGGGGAATGTGCTTTTTGCACTGGAACATCACACCGATGTCTCCCACGATCACCGCGTCCGCGCCGATCTCGGAGAGATAGCCCAGGTAGGCGGGGAGACCGTCCATCTGTTCGTCGTTGGGGTTGGTGTTGCAGGTGATGTAGATCTTGGCCCCGTGGCTGTGGCACCAGTCCGCCGCCGCGGCCACCTGATCCTCCCCCATCCTCCCGGCAGGGCGCATCCCGTAGCCCGGCCCGGAGAGATACACGGCGTCGGCCCCGTAGGCCACCGCCATCTTCACCCGCTCCAGATCCCCGGCGGGCGCAAGAACTTCCAGTTTTTTCATATCGCTCCTAAAACGGCCTGTCCTCTCTGGACTGCCGCCGCACCAGCTTGATGGACACCGCGTCCATCGCCACCACAAAACCGAAGAAAATGAAGCCCAGCAGCACGCTGCCGCTCATCAGGCAAAAATCAAAGAAGCCGTGGAGCAGCACGGGCACCAGCAGCGCCGCGCACATGTTCCACCGGTGTCCGGCGCCGTTGCGGTAGATGTCGGCATAGCGGGCGTTGGCGTAAAAGAGGCCCATATAGATGCCGAAGATGCCGTGGGCGGGAATGGACAGCAGCCCGCGGCTGACGATCACCGAGGGGCCGTACTCCAGCACATACTGCACGTTCTCCAGCGCCGCGAAGCCCAGCGCCACGAACACGCCGTAGACGATGCCGTCAAAACGGTAGTTGAAGTTCGGGTCGTTCCAGCTTACGGCGCGGAGCATGAGGAACTTGCAGCCCTCCTCCGCAAAGGCCACCACACCGAAGGTCAGCGCAAAGGTGAACGGGAGAGTCTCCGGATCCATGGCCGCCGCCAGTCGCGGCATCAGGAAGCTCTCCAGCAGCGCCGCGGGCAGGCAGGCAAAGGCGCCGCCCAGAGCCAGCTTGACGAGCAGCCCCGTGGGCTCCTTTTCCACCGTGTCCATCCGGTAGATCCACAGCATCAGAAGCAGCGCGGGCAGCAGTGCGCCCGCCAACAGGTATTTCATGGGAAGCTGCGCCTCCTTTTTGAATAAGTCCGGATCCTGCTTCCTATTATACCCCGCTTCCCCGCTCCCGTCAACGGACTGTTCCCCCGTCCCCGGCTGTCCTCTCCGGCCCGAAACTCATTCGGGCTTTGCCAGCACGGTCTGCCCCGGCTCCACCGAGTGGGTGAGCCAGACGTTGCCCCCGATGACGCAGTGATCGCCGATGCGGGTGCTGCCGCCCAGTATGGTGGCCCCGGCGTAGATGACCACATGGCTGCCGATGTCCGGGTGACGCTTGATGCCTTTTACCAGCGAACCGTCGGGGTTCACCTCAAAGCTCTTGGCCCCCAGCGTCACGCCCTGATAGAGTTTCACATGGTCGCCGATGGTGGTGGTCTCCCCGATGACCACGCCGGTGCCGTGGTCGATGAAGAAATAGCGCCCGATGGAGGCCCCGGGGTGGATGTCGATGCCCGTCATGCGGTGGGCATACTCGGTCATCATTCTCGGGAGGATGGGCACCTGCTGCAGATACAGCTCATGGGCCAGACGGTAGACATAGATGGCCGTGAACGACGGATAGGTGAGCATGACCTCCTCCCGGCTCATGGCGGCAGGGTCGCCCTCGTACCCGGCGCGGATGTCCGTCTCCAGTGTCTCCCGGATCTCCGGCAGCCGCCCGATCAGGGAGAGGGCAATCTCCTCCTGCCGCTCTTCCTGTCCCGGCAGCGTCTGGGACAGAAGCCGCCGCAAGAGCACCATCGCGTCGGCCAGATCCCGGGCGCAGGAGTCCGCCATGCGGCGGCCATGCCAGCCTCCCTCGCCGAAAACGCCGGGGAACATGGCGTTGCGCAGGCAGAGGAGCAGCGTCTCCGCACGCTCCTGCATCCCCTCCAAACGGGCACACCCGCCCTCGCTCTCCCTGGCGCAGAGCAGCGCGGCGGCGCGCTGGATGACCTGCAGGGAAGAATGAATTTTCTCGTCCATATCTCGTTTCCTCACTCCGCGAACATGGCTGTGGAAAGATAGCGCTCTCCGGTGTCCGGCAGCAGAGCCACCACGGTTTTTCCCGTGTATTCCTCCCGGCGGCACAGCTCCGCGGCCGCATGGAGCGCGGCCCCTGAGGAGATCCCCACCAGAACGCCCTCCCGCCGGGCCATGAGCCGCCCCATGGCGTAGGCCTCCTCATCGTCCACGCAGTATATCTCGTCGTAAACGTCCCTGTCCAGCAGCGCGGGAATAAAGCCGCCGCCGATGCCCTGAAGGTCGTGCCTGCCCGCTTCGCCCCCGGAGAGCACCGGCGAGCGCGCAGGCTCCACCGCCACCACCCGGATGGCGGGGTTTTGCTCTTTCAGATACCGGCCCGTGCCGGTGATGGTGCCGCCGGTGCCCACCCCGGCCACAAAGGCGTCCACCCGGCCGCCGGTATCCGCCCAGATCTCCGGGCCGGTGGTGGCGTAGTGGGCCGCCGCGTTGGCGGGGTTTTCAAACTGCCCGGCCACAAAGCTTCCGGGGATCTCCCCGGCCAGCTCCCCGGCCCGGCGGATGGCCCCCTGCATCCCCTCGGCGCCGGGGGTCAGCACCAGTTCCGCCCCATAGGCGGTCATGAGCAGCTGCCGCTCCCGGGACATGGAGTCCGGCATGACGATGATGGTGCGGTAGCCCCGGGAGGCGGCAATGGCCGCCAGGGCGATACCCGTATTCCCCGAGGTGGGTTCGATGATGGTGGCCCCGGGGGCCAGAACGCCCCGGGCCTCCGCGTCGTCTATCATGGACCGGGCCGCCCGGTCTTTGGCGGACCCGGCGGGGTTCAAACACTCCAGCTTGGCCAGCAGCCTGCCCTTCAGCCCCAAGTCCCGCTCCAGATGCGTCAGCTCCAGCAGCGGCGTGCCGCCGATGAGCTGTTCCATGGATGTATAAATATGAGCCATACGCTCCTCCTTGCCGCGCAGTTTTTCCCGCGTTTCGTGCAAAGTTTTTGATACACTATTATATGGCCGGGCCTTTCTCCCTGTCAACCGGCAAACAAAATTTGACAAAGCCGTTGCCGGGGCGGTAAAATCAGTTCAATACGGTTGTTCGCTGACATGTTCTGTCGGACCGGCCCTGGCCGGTGTCTCAGGAGGTCATTCCTTTTTATGCATATCTGTCTCATGAACGATTCCTTTCCCCCGCAGCTGGACGGCGTGGCCAACGCCGTGAAAAACTACGCCACGCTCATCCAGTCCGACTACGGCGAGACCAGCGTGGTCACTCCCTACTATCCCGATGTGGAAGACGATTATCCCTTCCCTGTGATCCGCTATCCCAGTCTGGACACCACGGCGCTGGTGGGCTACCGGGCAGGCGTTCCCTTCTCCCCCAAAGCCCTCGGAGAGTTGGAGAAGCTGCCCGTCGATCTGATCCATTCCCACTGTCCCATTGTCTCCACCTACCTGGGGCGTATCCTCCGCAGCCGGAAAAAGGTGCCGCTGGTGTTCACCTACCACACCAAGTTCGACATCGACATCGCCAACGCCATCCGCGGCAGGCATTTGCAGGAGGGGGCGGTGAAGCTGCTGGTGGAGAACATCACCGCCTGCGACGAGGTCTGGGTGGTCAGCCGCGGGGCCGGGGAAAACCTTCGCTCGCTGGGCTACGAGGGGGACTATATCCTCATGCCCAACGGCGTGGATCTGCCCCGGGGCCGGGTGGCTGAGAGCGCCGTCCGGGAGGCCACGGCGGGTTTCGATCTGCCCCGGGGGACGCCCGTCTTTCTCTTCGTAGGGCGGATGATGTGGTATAAGGGGCTGCGCATCATCCTCGACGCCCTCCAAACGCTCCAGTCCGAGGGACAGGACTTCCGCATGGTGTTCATCGGCGCGGGCGGAGACGAGGCGGAGGTGCGCGCCTGCGCCGGGGAACTGGGTCTGAACGGACGGTGCCTCTTCGTGGGCCCGGTCTACGACCGGGAGACTCTCCGGGCCTGGTACTGCCGCGCCGATCTCTTCCTCTTCCCCTCCACCTTTGACACCAACGGTCTGGTGGTGCGGGAGGCCGCCGCCTGCTCTCTCGCCAGCGTCCTCATTCGGGGCAGCTGCGCGGCCGAGGACGGAGAGGACGGGGAAAACTGCTTTCTCATCGAGGAGAACAGCGCCGCCATGGCCGCCTGTCTCCGCGCTCTCTGCGCACAGCCCCAGCGGATGCGCCAGGTGGGGCAGCGGGCGGCGGAGGAACTCTATGTCTCCTGGGAGGAGGCCGTCAGGGGGGCCTGGGAACGCTACGCCGTGGTGGAGGATCGCTACCGCCGTGGCCTTTGCGAGCCCCACAACGAGCCTGTGGACGAGCTGCTGCGCTCCGCCGGCGTGATCATGGACGCCGCCGGGAAGCTGCACCGGGCCCGACAGCTCGTCACCAACCGTATAGACACCCTTGCCGCCGGCCTCCAGTGGGAAAAGCAGCACAAGGAAAACGAGCGCATCGCCGCCCGGGAGCAGAATCAGCTCCGGCACCACGCCGACCGCCGCTGGGAGCGGCTGGACCGTTTCCTTTGACCCGCCCGTTCCCCGCCCCCGTTTCGCCAAAATGCACAATTTTTGAACAATTTGTAAATATTGTTCTGTGTTCACCGGCTGTTTACATTTCGGGTTTATCCTGTTTCCATCCCAGAAGAGGTGGCATGGCGGATGAGGCGTGAAAAAATGGAGCGGTGGGTCAACCGCTTTATGAACGGACGGTACGGAGCAGATCAGTACGGTCTTTTTCTGTCTGTTGGCAGCGTAGTGCTGCTGTGCCTCTCCTTTTTCTTCGGCCTGCTGGGCGGTGGCAAGAGCCGGATCAGCAGCTTCTTTTTCTATTCGGCCCTTGCCCTGCTGGTCTGGTGCTCTTTTCGCATCTTCTCCCGCGGTACGGAACGGCGCAGGCGGGAAAACCGGCTCTTTCTGGAGCAGTACTGGCGGGTGCAGGACTGGGCAAAGCTCCAGAAGACCCGCTTTGAGCAGCGCAGGGACTATGTGTTTTTCCGCTGTCCCGGCTGCCGCCACACCATGCGGGTGCCCCGGGGCAAGGGTAAGATCCGCATCACCTGCCGCCGCTGCGGCTACACCTTCGAGCGGAAAACCTGAACATATACGCCGCGCCCGTCCGGGAAGAACCGGGGCGGGCGCTGAGTCGTTCCGCCGCCAGAAAGTTACAAGTACAGGAGGAGAAAACCATGTGCACGGCAGCCACTTACAAGACCCGGGATTTCTACTTTGGCAGGACGCTGGACTACGAGTTTTCCTACGGGGAAGAGATCTGTGTTATCCCCCGCGCCTACCCTCTGGCCTTTCGCCACGGGAGTGCGGCGGAAAACCACTATGCCATACTCGGCATGGCGCATGTTGCCGGCGGGTACCCCCTCTACTACGACGCCATCAACGAGAAGGGTCTGGGCATGGCCGGGCTGAACTTTGTGGGGAACGCCGCTTACGCCCAGGTGAAGGAGGGCGCGGACAACGTGGCCCAGTTTGAATTCATCCCCTGGGTCCTGTGCCGCTGCGCCTCCGTAAAGGAAGCCCGGGCGCTGCTGGAAACGATCAACCTGGTGGGCACGCCCTTCAGCGAGCAGCTTCCCCCGGCGCAGCTCCACTGGCTGCTGGCCGACGGAGAGGAAGCCATCACCGTCGAATCTATGAAGGACGGACTTCACATCCACGACAACCCTCCGGGCGTGCTGACCAACAACCCGCCCTTTGAGCAGCAGCTCTTCCGGCTGAACGACTACATGGGCCTGTCTCCCAGGCAGCCGGAGAACCGCTTCTCCTCCGCGCTCCCTCTCTCCCCCTACAGCCGGGGCATGGGCGCGCTGGGGCTGCCGGGCGACCTGTCCTCCGCCTCCCGCTTTGCGAGAGTGGCTTTCACCAAGATGAACTCCGTCTCCGGGACTTCGGAGATGGAGAGCGTCAGCCAGTTTTTCCACATTCTCGGCTCCGTGGAGCAGCAGCGTGGCTGCTGCGAGCTGGAGGAGGGCAAGTACGAGATCACCATCTACACCTCCTGCTGCAACGCGACGCGGGGGATCTATTACTACACCACCTACGACAACCACCAGATTACCGCGGTGGACATGCACCGCTGCGATCTGGACAGCGGGGAGCTGATCCGCTATCCGCTCGTCACCGAAGAGCAGATCCGCTGGCAGAACTGACGGCGGCCCGCGCTCCCGTTTTCCCCCATAAAACAAGAGGACGCCCCGGATCCTGTCGATCCGGGGCGCCTTTCCATATGTGCGTATGGCGCGGGGCTCAGCCGAATACGGTCCAGTCCAGCTTGCCCTTGTCCAGAGGGTATTCGCCCAGTTGGAAGCATCCGGGGCCATTTTCCTGCCGGAGCAGTGTGTGCTCCGCCCCCGCGGGGATGGCGTACACGCCGTTTTCTTCGTCAAACACATTGGGCAGATGCTGACCCGGGGAGGTGTGGGAGAGGATCATGCACACCCCGCCGTAGAGCTCGTCTGCCCGCTCCCCGTAGTCCTCCAGCCTCTCCAGCTCCATCACCGGGAAGTCGTTTTCCTCCCGGTAATTGCCGAAGATATACCAGCTGAAGTCCACGATATAATATTTCCCCTCATGGCGGATGTAGTTGTAAACATGGCCGCCGCCTTCTCCGATGTAGTAGGCATGGAGGATGAAGCCGATCTCCTCGTAGTCCCCCTCCAGCAGGTAGTTGGCCAGGTTGGCGGAGGCGCCGCAGTTGGCCAGGCGCTGCTCCATGACCTCAAAGGCGTTGAGGTTGTAGTGCCACTCCTCCCCGTCGATGAGCCGGCAGCGGTCGCCGCCGCAGTCGCCGATCCTGGCGGCCAGCATATACATCAGCACATCGCCCGCGGTTCTGACCCGCTCCTTCACCTCCTCCGGCTCCCTGTCCAGGAGGGCATAGGCTTCCTCCGGAGTAAGGGTGGTGCCGCCCAACATATGGGAGAGGGCGTAACGGTCGATGTACTCGGGCTTGATGTGCCCCGTCTCCCGCTCCTCGCCCCCGGCGATGTACTCCTCGTCCCGGTAAAACTCCACCACATCGTCCGGGTTCTGGGGGATGAATTCGCCGAAGCGGCAGTCCAGCACCACATCCCGATCCACGGGGAGGTAGAATGCCTGGGTCGGCGTTCCCCCCGGGCAGGAGATGTCATCGGCGCTGCCGCTGTAGGCAATGAGATCCGTCAGCTCCGTGACGCGCAGCAGCGGGAATACCTCACTCATGATGTTGGTAGTCTCCTGCCACCGCCGGGACATGGTGTCCAGAGAGAATATGTAGTAGCCGCCGTCCGTGGGGATCACGCTGCCGCTGACCATGACGCCGCCGTCATAGTCCATGTACACCGCCGCGATCCCAAGTCCCGGAATGTCATCGCCCAAAATGCGCACAGCCAAGGAAGCCGCCATGTGCGTAGACATCATCGTTTTGAAGTACGGGAAGTTGAAGTCCGCGCCGAATGTGCGCTGTCCCTCCCCGTTGCTGATGATGCCGCTGTAATACGGCGCCTGCTGGGTATCGATCCAGGCGGCGAAATCGGCGGGGGTGGAGATCTTCTCCCGGAGCGTCTCCAGATCCGCCTCCTCCAGTGCGGCGATGGCGCCGTCGTCCAGAACGCGCCGGGTGAACAGTTCGGGATACTCGCTGAGCACAGTATAACCCCCTTCGCCGGAGGAGGGCGTTGCCGCCGGGATGGTCTCGGGCATCTCCGGCACAGGCGCTTTGCCCTCCACCGTTGTGTTCCCGGCAGTTGCCGCCGCTTCCGGGGCCTTCTGCTCTCCGCAGGCGCAGAGGGACAGCGCCACGACCGCTGCCAGAAGCAGCGCGATTTGTTTTCTCATTGGTTTTACCTCTCTTTCCGGGCAGCAGTATAGCGCGCGGAGGCGAAAAAGGCAATCCCCTGCGGCCGCGCGCCGGCCGGAGGTGGGCGCGTCAGTTTGCAGCGGAGTTTCGCCCGTAGAGGACGAGCTTCCGATTTCGGTCGCACAGGGCCAGAAAAACGTCCTGCGGGGAGCGGATGTGGCGCTGGTTCAGCTGCTTCTCCAGTCAGGCCGGATCCAGTCCCATGCGTTGGAGATTGTCCTCCTGGATCCGGCCGTCCATGATCGGCTCCGTAAACATCAGCTCCTGCTCCGGGGCCAGATCCATGTCGCCCGTCGTGGCGGGCCGCTGCCGGCTCACCGGCAGGATGGGGAGCTTCCCGTTGTATTCAAAAACCGCCGTCTGGATACCTGGCAGGTCAAGTATCCCTGCTGCCTGCACATCACCATGAACTCGCTCAGATCCAGCTTGCTATGGTTTTGTCTTTAACGCCTCTGGCTGTGACTGCTGAAATGTAAATTTCAAAAACTTCAGCGAAAGTAGCCTTTTGGGAGTTTCTCATTGTGATACGAGCCATAGAATTCCACCTCTTGAATCCTTGATTTTTGGGTGAAATACAAGAGGTCTAAAAGACAGTCTTGAATGCCTCGTGAATCTGACCACAACAACTTTTTGTGCAAGAAATAAAGAAAAAGTCGTGAAATCGAGTAGATTTCACGACTTTTTGGTGGAGATAAGCGGGATCGAACCGCTGACCTCTTGAATGCCATTGATGGCCGCTCTCGCGTCCATCAGGGGCAAGCGCTCCAAAAGGAAAAACCATTGAAATACAGGCACTTTCGCGTATTCGCTGTTTTCGCACACTTTACTTTTTTGCTTCATGCGCGCTTGAATTTTGAAATAGATTGCTTTCTGCGGGGCTGTGTTACAGCCCCATTTCTTTTACCCTGCGGTAGAATGTGTTGGGCTTCAAGCCTAACTCTTTCATGGCGGCAGTGGCGGTGATTTCGCCCGCCCGCCACTTTTTGCAGAGGGCTTTCATCTGCGCTTCGTTGTAGTCAATGGGCTTGCGGCCTTTGTATTTACCCTCGCTCTTGGCAATCTCGATGCCCTCCCGCTGCCGCTCCAAAATGTTCTCCCGCTCCAATTCCGCCAGTGCGCCGAACACGGTGAGCATGAAACGGCCTTGGGGGGTGGTGGTGTCGATGTTCTCTTTCAGACTGACAAACTCCACGCCCTTTTCCGTCAGTTCGGAAACGATGGAAAGCAAGTCCCGCGTGTTTCGCGCAATGCGGGAAATGCTCTCTACCACAACGGTGTCACCCGCTCGGACAAAGGCCATCATTTCCTTAAACGCGGCGCGGTCTGTGTTCTTTCCGCTTGCCTTGTCCACGAACA
>JAQXJT010000005.1 GCA_029009095.1 bacterium
ATTCCCTTTGAGGCCCACATTCTCAGCGCCCACCGCACCCCTGCCGCCGCCGCGGAATTTGCCCGGTCCGCCCGGGCCAATGGCTTTGGCGTGCTGATCTGTGCCGCGGGCATGGCCGCCCACCTGGCCGGCGCCTTCGCGGGCAACTCCACCCTTCCCGTCATCGGCATCCCCATGAAGGGCGGCGCCATGGACGGACTGGACGCCCTGCTGGCCACCGTCCAGATGCCCGGCGGCATCCCTGTGGCGACAGTCGCCATCAACGGCGCCAAGAACGCCGCCGTGCTGGCCGCCCAGATCCTGGCCGTCAGCGACGACGCTCTGGCCGCCAGACTGGATGCCGCCCGCGCGGACATGGCGAAGCAGATCGCCGACAAGGAAGCAAAGCTCCAGGCAGAACTGACTACCCTGTAATCCCGTTTTACAATCCCCCCATAATTCCAACAAATTATTTCGGAGGTAGCTTATCATGAATCTCGTGTATACTGGCAAGACCAAAAACGTCTATGCCCTGGACAACGGCAATTACCTGCTGAAGTTCAAGGACGACTGCACCGGCAAGGACGGCGTGTTCGATCCCGGTGAGAACTCCGTGGGCCTGACCATCGACGGCGTGGGTGATGTGAACCTGCGCATGTCCATCTACTTCTTCGAGAAGATCAACGCAGCCGGCATCCGCACCCACTATGTCAGCGCCAACCTGGATGACACCACCATGGAAGTCCTGCCCGCCAAGGTCTTCGGCAAGGGTCTGGAGGTCATCTGCCGCCACAAGGCCGTGGGCAGCTTCTACCGCCGCTACAGCGACTATGTGGAGGAGGGCGCCGATCTGCCCGCCTATGTGGAGACCACCTTCAAGGACGATGCCAAGGGCGATCCTCTGGTGACCGAGGACGGTCTGGTGGCGCTGGGCATCATGTCCCACGAGCAGTACGGCGACATCCGCGACATGACCCGCCGCATCACCCAGATCGTGGCCGACGAGCTGAAGGCCAGGGGCCTGGTGCTCTACGACATCAAGTTCGAGTACGGCTACGACGCCGAGGGCAAGGTCATGCTCATCGACGAGATCGCCTCGGGCAATATGCGCGTCTACAAGGACGGCAAGTATGTGGATCCCATGACCCTCTCCGAGCTGTTCTTCGCGTAAGATGGGCGGATTTTTCGGCGCGGTATCCCACCGCGATATAGTCTGGGACGTATTTTTCGGCACCGATTACCACAGCCATCTGGGCACCCGCAGCGCGGGCATGGCCGTCTGGGATGCCAATGCGGGCTGCCAGCGGCAGATCCACTCCATCACCGACACCCCCTTCCGCACCAAGTTTGAGCAGGACGCCGCCTCGTTCCGGGGCTGCTGCGGCATGGGCTGCATCAGCGACAGCGACCCCCAGCCCCTGCTGGTGCGCTCCCATCTGGGCACCTTCGCCATCGTCACCGTGGGCGCCATCAACAACGCCGAGGAGCTGATCCGCACCTGCTTCACCGGGAAGGGGCATCAGTTCATGGCCATGGGCTCGGGCAGCGTGAACAGCAGCGAGCTGGTGGCGGCGCTCATCAACCAGGGGGACGACCTGGTCTCCGGCATCCGGCATATGCAGGAGCTGGTGGTGGGCTCCATGACGGTGATGCTCATGACCGGCAGCGGCGAGATCATCGCCGCGAGAGACCGCTTCGGCCGGCTGCCGGTGCACATCGGGCGGGACGAGGACGGACACTGCATCTCCTTCGAGTCCTTCGCCTATGAGAAGCTGGGCTACCATACCGTGTATGAGCTGGGCCCCGGAGAGATCGTCTCCGTCACCCCCCAGCGCGTGGAGACGCTTGCTCCCGCCGGGGACAAAATGAAGATCTGCGCCTTCCTCTGGACCTACTACGGCTACCCCAACTCCTGCTACGAGGGCGAGAATGTGGAGATCATGCGCTACCGCAACGGCGAGATCATGGCCCGCAGCGAGGAAGAGCGGGGCGGCATCCCCCAGGTGGATCTGGTGGCGGGTATGCCGGACTCGGGCATCTCCCACGCCATCGGCTACGCCCACCGCAGCGGCAAGCCCTTCGCCCGGCCCTTTGTGAAATACACCCCCACCTGGCCCCGCTCCTTCATGCCCGCCAATCAGGAGCTGCGCAACCGCATCGCCAAGATGAAGCAGATCCCCGTGGACGCCCTCATCAAGGGAAAGAAGCTGCTGCTGGTGGACGACTCCATCGTCCGGGGCACCCAGCTCACGGAGACGGTGGACTTCCTCAACAGCTGCGGTGCCGAAGAGGTGCACATGCGCTCGGCCTGTCCCCCCATCGCCTACGCCTGCAAGTATCTGAACTTCTCCCGCAGCAACTCCGACATGGATCTGCTGGTGCGGCGGATGGTGCAGAGGCTGGAGGGCGACAGGGGTCAGGAGCATCTGGACGAGTACACCGACAGCAGCACCGAACGCGGACAGTGCCTGCTCCACGCCATCTGCGAGGATCTGGGCTTCAATTCCCTGGCCTATCAGACGCTGGACGGTCTGCTGGAGGCCATCGGCATCGACAGAGAGAAGGTCTGCACCTACTGCTGGACCGGAAAGGAATGAGATATATGGAAAACTCCCATTCTTCCGCCTATGCCGCCGCCGGCGTGGACATCGAGGCGGGCTACGAGGGCGTCAGACTCATGCGCGAGCACGTGCAGCGCACCCACACCCCCGGGGTGCTGGGCGGCATCGGCGGCTTCGGCGGTCTCTTCGCCCCCGACCTCAGAGGCATCCGGGAGCCGGTGTTCGTCTCCGGCACCGACGGCGTGGGCACCAAGCAGCGCATCGCCCAGCTCATGGGCGTGCACCATACCGTGGGCATCGACTGTGTGGCCATGTGTGTCAACGACATCGTCTGCTGCGGCGCCAAACCCCTCTTCTTCCTGGACTACATCGCCATCGGCAGGAACGAGCCGCAGAAGGTGGCCAATCTGGTCAAGGGCGTAGCCGAGGGCTGCGTCCGGGCCGGCTGCGCCCTCATCGGCGGCGAGACCGCCGAGCATCCGGGGGTCATGGCCCCCGACGACTATGACCTGGCGGGCTTCTCCGTGGGTCTGGTGGACAAGGAAAAGATCCTCGACCCCGCCGCCGTGCGGGAGGGGGACGTGATCATCGCCCTGCCCTCCTCCGGCCTCCACTCCAACGGCTACTCCCTGGTGCGTAAGGTTTTTGATGTGGAGCGCGCCGATCTGGGGCGGTACATGGACGAGCTGGGCGAGACGCTGGGCGAGGCGCTGCTGCGCCCCACCCGCATCTATGTAAAATCCGTACTGGCGGCGGTGGCCGCCGCGGAAGTGCACGCCGTCAGTCACATCACCGGCGGCGGCTTTTACGAGAACATCCCCCGCTCCATCCCCGACGGCCTCTGCGCCCGGGTAGAGAGCGCCGCGCTGCGCATCCCCGCCATCTTCCCGCTGCTGCAGCGGCAGGGGAACATCGATTGGCGGGATATGTTCAACACCTACAACATGGGCGTGGGCATGTGCCTGATGGTCTCCGAGCTCACCGCCGGGGCCGCGCTGGAAGCGCTGCGTCAGGCGGGCGAAGAACCCTACGTCATCGGGCATATCGCCCGGGGCGAGGAGAAGATCGCGCTGTGCTGACGAAGGAGGAGAACATGGCGGACGAAAAGGCACGCATCGCCGTATTCGTATCCGGCGGCGGCACCAATCTCCAGGCGCTCATCGACGCGGAGCGCTCCGGGGCGCTCCACAGCGGCACCATCGCCCTGGTGGTGTCCAACAAGCCTGACGTTTACGCGCTGGAGCGGGCCCGCGCCAGCGGCATCCCCGCCGAGACCGCCATCAAGGCGCAGCTGGGCGGACAGGAGGGGCTGGAGCGGCGGCTGCTGGAGCTGCTGGAAGCCCACCGCATCGACATGATCGTGCTGGCCGGGTATCTGAACATCCTCAGCGCCGCTTTTACCGAGCGCTTCCCCCGGCGCATCCTCAACGTCCACCCCTCCCTGATCCCCTCCTTCTGCGGAGACGGCTACTACGGGCTGCGGGTACACGAGGAGGCGCTCCAATACGGCGTCAAGGTCACCGGCGCCACCGTGCACTATGTGAACGGCGTCACCGACGGGGGCGAGATCCTGCTGCAAAAGGCCGTGGCCGTGCAGGAGGGCGACACCCCGGAGATCCTGCAGCGCCGCGTCATGGAGCAGGCCGAGTGGGTGCTGCTCCCCCAGGCCGCTGAGATGGTGGCCCGGCGGATCGTACAGGAAAGAGAATCATACAAGGATAAAAGGAGCAAAAGAGCAATGACCGACTTCATCGAATTCCTTCAGGGGAATCCCTATCCCGGCCGCGGGATCGCCGTGGGCAAGGGGCGCGTGTACTATTTCATCATGGGCCGCTCCGAGAACAGCCGGAACCGCATTTTCTCCCTCACCGACGACGGCATCCGCACCGAGGCTCACGACCCCTCCAAAATGCAGGATCCCAGTCTGATCATTTACCACCCTGTCCGCGCCATGGGCGATGATCTGATCGTCACCAACGGCGACCAGACCGACACCATCCGGGACATGGGCGACTTCCGCAAGGCCCTGATGACCCGCCAGTATGAGCCCGACGCCCCCAACAACACCCCCCGCATCTCCGCCATCCTCCACGCCGACGGCTCCTTCGAGCTGTCCATCCTCAAAGAGAAGGACGGCGGCTGTCTGCGCGAGTTCTTCTGCTATGAGGGCTGCCCGGAGGGCAAGGGCTACTTTATCAGCACCTACGAGGGCGACGGCTCCCCCCTCCCCTCCTTCTCCGGCGAACCCATGGAGATCACCATGCCCTCTCCCGAGGAGGTCTGGGCCGCGCTGAACAAGGACAACAAGGTTTCCCTGTACACCTGGGTGGAGGGCGAGGTCAAGCTCTTCAACAAGAACCTGGGCGACTGAAAAGGAGAGAGAACAGACATGAACAAGTTTGAACTGAAATACGGCTGCAACCCCAACCAGAAGCCCGCCAGCATCTTCATGAAGGACGGCAGCGACCTGCCCGTCACCGTGCTCAGCGGCCGCCCCGGCTTCATCAACTTCCTCGACGCCCTCAACTCCTGGCAGCTGGTCAAGGAGCTGAAGGAGGCCACCGGTATGCCCTCCGCCGCCAGCTTCAAGCACGTCTCCCCCGCCGGTGCCGCCGTGGGCCTGCCGCTGAGCGATGTGGAACGCCACATCTACTTTGTGGAGCCCGGCGCCGAGCTCTCCCCCATCGCCTGCGCCTACATCCGCGCCCGCGGCTCTGACCGTCTCTGCTCCTACGGCGACTGGGCGGCTCTCAGCGATGTGTGCGACGCCGCCACCGCCCGCTATCTCCGCGCCGAGGTCTCCGACGGCGTGATCGCCCCGGGCTACACCGCGGAGGCTCTGGAGATCCTCCGCGCCAAGCGCAAGGGCGGCTACAACGTGGTGCAGATCGACCCCAACTACGTCCCCGCTCCCCAGGAGTGCAAGGACGTGTTCGGCATCACCTTTGAGCAGGGCCACAACAACTTCCGGATCGACGAGGAGCTCCTCTCCAACATCGTCACCGAGAACAAGGAGCTGCCCCGCCAGGCCCAGATCGATATGATCGTGGCGCTCATCACCCTCAAGTACACCCAGTCCAACTCCGTCTGCTATGTGAAGAACGGCCAGGCCATCGGCGTGGGCGCCGGGCAGCAGAGCCGCATCCACTGCACCCGTCTGGCCGGTCAGAAGGCCGACAACTGGTATATGCGCCAGCACCCCAAGGTGCTCGCGCTCCCCTTTGTAGAGGGCATCCGCCGGGCCGACCGGGACAACGCCATCGATGTGTACACCTCCGACGAGTACGAGGACGTGCTGCGCGACGGCGAGTGGCAGAAGGTCTTTACCACCCGTCCCGAGCCCCTGACCGCCGAGGAGAAGAAAGCCTGGATCGCCACCCAGAGCGGCCTGGCCCTCGGCAGCGACGCCTTCTTCCCCTTCGGCGACAATGTGGAGCGCGCCCGCAAGAGCGGCGTGCAGTACATCGCCGAGCCCGGCGGCTCCATCCGCGACGACCACGTCATTGAGACCGCCAACAAGTACGGCATGGTCATGTCCTTCACCGGGATGCGGCTGTTCCACCATTGATCCCTCCTCTTCGCTCCCCGCGCCCCGGGCGCGGGGGGCGGAGAGAACTTTTATCACGCGCCCAGCGCACTGCGCGTCCCGTCCAACGGGACAGTATTTATCATAAAAAATCAGGAGGTACGGCGCCATGAATGTACTGGTCGTCGGCGGAGGCGGGCGTGAGCACGCCATCATCCGCAAGCTCCGGGAGAACAAGACGGTGGAAAAGCTCTACGCCCTGCCGGGGAATGCCGGCATGAGCGCGGAGAGCGAGTGCGTGGACATCGCCGCCACGGATATCGAGGGCATCGTGTCCTTTGCCGTCAGCCACGACATCGGCTTCGCCGTGGTCGCTCCCGACGATCCTCTGGTGCTGGGCTGCGCCGACGCGCTGCGCCAGGCCGGGATCTCCACCTTTGGCCCCAGCGCCCGGGCCGCCATGATCGAGGGCAGCAAGGTCTTTGCCAAGGAACTGATGAAGAAGTACGGCATCCCCACCGCCGCCTTCGAGGTCTTTGACGATATGGAAAAGGCTCTGGCGTATGTGGAGAGCGCCCCGCTGCCCACGGTGATCAAGGCCGACGGGCTGGCGCTGGGCAAGGGCGTGGTCATCGCCCGGACCCGGGAAGAGGCCCGCAACGCCCTGCGGGAGATGATGGAGCGGCACAAGTTCGGCAAGAGCGGCGATCAGGTGGTCATCGAGGAGTTCCTGGAGGGCCCCGAGGTCTCGGTGCTCTCCTTTACCGACGGGGAGACGCTGGTGCCCATGGTGTCCTCCATGGATCACAAACGCGCTCTGGACAACGACGAGGGGCTGAACACCGGCGGCATGGGCACCGTGGCCCCCAACCCCTACTACACCGACGCGGTGGCCCGGGAGTGCATGGAGCGCATCTTCCTGCCCACCATCCGCGCCATGAAGGCCGAGGGGCGTCCCTTCGCCGGCTGCCTCTACTTCGGACTGATGCTCACCAAAGACGGCCCCCGGGTCATCGAGTACAACTGCCGCTTTGGCGATCCCGAGACACAGGTGGTGCTCCCGCTCATGGAGAGCGACCTCTTGAGCGTCATGCGCGCCGTAGCGGAAGGCACGCTGGACAAGACCGAGGTGCGCTTCTCCCGCAAACACGCCTGCTGCGTCATCATGGCCTCCCGGGGCTACCCCGCCGCCTACGAGAAAGGCTTCCCCCTCACCATCGGCGAGGATGTGCGCGAGAGGGTCTATGTGGCGGGCGCCAAATGGAAAGACGGCGTGCTCGTCACCAACGGCGGCCGTGTCCTGGGCTGCACCGCCGTGGCGGATACCCTGGAGGACGCCATCCGCGACGCCTATGCCATCACCGGGCAAATCCATTTTGAAAACGCCTTTTTCCGCCATGACATCGGCCAGCGGGCACTGAAGGCGAAGGAGATTTGAATATGGTCTATCGGGTTTTTGTAGAAAAGAAACGGGAATACGCCAACGAAGCCGCCGCGCTGCTCTCCGACATCCGCACGCTGCTGGGGATCGGCAGCGTCACGGGCGTGCGATTCCTCAACCGCTACGATGCGGAGAACATCAGCAAAGAGCTTTTCGACTACGCCGTACAGATCGTGCTCTCCGAGCCCCAGCTGGATATGGTCAGCCGGGAGCTGGACGCAGGGGACGGAACGGTGTTCGCCGTGGAGTACCTGCCCGGTCAGTTCGACCAGCGCTCCGACTCCGCCGAGCAGTGCATCCAGATCCTCTCCTGCGGAGAGCGCCCCACCATCCGTTCCGCCCGTGTCTATGTGCTGGAGGGGAATGTGACCCAGCGGGAGCTGGAGGAGATCAAGAAATATGTCATCAACCCCGTAGACTCCCGGGAGGCTGCTCTGGAAAAGCCCGAGACTATTGTGGCCGTTTACGACACGCCCGGGAGCGTGGCCATTCTCGATGGTTTCAACGCCATGGACGAGGCGGAACGCCGCGCCTTCCTGGGCGACTACGGCCTGGCCATGGATGAGGCGGACCTGGCCTTCTGTCAGGAGTATTTCCGCCGGGAGGGGCGGGACCCCAGCATCACCGAACTGCGTGTGATCGACACCTACTGGTCCGACCACTGCCGCCACACCACCTTCAACACCATCATCGACAGCGTCACCTTTGAGGACGCGCTGCTCCAGAGCGCCTACGAGGACTACCTCCGCACGCGGGAGGCTCTGGGCCGCACCAAGAGCATCTGCCTGATGGATGTGGGCACCCTCGCCGGGCGCTATCTCCGCGCCACCGGAAAGCTGGCAAAGCTGGACGAGAGCGACGAGGTCAACGCCTGCACCGTGAAAATCACCGTCACGGTGGACGGTAAGGAGGAGCCTTGGCTGCTGCTCTTCAAGAACGAGACCCACAACCACCCCACGGAGATCGAGCCTTTCGGCGGCGCGGCCACCTGCATCGGCGGCGCCATCCGCGACCCCCTCTCCGGGCGGAGCTACGTTTACGGAGCCATGCGCGTCACCGGCGCCGCCGACCCCCTGACCCCCGTCAGCGAGACCATTCCCGGCAAGCTGCCCCAGCGCAAGCTGGTCACCACCGCCGCCGCCGGTTACTCCTCTTACGGCAACCAGATCGGACTGGCCACCGGTATCGTGGACGAGGTCTACCACCCCGGCTACGCCGCCAAGCACATGGAGGTGGGCGCCGTGGTGGGCGCCGCCCCCGAGGCCAATGTCCGCCGGGAGACCCCCGCGGCCGGGGATGTGGTCATTCTGCTGGGCGGGGCCACGGGCCGCGACGGCATCGGCGGGGCCACCGGCTCCTCCAAGTCCCACGACAGCCACAGCGTGGAAAACTGCGGCGCGGAGGTACAGAAGGGCAACGCCCCCGAGGAGCGCAAGCTCCAGCGCCTCTTCCGCAACGGCGAGGTCACCCGGATGATCAAGCGCTGCAACGACTTCGGCGCAGGCGGCGTCTCCGTGGCCATCGGCGAGCTGGCCGAGGGTCTGGAGATCGATCTGAACGCCGTGCCCAGAAAGTACGACGGCCTGGACGGCACCGAGCTGGCCATCAGCGAGTCTCAGGAGCGTATGGCCGTGGTGGTGGAAAAGGACTCCGTCCCCGCCTTCCTGGCCGCCGCCGGGCGGGAAAACCTCTCCGCCACCCCCGTGGCCGTGGTCACCGATACCAAACGGCTGCGTATGCACTGGAACGGGGCGCAGATCGTGGACATCAGCCGCGAATTTCTGGACACCAACGGCGCCGACCGCCACATCAGCGTGGAAGTGGCCGCCCCGGCGCTCCGGGAGGAGACCGTTCCCGGCAGCTTCCGGGATGGGATGCTCTCCGTGGCCGGAGATCTGAACACCTGCTCCCGCCGGGGTCTCAGCGAGCGCTTCGACTCCACCATCGGCGCGGGCACCGTGCTCATGCCCTTTGGCGGCAGACACCAGCGCACCCCCATTCAGGCCATGGTGCAGAAGATCCCCGTGGAACAGGGCTCCACCGAGGACTGCTCCCTTATGTCCTGGGCCTACGACCCCTATCTCTCCGAGCAGAGCCCCTACCACGGCGCATATCTGGCCGTGGTCAGCTCCATCGCCAGGCTCATCGCCACCGGCGCGGACTTCTCCGATGTGTATCTGACCTTCCAGGAGTACTTCGGCCACCCCGGCAAGGACGGGAAGCGCTGGAGCCAGCCTCTCTCCGCCGTGCTGGGCGCTTTCAAGGCCCAGATGGACATGGGCGTGGCCGCGGTGGGCGGCAAGGACTCCATGAGCGGCACCTTTGAAGATCTGGATGTGCCGCCCACGCTGATCTCCTTCGCGGTCACCACCGCCCGCTGCGGCGACATCGTCTCCCCCGAGTTCAAAGCCGGCGGGCACACGGTGGTGCGCATCGCCCCCGAACTGGATGAAAACGGCCTGCCCGTGGCAGACTCTCAGAAAGAGGTTTTCGGGACCGTCGCCTCCCTTCTCGCCTCCCGGAAGGCCGTGGCCTGCTGGGCGCTGGGCATGGGCGGCGCGGCGGAGGCCGTGCTGAAGATGTGCCTGGGCAACGAGATCGGCTTTGCCTTTGATGACAGCTGCTCCCTCGCCTCCCTCTTCGCCCGCGGCCACGGCGCTTTCCTGCTGGAGATGGCCGGCGGAGACGAGGGCTTCGAGGTGCTGGGCCACACCACCGAAAACGGCTGTGTGAGCTTCGGCGGCGACAGCCTCACCCTCTCCGAACTGCTCTCCGTCTACGAGGGCAAGCTGGAGAGCGTCTATCCCACCCACGCCGTAGCCCGGGGTCCCTTCCCCACGCTCTCCTCCGGCAAGGCGGCCCCGGCCGCCCCCCATGTGGGCGTGGCCGTGCCGAGGGTGCTCATCCCCGTGTTCCCCGGCACCAACTGCGAATATGACAGCGCCCGCGCCGTCCGCGCCGCCGGGGCCGAGGCGGAGATCTATGTGATCAACAACCTCACCACCGCGGGCATCGAGCGCAGCGTGGACGAGTTCGCCCGGAAGATGCGCGAGGCGCAGATGGTGTTCCTGGCGGGCGGCTTCTCCGGCGGCGACGAGCCCGACGGCTCCGCCAAGTTCATCACCTCCTTCTTCCGCAGCGCTCCCATCCGCGAGAGCGTGGAGGAGCTGCTGGAGCGGCGGCAGGGTCTCATGTGCGGCGTGTGCAACGGCTTCCAGGCGCTCATCAAGCTGGGTCTGGTGCCCTACGGGCGCATCGTGGACACCGATGCGGACTGCGCCACGCTGACCTTCAACACCATCGCCCGGCACCAGAGCCGCATCGTCCGCACCCGGGTGGTCTCCACCCTCTCCCCCTTCCTCTCCCTGACAGAGGTGGGGCAGGTGTACAATGTGCCCATCTCCCACGGGGAGGGGCGCTTCGTGGCCCCCGAGAGCCTGATCCGCTCTCTCGCCGAAAACGGGCAGATCGCCACACAGTATGTGGACATGGACGGCGAGGCCACCGGCGACATTCTCTACAATCCCAACGGTTCCATGTATTCTATTGAGGGGATCACCTCCCCGGACGGCCGGGTCTTCGGCAAGATGGGTCACAGCGAGCGCGTGGGCAGCGGACTCTACCGCAATGTCCCCGGCAACTATGACATCCGTATGTTCGAAGCCGCTGTCCGCTACTTTCACGACTGAGGAGGAAACGTACCATGGCTTACAAAACCGACATTGAGATCGCACAGGAATGCGAGATGCTCCCCATCTACGAGGTGGCCCGCGCCGCCCGGGTGGAGGACCGCTTTGTGGAGCCCCACGGCCGCTATAAGGCCAAGATCCAGCTCCAGCTGCTCAAGGAGTATCCCAACAAGAAGCGCGGCAAGCTGATCCTTGTCACCTCCATCAACCCCACCGCCGCCGGCGAGGGCAAGACCACCACCACCATCGGTCTGGCGGACGGCCTGCGCTACATCGGCAAGCACTCCACCGTGGCGCTCCGGGAACCCTCTCTGGGCCCCGTGTTCGGCGTCAAGGGCGGCGCCGCCGGCGGCGGCTACTCCCAGGTGGTGCCCATGGAGGACATCAACCTCCACTTCACCGGGGACTTCCACGCCATCGGCGCAGCCAACAACCTGCTTGCCGCCATGATCGACAACCACATCCAGCAGGGCAACGAGCTGAACATCGACCCGCGGCGCATTGCCTGGAAGCGCTGCGTGGACATGAACGACCGGCAGCTTCGCTTTATCACCGACGGTCTGGGCGGGCGCAGCAACGGTATGCCCCGGGAGGACGGCTTCGACATCACCGTGGCCAGCGAGGTCATGGCCGTATTCTGTCTGGCCAATTCCCGGGAGGATCTGAAGGAGCGTCTGAGCCGCATCGTGGTGGGCTACACCTATGACAACAAGCCCGTCACCGCCTCCCAGCTCAAGGCCGTGGGCGCCATGGCCGCGCTGCTCAACGAGGCCATCATGCCCAATCTGGTGCAGACCCTGGAGGGCACCCCCGCTTTCGTCCACGGCGGCCCCTTCGCCAACATCGCCCATGGCTGCTCCAGCGTGATCTCCACCCGCATGGCGCTGAAGATGGGCGAGTACACCGTCACCGAGGCCGGTTTCGGCGCAGATCTGGGCGCGGAGAAGTTTCTGGACATCATGTGCCGCCAGAGCGGCTTCGACCCGGACGCCGTGGTGATCGTGGCCACCGTCCGCGCGCTGAAGTACCACGGCGGGGTCAGCAAGAACGATCTGAAAAACGAGGATCTGGCCGCGCTGGAGCGGGGCATGCCCAATCTGCTGCGGCACATCTCCAACATCCGCGATGTGTACCACCTGCCCTGCGTGGTCTCCGTCAACCGCTTCGTCACCGACACCCCTGCCGAGATCCAGATGGTCATCGACAAGTGCGCGGAGATGGGCGTGAAGGCCATTATGGCCAACGGCTGGGAAGAGGGCGGCAAGGGCACCGCCGAGCTGGCCCACGAGGTGGTGCGGCTGTGCGAGGAGGAGCACGGCAACTTCACCTTTGCCTACGATCTGGATATGCCCATTCTGGACAAGATCCGCGCCATCGTGCAGCGCATCTACCGGGGCAAGGACGTGGTGCTTACCCTGGGCGCTCAGAAGGACATCGCCCGGCTCACGGAGCTGGGCTACGACAAGCTCCCCATCTGCATCGCCAAGACCCAGTACAGCTTCTCCGACGACCCCCACAAGCTGGGCGCGCCGGAGGACTTTGAGATCAACGTCCGCAGCGTCAAGGTGTCCGCCGGCGCGGGCTTCCTGGTGGTGCTCACGGGCGATCTGATGACCATGCCCGGCCTGCCCAAGCGCCCCGCCGCCGAGAACATCGACGTGGACGAGAACGGCAGGATCGTGGGTCTGTTCTGAATCACTTTCCTATTGGCTCCCCGGCTGCCGCCGGGGAGCGTTTTATCCCCCGGGGGAGCTTTTCAAGGGCGGCAGAAAGTGCTATATTGGAGACACATGGACCCGGACGAACCGGGCAAACTGTGCAAAAGGAGAGATTTCCATGGGACACATCACCGGTTATGACCACGAACACGAGCACATCCATCTCCACGACCACGACCATGAGCACACCCACACCCACGAGGGGGAGGAGCACGGGCACGGGGAGTCCCGGGCCGCCATGGATGAGGTGCAGCTCCGCGCCCTGCTCAGCTATATGGTCCACCACAACGAGCACCACGCCGAGGAGCTGGTGGGATTGCAGGACAGTCTCCCCGAGAGCGCCCGGAAGAAGCTGCTGCTGGCCGTGGGTACCTTCGAGGCCGCCAATGTGCAGCTCCAGCAGGTGCTGGACGAGCTGGACAAGCTGGAATAAGCCATGGCCCATGTCCACGACCCCCGGGAAAAGCGGCGTCAGATCAACCGCCTCTCCCGGGTCATCGGGCATTTGCAGTTCATCAAGCGGCTCATGGAGGAGGACAGCGACTGCTCGGATGTGCTCATGCAGCTGGCCGCCGCCCGCAGCGCCCTCAACGGGCTGGGCAAGGAGATCATCAACGAGCACATGACCCACTGCGTCGCCCACGCCATCGAAAGCGGCGACGAGAAGCTGATAGAGGATTTTCAGGAAGCCATACGCCGGTATATGTAAAATCTATGTAAAATATTAGTAAATGGAATGTAATTTTCCGGGGTAAATCCGGGACAAAACGACAGTTTTGTCCCGGATTTTTCTCCCCCCTTTTCGCAAATTCGTACAATTCCCAAAGAACTTTTCCCTGTTGGACGGTCGGTCATGAATTTATCTTTGGTGTTTCCACTTTCCCGGAAGAGAACTTTATGCTACAATTAGTCTGTTAAAATTTGCAGACTTTCATTTGGGGAAGTGAAGAAGAATGAACTTTTTCAACATCGTATCCCTCTTTGGCGGACTGGCCCTCTTTCTCTACGGTATGCGCATTATGGGCGACGGCTTGCAGAAAGGCTCTTCCGGGGCGCTGAAAAACGCCATGGGAAAAGTCACCAACAACCCCGTTGTGAGCTTTTTGCTGGGTCTTTGCGTCACCGGCGTGATCCAGAGTTCCACAGCCACCATCGTGCTGACCTCCGGTCTGGTGGGCGCGGGCATCATCACGCTGCACCAATCCCTGGGCATCATCCTGGGCGCCAATGTGGGCACCACCGTCACCGGGCAGATCATCCGTCTGCTGGATCTCAACAGCAACGCCACCGCCTGGCTGGAGCTTTTCAAGCCCTCCACTCTGGCGCCGCTGGCCGCCATCGTGGGCATTCTGCTCATCATGGCCTTCAAGTTCCGCAACGCCGACCTCATCGGCAACACGGCCATGGGCTTCAGCATCCTCTTCACGGGTCTGCTGAACATGACCGCCGCCGTGGCGCCCCTCTCCGAATCCCCGGCCTTCTCCCAGCTCTTCATCGCCCTGGCCGACAAGCCCATGCTGGGCTTCCTGGCAGGCGCGGCGGTGGCCTTTATCATTCAAAGTTCGTCGGCCACCGTGGGCATTTTGCAGGCGCTGGCTTTGACGGGAAAGCTCTCGTTCAGCTCCGTCTACGCGGTGATCATCGGCATCTATATGGGCGATTGCATCACCACCGCCATCGTCTGTTCCCTGGGCTCCAAGGCCGACGCCAAGCGCACCGGCATCGTGCATATCCTCTTCAACCTCTGCGGCGTGGCGCTGGTGGCCGGTTCGGTGGCTCTCTTCCACAAGCTGGGACTGCTGGACACGCTCTGGAGCCGCCCCATCACCTCCGGCGGCATCGCCAACACGCACACGCTCTTCAAGATGGCCTGCGCCATTCTCCTGCTTCCCTTTGTAACGCTGCTGGAAAAGGCTTCCCGGAAAATCATCAAAGACGATCCCGCCCCCCGGAGGGATGAGGAGCCGGAGACCGCCACCCTGGACAAGACCTTCCTGGACTCCCCCGCCCTGGCGCTGGAGGGCGTGCAGCTGGCGCTCACCAAGATGGCCCGGATGGCCGTGGACAACACCAAGGAGGCCATGGAGAACCTCCTCCAGCCCCAGGATGGCGCAGCCGAGACCATCCGGCAGCGGGAGTCCTCCATCGACCGCATCGCCGACCAGATCAGCGACTATCTGGTGCGCCTTTCCCCCCGGGTGGGCGACGACGAGAGCGAGAAGATCAACTACTACATCAAATGCGTCACCGAGTTTGAGCGCATCGGCGACCACGCCATCAATCTGGTGGAGAGCGCGGAGGAACTGGAGGAACGGGGCGTGCATTTCTCCTCCGGCGCCAACCGGGAACTGCTCGTGATGAAAGAGGCGCTGCATCAGGTACTGGATTACGCCTTCCTTGCCTACCACGAGCAGAGCGTCGACTCCGCGCTCCATGTGGAGCCGTTGGAGGAAGTCATCGACGAGCTGGTTGCGACGCTCCGCAGCAACCACATCCTCCGGCTGCGCCGGGGCCAGTGCAATGTGGAATCGGGCTTCGTGTTTCTGGATGTACTTGGCAATCTGGAGCGTATCTCCGACCAGTGCTCCAACATCGGCGTGCACACCGTCACCGCCTACGGCCATGAGACCTACAGCGAGCACGATTATATCCGCTACCTCCACGAAGGGCACGACGAGCGCTACAGCAAGGAGTACAAAAGCGTATACGAGGAGTATTTCTCCCGCCTGAGGGACGCCGCCGCCCCTGTGGGCGCGGAGTGAAGCCCTGCCGTCAGCACGGCGCGGGGGCGGAACCGTCCGCTCCCGCGCCGTGCTGACGAAAGAATGAAAAAATAACGATGTGACCCGGGGTAAGGGCTTGCTTGTGACGCTGCGTCATAGGGTAAGATAGCCTGCAAAAGGAGGTGAAAGACTATGTCCCGATATACAACAGGCGAGGTGGCGAAGCTCTGCGGCGTCACCGTACGCACTGTGCAGTATTACGACGCCCGGGGCATCCTCCTCCCCAGCGAGCTCAGCGAGGGTGGGCGGCGGCTCTACACGGACGATGACGTGCGCCGGATGCGGATCATCTGCTTTCTGCGGGAGCTGGGGCTGTCGCTGGACGCCATCTCCCAGCTTCTCTCCGAGGAGGACCCCGGGAGCGTGATCGAGCTGCTGGTGGAACAGCAGGAGCTGCTGCTGCGGCGGGAGCTGGAGGAGCGACAGGAGCGGCTCGGCAAGCTCACGGCGCTGCGAAAGGAGCTGCGGAGCGTGGAGCACTTCTCCGTGGACTCCATCGGGGACATAGCCCGTCTTATGGAAAGTCGAAAAAAGCTCAGGCAGGTACACATGACCATGCTCTTTACGGGGATCCCGCTGTCCGTTTTTCAGTGGAGTTCCATCCTGCTCTGGATCTTCCGCGGCATCTGGTGGCCGTTTCTGCTCTACTGCCTGATCGCGGTCCCCTATGCTCTTTGGGTGAGCCACTATTATTTCCGCCGGGTGGCCTATATCTGCCCCCAGTGCCACGAGGTATTCTCTCCCGCGCTGAAAGAAGCCTTCTGGGCCAGACATACCCCCAGCGCCCGGCGTCTCACCTGTCCCAAGTGTGGCCGCCACGGCTTCTGTGTGGAGATTTACGGAGGGGAGGAAAAGCAATGAAACGGTTCAGAAAATCCCTGCTCTTTGCGCTGGCGGTGCTGCCCGCGGCGGCCGTGGGCGGTTACTTCCTCGGGTTTTACATCCTGGATATGTACGATGCGGCCACCCTGGCGCTAATCGAAGAGCAGCTGGGCAGTCTGGAGCTGCTGCCCTTTGTCTCACTGGGGCAGTCCGTGGCCTATGCCGTGGTCTGCGGTGTGGCGGGGTATTGTCTCGCGGATTCTCTGGGGCTTATCCGTCCATTCCGCCCGGAGAAAGAGGCCCTTGTCTCCACGGTGTGCGGCTCCGTGGGGCTGGGGATCCTCTTCAGCCTCGACTACTGGACCTTCGGCACATGGATCCCGGAGCTGAATGTGGCCTCCACCACCGCGGCGGGGCTGACGGCGGCGGGCTGGATCAGCGCCGTGCTCTACGGCGGCGTCATCGAGGAGGTGCTGCTGCGGCTTTTCGCCATGAGTCTGCTGGCGTGGCTCATCCGGAAGCTCCTCTTCCGCCGCTCGGAGACCGTGCCCACGGGCGTGCTGGCAGCCGCCAACATCCTCGCGGCGCTGCTCTTCGCGGCGGGCCACCTGCCCACCACCGTCTCCTCCTTCGGCGGTCTCACACCGCTGCTGGTGTTCCGCTGCTTCCTGCTCAACGGCGGCTTCGGGCTGTATTTCGGCTATGTATACCGCCGCCACGGCATCCAGTATGCCATGCTCTCCCACGCCCTGCTGCACATCGTGAGCAAAAGCGTGTGGACACTGTTCCTGTGACCGGCGGAAAAGAGCCGCCACCCGGTATGGGTGGCGGCTCTTTGTCATTTCAGTATCACTCCACCAGCACGCAGCCCACAAAGGTCACGGTGCCGGGGCCCCAGTAGTAGTTGATGTTGTTCCTCTGGCAGACCTCGCTGACGATCATGCCGTAGGCCTCCATATTGGCCGACTGCAGCTCGGGGAAGCGGCAGGGCGCGTCGGGATAGGTGCATTCCTTGCAGTTGCTGCAGGCGCCGTCGCCCAGAACCAGCGCGCCGGGGAACTCCCGGCGGACTTCCTTGGCGAACTTGTCGAAGTGCACCTTGTGATCCTTCCCCAGCTTCTCCCAGCACTCAAAGTCAAAGGCGTCCTCCATGGTACCGGTGGTCTCCACGATCACGCCGCGCTTGTAGCTGTGCACGCGCTCGCTGCACTCCTCCAGCGTACCGCAGCCGGGAGGGCAGTTCCAGTTTTTGCCATAGGAATGGCACTTGTTCTCGGCGCAGGCGTCTCTGGCCTCCACATGCATCTCTATCGTGTCCGCATCCAGATCTCCCACATGGTGAAAACCGCAGTCCAGGGCCAGCTGCTTGAGTTCTTCTATCGTCATCGTTCTCCGCTCCTTTGGCAGTTTTTGTCTCGACCAGAGACGAAACAATTCTACCACACGGCCCTGTGTAATACAATAAATTCTGTCTGTTATGTAAAAAAGGAATGGGAAAGGCGCACAAAAATGGGCGGAGAGCTTTGCTCTCCGCCTCTTTTTATGGTAAGTAAGCGCTGCTTACTCCTCCACAGGAGCCTCCGTGCTCTCCTCCGCAGCGCCCACAGGGGCAGGCGCGGGAGTTTCGGCAGTCTCCTCCCCGCTCTCCACGGCAGCCGCCGCAGGAGGCGCCATGGGGCCGCGAGGCGCGCCCTTGGGGCCGGGGCCGCCGGCGGGAGCGCCGTTGGGGGCGGAGAAGCGGATGGCCTTGGCCTTCCAGTTGCCGAAGAAGTAATAGAGTCCGATCAGCACCGCCCCCAGAATGACCGAGAACGCCATACTGATAAACATGCCCAGCATGTTCTCGTTGACGCCCACGCCGCCGGCGATGGCCAGCTCACGGGTGGCGTACTCCCCGGCGGCCACAGCCGCATCGGCCATCTCGCGCAGGGGCTTCACAGCCAGGAAATAGGCCACGGGGATCCGGGCGAAGGTGGTGGTCAGCGCCACGACGGCGGGGGCTGTCGCACTGCCGCAGCCGCGCATGGAGCCGCCCCAGACATTCTGCATACCCATGAAGCAGTAGGTGATGGCCAGCACCCGCAGTCCCCGCTGGGCCATGGTCAGCACCTGCATATCGTCGGTAAAGAGGCGCATGATGCCGATACCGAAATTCGAGAGGATCACGCCCAGAGTGAGGCCGAAAGTAATCACCATAACGGTGGCGCTGCGCACGCCCTTGGCCGCCCGCTCATCCTTGTTGGCGCCGATGTTCTGCCCCACAAAGGTGGTCACCGCCATGCCAAGACCCATCAAAGGCATGATGGCGAAGCCGTCCACCTTTATGGCAATGGAGTTGGCGGAAATGAACAGGGTGCCAAAGGAGTTGGAGTAGGACTGGATGAGCATATTGCCCACGGAGGAGGCGGCAGACTGGAGGGAGCTGGGAATGCCCAGGCGCAGGACAGCCACGAAGATGTCCTTATCCACCACATGAAGCCGCTTCAGATTGATCCGGCCGGGATACTTGCCGGCGGCCACCCGGTAGAAGAGGATGGCGGCGGAGATGATGTGGGCCAGGGTGGTGGCGATGGCAACACCGGCCACATCCCAGTGGAACACGGCCACGAACACGATGTCCAGCACCACGTTGATGACGCTGGAGATCAGCAGGGCGTAAAACGACCACTTGGAGTCGCCCATGCCGCGCACCAGGCCGTTGCAGCTGTTGTACATCATGTTGCCAATGGTGCCGATCATGATGATGTTCAGATAGGTGGTGGCATCATCGATGATATCGGCGGGGGTGTTCAGCAGCTCCAGCAAACCCCGGCCTAACACCAGACCCAGCACGGTGATGATCAATCCGCCGTAGATGGTCAGCGCCATGTTGCTGGTGATGGCCTTGGTCAGCTCATCCATATCGCCGGCGCCGCGCTTCTGGGCGATGATGATGTTGGAGCCCATGCCCAGGCCCATGAACAGGCAGTTGAAGACCATCATGGCCGGGAAGGCCACACTGACGGCGGCGATGGCGTGGGGGCCGACGAAGCGTCCCACCACGATGGTGTCCACCACATTGTAGAGCTGCTGCACGATGTTGCCCGCGATGATAGGCAGGGCAAAGAGCAGCAGCTTCTTTACGATGGCGCCCTGGGTCAGATCATGGGGATCGTCCACAGCGGCGGCAATTTCCTTGTTCTTGTTCAAGCATCTCTCTCCTTTGCTGTTTCGTAAATCTGCTATATTATAGGCTCTCCATTCCATTGTGTCAACTACATAACCACATATTCATGTTGAATTTCGCATATAATTTGTGGGCGAATTTTGTGATTTTCACGAAACTGGATTCCCAGCACAAAAAGAGAGACAGAAACCTGCCTCTCTCTTTTGCATTGATTTTTTGTGTTTTTATTCTGTCCCCTCAGGCGTACAGAGCTCTTCTGTGTCTGTTTCCGCTGGGCCGCAGCATTCTTTGTGCTGACATAATATGCATAATTAGTGAATTTTCATGAAAAACGCTTATATCGTTTAGCCCCCTAAGCAAAGGGAGGCTCACTTGTAGATCTCGAAGCGGTATTTCCGGAACTCGTCCGTGACCCACTTCATCTTGTTCCGGCTGTCCTCGCTGGTGCCCACGATGCCGCCGTCCCAGAAGATCAGCCCTCCGTCCTTTCCCCACTCGTACAGCGCGGTATGGACGCTGCGGCGCACCTCCTCCTCGGTGGCGTTGGGCATGGAGCCCTCGCCGTGGCGGTCCCAGCCGCCGGTGATGACCAGGCGGTTGCCGTACTGCTTTTTGGCCCGGCGGAGGTCGTCGTCCGGCTCGGGGAGCTGGAGGATGTCGCAGCCGATATCCAGACATTCGTCGATGAGCCAGGCGCAGCGCCCGCAGTTGTGGAACTCCGCCAGGGCGCCCACTTCGTGGATGGCGTCCACGATCTTCTTGAAGTAGGGCCGGTACAGCTCTGTCCAGGTTTCCCGGGAGACGAAGGGGCCGGTGGCGTTGGCAATGTCGTCGCCGGTGCCCATGATGTCAGGTTTGAAATACTTGGCCTCGTACTTGATACACTCCACGCCGAAGTCACAGAGCTCGGAGACAAAGGCTTCCAGTTCATCGGGGTTTTCATAGATGGCGCAGAGTCCGTCCACAAACCCCATCATGTTCATGGTGGTCAGGAAAAGCTGCACGGGCACGGTGGTGGAGGTGACTTTGTTGGGATCCCTCCGGGCGTTGAACTCCTCGGCCATACCCGCCCAGTCCAGTTCGGATGGTTTGGGCAGATGTACGATGTCCCGCCACTGGGCGATGTCCGTCATAACATGGTAGCGTTCGTCGGGGATATGTCCGGCGTCGTTGCCCACCCAGCGTACGCCGAACATATCGGTGTCGCCGGGATTGGCGCGGGCAAAGGGCGGCCAGAAGGAGTTGGCATCCATGAAGAAGTCCGGCACATACTCGCCCTTTCCGCCCCGGGCTGTGATCAGGTAGTTTTCTCTCGGGGACAGCATCGGTATTCCTCCATTCATAATTTTAACGCATAAAATTATGCTCTGAAGTTATCATATACTTTCCGCTGCCCCCTGTCAAGGGCGCCTTACTCCCTCCTGCAGGAGAGGAGGCGGATCAGCCCCATGAGCATGGGGAACAGCACCCCGGCCACCGGCCAGACGATCCAGGTCCTGTCCCATGCGCCGCTCCAGAAGCTCCAGCCCAGATAGACTGCCGTGGCAAACAGCCAGAAAGCCCCGGCCACGGTGCCGGTGAAGCCGCTGCGCCGTTTCTCCTCCCGGCTGTAGTCCCCTTCCTGCAAGAGAACCTGCACGCCGCCCGTGTGCATCCCGCTGAGGATAAAGAGCACCACAGCCGCGCCCACCATCAGCAACAGCAGACAGACCGACAGGATCATCGGCATGACGCCCTCGCGCATATCAAAGATCTCCGTGAGCAGCAGCGGCACGAGGGAGGTGATGCACAGCGTCGTGGCGATGGCGGGGTAGGAGCCGTACTTCTCCCGGTACTCCGCCTTTCTCTCCCGCACCATACCGTCGACGCCGTAGGCAGTCTCGAACGGTTCTTTCTCCAGGAAGGCGAAGTCCTCCATCATCCGTCCGCTGCGGATAAAGAGCGTCACCGCCCCGGCCACGCAGCCCAGCAAGATCATCAGGCCCAGCGCTCCCGCGCCGTCCTCTCCCAGCCCCGGCAGCACGCCGCTCTCGCCCACGCCGGCCATCAGCACCAGCGCGGCGGCTCCGAAGATGCAGAGAAAGACCCCCAGCGCCACCAGCGGAGCCATGCGGTGGCGGAGATACAGATAGGTCTGCGCCTCCTCCATGCTCACGCTGCGGCAGGTCGCGTCGTTACCCACCTCCGCCAGCCTCACGCTCTCCTCCGGCTCCAGCTCCTCTTTTAAAAGGTAATCACAGCTGACGCCGAAGATCCGGCTCATCTCCAAAATCCGCTGCATATCCGGCACGGACTGTGCTCCCTCCCACTTGGAGACGGATTGCCGGGACACGCCCAGCTTCTCCGCCAGCTCCTCCTGAGACCAGCCGTTCTTTTTTCTCTCATTGATGATCTTGTCCGCCAAAATCATAAGGCACACTTCCCTTCGTTTGATGGCGTTATCATAGCCCAAAAGTCGGTTGCGGAAAAGAAAGTCCCCCCGGCAATGGCGCAACTGCCAGTTGCGGAGGGTTTACAAACGGGAAAACCGGGCCTCCGGGGCCGGGATGGCGCCGGTATTCACGAAAAGTACCGGCATCTCCCCTGCGAGAGACGCCGGTACCCGTCTTATTCCTCAGATGCCCAAGTAGCGCTTCTGCTCCTCCGTGAGGGTGTCGATGCCGATGCCCAGGGTGGCGAGCTTTTTCTCCGCCACGCGCAGATCAATCTCCCGGGGAACATGGATGACGCCCGGCTTCAGCTCGTCCCGGTGGTCGGCCAGGTAGCGCACGGAGAGAGCCTGCACGGCGAAGGACATATCCATGATCTCCGCCGGATGGCCGTCGCCGGAGGCCAGATTCACCAGCCGCCCCTGGGCCAGCAGATACACCGTCCTGCCGTTGGGCAGTATGAAGCCCTCGATGTTGTGCCGGGCCTCGAAGCACTCGGTGGCCATGCGCCGCAGCCCCGCCACATCGATCTCCACATCGAAGTGTCCGGCGTTGCAGAAGATGGCGCCGTCCTTCATGGAGAGCATATGCTCGGTGGTGATGACCTGATCGCAGCCGGTGACGGTCATAAAGATGTCGCCGATCCTGGCGGCCTCCGCCATGGGCATGACCTCAAAGCCGTCCATATGGGCCTCCAGCGCCTTGATGGGATCCACCTCGGTGACGATGACCTTCGCGCCCAGTCCCTTGGCCCGCATCGCGGCGCCCTTGCCGCACCAGCCGTACCCGGCGATGACCACTTTCTTGCCCGCCACGATCAGGTTGGTGGTGCGCATGATGCCGTCCCAGGTGGACTGGCCGGTGCCGTAGCGGTTATCGAAGAGGTGCTTGCAGTCGGCGTCGTTGACCAGCATCATGGGGAAGCGCAGCGTGCCCGCCGCGTCCATGGCCTTCAGGCGGTGGATGCCCGTGGTGGTCTCCTCGCAGCCGCCGATGACCCCGGAGCAGAGCTCGGGGAGCTCGGTGTGGAGGCAGTTGACCAGATCGCCGCCGTCGTCGATGATGATGTGGGGGCCGCACTCCAGCGCTGCGCGGATGTGACGGTTATACTCCTCGGCGCTGACGCCGTGGCGGGCGTGGACGTCCATGCCCCCGTGTACCAGCGCGGCGGCCACGTCGTCCTGGGTGGACAGCGGGTTGCAGCCCGTGGCGTGCATCTCCGCGCCGCCCATCTCCAGCACCCGGCAGAGCCAGGCAGTCTTGGCCTCCATGTGCACGGAAAGGGTGATCTTCAGCCCCGCCAGAGGCTTTTCCCGGGCAAAGTCCTCCCCGATGGCGCTGAGCACCGGCATGTGGGCGCTGGCCCAGCGGATCTTCTTTTCGCCCTCGGCGTAGAGGGCGGGGTCTGCGATATCGTACATGAAGAAAACCTCCGAAACAGTAGTTCGGAGGTATTCTATCATCTTCTCCCCCGTTTGGCAATCGCTTTCGGGAGAAAGCGCGGTTTTTCTCTCAGTGCGCCAGCACTACCGCCAGCCAGGCGATGCCCGTGGCGGCGGCGCCGGCGGCGGCATAGAGCGGCGCACTCATGCGGGGGAACCGGGGCAGGCTTCTCCGCTCTCCCCGGTGGAGGTACTCGTTGGCCGCCTTTCTGGCCTGACGGAGTATCTCCTTCTCGTTATAGCCGTTCTGGGAGGCAAACTCCTCCCGGATAATGAAGATCGCCTGTTCAAAGATCCTTTCATCCGGCGCTTTGACCACGATCACGCGCCTTGACACGCCCTTGACCACAAGGCCGCCCCCTTCCTCGCTGCCGCGTTCCTTCTCTTCCAAGGATAACCGGCGCGGTGTGGTCTTATTCCTTTTCCTCCTCCTTTTTTGCGGGGATGGGGCGCAGTGGAGACCATGGAGAGAGAGCCACATCCTATCTCACCTCCACATGGACGCAGAGCACGGTCATGTCGTCCCCGCAGCCGCAGCGCTCCTCCGCCTCCCGCAGGATTTCCCCGGCCAACTCCCGGGGGTCGGCCCCGTCATAGTCCAGCAGCTTCTGGCGGATCCACCCGTCGCTGTCCGGGGAGATCACCCCGTCGCTGGCGATGATCGCCCAGCCGCCCTCCGGCAGGGACATATGGATCACATCCGGCATCTCCCCCTCGCCCATGAGGATGCCCGCCGCCAGAGAGATGCCCTTGACGCGCCGGACACTCCGCCCCGTGCGCAGATAGGAGGGCGCCGCGCCGTATTTGTAGAAGTCCACTGTCCCGGTGAACAGGTCGACGCACATGAGATCCACCGTGGCGTAGCCCCACTCCTCGCCGTTTTTCAGCAGCATCAGGGAGTTGAGCATCTCCATGGCCGTGGCCGGATCCACCCCGGCTCTGAGCAGCCCCTCGAGGATGTGCACCGTGTCCATCGACTCCTTCGCCGCGCTCTCCCCGCTGCCCATTCCGTCGGAGAGCAGCACGCAGAGGACGCCCTGCTCGGTTTTGAAGAACGTGCTCTTGTCCCCGGAGACGCTCTCCCCCTCCTTTTGCAGCGCCGCGATGCCCACCCCCGCGGCCAGAGGCTCCGCCTCCAGCAGCGAGAGCCGCCCCGGCGTGGCGTCCTCCGTCCAGCGGCACAGCCGCACCCCGATGGCCCGGGAGAGCCGGTCCAGATACCCCTCCTCCTTTTCCAGCGCGTCGGCGGCCTCCCCCTCGATCACCGCGTGGAGCCGCCCGCTGCCGTCCCGGAACACCGCCGCCTCCCCCTCCAGCTCCATGGAGCGGAGGCAGCGCACGAGCTGTTCCCGGGCGAATTCGTCCGTCTCCCCGCCCCGGCTCAGCTCCTCGGCCACCTCGTCCAGTACGGCGGCCAGGAAGCGGTACTGCCCGTAGGCAGCCGTGCGGTTCTCCGAGAGCCGCGCCTTGAGGCGGCGGCGGTAGTTCATGGCCCGCCACTCCCCGTTCACCGCCGCCAGAAACGCCTCGCTGCGCACGCACTTTTCCCGGAACCGGGGCGGCAGCTCGTCCAGCGTGAGCCGACCCCGGCGCTTCACCGAGAGGGTGGCGTCGTTCAGCAGCGTCAGGGTGTCGATATAATCCCGATGCCAGCACTCCCCTTTTTTCGGGCAGTCGTGGCAGACGCTCTCCGCCGCCCGGTCATACATATTGGCCATGTTTTCGTCGCTGCCCCCGTCGGCGGCGCTGCGATGCACGGTGTCGTAGAGGGAGCGGAAGGCGGAGGAGAGCTGTCGTGTCCGCCGGGCCAGATAGCGCCGGGAGAGAGCTGCCGCGTCGCCGCTCCCCTCGCCGCTCCAGACTCGCAGCGCGCCCAGGGCGCTTTTGGGCAGCAGCAGAAAGACGGCGCAGCACAGCAGCACCTCGCCCCCGCAGAGCAGCGCCTCCCAGCCCTCTTTGCCCCAGAAGAGGCAGAGGAGAAAGGAGAGGGCAAAGAGCAGCGTAAAGGCCACCCGGCCCCGGCGGCGTACCGCCCCGGCCAGCGCCGCGGCCAGGGCGCAGCTCACCCCCCAGACGGAGCTGCCCAGCGCCGCTTCCACCCCGGCGCCCAGCGCCGTGGCCGCCAGCGCCCCCGCGGCGCTCCCGCCGAAGAAAGCGCACAGCATAACGCCCAGCACCGCCAGACCCCGGCCCGGCACCACCCCCGGCCACAGCTTCCAGCGGCAGAGCGCCGCCACCGCGCAGCACAGCAGCAGCGCCTGCCCCATTCTTCTCCGCCGCTCCTCCTGCTCGTTTTCGCAGCGCTCCGTGGCCAGCGACAGGGAGAAGAGCACCGTGCAGACCACCGCCAGCGCCACCTCCGTGCCCAGCGCAACGCTGGTGCGCAGCGGCGAGAGCGACTCAAAGTAGCTCAGCGCCCCGGTCATCGCCGTAATAACGCCCACGGCGGCAGGAAAAAACCAGCGCTTGTCCATGGCCGGGGTGTCCCGGAACACGAACCCCGCCGTAAACACCAGCAGCAGCGCCGAGGCGTAGCGCACCCCCCAGGCCAGTCCCCCGGTGGCGACATAGCCCGCCGCCGCCCCCAGCATACAGCACAGCCCCCCGCCCCCGCAGCCGCTCACCGCAGTCAGGGCGATGCCGAAGGGGGCGCAGTTCCCCGGCAATCGGACACAGCCTCCCATAAAGCCCAGCGCCGCGTGGAGTCCCAGACTGCACAGCCGGGACACGAAGGGCCTTGTTTCCGCCAGTTTCTCCCAGCGGACGCGTCTTGGCGCGCGCAGCGCCGCGATCTTCCCCGTCATTTCCATCTCTCCCCCTTCACTCGTTGGTGCGACTCATTATAGGGGCCGGGGGCGGCAAATGCCGTCGGAGGGCGCTGTTGTTTTGGTGGTCTTTCCGTTCGGAAATAGCGGGGAAAGCGGGGGCGGGCGGCGGGGGGCGGAACCGGGCGGGAAACAGCCTGCGGGCGGCAGGTCTCAGCGGAATTTCAGGCGCATCTGGTACCAGACGCTGCCCCCGTGGGCCGAGGCGGAGACCCCCTCGCTCACAAAACCGAAGCGCCCGTAGAAGCCCAGCAGCTCCTCCTTGCAGGTAAGCACCACGCCCTCCCGCTTCTCCCGGCTCTCCTCCAGCACCCGGCGCATCAGCGCCGAGGCCCGGCCCTGATGCCGCCGCCCCGGCCCGGTCACCACGGAGAAGAGCATCAGCCAGACCCCCCGGGGGTCGTGCAGCTCCGCACGCTCATACATTTCATCCCGCAGATCCCGCTCGTTGGTAGCCATGCCGTTGATGAAGGCGAGGATCTCCCCCTCCTCCTCCCATATCCAGAAACACTCGGGGAATGTCTCCACCCTTTTGGCAATGCTCTCCCGGGAGGCCGCCTCCGCGGGCGGGTAAGACTCTCCCTCTATCCTCGCCATAGCTTCCACATCCTCCCTCGTGGCGTGTCTGATCGTCAAAATGTTTCGCTCCTTTCTCTTTCTCATGGCAGCGACCCCACGGATCGGCGCTCTGCCTCTCCGTGGGGTCGCTGCGGTCAACGGGTTTTGTCTTCAGATGTATTCGCCCACGGTGCGGGCCGCCGCAGTGGGGTCGTTGGCCACCACCAGCACCACCCACGCGCCGCTCTGGCGCAGCACGGCCTTCTCCAGCTTGGGGACTTCCTCAGGGGCGTAGTCCCGGTCGGCGGCGATCCAGCCCTCCAGCGTCTGCTGCAGCAGCGTCACCACTTCCCCGGCGGCCTCCGCGCTCTCCATGTGGAACACCGCGATCTGCTCCTTGGAGACGCCGGAGGCGTGGTAGAGCAGAGCCTCGGTGAGCCTGGCGCTGTCCACCCCGTAGAACGCGGTGGCCTTGGAGGCGGGAAGCTCTTCCAGCTTCTGGGAGAAAGCCCCCCCGTCCAGCAGCGCTTTGACCAGCGCCGCGCCGTCCAGTTCCTCCGTTCCCTTGTCGCCGCAGCCGCAAAGGCCCAACATCAGGGCGCAGAGGAGAAAAAATACTGTCATTCTCTTCATAGTTCACTCCAACATACTTTCGTCTACATAGTGGTTGCGCAGGTAATCCGTCCAGATCCTGTATCCGGTCTTCTCAAAGTGGACATGGTCGTCCGCCGCCACATCCGCGGGCAGATACCCGTCCGGCCCGGCCAGGGCACTGTACACATCCAGATACCAGCAGCCCTTTCTCGCGCACATCTCCTTGAGCTTCTCATTGAACTCCAGAATGGTAGCCTTGTGGATGGTCTGGCCGCTCTCGCCCGCCACGGTCTCCATGATCTCCTCGGTGGGGAACACCGACGTCACATAGATGGTGGCCTTTTTGGTCTGCTCGCTGCCGTCGGAGCGGATGTAGTCGATGACCTTCTCATACTTCTCGATGAAGCTGTCCAGAGGCCAGCCGATCTCGTTGATACCCAGCGTCAGATAGATGCTGCTGTAGTTCCGCACGGTGACAAAGTAGAGGTAGTTGCCGATCATGTTGTCCAGACTCACGCCGTCGGCGCAAACATAGTGGCACGCTTCAATGTCCGAGAAGAGCTGCATCCCCTCCACAAAGGAGTTGCCGATGTGGGTGGTGGTGGCAAAAGAGTCCAGCGAGAGCGGCGTCCCGCGCACGGGCACCACCGCGTTGTCCCCGGCGGGCACCAGCGCCCCGGCGTCGTTCCGCGTGGCCAGGGGCGTGGAGCTGCTCACGCCGCCGCCGTTGGTCTGCTCGCCGGAGGCCTGCACCTCCGCGGGAGTGGGCGTGGCGGTGGGAACCGTGATCTGCTGCTCCTGTTCCTGTTTTTTCCCGCTTTCCTTCTCCCCGCCGCCCAGCAGCGTGACCACCGCGAAGGCGATGGCCGCCACGGCACAGAGAGCCAGCACACCCAGGGCGGGGATCAGGTTCTTTTCCCAGTTCTTCCGCCCGCCGGAGTTTCCGCGTCTGCCGACTGCCCCGCCGCCGGCGGCAGGGGCGGCGCCGTCATCGTAGCCGTAGTCGTAATCCGCGTCCTCGTAATCGTAGTCTTCGTCCTCATAGCCGTAGTCCCCGGCCTCGTAACCGTAGTCCCCGGCTTCCTGATCATAGTCAAACAGCACGGCATCGTCGCTCTCCGCTTCGGGCGCAGCTTCCGCGTTCTCACTCGCGTCCCCACTCGCGTCCTCCGCGGCCCCATCCTCCATGGGCCAGCTCATCTCGCCGGATCCGGCCGCGGCAAAGCGGGCAAAGGGATCCTCCCCGTCCTCTTCTGTCCAGGGCGTTTCGGCATCGCTTACCGCCCCGGGGGCATCCTCCGCCACCCATCCGTAGTCCTCCTCCCCGCTCACCGGGGCCTCATCAGGACGCGCCGGGGGCAGTTCGCCGAAGCCGTCGTCGCCGAAACCATCGTCGTACTCGTCGTCATATTCATCATAGTCGTCGTAGTCGTTCTTCCCCCGGGAGAAGAGACCCTTGAAGGAACGGGAGGCGTTTCCCAGGAGCGACGGCTTTTTATTCTCCCGCTCCAGGGCGGGATTTTCCTCGTCATAGGAATCCTGACTTCGTTTTCTGAATGTCATTTCGCTTCCTCCGTTTTCCGACATAATTTGATACGCTATTATATATCCGCCGGGGACAATATGCAAGTTCTTTTTCCTGCCGCTTTCTCCCTAAACTCCTTGAAATTTTCACAGAGCGTGGTATACTGAATTGATTAAGGTGGTGGACTATTTGTTTGTTGCCAACAACTGGAAAGAATATGAACTGATCGACGCCTCCCGGGGCGAAAGGCTGGAACGCTGGGGGGACAAAATTCTCATCCGTCCCGACCCGCAGGTCATCTGGGACACGCCCCGCTCCCACAGCGCCTGGCGCAGCAGCGACGGGCACTACACCCGCTCAAAAAGCGGCGGAGGCAGCTGGGACAAGACCGGTCTGCCCGAGAGCTGGGGCATCCGCTACGGGGAGCTGTCCTTCCGGGTGCGGCCCATGAACTTCAAGCACACGGGACTTTTCCCCGAGCAGGCCGCCAACTGGGACTGGGCCATGGAGAAGATCCGCTCCGCCGGACGGCACATCCAGGTGCTCAACCTCTTCGCCTACACGGGCGCGGCTACGGTGGCCTGTCTGGCCGCGGGCGCCAGCGTGTGCCATGTGGACGCGGCCAAAGGCATGGTGGCCTGGGGCAAGGAAAATGCCGCCGCCTCCGGCGTGGCGGATGGCGGCGTCCGATGGATCGTGGACGACTGCGCCAAGTTCGTGGAACGGGAGATCCGCCGGGGACGGCGCTACGACGCCATCATCATGGATCCTCCCTCCTATGGCCGGGGCCCGGGCGGCGAAGTGTGGCGGCTGGAGGACAACCTCTGGGATTTTGTCTCTCTGTGCCGGGGCGTCCTCTCCGACGACCCCCTCTTCGTCCTCATCAACTCCTACACTACGGGGCTGGCCCCCTCGGTGCTGGAATACATCTCCGAAAGCATCTTCACCCGCCGTTACGGGGGACGCTCCCGCTCCGAGGAGCTGGGACTGCCCGTGACAGAGAGCGGCCTTGTGCTCCCCTGCGGCGCCAGCTGCCGCTGGGAGCGGCGCTGAGCGCCCGCCCTGCCGGCGGAAAAGGCCGAAAGCATAAAAAAGAACAGGAATTTGACTATGGAACCGATCCTTCGTCTGGAAAACTTGACTTTCCGCTATGCCGGCGCCGGGGAAGCGGCGCTCAAAAACATCAATCTCACCTTTGAAAAGGGCAGCTTTACGGCCATTCTGGGCCACAACGGCTCAGGCAAATCCACCCTGGCCAAGCACCTCAACGCCATCCTTCTGCCCACGGAGGGGCGGGTGCTGGTCAACGGCATGAACACCGCCGAGGAGCAGTATCTCCTGCCCATCCGCAAGACTGTGGGCATGGTGTTCCAGAATCCCGACAACCAGATCGTCGCCAGCGTGGTGGAGGACGATGTGGCCTTCGCCCCGGAAAACCTGGGCGTGGAGAGCAGCGAGATCCGCCGCAGGGTGGACGAAGCGCTGAAGACCGTGGGGATGTACGAATACCGGCAGCACGCTCCCCATCTCCTCTCCGGCGGGCAGAAGCAGCGCGTCGCCATCGCCGGCGTGCTGGCCATGCAGCCGCAGGTGCTGGTGCTGGACGAGCCCACCGCCATGCTGGACCCCGCCGGACGCGCGGAGGTCATGCGCACGGTGGAGACGCTCCGCCGTCAGGGCGTCACGGTGGTGCTCATCACCCACCACATGACCGAGTGCATCCACTGCGACCGCCTCATCATCATGGCCGACGGCCAGGTGGTCATGGACGGGAAGCCCGGAGACATTTTCTCCCGGGTGGAGGAGCTGCGGGCCCGGGAGCTGGACGTGCCGGAGACCGTCAGCATCCTCTATGAACTGCGGAAGGCGGGAATGGATGTGCCGCTGAACGCGCTGGACACGGAGGATTGCGCGCAGGCCATCGCCGCCATGCTCCACGCGGGATAACCTAACATAAAGGACGCTAAGAAACTATGTCGGAAATTCGTCTTGAGGGGCTGCGGCACGTCTACAGCCGCGGCACCCCTTTTGAAAAGGTCGCCATCGACCACATTGACCTCACCATCCCCCAGGGACAGTTGGTGGTGATCCTCGGGCACACCGGCTCGGGCAAATCTACCCTTGTGCAGCATCTCAACGGACTGCTCTCCCCCACCGAGGGGCGGGTGCTGCTGGACGGGGAGGACATCCACCGCTCCAAGGAGGCGCTGCGCCAGACCCGCTTTCAGGTGGGGCTGGTGTTCCAGTATCCGGAGTATCAGCTTTTCGGGGAGACCGTCCGCGCGGATATCGCCTACGGCCCGGGAAACATGGGTCTCACCGGCGCGGAACTGGACGAGCACATCCGGGCGGGCGCGGACTTTGCCGGGGTGGACGAGGCGCTTTTTGACGATTCGCCTCTTGACCTCTCCGGCGGGCAGAAGCGCCGGGTGGCCATCGCGGGCGTGCTGGCCATGGAGCCGGAGGTGCTCATCCTCGACGAGCCCACGGCGGGTCTCGACCCGGCCGGATGCCAGGACATCCTCCGGAACATCCGCCGCTACCGGGACGAGCGGGGAGCCACCGTGCTGCTCATCTCCCACGACATGAACATAGCCGCGAGGATGGCTGACCGGATCGTGGTCATGAACCACGGCACGCTGGCCTACGACGGTACCCCACGGGAGGTATTTTCCCACGCCGCCGAGCTGCAGGCCATGGGTCTGGACATCCCCGCCAGCACGGCCGTGGCCATGCGCCTGCGGGAGATGGGTTTCGACATCCCCGGGGACATCTGCACGGCCGCGCAGCTTGTGGAGGCCATAAAACGCTGCAAAGGAGGCGCGGTATGCTGAAGGATATCACGCTGGGCCAGTATTTCCCCGGCGACACCCTGGTGCACCGGCTGGATCCCCGCACCAAGCTCACCGTGGTGGTGCTCTACTATGTGCTGATCTTCACCGCCTCCTCCCCGCTGACCATGCTCCTGGCCGTGGGTTCGCTGGCCCTCTCGGTTTACATCTCCCGCATTCCGCCCCGCTCCCTGCTCAAGGGGCTCAAGCCGCTGATGTTCCTCGTCATCCTGACGGGCCTTTTGAATCTCTTCTACACCGACGGGCAGGTGCTCGTCCGCTTCTGGGTCTTCCGCATCACCCGGGAGGGCATTTTCCGCTCCATCCAGATGGTGATGCGCATCACCCTGCTGGTCTGCGGCACCTTCCTCCTGACCTACACCACCTCCCCCCTCTCCATCACCGACGGACTGGAGCGGATCCTGGGGCCGTTCAGGAAGCTGGGGCTGCCGGTGCACGAGCTGTCCATGATGATGAGCATCGCCCTGCGCTTTATCCCCACGCTCATCGAGGAGACCGACAAGATCATGTCTGCCCAGAAGGCCCGCGGCGCGGACTTTGACAGCGGCAGCATTTTCAAACGGGTCAAAGCCCTGCTGCCCGTGCTGGTACCCCTTTTTGTGAGCGCTTTCCGCCGGGCCGACGAGCTGGCCACGGCCATGGAGTGCCGCTGCTACCACGGGGGCGACGACCGCACCCGTCTCAAGCAGCTTTCCATGGGCAGAGCCGACTACCTGACGCTGCTCTTCTGGGCGGCTCTTCTGGGCGCCATCATCGCCCTGCGCGTTTACGGCCTATGAGAAACATCGCTCTGCACCTCTCCTACGACGGCAGCGCCTACCACGGCTGGCAGCGGCAGCGGGAGGATGTCACCGTACAGCAGCGGCTGGAGGAGGCGCTCGGTCTGGTCTGCGGCCACGAGGTCAAGGTCACCGGCTGCGGGCGCACCGACGCAGGCGTCCACGCGATGCACTACTGCGCCAACTTCCGTACCGGCTGCCCCGTGCCCACCGACCGCCTCCCTCTGGCCGTCAACGCCCGGCTCCCCGGCGACATCGCCGTGAGCGCCGCCGCGGAGGTGGAGGAGGACTTCAACGCCATCTCCTCCTGCATCCAGAAGGAGTATATCTACCGCATACACAACAGCCGCATCCGCGACCCCTTCCGGGAAAAGCGCTGCTGTTTCTACCCCGCCGCGCTGGATGTGGAACGGATGCAGCGCGCCGCCGCCGCCTTTGTGGGGCGGCACGACTTCGCCGCCGTGCGCAGCGTGGGCACCGAGACAAAGACCACCGTCCGCACCGTCTACTGGTGCGAGGCCCAACGGGAGGGGGATGTGATCACCATCCGGGTCTGCGCGGACGGCTTCCTCTACAACATGGTGCGCGCCATGGTGGGCACCATGGTCTACGCCAGCTACGGCAAGCTGGAACCCGGGGACATCCCGCGCCTGCTGGAGCTGCGGGACCGGCGCCTTACGGGCCCCACCATGCCCCCCGAGGGGCTTTATATGCACCGGCTCTGGTACGAGGGCGCGGCGGGGGTGCTGATGGGCACCTCCGACCCCGTCACCGCCGCGCCCCTTTTGGAGCGGGACGGAGAGGGGCATATTGAAATTGTAAGGAACTTCTGATATAATTGACCCTCAATTACAAAGGATAGTGGAATGACGCCAAAACCTCAACACGAAAACCTGAGCATGGCCATCCGGGTAACGCTGCTGGCGCTGCTGATCCTTACGGTGGTCGTCGTTCTCTGGTATCTGCTGTATTATAACCCGCTGATCGCCCGGATCCTGGAGCTCACCGGTCTCTCCGAAGAGAAGAGCACCGCCTCCTTCCGTTTCACCGGCGAGGCTTACGCCCTGGCGGGAGACAAGCTGGCGGTGGCGTCCCCGGTGGGGGCGCAGCTCATGGACAGCAGCGGCGTGCTCCACGCGGCGGAGAGCTTCCCCATGGATAACCCCGCTCTGTCCGCCTCGGCGGTATTGAGCGTCTACTACGATGTGGGCGGCACGGCCTTTTGTGTGATCATGGCCGACGGGGAGGTAGTGCTGCTCCCGCAGGACTACCGGATTCTCTCGGCCGATGTGAGCCGGGACGGCTATGTGACCGTGGTAACGGAATACCCTGATTACAAGGGGCGGGTGCAGGTGCTCAGTCCCGGGCTGACGCCCCTGTTTTTGCTGGACTGCGGCTCCTCCGGCTATCCCCTCTGCGCCCGGGTCTCCCCCCGGCGCCATCTGGCCGTGTGCTGCGTGTCCTCGCTGGGCAGTACACTGCGCTTTTTCTCCCTGGATTCGGAGAATGAGCTGGCCACGCTGACGCTGGAGAACACGCTCGTTCTGGATTTCAACTACCTGGAGGACGGCAGTATGGTGGCCGTTACGGAGGATTCCCTGCTCTTTCTCTCCGAGGACGGCACGCTGCTGGAGCGTGTGGAGTTTGACGTGGGCTACCCGGTGGATTACTGCCTCACCGGGGACTGCGCCGCCGTGCTGCTCCGGACGGAACACAGCGGCAGTCTCGGCAGGCTCTGCACCTACGCCGGCAGCGGCGAGCTCCGGGGGAGCATCGCCGTGGAGCGGGATGTTCTCTCCCTCTCCGTCCGGGAGGGGCAGATCCTGGTGCTCTACGCCGACGAGATGACCCTCTACCCCACGGATTTCTCCGACAGCATCTCCTACCAGCGCATCTCCAACGGGCATCAGGCGCTGCTCTGCGGCAAAAACCGCGCCATGCTGCTGGGCACTTACGGCGCGGAGGTCATCCGTTTTCCCTGATTTTTCTTTGGACACATAAACTTTGCACCACCCTCAGGAGGCAACCATGAAACTCATCATCCACCTGATCTTACTGTTGATTTTGCTGCTGTGCGCCTGGAGCGGCTGGAAGCGCGGCCTGATTCTGGGCGTCGGCAGTCTTCTGGCTCTGGTGATCTCCGTCTACAGTGCCGATCTCCTCTCCACCACCTATTCCTACGAGGTGATCGACGCCCTTCGCCCCTTCGCCAGCGGCTACCTGGAGACTACGATCAATAACAAGGTCCGTCCCGAATACAATATCGTGGGGGCCGCCGCCTCCTCCCTCTCCGTGGAGGACTATCTCGCCGCCCACCCCGAGGACGCGGAGGGCTTCTGCCAGAGCGCCTTCGAGCACATGGGCATCTATAAAGAGACCGCCCGCAGCATGGCTTCCTCCTCGCTCAGCTACGCCGAAAGCCAGGAGGTGAGCGTCAACGCCGCCATGACGGAGGTGCTCTGCCGGAGCGTGGCATACGCGGTGGGCTTCCTGCTGGCCTTCCTTCTGATTTTGATCCTGCTGACCGTGGTGGGCAATCTCTCCAACCTGACCTTCAAGATCCCGGGCATGGACGCTCTCAACGATGTGGGAGGGCTGATCACGGGATTGGTGCAGGGGGCGTTCTTCTGCGTGCTGATCGTCTGGGTCATGAAGTTCACAGGCATCCTGCTGCCTCAGGAAAAAATTGCGGAGAGCGGCGTGCTCGCGTGGGTCATGCGGGCCGATCTGCTCTATCCGTTTTTGGGAATTTGATTGAAGACAGGAGTCAATTTATGCAACCTACTCTTTGCTCCCGCTGCAAGAAAAACATGGCTGTTCTCTACATCAACCGCATCGAGGGCGGCACCAACCATCAGGAGGGGCTTTGTCTCAAGTGCGCCCGCGAGCTCCATATCAAGCCCATCGACGACATCATCTCCAAAATGGGCATCACCGACGAAGATCTGGAGGGGCTCTCCGGGGAGATGATGGAGGCCATGCAGTCGCTCTCCGGCGGCGGCGACAACCTTATGGAGATCGAAAGCAGCGACAGCGACAGCGACGACGACGGCAAGACCGCCACATTCCCCTTCCTCAACCGGCTCTTCGGCAGTCAGAACAACCCCGCCCGCAACGGCGGGGAGGCCGAGACGCCCCGTGCCTCCTCTCCCCGGGAGGGCGGCGAGAAGAAGAGCAAGCACAAGTATCTGGACAATTACTGCATCTCCCTGACCAACCGGGCCCGGGAAGGCAAGCTGGACCGCATGATCGGCCGGGCCGGGGAACTGGAGCGGGTCATTCAGATCCTCAACCGCCGCCAGAAGAACAACCCCTGCCTCATCGGCGAACCCGGCGTGGGCAAGACCGCCATTGCCGAGGGTCTGGCCCAGCGCATCGCCGACGGGGAAGTGCCCTACAAGCTGCAAAACAAGGAGGTCTATCTGCTGGATCTCACCGCGCTGGTGGCGGGCACCCAGTTCCGCGGCCAGTTCGAGTCGCGGATGAAAGGTCTCATCGAGGACATCCGGCAGGAGGGCAACATCATCCTTGTCATCGACGAGGTGCACAATCTGGTGGGCGCCGGAGACGCCGAGGGCAGCATGAACGCCGCCAACATCCTCAAGCCTGCCCTCTCCCGGGGCGAGATCCAGGTGATCGGCGCCACCACCTTCACCGAGTACCGCAAGCACATTGAGAAGGACTCCGCGCTGGAGCGGCGCTTCCAGCCCGTCACCGTGGCGGAGCCCTCCATCGCCGACAGCATCGACATTCTCAAGGGCATCCGCCGTTACTACGAGGACTTCCACAGTGTGCGCATCTCCGACGAGATGTGCCGGCAGGCTGTGGTGCTCTCCGAGCGCTACATCACCGACCGCTTTCTCCCCGACAAAGCCATCGACCTGATCGACGAGGCGTGCAGCGATGTGAACCTCCACGACAGCTCCCTCACCCGCCGGGAGGAGATCCGCAAGGAGCAGGCCGATCTCAACAAGGAGCGGGAGCTGCTGCTCTCCGACACCGGCGAGGAGGACTATGAGCGGCTGGCCGCCCTCCGCAGCCGGGATCTCCAGTTGAGCAACGAGCTGAGCGTACTGGAAGCCCAGGGCGTCCCCCAGCTCACCACCGACCACCTGGCCCGGATCATCGAGCGCTGGACGAAGATCCCCGCCTCCTCCATCCGCGCCGACGAGTTCGCCCAGCTCTCCGGACTGGCCCAACGGCTCAAGAGCCACATCATCGGCCAGGATGAGGCCGTGGAGACGGTCTGCGCCGCCATCAAGCGCAGCCGCGCCGGGCTCCAGCTCAAGCGCAAGCCGGTGAGCTTCATCTTTGTGGGTTCCACGGGCGTGGGCAAGACGGAGCTGGTAAAGCGTCTGGCCGCCGAGCTCTTCGACAGCCCCGAGGCGCTGATCCGGCTGGATATGTCCGAGTTCATGGAGAAATTCAGCGTGTCCCGGATCATCGGCTCTCCCCCGGGCTATGTGGGCTATGACGAGGCCGGACAGCTCACGGAGAAGATCCGCCGCAAGCCCTACAGCGTGGTGCTCTTTGACGAGATCGAGAAGGCCCACCCGGATGTGCTGAACATCCTGCTACAGGTGCTGGACGACGGGCGCATCACCGACGCACAGGGCCGAGTGGTGAACTTTGAGAACACCATCATCGTCATGACCACCAATGCCGGTAGCGACAAGAAAAGCGGCAGCGTGGGCTTCAACCAGACTCTCGACGAACAGGGCCGGGAGAAGGCCGTGAAAGCCCTCAACGATTTCCTCCGCCCCGAGTTCATCAACCGGGTGGATGAGATCATCTACTTCCACCGCCTTACCGAGGAGAACATCCGGGAGATCTGCGGATTGATGCTCAACGATCTGAAAGCCGCCATGGCCGAGCGGGGCATGGCCCTCACCTGGGACGAGAGCCTCATCGACTACCTCTCCGGGAAGGGCTACAGCATCACCTACGGGGCCCGGAACCTCCAGCGGCTCATCGAAAAGGATGTGGAGGACGCCATCGCCACGGAGATCATCGACGTCAGGCAGGGTGCGGTGTCCCAGGTGGGCCTCACGGTCCGGGATGGCAAGATCACGGTGCTGGCCGTATAAGACACACAATGAACCGGGGCGGCACATAGGCGCCCCGGTTTTCTTTATACAATAAAGCCGTTGTATTTCTACAACGGTCATTTCCACACGATCTTTTCCAAAGAAAGCGCACTCAGCTACGGCACACTCCCGCCTGTACCGCCTCTTCGCGCCGTCCGGAGGACGATTGCCATGTGAGAAAATCGATTTGTAAACTGCAAATCAAAAAGTTCCACACACACAGCAGTTCTCCTGACTTCGATCCTCGCCGCTCTACCCTTTAGTCAACGGCTGCGCTAATTTTGACACTTTTGTGTTTTATGCAATTCTATCCCCTTCCATCTGCCCTCTGATGCGAAAAACCCCCGCCTGCTTCGCAGACGGGGGCTTACAATCTCATTTTCTCCGGCGGGAGCCGCCTTTCCGGTCGGCGTAGAGCTTATTGCCGCTCATGCGGCTGTCGGACTCCTGCATAAAATGCTTGAGCTTATCCTCGAAGCTGGCGTCGCCGGTGGGGCCGTGCACCACGCCCTGGGCCGCGGATGCGTAGTCGCCGGGGCCGCGGGGCTGGGGAGCGGCGCTCTGCTGGGGGGCCGGGCGGGGCGCGGCGGGGCGGCGCGGGGCGCTGCTCCTGGGCGCGGTGTTTTCCCGGGCGGGCTGCGGCTGCGCCTGCTTGATGGAGAGGTTGACTTTCCCCTCCGGCGTGATGCTCAGCACCTTGACCTCCACGCTCTGACCCATGGTCAGGTAGTCGTGGATGTCGTTCACATAGGCGTTGGCGATCTCGGAAATATGTACCAGACCGCTGCTGCCGCCGGGCATGGTGATAAACGCGCCGAATTTGGTGATGCCCGTCACCTTTCCCTCAACGATGGCTCCCACTACAAGCTCCATACTCTCTCCTCAATCCCCCAAAAAAACTATCACTTTCTCGTCCGGGTACACCAGCCCCAGCCGAACCCTGGCGATCCGCTCAAGGCTTTCTCTCTCGTCCGGAAGCTGAAGCTGTTTTTCCAGCGCTGCGTTTTCCCGCCGCAGCGCCGCCGCCGTGCGCTCCCTCTCCTGCAGCACGGCCCTTGCCTCGACCACGCGGCTGTGTACGCTCCACGCCGTAGCAAACGCGCACACCAGCAGCGTCACGCTCAGAAAATACGCCGCGATCTTCCCCGCATATCCCCTCATGCACGCTCCTTTCACCCCGTCCATGGGGCCATACCCGATTGCCGCTACTCCGGTACTTTTTTATTGTAAACGATTTCTTGCAAATTGCAAGGCATTTTTTGTATATTTTTTCAGCCCGTTTTCCACATTTTTTCATGCAGGACAGCGGAATTTCGACAATACTCCGGATCTTTTGCAGGGCCTTCCGCACAGCGGAGCGCAGCAGCAGAGCGTATATTTTCTCACCTGCCGCGCAGAAGAGAAAGAGCAGGCCCCGCATTCTGCCGCTGCCGGGCCCCATGGCCAGCGTGAAGAGCCACACCGCACAGCAAAGGAGATAGGCGCACTCCCAGATCCGCCCCAGCAGCTTGGGCATATCCAGCCGCAGCAGCCACACCAGATCGTAGAGCGCCCCCAACGACGCCCCGGCGGCCAGGGAAGCGCCCAGAAGCAGCAGTTCCGACGAGATGTTGCTCATCACCCGAAGAGCCGCTCCCACCACCCCGCCGGAGGCTCCGTGAACATCATGGCGCTGATGTGGCCGGTGACGGTCAGCTCCCCGCTGTCCACCGCCAGGTTTTCCACCTTCAGCTCCTCTCCATGCACGTTCAGCTCCCCCAGCGGCGTGCGCATGACCACGCTGCTGTCATCAAAGGCCAGCACCTCCTCCACGCCGGAGACGCTCAGCTTCCTCCGCCCCTCCAGAATGATGTTCTGGGCCCGGGCAGGTAAATTCCGCTTTTCCTCTTCCATGCTTGCTCCCCCCTCTCCACCATGCTATTCCCCCGCCTCCCTTGACATACCGCTTTTTTCGTGATAAGTTTATCGGGTGGGCCGGTGTGGCGGAATTGGCAGACGCACGGGACTTAAAATCCCGAGGTGGCGACACCGTGTGGGTTCGAGCCCCACCACCGGTACCAAAATCGGCAATCTTCTCCCGAAGATTGCCGATTTTTCCTTACAAATTCTTTCTGTTTCGCTTTTTTCAGAAGTCAGAGCGCGCCGCCCATTCCGCTGCCCCTCCTCTCCAAGTCCCGCTGCTCCGCTGGGTCGTGATTTGGTTTGCGGGGCGGCCAAAACAAACGGAGGACTTACGATGCTCCGCAGAATGATTGAAATAGACAGGGAAAAATGCAACGGCTGCGGCGTTCTGTGCCGCGGCCTGCCACGAGGGCGCCATCGCCATGGTGGAGGGTAAGGCCGCGCTGATGCGGGACAATTACTGCGACGGGCTGGGCGACTGCCTCCCGGCCTGTCCCACCGGGGCGATCACCTTTGTGGAGCAGGAACGCGCCGCTCCCGCACGGTGAACGGCGGGGATCACGTCTTTTCCTCCGACTGGCAGCGGAAATACCAGCCGCAAAAGTAGTCTCCCATACAAAATGCCTCCCCCGGCACAAATCACTTCTCCTTATTCTGTACGGAAACGGCCGGGAAAACACATGGCCCTGTAGCGCTTTTTCAGCCGTCCCGCCTTTTCTTTTATTCATTCTACACTATGTATTCATAAATTGCATGGTAGAATTTTTATATTTTTAACAATTCTCCCCTGGCCCCGTGTTATAGTGAAGAAAAAAGAACAGGAGCGAACACGATATGCCGGAACACCGTCTGGAGACGCTGGAACCACAGGAGCTTACCTTGACCCCCGTTCCCGATAAATCGCTGAAGAGCCGAATCGAGAGCTACACCATCCCCTTCCGGGAATTGATCACCTATTACCGCTGCGCCATGATGGAGGTGGAGACCAAATTCCGGGTGCTCAGCGAGGAGTTTTCCCTGCAATACGACCGCAACCCCATCGAAACCGTCAAGACCCGGCTCAAGTCTGTGGACAGCATCGCCAACAAGCTGATTTCCCGGGAGCTGCCGCTGACCGTGGAGTCCATTGAGAAGAACTTGAACGATGTGGCAGGCGTGCGCATCATCTGCAGCTTTCCCTCGGACATCTATGCCATCTCCGACGCCTTTCTCCGCCAGGACGACATCACCCTCATCGAACGAAAGGACTACATCCGCGCCCCCAAGCCCAACGGCTACCGGAGCCTGCACCTGATCGTGGAGACGCCCATCTTCCTCCACGACAAGAAAAAGCTCATGAAGGTGGAGGTGCAGTTCCGCACCATCGCCATGGACTGGTGGGCCAGTCTGGAACATAAGATCCGCTACAAAAAGGATGTGGAGATCCCCTCCGCCGTGGCCCGGGAGCTTCTGGACTGCGCCAACGAGGCAGCCCGGCTGGACAGCCGCATGGAGCAGTTACAGAAGTACATCGTCCCCAAATATGAATGAGACAAAGCCCCGCTCCGCCGGTCATCGGCGGAGCGGGGCTTTACGATCTGTAAAGTTCTGACGCAAAAGCTGCTGAAATACCTGTGCAGGATCAAAACGAAAAGGTATCGCGGATACCGGCCCACTTCTGATCCTTTTCGCTCAAATTCAGCGGGGTGCCGTCCGCCAGGGTATATCCCTCCGCAGAAGCGCTGCCCCGGTTTTCCCCTGTGAGCTGTGGCCACACGATGCCGATCTCCGGGTCATTCCAGCGCAGACCGCCCTCGTCGTTGGGGTGATAGAAATCATCGCACTTATAGCAGAACTCCGCAGTATCGCTGAGCACCAGAAATCCGTGGGCAAAGCCCCGGGGCACCAGAAACTGCTTTTTGTTCTCAGCGCTCAGCTCAACACCATACCACTTTCCGTAGGTGGGGCTTCCAGTCCGCAGATCCACCGCCACATCAAACACGCAGCCGCTGATCGCCCGAACCAGCTTGGTCTGGGGATAATGCTTTTGAAAGTGCAGGCCCCGCAGTACGCCCTTGGTGCTCATGGACTGGTTATCCTGCACGAAAGTGATATGGATGCCGTTTTCCTCCATATCGCGCTGACTGTAGGTCTCCATGAAATAGCCTCGGCTGTCTCCGTGCACCGCCGGTTCCATGACGCACAGCCCTTCGATGCCGCCCACATTCTTTTCCACTTTGATCTGTCCCATTACAGATTTGCCTCCTTCAGATATCTGGCCACCGCGTCGCGCCAGTCCGGCAGGGGCGTGAAGCCATTCTCCACCAGTTTGCTCTTGTCCAGCCGGCTGTTCCTGGGCCTGGCTGCCTTGGACAGACCGTACTCCTCTGTGGTGACAGGGATCACCTTGGTGGTCAAACCATATTGCCTGTAGAATTCGCAGCAGAAATCGTACCAGCTGATATAGCCGCCCTCGTTGGTAGCGTGATAGTAGCCGTACTTTTCCGTCTCACACATATCCACCAGCAGCCGGGCCAGGTCGACGCAATAGGTCGGAGTGCCGATCTGATCGTTGACCACGCGAACCGTATCGTGGGTCTTGCCCACATGGATCATGGTCTTGATAAAATTCTTGCCGTTCAGACCAAACACCCACGCAATGCGGACAATAAAGTATTTCTCCAGCGTATTGGCCACCGCCCATTCGCCTTCCAGCTTGGTCTGGCCGTAAACATTCAGGGGCTTATAGTCCTTGCAGTCGGGCTGCCATGGCTCCGTCCCCTGCCCATCAAACACATAGTCCGTGGAAAGATACAGCATTTTGCAATCCAGCTTTTTGCAGGCGTCGGCGATGTTCTGGGTACCCGCCGCGTTGACCTCGCGTACCTGCTCCACCTTATCGTCGTCTTCGGCCATATCCACGGCCGTCCAGGCAGCGCAGTGGATCACGGCATCCGGCCTCGCCGAGGTGATCTCCTTTTCCACAGCGGCCCGGTCAGTAATATCCAATTGGAGATAGGGCATGGCTGTTACGGCGGAACCGTCCTGCACTCCCGCATAGACGGGCTCCATACCGGAACCGACACCCGTATGGCACCGTTTGGCCAGTTCGTTCATCACATCGTGTCCCAGCTGGCCGCTGACGCCCGTTACAAAAAACTTCATGCTATCCCCTTCTTACCGGTTTCCGTACATCTTCTCATAATAATTCCGGTACTCCCCGGAGATGATGGTCTGCCACCACTGCTTGTTGTCCAGATACCATCGGATGGTCTCCTGAATCCCATCTTCAAACTTCGTCTCCGGCAGCCAACCCAGCTCGTTGTGGATCTTGGTGGGGTCAATGGCGTAGCGCATATCGTGCCCCTTCCGGTCGCCCACATGGGTGATCAGGCTCTCGGGCTTGCACAGTTCCCGGCAAATGATCTTTACGATCTCGATGTTCTGCTTCTCGTTGTGGCCGCCCACGTTGTAAACTTCGCCTACACGGCCCCGGTGAATGATCAGGTCAATGGCTTTGCAGTGATCCTCCACATACAGCCAATCCCGGACGTTCAGTCCCTCGCCGTAAACGGGCAGGGGCTTATCCGCCAGGGAGTTGGCGATCATCAGGGGGATCAGCTTCTCGGGGAACTGGTAGGGGCCGTAGTTATTGGAGCAGCGGGAGATGGACACAGGCAGGCCGTAGGTGCGATGGTAGGCCATGACCAGAAGATCCGCGCCGGCTTTGGAGGAAGAGTAGGGGGAGCTGGTGTGGATGGGGGTCTCCTCGGTGAAAAACAGATCCGTTCGATCCAGAGGCAGGTCGCCGTAAACCTCGTCCGTGGAGACCTGGTGATAGCGCTGGATGCCGTATCTGCGGCAGGCGTCCATCAGGACGGCGGTGCCCATGATATTGGTCTGCAGGAAGACGCCGGGATCCTCGATGGAGCGGTCCACATGGGTCTCCGCCGCAAAGTTGACAACGATATCGGGGTGCTCTTCCTCAAACAGCCGGTAGACCGCTCCCCGGTCGCAAATGTCCACCTTTGCAAAGCGGAAGTTTGGGTGGTTCATCACAGGGGCCAGCGTGGACAGGTTACCGGCATAGGTCAGCTTGTCCAGGCAGATGATCCGGTAATCCGGGTGCTCGCCCAGCATATAAAAGATAAAATTGCTTCCGATAAACCCGGCGCCGCCGGTCACAATCATCGTCATGGTATTCTCTCCATTATCCTCTTACTCTGCCATTGGCAACTGCTTTCAGATGCATACCATAGGGAGACTTGCCGTAACGCTCAGCGGACTCCAGCAGCTTATCCCTGTCGATCCAGCCGTTGCGGTACGCGATCTCCTCCGGGGCGGAGATTTTGATGCCCTGACGTTTCTCCACCATCCGAACAAAGTCGGCCGCCTCCACCAGGCTGTCAATGGTACCGGTATCCAGCCAGGCAAAGCCACGGCCCAGCAGCTGGACATCCAGCAGATCCTTTTTCAGATACATCTCGTTCAATGTGGTGATCTCCAGCTCCCCTCGGGCAGAAGGCCTCACCTGGCTGGCCATTGCGGAAACACCGGCAGGATAGAAATACAAGCCGGTCACCGCATAGTTGCTCTTGGGTTCCGTGGGTTTTTCCTCGATGGAGGTCACCTTGCCGTCCTCGTCAAAGACCACCACGCCAAATCGCTCCGGGTCGTTGACATAGTACCCGAAAACCGTCGCGCGGTTGTTCTCCTCCGCGTTGGCGGCAGCGGCACGGAGGATTTTGCTGAAGCCATTGCCATAGAAGATGTTGTCGCCCAGGACCATTGCTCCGGCCCCGCCGCCCAGAAATTCTTCGCCCAGAATAAAGGCCTGCGCCAGACCGTCGGGAGAGGGCTGCACTTTGTAGCTGAGATGAAGGCCAAACTGGCTGCCGTCCCCAAGGAGGGTCTCAAAACGGGAGGTGTCGGTGGGGGTGGAAATGATCAGGATATCCTGGATGCCAGCCAGCATCAGCGTTGACAGCGGATAGTACACCATGGGCTTGTCATATACAGGGAGAAGCTGCTTGGATGTGACCATCGTTAACGGATAAAGTCTTGTGCCAGCTCCTCCTGCGAGGATGATACCCTTCATGTTTTCGCTCCTCCTAAAAACCTGATTTTCTGCGCAGAATTTTTCCTATGATTTGCTCTTTTTTTACCAGACCAACCATTTCGTATCTGCTGTCTTGCTTTTCTCCAGGTTGTCGCCAATGACAACATATTCGTCCGTACCAGGCGTCACCGCGTCTGCCGCTGTCCGGGAGAAAAAGCCCCCTGCCGCCGGGCAAACGGCGGAGGGGACTTCCTATTCGCTTTGGGAGGACGGCGAGGCCGGTGCCGGGCCGAAGCCTCCCTGGGGCGCTCCGCCGAAGCCGCCCTTGGGCACATCGCCCCGCTCCTGGCCGCCGGAGAACCCTTGTTCCCCGGGTTTTCCCGGGCGGTAGCCGGGCATGGAGGGGCGGTCGCCAAAGGCGCTTCCCACCCGCTGGGCCGTCTCCGTCAGCGTTACGCTGCCCTCTTCGTCCCCGGCGCGGACGGTGTACTCCCCGCCCAGTGCCATCTCCCCGCAGGAGAAGATCACGCAGTCGTAGGCGTTCTCCGGAACATGGCGCAGCAGGACGCGGCCAGTCTTGTCCGTGAGCGTTACCTCCGTGCCGCCGGGCCGGGTCTCCTCAAAGATGTAGAGGAGGGAGCACTGGGTCGAGTTGGCCGAGAAAGTCTCGGCCATACCGGCAAAGCCGCAGGCTACGATGCTGCCTCCCTGGATGAGGCAGTCTCCGCCGTTCTCGATGCCGTAGTCCACAGCGCTGGTCCCGTCGCCCGGTTCGGCGCTGATGGCCACCGTGCCGCCGGCGATGAGGATGTCTCCGTTGGAGTCCAGTCCGTCGGCCTGGGTGCACAAGTGCACCGTGCCGCCGGTGATGATCAGTTGGGACATATTCACGCCCCGGCTCAAACCGTTGGCGTTGATGCCGTCGTTGAGGGAGGTCACATCCACGCTGCCGCCGCGGATCTCCACCTTTTGGGCCTCGATGCCCTCCATACAGCGCACAGCAGTGAAGTTCGCCACGTCAAAGGCGATGGTGTTGTTGGCGTGGAGGGCATCGTCTCCCGAGAGCACCGTGAAGCTGCCCCCGGTGATGAGGGCGTCGTTATCGCTGTGGAGGGCGTCGTCCGAGCAGTTGAGCGAAAAGCTCCCCCCGGAGATGGTGAGTATGCCGCCGCACTTGAGTCCCTTGGCGCTTTTGCTCTCCTCCTCGTTGGTCTGCCCGTCCCGGTCGATCCAGTCCCGGACGGCCGTCATCGTCTCGGGCGCGCCGCCGCCGGTGGTAACGTCCATGTTCCCGCCGGTGATGGTCAGATCCCGGAGGGCCTGTATTCCGTCCTGTCCTGCCGTAAGGAAGAAGCTGCCACCGCCGATCTCGATGGAGCCGCGCCCCTCGTCGACGTCGTTATAGGACTGGAGCCCGTCGCCGCCGCAGCGGACGGTGTACGCGCCGTCTTCGGCCACGATGCCGTCCTTGCCCCGGATGCCGTCTCCGCCGGCCTCCACTGTCCATTCCCCGCCCCTGAGCTTCAGCTCGTCCTTGGCGTTGATTCCGTGCTGGCCCGGGGCAGAGACGGTCATGGCGCCCTTGCCCTGGAGAACCAGATCGTCCTGACTGTATATGACCGCGTTGGCCCCCGCCTCCACATTCTCCGGGCTGAACTCCGACCCGCTGCTGAGACTGTTCACACTGCCGGAGGCGGTGCTGAGGGTGGTGCGCCCGGCGTTTTTCACCCAGAGGGCCGGGCCGGTGCTGCAATGGATGCTGGCGTTATCGAAAATGAGCTTCACCTGGGCGCGCTTGTCGCACTGCACTACGATCTGACCCTCGGAGAGGCTGCCGGTAAAGGTGTACTCGCCCCCATAGGCGATGGTGACCACGCCTCCGGCGGCGTAGGCGCCGCTGCCCTTGACCTTGATGTACTCGTCGCTGAGGGCGATCACCGCCTTGGCGGAAGCCGCGCTCAGCGCGCTCTCCCTCTCCACTTTCTCGATCCCCAGGGCCTCTCCCCATCGGAAGAGCAGCAGCGTGAGCAGCATCAGCGCGATGAGCAGCACGCAGAGCGCGTCCGTATATTTGCTTCGGGACATGGATGCACCTCGCTTTCCCGATCAGAGGGGGATCAGTTCATGTAATCGCCGTTATAGCTCACCAGTACGGCGCTCTGCACCCCGGTCATGGCAGCCAGCTCGGCCACGAAGCCCGTGTCCTCGCTCCGCAGGCGCACCTCGAAGCTCAGCTCGGAGACGGCGCCCCGGACGGTCTTGCCCTTGAGCGTGCAGTTGCCCACATGGGCGCGCAGGAAGTCCTCGGCGGCCTTCTCATTCCCGTAGCCCTCGCAGCGGAGCACCATCATATAGGGGGCGTCGCCGCTCTTGCGGTTGACAAAGATGAGCAGCACCGCGCCGATGAGCACGCTGCCCAGCACGGCCAGTTCCACCAGTCCTGCCGCCAGCACGATGCCTCCGGCGATGCTCCAGAAGAGGAAGGCGATGTCCAGCGGCTCCTTGATGGCCGAGCGGAAACGCACGATGGAGAGCGCGCCCACCATGCCAAGGCTCATGACCACATTGCTGGTCACGGCCAGGATCACCAGGGTGCTGATCATGCACAGAGCGATCAGCGTGGTGCCGAAGGAGGCGGAATAGAGCACCCCCGTATAGGTCTTTTTGTAGATGAAAAAGATAAACACGCCCAGCAGGAACGAGAGCAGCATGGCCAGAGCCATGTCAAAGAGGGTGATGCTCCCTACATTTTCCAGAAAGCTGGATTTGAAAATGTCGCTGAAGGTCATGGCGATACTCCTTTATATCGATATGTATAATTCCCTGTGTTTTCCCTTTTAATCCCACATCCGGCTGGCGGCGTACTTGGAAAAGGCCCCCACCCGGCGCTGCCCCAGCTGGACGGCGGCGCGCACCACCTCGGGGAGGTAGTTGTCGTACTTGACTTCCAGCAGACACGCGTCCGACGCGGGGATGGTCACGCTGTTCCGATCGAGGAAGTCCGTGTTCCACAGCCCCGTGCGGATGTCGTAGTCCAGCGTCACGCGGACGTTGCCCGCCTCGTAGATAAACGGCTCCCGGGTGTAATCCACGATGGTGCGGGGGCGGTAGCCCTCGTGGAGCATCTTTTCCCCCAGCGAGCGCAGCAGCGGATGGGCGGCGGAGAGCAGCCACTCCCAGTCCCCGTCCAGAATACGCTGCACCTCCGGAGCCGTGATGGGCGCGGAGAGCTTGTATCCCAGGGAGTTATCCTTACACTTCTGCTCCAGCAGGATCCGGGAGATGTCCCCGTTATAGTAGCGGAGGCGGAACTTCTTCCGGTGGGCCAGCCCGTCGATCTTCTCCCGCAGCGCGGTGTCCGACAGGTTGTCGAAATAAAGGCTGCGGATATGGTAGCAGCCGTTTTCATCCACATGGGGGTCCCGCTGCAACAGGGCGTCCAGCCGCTGGGCGAGCAGAATTTTATCCGCGGCGCTGATCTCTGTTTTCCATTCGTGGCGGTACTGCAAGGCCATCCCCCTTTTCTCTTCTGCCCACATTATGCCGCAATCCCCTCCTTTTTTCAAGTGCCTGCGGGGAAAAGTGCGAAAAAAGGGGCACATACCACTCCCCCGCTCCCTGTTTCCGGACAAATCCGTCCCCGGCGGCGCCTCGCGGAAACATGAGAAAAAGAGAAAAAACATCTTGACAAACATGGCATTGCTTAGTATAATGACAAAGCTGCGAATGAGTTGCGAACAACGGGAGCATAGCTCAGCTGGTTAGAGCACCTGCCTTACAAGCAGGGGGTCACAGGTTCGAGCCCTGTTGTTCCCACCAACCGTTCCTGCGACAGTTACATATTTGCCTCGGTAGCTCAGTAGGTAGAGCAGCGGACTGAAAATCCGCGTGTCACCAGTTCAACTCTGGTCTGAGGCACCATTTGCGGGCATAGCTCATTTGGCAGAGCGCCACCTTGCCAAGGTGGAGGTAGCGAGTTCGAATCTCGTTGCCCGCTCCATTTTTTTGGCGCCATAGCCAAGTGGTAAGGCAGCGGACTGCAAATCCGCGACTCTCCAGTTCGAATCTGGATGGCGCCTCCACGAAAGCAGGCCGCCGCGCAGAGCGGCGGCCTTTCTTTTTTTCTCTGCGGACAATTTCATAGGGAGACGTATCGAAGTGGTCATAACGGGGCTGACTCGAAATCGTGGTCGCTGTCCGGCAGCTCCCTGACCGGAAACCCTTGATTTTACGAGGTTTTTCGGGTCTCTTTAACTGAATATTTTTCTTTGTTCTCCCCATCAGTTCTCCCCGTTTTCTGAGGTGCTGATGTTGAGATAAATACGGAGACGTATCGAAGTGGTCATAACGAGAACGACTCGAAATCGTTTGACCCGCAAGGGTCCGTGGGTTCGAATCCCACCGTCTCCGCCATATTAGGTAGGTTATTTTGATAGAATAACCTACCTAAACTTTTTGCCTATAAATGCGAAGAAATAGCCGAAATCCAGCTATTTCCTCGCATTTCTCGCTTTGAAATTCAAATCGCTCTCGGTCGCTCGTCATTTCGGTCGGCCGATTTTTTGCTTTCTGCGGCCTTTTCTAGCCCTTGCTCCCCGAGTAATCGTTCACTTTGCCGGGCAATCGTTCATTTGGTTTACATAATTCTAGTAATCGTTCAATTTGCCTTTTTAGCCTATTCTTGTTTTCTTGCTTTAGCCTACTCTTTATTTGTGATATCCTTAGCCGCGCTATATCTGGTTTCCTTCCTATGCTTGCCGTTTTCGTCAATTGCAATATTGCTGCGTCGCTGTTTTTCTTTCTGAACCGCAGAAAATATTTCGCGCGGAATAATAGCTGGATGATTATCGGTCAGTAAGTATCCTCCGGATACTTCGATTCTTCCTTTACGCTGCCCCTGCGGTTTTGCCACCCTGCATCGCCGATATATTTTTCGTTTGCGAGCATTTTTTCTATGGCCAGCTTACTCCATATATCTTTTCCCTTAGCGGTTTTAATCCCTTCTGCCGCGAGGTATTTCCGTATCATCACGACGCTAGCTCCGGCCAGATAGAGGTCAAATACTTTTCTGACAACGGCAGCTTCTTCCTCGCATATTTCTAGTTGGCCTACCTCATTTTTCCGATATCCATAGCATTCACTTGTATAGTATTCGGATGTACCGTCCTCTAACCGCTTCTGGATGTGAAGGTGGTCTTGCCGATTGACAGCCAATGAAGCAGCAGATTTGCTCCTTGCCCTATATGCGTTTCGGGATCTTCTGCATACTCCTGAAGCCTCTCCACGTTTGATTTGTTTTGTTCTTCTCTTGGTAACGTGGGCG
>JAQXJT010000006.1 GCA_029009095.1 bacterium
CATGGCCTTCTCCGCCTGACGGATGCCGTCCACGGCGGCGGAGAGGATGCCCCCGGCGTAGCCCGCGCCCTCGCCGCAGGGAAAGACGCCCCGCAGGTTGGACTGGCCGCTCTCGTCCCGGAGGATCCGCACCGGGGAGGACGAGCGGCTCTCCACCGCCGTCAGCACCGTGTCCGGCAGGGCGAAGCCCCGGAGCTTCCGGTCGAACAGGGGAAAAGCCTGGCGCAGCGAGTCGGCGGCAAAGCCGGGGAGGCACTCGCTCACATCCCCCCAGCGCACCCCCCGGGGGTAGGTGGGGCGTACGCTGCCCGGGCCCGTGGAGGGCCGGCGCAGCAGGAAGTCCTCCAGCCGCTGCACGGGAGCCCGGTAGTTCCCCCCGCCGCAGCGGTAGGCCGCCTCCTCCCACTGCCGCTGAAAGGCCACGCCGGAGAGAGGGTGGCTGTCAGGAAAGTCCGAGGGCAGCACATTCACCAGCACGGCGGAGTTGGCGTTGCGCCCGTCCCGGGCAAAGGGGCTCATGCCGTTGACGCACAGCCGACCCGCCTCGCTGGAGGCCGCCGCCACCTGCCCGCCGGGGCACATGCAGAAGGTGTACACCCCCCGCCCGTTGGGCAGGTGCACGGAGAGTTTGTAGTCCGCCGCCCCCAGCTCCGGGTGGCCGGCAAAGTCCCCGTACTGGGCGCGGTCGATCAGCGACTGGGGGTGCTCGGCCCGGACGCCGATGGAAAATGGCTTCTGCTCCATGCGCGCCCCCCGGGCGTAGAGGGTGGCGAAAAGCTCCCGGGCGCTGTGGCCGGTGCAGAGGATCAGCGTGTCCGTCTCGATAACGCCGCCGCTGGTCTCCACTCCCCGGAGCGCCCCTTCCCGGAGCAGCACGTCCGTGAGCGCCGTGCGGAAGCGCACCTCGCCTCCCAGACGCTGGATCTCCTGCCGCAGCCCCCTGACCGTGGCGGGGAGCCGGTCGGTGCCGATGTGGGGCCTGGCCTCCCACAGGATCTCCTCCGGAGCACCTGCCGCCGCCAGATCGTGCAGCACCTGCCGTCCCCGGACATCGTGGGTGCCGGTGCTGAGCTTCCCATCGGAGAAGGCTCCCGCGCCTCCCTCACCGAACTGGATGTTGGAGCGCTCGTCCAGCTCCCCGGTGAGCACGAAGCGCCGCACGGCCCGCTCCCGCTCCTCCACGCTGTCCCCCTGCTCCAGCAAAATGGGCTCCGCCCCGGCCCGGGCCAGCGTCAGCGCCGCGAACAGCCCCGCCGGGCCCGCCCCGCAGACCACCGGGCGGAATGGGGGTTTCTCCCGGAGCACAGCGGGGGCGGGCGGCGTGTAGGGCACATGGGGCGGATATTTCTCCTCCCCTTTGCGCAGCGAGAGGGCCGCCGTGGCCACAAAGTGCACATCATCCTTCCGCCGGGCGTCCACCCCCCGGCGGAGAAGCTTCGCTTCCAGAATATCTTTGGGGGGAATACGCAGCTTTTTGGCCGCCGCCGTTTTCAGATCGCCCCCCAGAGGCAGTTTGATCTCCCTGATCTCAATCATACACGGCACTCCTTCCCGCCGCCAGCCCCGAGGCGAAGGCCCAGTGGAGATTATATCCCCCGCAGCGCCCGTCCACGTCCAGCGCCTCGCCGATCACATAGAGCCCCTCCCAGTCCCGGCACTGAAGGGTGGCCGGGTCGAAGCTCTCCACCGCCGCGCCGCCCCGGGTCACCTGCGCGTTGGCGGCGTCCGCCGCCCCCTCCACCGTCAGGGGGAAACGCTTGATATACCGCGCCAGCGCGTCGGTGTCCCCGGGGGCAAGGCGAAGCAGCGCCTCCCCCAGCCGCCGGTGGAAAACGCCGGTGAGGAGCTCCTGCTCCCCGCAGTCCTGCCGCCGTGAGCGCAGCGCCGCGGAGAGCGCCGCCTCCTCCCACTCGGGGAGCAGATCCAGCGCCAGCACGTCCCCCGCCCTCGCCAGACGCGACATATTCAAGATCACGATGCCGCTGAGTCCGTAGTCCCGGAAGAGCACCTCGCCCGCCTCCGCGCAGAGGGCGCGCCCTTCCCGCTCCAGCGTCACCACGCACCTGGCGCGCAGTCCGCTGAGCCCCCGGATGGGCCGCACATCGGTTTTCAGCGGGCAGAGCACCGGCGCAAAGGGGCGCTGGGGTATGCCCAGTGCGGCGGTGAGCCGGGTGCCGCCGCCGCTGGCCACGATCACGCGATCCGCCTCCGCGCTCCCGCCGTCGGCAAAGCGCAGCAGCCACGCGCCCCTTCTCCGGCCGATCCCGGCCACCTCGCAGGAGCAGCACTCCTCCACGCCCAGCTTCCCGCAGCGCAGGCGCAGCACATCCAGCACCGAGGCCGCCGTGTCGCTGCGGGGATAGACCCGTCCCTCCGCGTCCGTAACGGTCCAGAGGCCAAGTCCCCGGAAAAAGTCCAGCAGCGCCGCCGTGTCCATCCGCTCCAGCACGGGCGCGACGAAGTCCGGGCAGTTATAGTCCTCCGCCCTTACGTCCTGATGGGTCAGGTTGCAGCGCCCGTTGCCGGTTTTGAGGAGCTTCTTCCCCACCCGGTTGGCCCGCTCGCAGATCTTCACCGAGGCCCCGCCCTCCGCCGCCGCGATGGCGGCCGCCAGACCTCCCGCTCCGCCGCCGACCACGGCCACCCGGAGCTTTCCTGTGCTTTTCATGCTCTCTCCCCCCTCTTTTCCGGCATATTGTAACACAGGAAAAAACTTTATGCCAGTATACCGGAAAAAAACCTTGACAAATTCGCGGAATAGGGTATAATAGCCCTTGCGTTTAGCGGGATTGTGTAAAGGTAGCACAGCGGACTCTGACTCCGTATGTGAGGGTTCGAATCCTTCTCCCGCTGCCATGATAAATGCCGAATTTGTCTACCAGACGGATCCGGCATTTTTCTTGCTTTTAGGGCTGAAATAGCCCAAAATACTGAAAAGCCACAGAAAACCGGCTTCGGAATGGTCAATGAGACTGCTCCGGGGCCGGTTTTCTGCGTTTTCAGGCCAAAAATCCCGCGCACCTTTTACTTCAAATTCACTGAGCAAAGTAGTCGGAAAAAGGTAGCGGTGGGTGGATTGGAACCAAAGAACGACATGATGCAATGACGAACCAAGCAACCTTTCGCAAAATTGTCATGGTGAATTATTGAAAGCCAAAAAAGGCATGTTATAATTCAAAGTGTATGGCAAGAACATAAAAAAGGAAACAGGACAGCTGGAAATGGCTGCCCTATCTTCAAAATATGGAGGTATACACATGAAAAGAATCCTTCCCATTTTAATGACTTTCCTGCTTCTCTCCGGTTGTGCAACGCAATCCGCTGAAAAAACCTATCGACAGATTACCATGGAGGAAGCTATTACGATGATGGAGGAGGAAACCGGATACATCATCCTCGATGTTCGTACTGCTCAGGAATATAGCGAAAAGCATATTCCCGGTGCTATCAATATTGCCAACGAATCCATTGGCACAGAGGATATCTC
>JAQXJT010000007.1 GCA_029009095.1 bacterium
CATCTTACCGCAGTAGCGACAATGCGCTACGGGGGATTCTTAAGGGGGTGTATGTCATTGCGGGAGCAATGTCTTAACGCCCCTTAAGTCGGCTTCTTTGCTGACTTTCTTGCCGAAACAAGAAAGTCAGAGAAACCGCTATGGCAGTACGCCAAATAACAATTTGGCGACAAGCTTGTGAAAGTTGAAGCGTATAGTTTCTGCCGGCCGGATGCCGGCCGGCAGAAGCATTGCACTTATCGCTTGACTTCCTGCATGGCGAAGCACTCAAAGATGTCGCCTTCCTTGATGTCATTGAACTTAACAATGGACATACCGCACTCGTAGCCGGCGGTGACTTCCTTCACAGCGTCCTTAAAGCGCTGCAGGGAACCCACTTCGCCCTCGTGGATGACGATGTTATCCCGCAGGATGCGAACCTGCGCGTCACGGGTGATCTTGCCGTCCTTGACCATACAGCCGCAGACCGTACCCACGGAGGAGACCTTGTATGTCTGGCGGACCTCCGCATGGCCGATGACCACTTCCTCAAACTTGGGTGCCAGCATACCCTTCATGGCAGATTCGATCTCATCGATGGCATCGTAGATGACCCGGTAGAAGCGCATATCTACGGCGGTACGCTGGGCGCTGGCCTGAGCACCGGCATCGGGACGGACGTTGAAGCCCACGATGATGGCCCCGGCAGTGGAAGCCAGCAGAATATCGGATTCGTTGATAGCGCCCACGCCGGTGTGGATCACCTTGACACGGACTTCCTCGTTGGAGATCTTCTCCAGAGAGGCCTTCACCGCCTCGGCGGAGCCCTGCACGTCGGCCTTGACGATCAGGGGCAGCTCTTTCATCATGCCCTCCTGCATCTTGGCAAACAGATTGTCCAGAGTGACCTTCTGCATGGCGTTGGCGGCGGCATCCTTGGCGGCCTGCTTGCGCTGCTCCACCAGCTCTCTGGCCATACGCTCGTCGGTGACTACATTAAATTCGTCACCGGGGGTGGGCACTTCCGCAAGGCCGGTGATCTCCACGGGGATGGAGGGGCCGGCGGTCTTGACGGTACGGCCCTTATCGTTGGTCATCACACGGACACGGCCCACGGACGTACCGGCGATCACGATGTCGCCCTGCTTCAGGGTGCCGTTCTGTACCAGCAGGGTGGCGATGGGGCCACGGGTCTTATCCAGACGGGCCTCAATGACGGTGCCCTTGGCACGGCGGTTGGGGTTGGCCTTCAGCTCCTGCACCTCGGCGGTCAGCAGCACCATCTCCAGCAGGTCGTTCAGACCCATGCCGGTCTTGGCGGAAATGGGCACGATCACGGTGTCGCCGCCCCATTCCTCGGGGATCAGGTCGTACTTGGTAAGCTGCTCCTTGATCTTGTCGGGGTTGGCGGTGGGCTTATCCATCTTGTTGATGGCCACGATAATGGGCACTTCAGCGGCCTTGGCGTGGTTGATGGATTCCACGGTCTGGGGCATGATGCCGTCGTCGGCGGCAACCACCAGAATGGCGATATCGGTGGACTTGGCACCACGGGCACGCATGGAAGTAAAGGCCGCGTGGCCGGGGGTATCCAGGAAGGTAATCATCTGGCCGTTTACATCGACAGTATATGCGCCGATGTGCTGGGTAATACCGCCTGCCTCACCTGCGGTGACGGAGGTATTGCGGATAGCGTCCAGGGTAGAGGTCTTGCCGTGGTCAACGTGACCCATGACCACCACAACGGGGGCGCGGGTCTCCAACTCCTCGGCGGTATCCTGATGGTCGTCGATGATCCGCTCCTCGATGGTGACGGTGATCTCCTTTTCCACCTTGCAGCCCAGCTCGGTGGCCACAAACTCGGCGGTGTCAAAGTCGATGGTCTGGTTGATACCGGCCATTACGCCGTTTTTCATCAGGCACTTGATAACCTCACCGGCGGTTTTCTTCATGCGGGAGGCCAGCTCGCCCACGGTGATCTCGTCGGGGATCTTCACGGTGACGGGAGCCTTGCGGGCAACCTCCATCTGCAGGCGGCGCATCTTCTCCTGCTCCTCGTTACGGGACTTGTTGCCCTTGAACTTATTGTCCTTCTTGTTCTGCTGACCCTTCTTGCCGAACTTCTGCTTGCCGCCCTGATAATTCTGGACACGCTCGGAGACCAGATTATCCACATCGGCAAACCGGTTGGCATTCACCTGCACTGCGGAGGTATCCACCACACGGCGCTCCCGCTTGCGCTCCGGCTCTGCGGGCTTCTGGGGCTTCTGAGGCTGGGCCTGCTGCTGGGGAGCGGGGTTTTTCTGACTGCGCTGCTCCGGGCGCTGGGCCTGCTGAGACTGCTGGGGCTTGGCCTCGGCCTTGGGAGCGGTCTCCTTGGGGGCCGGGGCAGCCTTGACGGCAAAGACCTGCTCGATAGAGCTGATCTGATGGGTCTGGGTCATATAGTCAAACACGCAGTTGAGCTCCTCGTCGGTGAGCACCTGGGTATTGGACTTGGGCTTTTCGGAAAACTTGGACACGATCTCCGCGATCTCCTTGGGTGCAACACCGAAATCCGCGGCAACCTCTTTCAAACGATACTTCACTAAACTCATATATCATGCACCTCCAAAATCAATGTTCCCGTTTCCCACCGGTTTTTCGGCCCTGGCGCAGGTTGCGCTGGTGGTTTTTCTCCTCCTGCTGACGCTGGAGGACGCGCCGGGTGCGCTTTTCCAGGGATTCCAGCGCCTCCTTGTGGGTCTCCGGGTCGTCCAGGGCTTTCACAAAAGCCAGGGCCAGCGCCGGATCGGTGAAGGCGGCCATTGCCAGACTGGTACGGCCCACGGCCTCTCCCAGCCGGTCTTTGGTATAGGGAACTTTCATACATAACTGCTCGGTACCTGCCACAAAGCTCTTAGCGCGGCGCCAGCTATGGTCGCCGGCATCACAGGCCACCAGAATCAGGCGGGCCTTATTGGCTCTGGCCACGGCACCCACAGGCTCCTCACCCAGCTCGATGCGGCCGGCCTTCCGGGCCAGGGACAGGTAATTCAGGGCTTTATCCATTGCCGCCCGCCTCCATTTCTCTGGCAAGCCGGTCATAAACCTCCTGGGGGATGGGAACCTCCAGGCTCCGCTCCAGGGACTTGGACTTCTGGGCTTTCTTCAGGCACTCCGGATTTGGGCACAGATAGGCACCCCGGCCGTTCATCTTACCGCCGAAATCCAGGCTTACCACACCGTCGGTACCACGAACCACCCGGATCATCTCCCGCTTGGGCTTGCGCTCGCGGCAACCCATGCACTGCCGCTGGGGAATTTTCTTTTGCATAGGTATACCTCCTGAATCCGTGGATCTTTATACTTCCTCAGCCTGAGACTGGGGCTTGATGTCAATCTTGTAGCCGGTGAGCCGTGCAGCCAGGCGGGCGTTCTGGCCCTCCTTGCCGATGGCCAGACTGAGCTGGTCATCGGGTACGATGACACGGCATGCCTTCTGGCCGGGGATCAGGGAGACGCTGACCACATCGGCGGGGCTGAGGGCGGCCTTCACATACTGGCAGGGGTCCTCACTCCAAACAACGATATCGATTTTCTCACCGCACAGCTCCTCCACAACGGCACCCACACGGCCGCCCCGGGGGCCGACGCAGGCGCCCACAGGGTCCACATTCTCCATGGCGGCCCGGACAGCGATCTTGCTGCGGGAGCCTGCCTCACGGGCGATATTGCGGATCTCCACCTGGCCCTCGGCAATTTCGGGTGTCTCAAGCTCGAACAGGCGGCGGACAACATTGGGATGGGTACGGGAGACCTGGATCATGGGGCCCCGGTTGGCCCGGTGCACCTCCAGAATGTAAACCCGGATGAGCTGGCCGGGAGTGTAGGTTTCGCCGGGGATCTGCTCGCTGGTACGCAGAACCGCGTCATTCTGCTCATTGCCCTGACCGATCCGGATGAACACATCGCCGGAGGGATCCACACGCAGCACGGTGCCGGTCAGCAGCTCCTGACTCTTGGAGGAGTAGCTGTCGTAAATGACGCCCCGCTCCGCCTCACGGATGCCCTGAATCACCACCTGCTTGGCGGTCTGGGCAGCGATGCGGCCGAATTTCTGAATGTCCACGGGGATGGAGACGGTATCGCCCACCTGCACATTGGGGTTCAGATTCCGGGCAGCGTCAATCTGGATTTCCAGAGCGGTGTCCTCCACTTCCTCCACTGCGGTTTTCAGCAGGGACAGGAACAGGCCCTTCTCGCTCAGATCCACCACCACATTTTCGGCGGGGATGTCACGGTGATCCTCCCGATCCTTCCGGTAGGCACTGGTCAGTGCCTGCTTCAAACGATCCACCATGTAATCTACGGGAATCCCCTTGATCTTTTCCAGTTCACGCAGGCTTGCGAAGATCTCCGCGCCGATATCTACCTGAGGCGCGGCCTGCTTCTTGGACTTGGTTGTACGTGCCATGATTGTGTTTCCTCCTTCATGTGTTAATGCCAGGGGTTCGGATTGGCACAAGAGTGGCAGGATTTCACCCGCCAAAGCCTCCCTTGTGTAAAGGGAGGTGCCCCGAAGGGGCGGAGGGATTGTGCAGAGGACGCCTGTTATGTCAATCCCTCAGTCAAAATAGATTCGTTAAATCTATTTTGACAGCTCCCTTTACACAAGGGAGCCTTGGGCGCTCCCGCGCCAGTGCGAACCCAAAGCGATAGATATTTCTTTTAGAATTCTACCCGCAGGCGCACCAGCGCCACCTGGGACTTTTCAAAGGTCAAAACTTGCTTACCGGCCTCCACGGTGATCCGGCCGTCCTCGTAGCCCCGCAGAATACCGGGGATCTCCTTCAGACCGTTCACGGGGCGGTAGAGTTTAACGAAAATGGGGCTGCCCATAAATTTTTCAAAATCTCCGGGCCGCTTCAGAGGACGCTCCAGACCGGCGGAGCAAACTTCAAAATGATAGCTTTCCGGAATGGGGTCTTTTTCATCCAAAATGGGATCCATGGCCCGGTGGATTTTTTCACAGTCTTCGATGTCGATACCGCCGTCTTTGTCGATATACAACCGTAAAAACCGCTCGGAGCCCTCCCGGACGTACTCCACGTCCCAAAGGCTGCATCCGTTTGCCTCCACCACAGGCTGTGCAAGCTGGGTGACCAAATCAGTAACTTTCACAAAAACGCTCCTTTTTCAGTACAAAAGAGAGGGGCGAACCCCTCTCTTTCCATACGTCAATACTTACTTACAGGCATTATACCATTTCGAAATTCAATTTGCAAGAGGGTTTGCACACATTTTTCCTGATTTTTTCGGCAAAATGCAGAAAACACCGAAAACTTCAAAAAATGACCGTCACAATCCCAATGGAACACCCTGTACATACTTCTGATCCCAGTCGTCATCAAACAGGCCCTTGGTGGGGGTGAAGCTCACCATATCATCGGCAAGCTGACACAGAGCCTTCACCGGCTCCAGAGATTCCAAATAGAAATCCGGCAGGGCGGTGTAGCCCATATAAGCGCCCAGAATGGCACCGGTGATGCCGGCCACGGCGGAGCTGTAACCGGAGTGATTCACGGCGGTAATCATGGCGGTGTCAAAATCCTCCCGGTTGGCAAGGCTGGCGTAGATGGCACCGGCAAGACAGTGCATGGCGCTGTAACACTGAAAACGCTCCATGACCTCTGACATCGGCTCCGCGGCCTTTGCCTGCTCCACGGCACCGGTCAGGGTGGCGGCCACGGTGTAGGCCTCACTGTATTTGCCCCGGAACTGGTGATCCATGGCGGAGATGGCAGCGGTGAACTGATCTTCCAGAGCCATCTCCGGCTCCAGCAGAATACCGGCGATAGCGTAGGCCAGCACAGCGGCGGAGAGAAACGCCGTGGGGTCTCCATGGGTCAGCGCTACGATCTGGGCGGCCAGCTCCCCGATCTGGGGCGGGGTCAGCCGCTGGGAGTTATAGAACATACCCACCGCAATGGCAGAGGTAAGCGAACCGGGGGCATTGTAGGAATTGGGGCTTTTTTCCGGGTATCCCATGGCCGCCAGACGCAGGGTGTCCAGCATCCGGGCGTCCCGGCAGTGGCGGCGGCGGAAGGCGGGGAGCTTAGCCACCCAGCAGTAGCTGGACTCCGGATCCCGGGCAAACTGTTGGCTGCGGGTCCATTCCTTCAGCCCCAGCTTCACGTATTCCAGCTTCCTGTCACCTTTGCCCCGGCTGACGCTCAGCAGGAGCGAATTGCAGACGTAGGCCGCAAGCTGGGTATAGGAGGTGATCTCCGCGTAGTCTGAACGCAAATCGTAGCCCAGCAGGCCGTTGGGACCGTAGTTCTCCCGAATTTGCTCCAGGGTCATATCATCCACGGGCATACCCATGGCATCGCCTACCGCCAAGCCCAGCAAACAGCCCCGGTATCTATCCAGATTCTTCCCCATACGCTCCCTACTTTCGTACATTTACTTTATATTTATTATAACGAATTATGTTGTAATTGCAAGGGAGTGTTTTCATTGTTCCGATGTCCCAGAAATGTGTTTCAAAAGCCGAAAATAAATAAGAATAATTCCTATTGACAAACAGAAAAACTGATGCTACAATATCCTTGTAAATAAGAAGTATTCTTAAATAGAAAGAAAGGAGATGCCTATGGAAACCCCTCAGAAGAATTTCCGTAAGCGTACAGCCATTCTCTCCTTTCTGCGGCAGACTAAAAGCCACCCCTCCGCCGAGATGGTTTACAACCATCTGAAGCAGGAGATCCCGGATCTGTCCCTGGGCACGGTGTATCGAAATCTGAGTATGTTCAAAAACAGCGGCGAGATCGTGAGCCTGGGCACCGTGAATGGTGTGGAACGGTTCGACGCCAGTGTGGAACCCCATGTCCATTTTATCTGCAGCGGTTGTGGTGCCGTTGTGGATCTGCCTCAGATTGAAACACCTGAGGAGCTGAACAGGCAAGTTAGCAAAGCCACCGGCGGCGTGGTAGATATTTGCCGTCTGACCTTTACCGGTCAATGCAAAAGCTGTGCCGCCAAGCAAAGCGGGTGCACTGCTTAACCGACTACATCCATCCGGGCGGATGCCCTGAAATAGATCAAATTATTTTGAAATTTATTTTTTGGAGGAATTTATCATGAAAAAGTTTGTATGTTCTGTCTGTGGTTACGTCTATACCGGCGATGAACTGCCTGCCGATTTCCGCTGCCCCGTCTGCAAGGTTCCCGCTTCCAAGTTCATTGAGCAGAAGGGCGAGCAGAAGCTGGCTGCTGTCCATGAGTATGGCGTTTACGCACAGACCGTAAAGAACAACCCCGACATCTCCGCTGAGGACAAGAAGTACATCTTCGATCAGCTCATGGCCAACTTCAATGGCGAGTGCTCCGAGGTTGGTATGTACCTGTGCATGGCCCGTATCGCACACCGCGAGGGCTACCCCGAGATCGGCCTGTACTGGGAGAAGGCCGCCTACGAGGAGGCTGAGCACGCCGCCAAGTTCGCCGAGCTTCTGGGCGAAGTGGTCACCGACAGCACCAAGAAGAATCTGGAGATGCGCGTGGAGGCCGAGAACGGCGCCACCGCCGGCAAGACCGCTCTGGCCAAGAAGGCCAAGGAGCTGGGTCTGGATGCCATCCACGACACCGTCCACGAGATGGCCCGTGACGAGGCCCGCCATGGAAAGGCTTTAAAAGGGCTGCTTGAGCGTTACTTTCGCTGACCCGGAAAAACCTGTGGAAGACCCCGCGGCGCTGCGCAACCTGACCTACGGGCTTTTTGTGCTCACCGCGAAGGATGGGGAAAAGGATAACGGCTGTATCGTCAACACCGTCGTTCAGATGGGCGCCGCCCCCACCCGCATCGCCGTGTCCGTCCAGATGGGCAACCTGACAAGGGAGATCATCGAAAAGACGGGCGAGTTCAATGTCAGCGTGCTGACCGACGACGTATCCTATGACACCGTGTGTCACTTCGGGATGCAGTCGGGACGGGATGTGGACAAGTTTGCGGACTTCCGTGCAGCGAAGCGCAGCCATAACGGGCTGTACTTCCTGACGGATCATGTCAACGCCATGTTCTCCGTGAAGGTACAGGAGAAGCGGGATCTGGGCAGCCATATGCTGTTCATCGGCGAGGTCAGCGAGAGCCGCGTGCTGGGCAAGGGCACTCCCTGCACCTACGCCCACTACCACAAGGCCATCAAGCCCAAACGCTGAGGGGCCGGTGGAGCACGGACGTACCGAAAAAAGCAAAAAAGAGGCCGGAACCATGGTTCCGGCCTCTTTTCAGTTCATGGGCGGCGCCCGCCTGCGCTTTCACGCCCGGAGCGGCATCTCCTTGGTCATTTCCACATAGTCCGAGACGGCGTAGCCATTTTTCCGGTAGCTGGCCATGGCCGGGACGTTATCCCGCTCCACCTCCAGCTTGAAGCGCACCGCCTCGGGGTAGAGCTCCTCGATATGCGCGAAAAACCGCGTGGCGAGGCCCCGGCCCCGGTAGGCGGGCAGCAAAAACAGATCCTCCACCCATACCGCCAGTCCGCCGTACTCCGTGGAGTAGCAGCGGGTGGTCATGGCGTAGCCCACGATGTTCTCCTCCTCCGTAAAGATGAAGCCGTCGAGAAAGGGGTTGTCGGACACCGCGTCGGCGATGTCCCGGCGGAGGATCGGATCCGGGGTGTCAACGAGCACCGCGGGGGAATCGTAAAACTCCCGCATCAGGGCAAAGACGATCTCCCCGTCCTCCGGCGTCATTCTGCGAATTTCAATGGGTCCCATGGTTCCTCCTGTTTCCCGGGCGGAGCGCTGCTTCCGCCCGTTTATGTTCCGCTCTCCGCGCCGCCGGGCAGCTCCAGCGCCAGATAGTCCTCCACGATGTCCAGCACGGTCTCGTCCCGGAGGATGATGGAGATCTCGATGCGGCGGTTGGCGCTGCGCCCCGCCTCGGTGTCGTTGGACTCCACCGGGCGGGTGGAGCCGTAACCGGCGGCGCAGAAATACTCCGCGTACGCCCCCAGCGAGCCGTTGTTGCCCTTCATCAGGTAGGAGAGCACGGAGTTGGCCCGGGCGGTGGAGAGCTCCCGGTTGATCTCGTCGGTGCCGGTGCTGTCCGTGTGGCCGGAGATCACGATGCTGTCCACATAGCGGGCGTTTTCCCCGTCGGAGAGAAAGGCGGTGAACACGGTGATCAGTTCGTTGAGCATTTTGGCGCTGCCCGGCTTCACCTCGGCGGAGCCCAGATCGAAGAGTACCCCCTCGCTGAGGATGATGCTGCCGTTATCCCCGATGCTCACCTTGCTCCCGTCCCCCATCACCGAGACGATGCTCTCCCGGATCTGGCGGAGAATGGAGAGGCGCAGCACGGCGATGGTCTGCATCTGGTCGCGCATGGCCACCAGCTCCTCGTTGGCGGCTTTCAGGTACTGCGCCTGGTCGCCGATGAGCTTTTCCTGGGAGGCGATGGTCTCCGTCTGCTCGTCGATGGCCTGCTGCTGCTCGTCCAGCCGGACGCGGGCGCTCTCCAGATCGCCCTGCACGGCGGTGAGGGCCTTGCCGGTCTCCTCCACCCGCTGCAGGAGGTTGCCCAGCTCGTCCTCAGCCAGACGCAGTCCCTCCTCCGCCTCGCTGAGTTCCGTGCGGGTGCTGCTGAGCACCTCCTGGGTGTTTTGCAGGTCGTTGCCGGTGATCAGGTTCTGGATATAGGAGAGGAGCATGAGGAAAAAGAGGATCAGCGCCAGCGCGGACATCATGTCCGCGTAGGAGGGCCAGAACCCCTGCTCCCCGCCGCTCTCCGCGGCGCCGGCCGGAATGCGGCCGCTGTGCATACGCTTCATTGTCCGTCCTTTCTCTCCATGCTGCGCCGGCTCTCCCGCATGGCGCCCACCAGATCCCGGATGCTGACATCCATACGCTCCACGGTGCCGCGCAGGTTATAGTTGAACTCGGAGAAGTCCCGCACACCCTCGTTAAAGCTGGCCACAGTCTTATTGAAGCCCGCCAGCTGCTCCTTCTCGCCCTCCAGCGTGGCGCTCAGCTCCGCCGTGGCCTGCCGGAGACTCTTCTCCATGGCGTCGGAGGCGCCGTGGATGGCCGCCACCATCCGCCGCACCAGGGAGGCGTCGTCGCTGCCGCCTTCGGTGGGCAGCGTGGGGGCCACGGTGTGATCCAGCCACAGCTCCAGCTCCGTCTCCATCTTCTCCCGCTCCGACTGGGGGCTGAAAATGCTGCGCAGCAGCGTGAGCACGATGGAGCAGCCCACGCCCACCAGAGAGGTGTAGAAGGCCACGCCCATGCCCGACAGGGCGCTCATAAGCCCGCCGCCCACGCTGTCCAGCACGCTCAGCCACTCGGAGGTGTTGGAGTAGCTGATCAGCTCCGTGAGGGAGGAGACAGAGAGGCTCAGCCCCAGAAAGGTGCCGAACAGGCCCAGCGTCACGAACAGCGACACGGCGTTATTCAAAAAGCGCTCGAAGAGGAGGAGCGCGCCCATCTTGGCATGGATGGCGTTGGCGATGATGGCGGGGGTGTTCACGCCCTCGCCGTACTGCCGGTAGGCGGCGGCGAACTCGTTGACCGTGTAGCGCAAAAACTCATTGTCCCGGTCCAGCTCGCCGCTGACCATGCCGCTCAGACGGCGGTAGCGCCCGTAGGTCATAAACAGCAGCCCCATCGACAGCAGAAAGAGCGCGGCGATGACCACTACCACGCAAAGGCCCGCCGCGGGCATATTTTTCCAGGCACCCATACTCATATTCCTCCTGTTTTGACAGATTTCCGCCGTTTCAGTCTAACGGAAAGCCCGGGGAAAATCAATGAATAAGCTGTGAATTGCGCGGCGGGGCGCAAAAAAAGAGGGAAAAGCCGGAAGACTTTTCCCTCTCTTGTTCGTTTTATTCTCTGAACTCACTGCGGCGGCGGCGGTTCATCAGCGTCAGCACCGTCTCCCTGGGGTCGGCGCCGCGGTTCACGATGGCGTCCACCGCCGTGATCAGAGGCGCGTCCACCCGGTACTTCTCCGCGATCTCCATGGCGGCGGGCAGGGCGTTGATGCCCTCCACCACCATGCCCACTTTCTCCACGGCCTCCCGGGGGCTGTACCCCTGGCCGATGAGGATGCCGCAGCGGTTGTTGCGGCTGTGCATACTGGTGGCGGTGACGATGAGATCCCCCATGCCCGCCAGCCCGTAAAAGGTGCGCTCGGTGCAGCCCCAGGCGGCGCCCAGCCGGGCGATCTCCGCCATGCCCCGGGTGATCAGCGCGGCGCGGCTGTTGTCGCCGTAGCCCAGCCCCACGCTGATGCCTGCGGCCAGGGCGATGATGTTTTTCAGCGCCCCGCACAGCTCTACGCCCCGCACGTCGGTGTTGGTGTAGACCCGCATGAACGGGGAGGAGAAGATCTCCTGTACCTGCCGGGCCACCTCCCGGTTTTCCGAGGCCGCCACAATGGTGGTGGGCAGCTCCCGGGCTACCTCCTCGGCGTGGGTGGGGCCGGAGAGAGCCGCCACGGGGAGAGGGCGCAGCTCCTCCCGCCGGCCCAGCTCTTCCTCGATGACCTCGGTCATGGTGAAGAAGCTGTCCTTCTCCAGGCCCTTGGCCACGGTCACGATGATGGGACTGCCCGTCAGCACCTCCCGCACCCGCGCAGCCGTCTCCCGGATGTACACCGAGCCCACGGCAAAGACCAGCATGTCCCGCTCCGCGCAGGCGGCGGACAGATCGTCCGTAAAGACGATCTCCGCCGGGAGGGTCACGCCCTCCAGATGGGGGTGGCGGCGCTCCCTGTCCAGCATGGCCAGATTGCCGCCGGTGGCGGACCAGACCGTGACGGCGTGGCCCTGCCTGGAGAGCATCCTCGCCAGCGCGGTGCCCCAGGTGCCCGCGCCCAAAACAGCAATGTTTTTCACCGGAATCCTCCTTGTCCCGCCGTGTTCACTTCCCGGCGAGCACACTGCGGTTCTCCCTGAAATAGATCGCGCCGGAGAGCACCGTGGCCAGCGCGCAGGTCCAGCAGAGTACGGAACTCAGCGAACGAACCGCCGCGCGCCAGGGCAGCAGGGCGCTGCCGAAATAGAAAAAGAGGATGCTCGCCATTTGCAGCACGGTTTTCACCTTGCCCCAGATATTGGCGGCGATCACCCCGCTGTCGCCCCCGGCCGCGGCGATCATCCGCAGCCCCGCCACGGCGAATTCCCGGGTGAGGATCAGCAGCATCACCGCCGGGGAGCAGACGCCCTCGTTCTGCATATAGAGGAAGGCTGCCGTGGTGAGGATCTTGTCGGCCAGAGGGTCGGCAAATTTGCCGAAGTTGGTGATCAAATTCATCTTCCTGGCCAGCTTGCCGTCCAGCATGTCCGTGAGACTGGCGGCGGCAAAGATCAGCCCGGCCAGAAAGTACAGGGTGCGGCTGGCGGAGCGCTGGGCCATGGAGGCGGCCACGGCGAAGAGCGGCACCATGGCGATGCGCGCTACGGTCAGTTTATTGGGCAGGTTCATGGGATATTCTCTCTTTCTCTGTTGTCTGTACTTCATCGGAGGGCCGGGCTTCCTGTCCTGTCCCAGGGTTCCACCCGTCCCCGGGTGGTCACATAGGCCCGCTCCGCCAGCGCCATCATGGGCGCGTCGGAGAGGGAGTCGGAGTAGAATTCTTCGATCTCCGCGCTGTGATACTCCTGTTCAAAGCGCCGGGGCTTCTCTTCCCCCCAGCAGTTCAGCCCCTCGAAGCGCCCGCTGCGGGGGTCCACCCGGCTGGCGATCCACCGCACGCCCAGCCGGCGGCAGGCTTCCCCGATGAGGAAATCCGGGGAGGCGGAGATGATCACATCGTCGTCCCGCCGCTGCGCCAGGTACCAGGGGTAGATGCGCTGGAGATGGCCGTCCCAGAAGGCGTTGACCTCCGCAGGGAGGTCAGGTATGTAGAGGAGGTAGCGGAAAAATTCCTGCTTCATCCCGGTCTTGCAGTCCCCCGCGCCGATGCTGCGCAGGGCCTTCCACCCCGCACGGGGCAGGGTGAGCAGCGCGGCGGGGTGACGCCGGACACAGAAAAGCCAGAAATGCAGGGCGCTGTCCCCCGGGTATATGGTCTTGTCGAAATCGTAGACATTCACGGCCCGGCCCTCCCGAGAATAAAGCATTGCAGGATATTATACAGCTTCTCTCCGCCGAAAGAAAGTCTTTTTTGTAAATCCCGGGAGAATTGTTGCCTTCGAGCAACCGCAGGAAAAAAGCGCAGGCGAGAGGGCCTGCGCTTTTTTCCGTCGTATCCTGTTGCACAATTCCTCCATAGTCTTTTGTTTGCCCTTGCTGATAACGAGAACAAATCTCGCTGTTTCTATAATCAAACATCACATCTGCATCGCAAGGCATTGTATTTCGCAGATACAGTCGTTTCGTTTCAAAAAAATCAATGCCAGATACCTCCCACAATTCAAATTATACTGACTTCAGTATAGCATGAACACGCTAAGTATCATAGTGTAAAAAAAACAGGCAACACAATGAGTACCATTGCATTGCCTGTTTTCTTATCCCGCCGCGGCCAGCATCTCCTCAATGCTCACGCCGTAGCCCCGCTCCGGGTCTTCCACCAGCACATGGGTGACCGCCCCCACCAGCTTGCCGTTCTGGATGATGGGGCTGCCGCTCATCCCCTGCACGATGCCGCCGGTCTTTTCCATCAGCCGCTCGTCCGTGACCTTCAGCGCCAACTGCCGCCCGTCCGGGGCGGAGGGGAGGATCTGGGTGATCTCCACGGTGTACTCCTCCACGGCGCAGCCCTCCACATTGCTCAGAATGGTGGCCTGTCCCTTTTTGATCTCGCCCTCACCGGCGGCGGGCAGCGCATCGCCCCCGCAGGGCGGCTCCCCGGTCTCCAGGGGCCGGGCCACGCCGAAAATGCCGTGGTCGGTGTTCTTCTCCACGCTCCCCAGCGTCTCGCCCCCCTCGGGCACGCCTACCAGCGCGCCGGGGCAGCCCCGCTCGCCTCTGGCCACATCGCTCACCGAGGCCGGGGCGATGGCCCCGCCGCTGATGGGCATCAGACTGTTGTCCCCCTCGAGACACACCCCGTGGCCCAGGGCTCCGAAGTAGCCGCTCTCCGGATCCTGAAAGGTCACGGTGCCGATGCCGCTGATGCTGCTGCGGAGCCACAGCCCCAGATACCGTCCGCCGTCCTGTCCCCGCACGGGCTCCACGGTGAAGGTCTCCTCTTTCCCGTCCCGGCAGGCGGTGAGCAGCACGTCCTCTTCCCCCAGCGCCTCCACGGCGTCGAGGAATTCCTCCCCGGTGTGCACATTCCGGCCGTTCACCGCCGTGATGCGGTCGCCCGTGCGTAACCCGGCCTCCCCGGCGGGGCTGCGCTCGCCTGTCTCCGTCTCCACCTGGGCCAGTCCCGCCACGATCACGCCCTCGGTGTCCAGCTCGATGGCCACGGCCCGTCCCACCGGCTTGAGCAGATCGCCGGGGGCCAGCGCCAGCGCCCGACCGGGCAGAATGTTGAACGCCAGCAGCAGCGAGAGCAGCCATACTCCTTTTCTTCCATGCGACATATCAAAAAATCCCCCTTATGGTTTTGTGCGCTTTTTCATTATGACCCGGCAGAGGCAAAACAACCGCGCAAAAATTGTCCTCTGTTTCCAGTTACATAGCTTCTTCTTTTTTACCATATAAATATGCCAGTGGAATGGGCGGCGCAGCCTGCCCGGGCTGCGGCAAGGGAAGAAGGAGGAATTTTTTGGTGAAAATTCTGCGCTACGGGGACCGGGGCTCTCTGGTGAGCCTGCTGCAAAAAGGGTTGGAGCGCGCCGGGTTCGAGCTGGAGGTGGACGGGGTTTTCGGAGAGGAGACGCGGCGGCAGCTGACGCGCTTTCAGCGGCGGGAGGGGTTGACGGAGGACGGCGTTGCCGGCCCGGCCACGGAGCAGGCGCTGGGGCCCTGGTACCGGGGTTACACGGAGCATGTGATCCGCCCGGGGGACACGCTCTGGAGCATCGCCGGGCGCTACGGCAGCCGTCTCGCCCTGCTGGAGAGCGCCAACCCCGGGATCGACCCCTTCCGCCTGATGGCAGGGCAGCGCATCGTGGTGCCCTTCGCCTTCCCGGTGGTGCCCGGGGATGTGCCGGTGAGCGGGGAGCTGGTGGGCTACTGCGTGGAGGGACTGGTGGCGCGCTACCCCTTTCTCCGCGCGGAGGAGGTGGGACGCAGCGAGCTGGGGCTGCCTCTGTGGACGCTGCGCTTTGGAGAAGGGCCGCGGCGGGTGTTTTTCAGCGCGGCCCACCACGCCAACGAGTGGATCACCGCGCTGCTGCTGCTGCGCTATACCGAGGATCTCGCCGACGCGCTGGTGCGGGGGGAGGCTGTGGGCGGCGCGTCGGCGGAGAGTATCTATGAGCGCTGCCAGGTGACGCTGCTGCCGCTGGTGGACCCGGACGGGGTGGATCTGGTGACGGGGGCGCTGGGGGAGCGGGAGACGGTCTACGCCGCCGCCATTGCCGCCGCCTTTCCCACCATCCCGTTCCCGGACGGCTGGAAGGCCAATCTGCCGGGCACCGATCTGAACTTGCAGTACCCGGCCCTCTGGGACGAGGCGCGGGAGGTCAAATTCGCCCAGGGCTTCGACCGGCCCGCCCCCCGGGATTATGTGGGCGCCGCGCCCCTGAGCGCCCGGGAGAGCCGGGCGGTCTACGAGCTGACCGAGCGGCTGGATCCGGCGCTGTTGATGGCCTTTCACACCCAGGGCGAGGTGATCTACTGGAAGTTTCAGGACCGGGAGCCACCCGGAAGCCGGGAGCTGGCCGTCCTCTTCTCCGCCGTCAGCGGCTACGCGCTGGAGGACGTTCCCTACGCCTCCTCCTTCGCGGGGCTGAAGGACTGGTTCATCCTCCGCTATGACCGGCCGGGTTTCACCGTCGAGGCGGGGCGGGGACAAAATCCCCTGCCGCTGACAGAGTTGGGAGAGATGATACGGCGGTGTACGCCCATGATGACGCTGGCGGCGCTGGGGGAGGTGGGGACGGCGTGACTTTGCCTTGACTTTTCCGGCTGTGGGAGGTTTAATGTAGGATAGCACGGGTATCCTTTGACCCGGGCAATACCTACATAAAAGGAGAACCCTCCCATGAAAAGATCCCTTGCGCTCCTTCTGGCCGCCGCGCTGCTGCTGACCCTTGCCGGCTGCGGTGGGAAGGGAGCGGAAGCGCCGGCCCCGGCGGAGACTTCGGCTCCCGCTCCGGCTTACACCCCCGCCGAGACCCCTACCTTTGATGTGACCCCCGCAGCCTCGGGACAGGTGACCTTCCTGAACCCCGACGGCGAAGCCGGGGAGATGTGGCAGGAGCTGGGGGCGGGTTACACGGCCCTCACCGGCGTCCCCGTCACCGTGACCACCGTGGCGGAGGACTATGAGTCCGCCCTGGCCCAGGCTCTCGCCTCCTCCGACGCCCCCACCCTCTACTGCGCCTCCCTCGCTTCCGTCGGGGAGGTGGCGGCCGCCTCTCTCGATCTCCGGGACAGCGTGGTCTATGGGGAGCTTACCGCCGCGGACTGCGTGCTGCTGGACGGAGAGGGCCGGGTGGTGGCTGTGCCCATGGCGCTGGAGTGCCGGGGCATTCTGGTGAATACCGCTCTGCTCTCCCAGGCGGGCTATGAGCTGGATTACATCGACAGCTTCTCCCATCTGCGCATCGCCGCCAACGACATCCACGCCCGGGCCGCGGAGCTGGGCTTCGACGCGTTCGCCCCCGTGGCGCTGGAGGACGGCATGGACCGCTACGCCCACGATCTGGCGGGCATCTACCCCTATATGGAGCTGCGGGACGCCAAACGGGGCGGCCTGGACACCGCTGTGAGCGGTAAATATGCCGACGATTTTCAGGATATGTGGGATCTGCTCATCAAGGACTCCTCCGTGACCGGCGCGGCCCTGCTCAAGACCACGGTGGAGCAGTCTCTCTCCGAGTTCGCGGGGGGAAGGGCGGTCTTTATGCTGGGCGGCGACGCCGATCTCGCCGCCCTGGGAGAGGCGGGGCTTGCCGAGGAGCAGCTTTGCCTGCTGCCGTTCTACGGCAGTCTCGATCTGGAGAAGGACGCCGGGCTTTCCCGCCGGGGCGCTTGGTACTGGAGCGTGAACGGCGGAGCCGATGAGGCCGATGTGGCCGCCACGCTGGACTTTCTGGCCTGGGTGGTCACTTCCGGGGAGGGGCTGAGCGCCCTCCACGGGGTCTATGACTACCTGCCCTACCGCCTCGCCCCCGCCCCCGAGGGGCTCTTCGCCCGGCAGGGCGAGGCCATGGCGGCCGAGGGGAAGGACTGGCTCCCTGCGGTCTTCCATGTGATCCCCCAGGACGGCCACGCCGCCCTGGGCGCCGGGCTGCGGCGCTATACCAACGACCCCAGCTATTATAACTGGCATTCCCCCGTCCTGGAGGCCGCCCGCCAGGAGTGGGCGGCGTGCCGCTTTGTCTTCTGATATGGAACGCGCCAGCGGGATCATTCTTCCCATATCCGCCCTGCCCTCTCCCTACGGCATCGGCACGCTGGGCCGCGCCGCCCGGGACTTTGCGGACTTTCTTTCCGCCGCCGGGCAGCGCTGCTGGCAGCTGCTGCCCCTGGGCCCCACCGGCTACGGGGACTCCCCCTACTCCCCCTTCTCCACCTTCGCGGGGAACCCCTACTATGTGGATCTGGAGGAGCTGGCGGACAGGGGACTGCTGACGCGGCAGGAACTGGAGTCCGGGAACTGGGGGGATGACGGGCGGCAGGTGGACTACGGCGCGCTCTACGGGAGCCGCTGGACGCTGCTGGAGCGGGCGGCGGAGCGTGCCTGGGAGAAGTACCCCCGGGAGATCGCCGCCTTTGCGGAGGAAAACCGCGCCTGGCTGGACGATTACGCCCTCTTTATGGCCATCAAGCGGCGCTGCGGCATGGCCCCCTGGACGGCGTGGCCCCGGGAGGAGCTGCGCCTCCGGGATCCTGCGGCCCTGGCTTCCGCCCGGGCGGCGTGCCGGGAGGACATCCGGCTGTTCACCTTTGTCCAGTATGAATTTTTCCGCCAGTGGGACGCCCTGCGGGCCTATGTCCGGGAAAAGGGGCTGACCCTCATCGGGGATGTGCCCATCTATGTGGCCATGGACAGCAGCGATGTGTGGGCGGAGCCGCAACTCTTCCGGCTGGACGGACAGAACCGGCCCACCGCCGTGGCGGGGGTGCCGCCGGACTATTTCAGCGAGGACGGGCAGCTCTGGGGCAACCCCCTCTACCGCTGGGAGGAGATGGAAAAGGACGGCTACGGCTGGTGGATCCGGCGCATCGGCGCCGCCACCCGGCTCTATGATGTGATACGACTGGATCACTTCCGGGGCTTCGCCGCCTATTGGAGCGTCCCGGCGGGAGAGGACACCGCCCGGGGCGGACACTGGGAAAAGGGCCCGGGCATGAAGCTGATCGGGCCGCTGCGTGACTGGTTTTCCTCTGTGCCCTTTATCGCGGAGGATCTGGGCTGCGACGACGAGGACGTCCGGCGGCTGCTGCAAGACTCCGGCTTCCCCGGGATGCGGGTGCTGGAATTCGCCTTCCGCGCCGCCGAGCCCTCCACCTACCTGCCCCACTGCCATATCCCCCACAGCGTCTGCTATACGGGCACCCACGACAACGCCACCCTCCGGCAGTGGTATGGGGAGCTGGAGGAGGACGATCTCCGCTTTACCCGGGCATATCTGGGACTGAACGGGGAGGAGGGGCCCCTCTGGGGCATGATTCGCGCGGGCATGAGCTCCGTGGCGGAGCTGTTCCTCGCGCAGATGCAGGATTACCTCTGGCTGGGGGCGGAGGCGCGCATGAACACCCCCGGCACCGCCCAGGGCAACTGGAAATGGCGGCTGCTCCCCGGCGAGCTTACTCCGGCGCTGGCGGAGAAGCTCCGCGCCGTCACCGTGCGCTACGGGCGCTGCGCCGCTACGGCGGGGGAGAGGACGGCCGGATGAAAAAAGAGGAGAGCGCCCGGCGTGGCCGTGCGCTCTCCTCTTTTTTCACCGGTTTTGCAAAACCGTGCAACCTTTTTGCCCGCTCGGCTGTATTCTGGGTGAAGGACCTTCACCCAGGAGTATAGGAGCTATGATGAGACTGACGACGACAGAGACCGTGGAAAAGTACAAGGATACGCTCTTCCGGATCGCGTTTCATATCTGCCGCTGCGAGGCGGACGCCGACGACGCCGTGCAGGAGTGCTTTTGCAAGTACCACACAGTCCGGATGGAGTATGAGAGCGAGGAGCACCTGAAAGCCTGGCTCATCCGCGTGACGATCAACTTTGCCCGGAATATCGCCACATCCTTTTGGCGCAGAAACCGGGAAAGTTGGGAGGAGTACATGGCGGAGATGCCCTTTGAAGAACCGGGCGACAGCGATGTGTTCGAGGCTGTTATGACGCTGCCGGCCAGGTACAGGCTGGTGATCCACCTGTTTTACTACGAGGAATACTCCGTCAAGGAGATCGCGGAAATTCTGGAAACGCCTGTGAACACGGTCAAAAGCAGGCTCAGCAGAGGCAGAAAGCTCCTGAAGAAGAAATTAAAGGAGGAATGGCAGGATGAACAATAAAGAGAGGTATCAGCGCTCTTTTTCCGGCGTCCGCACCTCCCGGGATTATGGAAAAGGAGTATATGAAATGGGCGATACACAGAGGAAACGGGCCCGACTGCCCCGGCTGGCGGCGGTATGCCTGGCGCTGGGGCTTGTGTTTGGCGCGGCAGGGGCGGTCTATGCCGCCGATGTGGGCGGCATCCAGAGGCAGATCGAGATCTGGTTCCGGGGCGAGCTGACGGATGTGACGATCGAGTTCAACGGCCAGGGCGAATACCGGATGGAGTTTCAGGACGCGGAGGGCGTGACCCATTCCCAGGGCGGCGGCGGCGTCGCCTATGAAGCGTTCGGACGGGAAAGACCGCTCACGGAAGAGGAACTGTTGGAAACGCTGAACTCGCCCGATGTCAGGTATGAGGACGACGGCAGAGTCAGAGTCTATTACTATGACCAGGTCATGGACATCACAGAACTCTTTGAGGACGGGGTGTGCTATGTCAAGCTCATCCACGACGGGGAGGAGCTGTACATGACGGTGAAATACAGGGACGGCTACGCCGCCAGCTCCCGACACTATGTTGACCCCGGGACTTTTTCCACGAAAAAACGCCCGGCGGAATAACGAAGAAAAAAGGACGCCCCATCACCCTCCGGGTGATGGGGCGTCCTTGCCGACATGTTTCGTTTCAGAATTTGACCACACGATCCTCCGAGCCGAAGGCGGAGATGGTGGCGGTGGCGTCCTTCAGGAAGAACACCTCGGTGTTGCCGTCGCCGGGGGTGTACGTGGCGCGGAGGTTGGGGTAGGACTCCAGCATATGCTCCTGGGCCTCCTCCCGGGGATCCTCCACGGCGGTGGCGGCGATGCGGACCCACTTGCCGTTGCCGAAGCAGCAGATCTCGACCTTGCCGTTGGCGTGCATCTGCCTGGAGACGTTCTTTTTCTTGCCGGTCTGGATGTAGAGCTTGCCCTCGAAGAGATCAATGGTGCCAAAAGGGCGTACCCGGGGCTGATCGCCCTCCACAGTGGCCAGATAGTAGGTGTGGTTTTCCTTCAGAAATTCGTAGATTTCTTCCATGATACGTGCCTCCTGCATAAAAATGTTGTGTTGCTCCTTTTCACCGGGCGCAGAGGATGTCCTCGCCGTAGGAGGGCTGCACCACCTGCCCGGGCTGAACCACCAGGAATTTTTCCTCGTCCCACTCGCCGCTGAGCATCTCCCGCAGCAGCGAGCTGTTCCCGTCGTAGCGCCTGTACTCCCAGCCGTTCTCCGCGGCCAGGCCCCGGCCGGCTTCTTCCAGCCCGCCGTCGGGGATCTCCGGCCAGAAAATGCAGGTGATCGCCCGGTAGTTGGCCATACTCTGCCTGGCGATGTCCAGCAGATACTCCACCGCGTCCTCGTCCTCATACTGTTCCATGTACATCTGCCGGAGCTGCTCCATGTCCCGCTGCTCCAGATCGAAGCCGTGATCCATCCAGCCCCGGGAGAGGAAGCTGGTGCCTTTGACGGCGTTGAAGTAGGATCGGTAGGCCTCCTTGCTGCCCATCAGGAGGGCAGTGCAGTCGTGGGCCCGGGGGATCACCAGCGGCACGCTGCGGCTGTGCAGCCCCACCACCGCGTTGGAGCAGAGGCCGTAGCCCAGCAAAATGGCGTCCAGTTCCTTGGCCTGGGGATGCCGGGGGTCGTAGACGGCGGAGTGGAGATCCTGGCCGGATTCCACCGCGTCGATCTCCGCTTGCAGCGCCTGGCGGAGCATCTCCGGGGTGGAGTGCAGCTCCTGCCGGATAAAGGTGATGTCCGTGTAGTGCTCCGACCCCACGGCCACGGCGGACAGCTCCCTTTGCAGGAGCTTGCAGGCGATCAGCTTGAAATGCTTCATTTCGTGTTCCCTCCCGTGATGTTGTCTCAGGATCCCGCCGGGGCGCGCGCCGCCTGGCTCTCAGTACTCGGAGAAGGTGTAGCGGACGGCCAGACCCATCACATCTCCGGTGGTGATGACCAAATCGCCGTCGGCGTTGAGGTTGCACTCGGTGATGGGGTAGCGGGCGTTCTGCTCCACCCAGACCCGGGGGTCGTCGCAGCTCACATCCAGAAACTCTTTTCTGGGCCTGTCCGGCCCGCCGCAGGGGTTGATGTCCTCGAGCATGACTTCAAAATTTTTCATCTTCGTCCCTCCTGTGGTTTTGCTTTATCCGATCCGACTCCAGAGGAAGCTGCCGCCCAGCTCCTTCAGCCAGTCCTCGGTGACGCCGCCGGGGTTCGTCTCGGTCTTTGCCCCCAGCGGTACGGTGATGGTCACATAGGAGAGGGGCAGCTCCGCGTGGATCAGCGAGCGGTCTTCGCCCGCCGTCAGGTAGAGCCGAACCCCGTCGGAAGTGACGCCGGTGGCCGCCTCGCCCTCGCCGGGGAAGTCCAGCGCCGTCTCGGAGAACACGCCCTTCATCTGCCGGTCGAACTGGTAGGCCACGGGCGCGCCGTTCAAAAGGGCGCTGCCCTCAAAGTGGAAGCTGCCGTTGTCGTAGATGTAGCCGGTGCACTCGCAGTTGGCGGGGAGAAAGTTCTCCAGCCCCGCGGCCCGGCACAGCTCGTCGCCGCCGTAGCAGAAGCTCATGCTCTTGTGGAGGGACAGCGCGTAGCGCTCCACGATCTCCTCCAGCTTCCCGGCCAGCTCCTGAGAGTAGACCCGGTACATGGTATAGTCCCCGGCGTAGTCCGTGCCGCCCTCGGCCACGGCGGACTGGAGGATGCTGCCGTCGGGGTCGTAGGCGGAGGTGAAGTCCAGCCAGTCCCGGGCGGCGTGGTATTCGGCGCTCTCGCCGTAGTGGGAGGACGCCGCTGTGGGGGCGGCGGTGTGGTCGGGCGCGGCCTTCCCCTCGCCGCGAAGTCCGAAGAAATTGGTGCACAGCAGCAGCACGCACAGTAGCGTTACCGCCGCGCAGACGATGAGCAGGGCGCTGTATTTCTTATTCATGGGCCGCTTCCTCCTCCGTTCCGGGATGGGATGTTTCGCTCTCCGTCCCGCCCGCGGGGATGGCCCCGCTGCCGGGCGAAGCATCCAGAACGGGCGTGGCGGGAACATTGGCCAGCTCATAGCGCCGCTGGGCGGTGGCCACCGCCGTCACGGTGTAGAGATCGGTGAGACCGTCGAAGAGGAAACCCACCCCGCAGATCATGAAGAGGAGCTTCATGTTGTCCCCAAAGGGGTTCACCAGCAGCAGCACGCCCACCGCGCAGCACAAAAGGCCGAAGATGATGGCAGCGCCGCACTTGCCCCCACTCTGCTTGATGTCAAAGCCGTACTTCACGTCCATGACCCCGTGGTAGAGCAGCACGATGCCCATGACGATCACCGTCAAAGGCAGCACCCCGTCGGGGGCCAGCAGGATCCAGACCCCGGCCACGGCGGAGATGACGCCGCCCGTGAACATCATCTTCTGCAGCAGCCCTTTCTGCCCGCCCACCAGGTACGAGGCGATCTGGAAGACGCCGCAGAGAGTCAGCGTGCCGCCGAAGGCGTAGCAGAAGACTTTCTGGGACAGATCCGGCCACAGCAGCAGCGCCGAGCCCAGCGCCATGCAGAGGATGGCCACGGCGAAAGCGCCGAATCGGAAGTGACGGAAAAAGGTTTTCATGGTCGCATCTCCTTTGTAGGGACTTACCTGGCAAAGTCGCCGGTGAGCATGGTGAGCATATCGTTGCCCTGGGCCTGTACCAGCTCGGTGAGCACGATGATGTCGTCGATGCCGTATTCCTTGACGATGGGGGAGACGGGGTTGTCGTAGTGCCAGTCCCGCACCACCACCGTGTGGTAGTGCTGGGAGAGGTAGATGACGAAGGGGTTGGCGTAGGAGTCCTTGATCACCAGACAGGCGGAGTCGTCCTCGATGTCGTTGTTGATGATCTCCGTCACATAATGATCGCCGTTGAGGAAGGACAGGTACTTCTTCTCATAGCTGTCCCCGGACTTGTCCACCACGCAGCCGTGCTCCACCCAGTTGCCGCCCATGGCGTGACTGCGGGCGGTGATGTTGCCGGGGGGGTCGTAGGCGTAGACCGTGTCGGGGTTGGCCGCCATGTCCTTGTTGAGGCTGGTGCGGTAGTAGGAGCCGAGGAAACCGGGGAAAACGTGCTCGGTGTACTCCGAGAGGGGCACGGGGGTGAAGCCCGCCGCCTCGCACCACTGCTCGTAGGCATACCAGGCGGCCAGCGCCGTCCAGTGGTGGTCGGTGCGGAAGTAGAGGTACTCGCTGTTGTGGGCGCGGAGGGTGTCGTAGATGTAGACGGGGATCAGGTTATCGCTCTTGTTGGTGTAGAAATGCTCGATGGCCTCGCCCTGCCGGATCAGGTAGAGCTGGTCGTAGATGTCGTAGGAGAGGACGATGCCGCCGGAGTTGGGACAGATGATGCTGAAAAGGCGGCATTGCCCGGCGTAGCGGTCGGCAGCCTTGCTGAGGACGCGGCTGTACTCCTCCGCGGCGGTCCTGCCCAGATTGTACACCTCGTAGGCGCTGTCGCCGAAGTAGATGGCGGCGTTGATCTGCCGGGCCGCGTTGGGGTCGAAGACCACGCCGGAGGCGGGGTCGGGGGTGGGGGCAGGGTCGGGGGTGGGATCGGAGACCGGCTCGGGCGTTGTCTCAGGTTCGGGCGCCGCCGTGACCTCCGCCGGGGGCGTGCTCTCCACCGGGGGAGCCTCCTCCGCGGGGGTGGGAATGGGGGTGGCGGCGGGCACCTCCGTCTCCGAGGGCGGCGTCACGCCGCCAAGAGAGCCGGAAAAGGTGACGGTGCGGTCGCCGTAGAGCTCGGAGAAGCGGTTCTGGGCCTCCACCCAGCGCTCCCGCAGGGGGAAGGTGTCGGAAAACCAGCGGCCGATGCCGTCGAACCAGTCTCCGGAGAGGAGGGCGGAGAGGGAGAACGGGGGAAACTCCTCCAGATCCCGCTGTTCCAGCTCGGAATGGCGCGGGCGCAGGGGCAGCGCCCAGGAGAGTACCGTCAGCGCCAGCAGCGCGGCAAAGAAGGGCGCACTGCGCCGCAGCGCCCCCCGGCGGAGCCGGGCGGCGTCCCGCCCGCCGGATCTGCCGGCGCGGTCATCGGCATCGTCCGCGCAGACGGCATCGTCCGCGTGATCCCCGGAAACATCGGCATACTCCCCGCCTGCGAAGGCGTCGTCTTCGGGAAGGCCGGCGAAATCCCCGCCCCAGTCCCGGGCGTAGAGCAGCGGGTCCGCCGGCTCCTCCCCGGTGAAGAGATCCGCCTCGGCGGAGAAGAGGTCTTCTTCCGGGGAGAAGCAGTCCTCCCCGGCAAAGGGGTATTCCTCCCCGGCAAAGGGATATTCCTCCCCGGAGGGGGTGGGCGCTTCCTCCCGCCGGGGAGGGTTGCGCCTGCTGCCGCGGCGGTGGCCGCGGGAGGAACGGTCAAAAGGCATGGTACGGTTCTCCTAAAACTGGAAGTAGATGAAAGGGTTGTAGCTGTTGCCCACCAGACCCATGGTGGCCAGCAGGAGCATGGCGATGGGCAGAAGGGCGTAGCGGAAGAGATTGCGCAGCCGCCGTCCGCCCCGGCTTCGCTTCAGGGGGCGGGAGATCGCCCTGCCCAGCGCGGCGAACAGGGGGGTGGAGGCGAGCATGGAGAAGATCAGTATGTACAGGTTGTTTTTCAGCAGCACTTTGGCGCTGAAGTTGGTCAGGGCGTTGCCGTTGAGCCCCACCATCCCCCGGAGGATAGCGGCGGCCAGACGGAGATCGCCGTTGCGGAAGAGCACCCAGCCCACGGCCACCACCAGCAGCAGATAGAGGTGGGAGAGCAGCGGCAGCCGGTCCAGCAGCTTTTTCAAAAACAGCTTCTCCAGCAGCAGGAACACGAAGAAGTAGAGCCCCCACAGCACGAAGTTCCAGCTGGCCCCGTGCCACAGTCCCGTGAGCGCCCAGACCACCAGCAAATTCAGCAGGTTGCGGGGGAGGGAGCAGCGGCTGCCTCCCAGGGGGATGTACACATAGTCCCGGAAGAAGGAGGACAGGGAGATGTGCCAGCGCCGCCAGAACTCCGTGACGGAGCGGGAGATATAGGGGTAGTTGAAGTTTTCCGGGTAGTGCAGCCCCAGCATCCGCCCCATGCCGATGGCCATGTCCGAGTAGGCGGAGAAGTCCAGATAGATCTGGAGGGCGTAGGCAATCACACCCGTCCACACCGCCAGCACGGGCAGGGAGGAGAGGGTGGCCAGATTGCTCTCGAAGGAGGCGGGGTTGGCCAGCGTGGCGTCGGACAGCAGAATGCTGTCGGCCAGCGCGCCCATGGCGTTGGAGAGCACCACCTTTTTGGCCAGACCCGTGGCGAAGCGCTGCACCCCGGAGGGGAGGCTGCGCCAGGGATCCCGCTGTGTGAAAAGCTCGTTGGCGATGCTCTTGTAGCGGACGATGGGGCCGGCGATGCACTGGTGGAAGAGACTGGCGTAGAGCAGCACATTCCAGAAGCTCTCCTGGGCCTCCGCCTCCCGGCGGTATACGTCCACCACATAGGTGAGCAGCTGGAAGGTATAGAAGGAGATGCCGATGGGCAGGACGATATTCTTCACCCAGCCGGGGGCCTCCCCGAAGAGGGAGCAGAAGAGCCTGGCGTATTTGAACAGCCCGATGAGCCCCAGATTGAACGCGCAGGCCAGGAAAAGCCACGCCTTCCTGCCGCGCCCGTCCGCCGTGTTCTCGATGCGCAGGGCGAAGAACCAGTCGAAGAAGGACATGGCCGCCAGCAGCAGCACATACTTCGGCTCGCCCCAGGCGTAGAAGATCAGCGAAAAGACCAGCAGAGAGATGTTTTTCGCTTTCTGCGTGGGGCAGAGGACATAGACCAGCAGATTGGCGGGGAGAAAGGCGTAGAGAAAGAAAAGACTGGAAAAGACCATACCGTACGATCCTCTGGATAGACAAATGTTGGGTTCATTATAGCCGCTTTCCCCTTTCTTTTCAATACTTCCCCCGGAAAAAACCCCCTCTCTCCGCCCTCCATGGAGGGAAAAAGGGGGACGGATGATCCCGTCATCCGTCCCCGGCTTATTCTGCGGCGAAGATGGCGTAGTCCGTGCCCTCGATGCGCCGCTGCTCCAGCATATTCCGTATGGGCAGCCCGTGCCCGGCCAGAGGCACGGCCACATAGACGCGCCCTTCCCAGCGGGTGTAGAGGGTGCCGTCCCCGGCCTCGTACCACAACAGCTCCCCGCCGCCGGGCGGCTCCCCGTCCGCCTCCGTGCCGCCGCCCTCCTCCGCGGCCTCGCCCACTTCCCCGGTTTCCCCCGCCTCCTCCGCGGCGGAACATTCGTGCGCCGCCGCTGTCTCCGCCGCCGCGCCGCAGTCCGGCTCTCTCTCCCGGGAGGGGGACGGCGGGGCGATCTCCGGGGGCGCGGGTTCCTTTTCCGCCATCCCGGCCTCCCCGGCGTACTCGATGGTGGCGGGGAAGGCGCGCAGATCGTAGCGGGTGAAGCGCTTTTTCACCGTCACCGTGCCTCCCTCGGGCATCATCACGCCGATGTAGCCCTCCCGCCCCCCGCCGTAGACCGAGAGGCGCAGCAGCCGCCCTGGGTCGGCGCAGCGGCCCAGAAAGAGGGTATAGTTTCCCTCCGGCATGATCTCCAGCTTCCCGGTCACTTCTCCGTTGATCCTGATCGGTACATCCATAAAAAACACCACCCCGTCTCTAATCTATGGACGGGGCGGCGACGGTATGCTTTTTTGGGGGCGCTTACTGCGCGGTGGGGCCGAGACCGAAGGAGACCGCGATGGCGTTGTCCACTTCCTGCATCACCGACTTGGGCAGCTTGCCCATGTGCTCGCGCAGCCGGGATTTGTCCAGCGTGCGGATCTGCTCGAGCAGGATCACGCTGTCACGGCTGAGTCCGCAGCTCTCCGAGGGCAGGGCGATGTGGGTGGGCAGCCGCGCCTTGCCCGTCTGGGAGGTGATGGCGGCGGCGATCACCGTGGGGCTGTGCCGGTTGCCGGTGTCGTTCTGCACGATGAGCACCGGACGCATCCCGCCCTGTTCGCTGCCCACCACCGGGCTCAGATCCGCGTAGTAAATATCTCCCCGTTTCACTGTGTTCATGCGATTCACTCTCCGATGAAGGTTGCTCGCCCATTCCATTCTATGTAGGGCTGCTAACATTCTCCCTCATCCACGCCGCTTTTATACGGCGGGAGCGACGCTTTTTTCACTCGGCATTTTTATACACCCGCGGCACCCGGCCGGATGGGGCGCAGCAGATCTCGTAGTTGATGGTGCCGGCTTTGGCGGCCACCTCCTCCACGGGCAGCACCTGTTCCCCGTCGGAGCCGAAGATGGTGGCCACGTCACCCACCTGCACCCCGGGTATGTCCGTCACATCCAGCATACATACATCCATGCAGATGCGCCCCACCTGGGGCGCCCGCCGTCCGTGGAGCAGCGCTTCCATCTTCCCGGAGAGGCAGCGGTGGAGCCCGTCGGCGTAGCCGATGGGCAGTACTGCCAGCGTGCAGTCCCGCTCCGCCACCCAGACGCCGCCGTAGCTGATGGCGTCGCCCTTTTTGTGGTGGGTCACGGCCGCCACCCGGCTGCGCAGGCTCATGGCCGGGCGCAGCTCCAGACCGCCCCGCGCTTTGTCCGGGTAGCAGCCGTAGGTGAGGAGCCCGGGGCGCACCATATCCCCGGCGTACTCCCGGTAGGAGAGCACCGCCCCGGAGTTGCAGCAGTGGCGCAGGGCGAAGGTCACGCCGCTTCTGCGCTCGATCTCACCGGCGGCCCGGGTGAAGAGCGCGTACTGCCGCCGGGTGTAGTCCCCGCCGTCGGGCATGTCCGACACGGCGAAGTGGGTGAAGCAGCCCTCCGCCTCCAGCTGCGGCAGCCGCACCGCCCGGGCCGCGGCCTCCCAGCCGCTCTCCTCCCCGGCGGCGAAGCCGATGCGCCCCATGCCCGTGTCCAGCTTCACATGGACCCGCAGCCGCAGCCCCCGGGGCAGCGCGGCGGCGTAGGCCAGGGCCTTCTCCTCGCACTCCAGCGCGGCGGTGATGTTCTGCCGGGCCATGACGGCCGCGTCCCCGGCCTCCGTGGCCCCCAGAATGAGGATGGGCAGGGTGATCCCCGCCTCCCGCAGCGCCAGCGCCTCCTCCAGACAGGCCACCGCCAGATACGCCGCGCCGCACCGCTCCAGCCGCCGGGCCACGGGGACGGCCCCGTGGCCGTAGGCGTCGGCCTTCACCACGCCCAGAAAGCGGCAGCCCTCCGGCAGCACGCGGCGGATCTCGCGCACATTGTGCTCAATGGCGTCCAGATCGATCTCCAGCCAGGTTCTCTTTCTTTTTTCATCCATATCTATTCCCCACCTTTTTGGGCAAAGCCCTCGATCTCGATGGTCACCGCCGCCCGCCCCCGGGAGACGAGGACGGCGGAGAGGGGTGTCATGGCCCCGTCAAAGACCACCAGCAGCCGCTCCTCCTCGCTCACATAGAGCTCCGCCTCCATGCCCTCGCCTAGCTTGCTCCAGCTCAGCAGTCTTCCGCCCCGGAGGGCGGCGCAGAGGAGGGGCAGCGCGGCGGCGGGGCTGTCTCCATTGGCGGCGACGGGGGGCAGCGCCAGCACGGCCCCGTCGTACTCCAGCGTGCTCTCCCCCCGCTGCCGCAGCGTCAGCCCGGACAGGGCGGCAGGCTCCGTCAATGTCACTTCCGTCTCCTCCGTGCCGGAGCGGACGCCGGCGGCATAGGTCCACGCCGTGCCGTCCACAGAGGCGGTCACCCGGGCGGAAAAGGAAAGCTCCGCCCCGGCCGCGGCCTCCTGCCATACGGCAAATCGTTCCTCTCCGCCCCGGCCGCAGCCGCAGAGCAGCGCGGCGAGACAGAGAAAGCACAGTCCTTTTCGCATGGTATGTCCTCCTTCTTCGCCTCCGGAGAGGCGGTTTTGTCCCATGCGACCAATATATTATAGTGACCGCGGGCGTATTCGTCAATTTTTATCTTGCGAAACGGGGCAGACTATGGTATAAAAGAAAACTGTAACAAGCTGAGATCGGGAAAATAACGGCCCACCCCTGCCACAGAGAACGGACGCGAAACGCTGAGAGCGTCCCGCAGCGCGGCGCCGTTTGGTTCGCCCGTGAGCTCCGGCCAATCCCCGGCGGCGCGCGCCCGTTACAGCGCGGAGAGTGCGGACGCGCTGCGTCCGAATGCGGGTGGTACCGCGGAAGGTCGGCCTTTCGTCCCCTGACAGGGGAGGAGAGGCGTTTTTTTATTTTGTCTGAGAATATTTTTCCATACAGAAAGCAGGAGGAACACACATGAAAGAACAGTTGGAGGCTTTGAGAGAGGCGTCCCGCGCTCTCATCGACGAAGCCGTGGACGTGGAGGCGCTGGAGGCTCTCCGTGTCCGCTATCTGGGCAAAAAGGGCGAACTGACCGCGCTTTTGAAGCAGATGGGCAAGCTCTCGGCCGAGGAGCGCCCGGTGATGGGCCAGCTGGCCAACCGCATCCGCGGCGAGCTGGAGAGCCGGCTGGAGGAGCGGCGGAGCGATCTGGCCGCCCGGGCCCAGGAGGAGAAGCTCCGGGAAGAGACCGTGGATGTGACCATCCCCGGCAATGTGACGAGACTGGGCGTGAAGCACCCCATGAACACCGTGCTGGACGAGATCAAGGAGGCCTTTGTGAGCATGGGCTTCGATGTGCTGGACGGCCCCGAGGTGGAGTACGCCGACTATAATTTTACCCGCCTCAACACCCCCGCCAACCACCCCGCCCGGGAGTGGACGGATACCTTCTACTTCGAGGAGGACAGCAGCATCCTCCTGCGTACCCAGACCAGCGCCATGCAGATCCACGCCATGGAAGAGCGGGAGCTGCCCATCCGGGTGATCATCCCCGGGCGGGTCTACCGCAAGGACGAGGTGGACGCCACCCACTCCCCCATGTTCCACCAGATCGAGGGTCTGGTGGTGGACAGGGGCGTGACCATGGCCGATCTGAAGGGCACGCTGAATCTGCTGGTGGAGAAGCTCTACGGCAAGGGCACCGTCACCCGCTTCCGCCCTCACCACTTCCCCTTCACCGAGCCCAGCTGCGAGATGGATGTGCAGTGCCACGAGTGCGGCGGCAAGGGCTGCCGGGTCTGCAAGGGCGAGGGCTGGATCGAGATCCTCGGCGCGGGCGTGGTGCACCCCAAGGTGCTGGAGGGCTGCGGCATCGACCCCAATGTGTACTCCGGCTGGGCCTTCGGCATGGGTCTGGAGCGTCTGGCGCTGCGCCGCTTCAACATCAGCGATCTGCGGCTGATCTTCGAGAACGATGTGCGCTTCCTGGAACAGTTCCGCTAAGAGAGAAGGAGGAACGAGAGAATGAACCTTTCGAGAAAATGGCTCCATGAGTTTGTGGAGGTCGATGTAAACGACCGGGATTTCGCCGAGGCCATGACCATGTCCGGCTCCAAGGTGGAGGTCACCGAGGATCTCTCCCGGCGGATGCACGGCGTGGTGGCGGGGCGGGTGCTGTCCATGGCCCGCCATGAGAACAGCGACCATATGTGGGTCTGCCAGGTGGACGCGGGCGGCGCCGCGCCGCTCCAGATCGTCACCGGCGCCCAGAACGTCCGCGAGGGCGACACGGTGCCCGTGGCCACCGACGGCAGCCTGCTGCCCGGGGGCGTGGAGATCCGCACGGGGCTGCTCCGGGGCGTGGAGAGCCAGGGTATGCTCTGCTCCCTCAAGGAGCTGGGGCTCACCCTCCACGACTACCCCTACGCCATCGAGGACGGCATCTGGATCCTGGAGGAGGGCGATGTGGCCCCCGGCACGGACATCCGCACCATCATCGGCGCGGACGACCATGTGGTGGAGTTTGAGATCACCCCCAACCGCCCCGACTGCCTCTCCGTCATCGGTCTGGCCCGGGAGGCGGCGGCCACCTTCGGCAAGCCCCTCCGCCTCCACACCCCGGAGGTGAAGGGCTGCGGCGGCGACATCCGCGAGCATGTCCGCATCGACATTGACGACCCTGTCCTCTGCCCCCGCTACACCGCCCGGCTGGTGAAGAATGTGACCATCGGCCCCTCCCCGGCCTGGATGCGGGAGCGGCTGCGCAACAGCGGCGTGCGCCCCATCAACAATGTGGTGGACATCACCAACTATGTGATGCTCGAGTACGGCCAGCCCATGCACGCTTTCGACTTCTCCTGCGTGGAGGGCGGCCACATCATCGTCCGCACCGCCCGCCCCGGAGAGGTCATCCGCACCCTGGACGGCAACGACCGGGCCCTCACGGAGAATATGCTCTGCATCTGCGACGAGAGCAAGCCCGTGTGCGTGGCCGGCGTCATGGGTGGGGCCAACAGCGAGATCGTAGGCGACACCGCCATGGTGCTCTTCGAGAGCGCCAACTTCGACGGCACCAGCGTCCGCCGTACCGCCGCAGCGCTGAATATGCGTACCGACGCCTCCTCCCGCTATGAAAAGGGCCTGGACCCCGCGAACACCATCCGCGCCGTGCAGCGGGCCTGCGAGCTGGTGGAGCTGCTGGGCTGCGGCGAGGTGGTGGACGGCGTCATCGATGTGATCCCAGCTCCCTTCCCCGAGACCACTGTGCCCTTCGAGCCGGAGCGCATCAACGCCCTGCTGGGCACCGACATCGCCGAGGAGGCCATGCGGACGTATCTGGCCCCGCTGGGCCTCGCCCCCCAGGGGGATGTGATCCATGTGCCCTCCTGGCGCAGCGACGTGTCCCTCTGCGCGGATATCGCCGAGGAGGTGGCCCGGTTCTACGGCTACAACAACATCCCCTGCACCCTCTCCGGCGGCGGCTCCTCCGGCGAGGGCTACACCCCCGTGCAGAAGTTCGAGGATCTCTCCGGCTCCCTCTGCCGCGCGCTGGGCTACGACGAGATCATCACCTATTCCTTCATCTCCCCCGCCCAGTACGACAGGATCCGCCTCCCCGCCGACTCTCCCCTGCGCGTATCCAAGAAAATTCTCAACCCCCTGGGCGAGGACAGCTCCATCATGCGCACCACCACCCTCCCCTCCCTGCTGGAGATCCTCTGCCGCAACTACAATAACCGCAACCGCGACGTCAAGCTCTACGAGCTGGGCAAGACCTACTTCCCCCGCCCTGACGGCCTCGCCGATGAGAACAAGGCGCTCACCCTGGGCGCTTACGGGGAGGGCATGGACTTCTTCGCCTTTAAGGGCGATGTGGAGACCATCCTGCGGGGGCTGCGCGTGGAGGGCGTGCGCTTCGTGGCCGAGCGGGAGAACCCCGCCTACCACCCCGGACGCTGCGCGAGAGTCTATGTGGGCGGGGAGTATCTGGGCGTGATGGGCCAGGTGCACCCGCTGGTGGCGGCCAATTTCGGCGCCGACTGCGAGCTGTACGCCGCCGAGCTGAAGATGGACGCCCTCTTCGCCGCCCGCGGCGCGGAGCCCGTCTACCGCCCCCTGCCCCGGTTCCCGGCCATCACCCGCGATCTGGCCCTCCTCTGCGACGAGGACGTGAGCGTGGGCAGCCTCACCGAGTGCATCCGCCGGGGCGGCGGCGCGCTGCTGCGCAGCGTGGAGTTCTTCGACGTTTACCGGGGCAAGGGCATCCCCCAGGGCAAGAAGAGCGTGGCCTTCTCCCTGACCCTCCGCTCCGACGAGGGCACCCTTACCGTGGAGCACGCCGAGGAGGCCGTGCAGAATGTCCTGGCGCTGCTCAAAAGCGAGCTGAACGCGGTCATTCGCTGAAAAAATTTCCCAAATCGGCGGAAAGATACTATCCTTTTTTCCCGAAACGTGGTATACTGCCCTAAACAGTTTTTCTACGTTGGGAAGGAGTGCTTGCAATGGCCGACACCAAAGAATTCGTGGCCGTCGATAACAGCGCGCAGATCCGGGAGATCCTCTCCTCCGTCTATAATTCGCTGGTCGTCAAGGGCTACAACCCCATCCATCAGCTGGTGGGTTACATCCTCACCGAGGATCCCACCTACATCACCAACTATAACAATGCCCGTTCCCTCATCTGCCGTCTCGACCGGGACGATCTGATGCAGGAACTGCTGGTCAGTTATCTCAACAAAAACTGACCGCCCGGCCTGCCCGGAAAAAGAGCGCAGCCTACAGGCTGCGCTCTTTTTTGCGTTTTTCGGGGAAAAAAGCGGCGGCGTGCCCGCCTCCGCACCGGAGCGGAAGAGCTTCCCATTTATTTCGGTATGATACGATAATCAGACTATACTCGTTCAATATACGAATAAGGAGGGCATATGCACCATTTACAAAGGAAATCGCATATTTTTATTGATTGTAACAAATAAAATTTGTATTCTTGACAATTCGTTTATGAGTATTTATTATGATGCCATGAGTTTGGTGCAACTCCACCGCACTCAAGAGAAAAAGGAGGGATACACATGAATGAATCCAAGCTGACCAATGCACAAGTTACCAAATACTCCATGTATGGTCTGACATCCTTCATGGCCATGATGCCTGCTTTCATGTACTATCGTACGTTTATGCAGGTGAACCTGGGCGTCCCCGCAGGGCTGCTGGCCGTTCTGGTGCTGATCGGTACGGGCACGGACTTCGTCCTCTCCCTCGTGGCCGGGCCGATCGTGGAAAAGACCGGCGGCGGCAAGCACGGTAAATACCGTTTCTTCTTCAAGATCTTCCCCTGGGTGATGCTGGCGGGCACCGTCATCTGCTTCGCCGCCCCCACCTCCATCGCCAGCCCTCTGGCGAAGGGTCTCATCTGCATCCTGGGCTACATCCTGATCTGCGGCTCCGTCACCTTCCTGGGCAATGCCAACTTCGGCATTATGGCCGCCATGGCCGGCCCCTCCATGGTCGACCGCAACCGCATGTCCGTCAAGGGCGCTCAGATGATGGCGCTCTCCACCATTGTGACCTCCCTGACCATCCTGCCCGTCAAGACCTTCATCTACGACGCCACCGGCAATGAGCAGCTGGGCTACCTGCTGGTCTCCGGCGTCTTCGGTCTGACCATCCTCATCGGCGCCAAGTGCGTGCTGGACGTGTCCAAGGAATACGACCTGCCCCGGCCCGCCCTCACCGCCGAGCAGAAGGCCGCCGTCAAGGGCGTCAGCGTGGGCGAGATGTTCGCCTCCGTGGCCCAGAACCGGCAGCTGCTGGTGCTGATGCTGGTCTACACGGTCTATAACTTCGGCTTTAACTTCGCCGCCGGCTTTGAGATGTACTTCTTCATGTTCCTCAAGCTCACGCCCGCCACCTTCGCCATGGCCATGACCACCCACGCCACCGTCCGCAGCGTGGCCTCCTTGGTCGGCTCCATGATCGGGCCCAAGCTGGGCATGAAGCTGGGCAAGAAGAACGCCATCGCCGTGGGTCTCGGACTCTGGGGCCTGGGTCTGCTGGGCTCTTACTTCGTCATCGGCCGCGCCCCCTGGTATGTCTACACCGTGTTCGGCGCGTTCAACGCCATGGCCATGTACATCTTCTCCGGCTTCGGCGTGAACTACTTCCTGGACTGCGGCGAGTACGGCTACTACAAGACGGGCAAGGACAACCGTACCATCGCCATGGCCATGTTCAACATCCCCATCAAGATCGCCACCATGCTGGCCGGCACCATGTCCGCGGCCGCTCTCGGCTGGATCAGCTTCGATACCGTCTCCATCGGCGGCGGTGCGGTCACCCCCGCCATCGAGAAGGGCTTCATGTTCTGGTTTACCCTCTTCCCCGCCATCTGCATGTTCGTGGCCGTGGCGCTGGTGGTGTTCTGCTACAAGATCACCGACAAGGACGCCGCCATGTACGCCACGGAGAACGCCAAGCGGGACGCGGAACGCCGGGCCGCCCAGGCTCAGGCCAACTGATCCCCCCGCTTCGTAACACAGCGACACAGAACGCCCCGGATACCTGCAGGTATCCGGGGCGTTCCCAGCTTGTTAAAGAACCCCGGTTTTCGCTTGCCGAAAACCGGGGTTCTTTGACAGGCTGAGCCGGAGGCGTATGCCTCCGGCTGTCACGGTTTCCACTTTCCGGCGTTACACGCCCAGCGTTTCGCTGACCTTCTCCAGAAGATCCCGGATGTGCAGATGCTGGGGGCAGGCCTCTTCGCACTCGCCGCACCTGGCACATGCAGCGGGCATGGCGTGGCCCCGGTGGTCGGGGTGGTTGAACTGCCGCCTGGCCCCCTCCGCGTCGCCGTACATGACGAAGTGGTTGTATGCGGCGAAGGCGCCGGAGACACCGATGTCGTTGGGGCAGACCTTGGCGCAGTAGTTGCAGCCGGTGCACTGGATGAGCGGCATCTTCCGGATGGCCTCCCGGGCCTTGTCCAGGGCGGCGCGCTCGCTCTCGGAGAGGTGGGTGAAGTGGGACATGGTGGCGAGGTTGTCCTCCATCTGTTCCACGCTGCTCATGCCGGAGAGCACGGTGATCACGCCCTCCAGATCGGCGGCGAAGCGGATGGCCCAGGAGGCGCAGGAGGACGCCGGCTCGGCCTCGCGGAAGATGTCCCGTACCACCTGCGGGGGATTGGCCAGCATACCGCCCTTCACCGGCTCCATGACGATGACGCTCTTGCCGTACTTGCGGGCCACCTCATAGCAGCGGCGGGACTGTACATCGGCGCTGTCCCAGTCGGAGTAGTTGATCTGGAGCTGGACGAATTCGGCCTCGGGGTGCTTTTGCAGCACCTCCTCCAGCGCCTCCGGCGTGGAATGGAAAGAGAAACCGATGTGGCGGATGAGGCCCTCGGCCTTCTTCTCCTGCACGAAGCGCCAGAGATCAAAGTCCTCGAAGAGCTGAGTGCGCCCCTCGCCCAGATTGTGCAGCAGATAGAAGTCGAAATACCCGGCCCCCGTGCGGCGGAGGGACTCGTCGAACTGCCGGATGGCGTCCTCCCGGGTCCTGCACTTGATCCACGCGGCGTTTTTGGTGGCCAGCTGGTAGCTCTCCCGGGGGTAGCGCTCCACCAGCGCCTGCCGGATGGCGTCCTCGCTGCCGGCGTAGGCCCAGGCAGTGTCAAAGTAGGTGAACCCGGCGGAAAGGAACCTGTCCACCATCACCTTCACCTGCTCCACGTCGATCTCCCTGCCCTCCCGGGGCAGACGCATCAGCCCGAAGCCCAGCTTTCGGATGTTCTCTCCCAGATATGCCATGGCGTCCTCCTTCAGTAACAGCCCGGGCGCTGCGCCCGGTTTTCCCCCGATTATACCCCCCCCCGACCCCCTCTCTTCAAGGGGAATTCCGAAAACGGGGGAGGATGCGAACGGGAGATTTGGGGAGAATGGTGACAAAAGTTTACAGATTGTCCATGAATTCGGTTTTCTACGCCGATTGACCTTTTCCTCCCGGCAGGGTATAATTGTCAGCGTAAGCAGCCGCCCCGGAGAGGCCGGGGCGCGAGCCATGGCGACATTTCCGGAGGAAAAACTATGCGCATGAACAGAACTTGGTTGACACGCCTGGCCGGTCTCTCTCTGGCCGGGGTGCTTTTCTTTGCGGCGGCGCTGCCTGCGCGGGCGGTGAGCCAGAGCGATATAGACCGCCTTCAGGAGAAGCGGGAGGCGCTGGCGGCCCGGGCGGCGGAGCAGCAGTCGGAGATCGATGCTCTTGCCGAGGCCCAGGCCCTCTATGTGGTGCGGAAGATGGCACTGGATCAGCGGATCGAGACCAACCGGGAGGAGATCGAGGTGATCACCCAGCAGGTGGCGCTCTACGATGAGATGCTCCGGGAGAAGGAGAACGAGCTGATGGCGGCCATCAACGCGGAGGAGACTCAGTCCCGGCAGCTCCGGGCGCGGATGCGGGCCATGGAGGAGAGCGGCGGGTTGAATTACCTGAGCGTGCTGCTGGATTCTCACAGCCTGACGGATCTTCTCTCCCGCATGGCGGACATATCGGATATCACCCAGTACGATAAGGAGCTGGAGGAACGCTACCGCAGCGCCCGCAGCGACAAGGAGAGCCTGCGCGGCGAGTACCAGGACATGCTGGCCGTGCAGCAGGGCATCCAGGCGGAGCTGGCGGACAAGCAGAGCTACCTGAACAGCCAGGTGGAGGCCGCCGCCGCGCTGCTGCAGCGGATCGGCGAGGACTCCGACCGGGCCCAGGAGGAGTATGCCGCCATCCAGACGGCTATGGACGAGGCCGACGCGGAGATCAGCGCCCTGACGGCCAGACTGGCTGAGGAGCGGCGGGCCGCCGCAGCGGCCGCGGCCGCTGCCGCTGCCGCCGCCTCCGGCGGCAGCTCCACCGCCCAGACGGGCGGCAGTTCCGGCGGGGCCACTGCCAGCGGCAGCCTCTCCTGGCCGGTGCCCTCCAGCAGTCTGGTCACCTCGGAGTTCGGGCTTCGGGATCAGCCCACGGCGGGAGCCAGCACCAACCATCAGGGGCTGGACATCGGCGCCACGGCCGGCTCCTCCATCGTGGCCGCCGGCGGCGGCACGGTGGTGGCGGCCTCCTCCAACAGCGGCTACGGCAACTATGTGGTCATCGACCACGGCAACGGCACCACCACCCTCTACGCCCACATGCAGGAGTCGGCGGTGAGCGTGGGACAGTATGTGTCCCAGGAGCAGGTCATCGGCTATGTGGGCTCCACAGGCATCTCCACCGGCCCCCACTGCCATTTTGAGGTGCGGGTGGACGGCAACAGAGTGGATCCGGAGAGCTACTATGGCGGACTGAGCCACTGGAACGGCTGAGCCGGGCCCCGCCGGACGGACAAACGCAAAAAACCGGGCGGAGCCATGCATCCGCCCGGTTTTTACCGGTATAGAGAAGAGGAAGCGACATGATCTCACTTGTCATACCCGTTTACAATGAAGAACGCATCCTGCCGGACACCATCGCCGCCCTCTCCGGGTTCTGCACCCGGGAGGGAGTTGGGGAGCTCATCTTTTCCGACGACGGCAGCAGCGATGGGAGCGCGGCGCTGCTGGAGGAGGCCCGGCGGCGGGACGGGCGCATCCGCCTGCTCCGCAACCCCCACCGGGGCAAGGGCGGCGCGGTGCGCGCGGGCGTGCTCGCCAGCCGGGGGGAGACGGTGCTCTTCACAGACTGCGACCTGGCCTACGGCGCCGATCAGATGGCGGGGCTGCTCCGCGCCCACCGGGAGGGTGGGGCGGACATCACCGTGGCCACCCGGACGCTGGGGGAGGAGAGCTACGGGGGCTACTCCGCCCTGCGGCGCTGGGGCTCGGAGGCCATGCGGCGGCTGATCCGGCTGCGCACGGGGCTCCGCGTCCGGGATATCCAGGCGGGGCTTAAGTGCTTCAACGGGGAGGCGGCCCGCACGCTCTTTGCCCGCTGCCGCTGCGACGGCTTCGCCTTCGACACGGAGGTGCTGCTGCTGGCCCAGCGGGAAGGACGGGTCATCGGGGAATTCCCCGTGAAGATGCCGCCCCAGGCGGAGCAGCGGGAGAGCCGGGTGCGCCCGGTGCGGGACGCGTTGAAGATGCTCTGGGAGATCGGGCGGATGTGAGGTCACTGGCGCATCATGAGATAGAGCTTGGCTGTGGCTTCGGCGTCGCACCAGGCCCGGTGGGCGTCGCTCTGGGCGATGCAGAAATAGTCGGTGAGAAAGGTGAGCTTATAGGAGGGGAGTTTGGGAAAGACCCGCCGGGCCAGGCGCAGCGTGTCCACCACCGGCGCGTCCACCCGCAGCCCCAGGGCCTCCGCCTCCCGGAAGAGGAAGGAGCAGTCGAAGGGGGCGTTGTGGGCCACCAGCGGCAGCCCCTCCGTAAAGGCCAGAAATTCCGGCAGTACGTCCCGGATGGGGGGCTGGGAAGCCACCATGGCGTTGGAGATACCCGTGAGGCGCTCGATCTCCGGGGAGATGTACTTTTCCGGGTTCACCAGCCGGGAGTAGCGCTCGATGATCTCGCCGCACTCCACTTTCACCGCACCGATCTCCGTGATTTTCTCCGCGCTGCCTATGCCGGTGGTCTCCAGATCAAAGACCACGAATTTGTCCAGATTTCTCTCTGAGGAACAGATCATGTCGTCTCCTTTCAGCCGGGCATGTAGTAGACCCCGAACACGTCCCGCATCTCAAAATAGGCCGCGTCCGTGCGCCAACTGCCCCCGGTGGAGCTGCTGCAAAAGCGCTCCACTTTTGTATTGCCAAGATTGTCCCGGATGGCCTGCTCCGCCCGGGCGTTGAGCCCCACCCCGGGGATCCACAGCCGCTCCAGCCACGGCATCTCGCCCAGCAGCTCCGCATTGTCCAGCACGCAGTAGGCCAGATTGAGGTGGCGGAGATTTTTGCACTCCAGCAGGGGGGAGATGTCTCTTACATCGGTGAGGAACAGCTCCAGATAGCGGAGATCCTTCATCTCCGCGAGCATGGAGATATCCGAAACATGGGTGTCGGCCAGGATGAGGTACTGGAGTTTGGGCAGGGAGCGGAGGAAGGACACATCCGAATACTCCATGTGCCCCAGATCCAGCGCGATGAGATCCCGGCAGTATTGCAGCGCCTCCAGCTCCTTGTTGGTGAGGAAGGAGTAGCCGTAGGGGAAGGTGGTGGCGATGAAGGTGGTGGCGTCCGTCCGCAGGAAGAAGGCCCCGAAGTGCACCGTCCATACAAAGCGGATGTCCTCGTGGCGCCGGTCCAGCGCGTCCATGACCTCGTCCTTCACCCCGCACTCGCACATGAGAACTTTCTCAACATGGGGGAAGCAGGGCAGCAGCGCCTCCAGCTCGCCCACATCCTGCACATACTGCCCGCTGAGATCCAGCTCGCTGTCGGTGGTGCAGAGCGTGGCGCCGTAGAGGGAGATGCTCCATCGCACATCCACGCCGTCCAGACTGTCCCGGAACCGGCACAGCTCCTCGTTGGAGAAGCCGCAGCCGGTGAGATCCACGCAGCGCAGCCCGGGGAAGCGCGCCAGCGCTTCGCGCAGCTCCCCGAGGGAGAAGCCCTCGCAGCCGGCGAGGGAGATCTCCTCGGCGTGGTTGGAAAACCAGCGGCCGCAGACCGTCTCCACCTCGTAGTCCAGATCTACCCCGGGGTACTTTTCCCGCAGCGCCGCGGCCTCCTCCTCGCGCAGAGAGGGGGAGACGATGCGGAGGGAGCGCAGGGCGGGGAAGTAGGCGAGATTTTCCATGAGCTGGGCAAAGTCCGCGTCCGCGGCGGGCAGCGTCAGCTCCTCCGTCTCTGCGGGGACGCGCCGGCTGCCCAGCGGGACGCAGCGGAGCACCCGGCACTGGGGGTAAAGAAGCTGAAGCTGGTGGAGGGCGGCGATGTCCCCGCAGCTCCGCCCGTCCACCTCCTCCAGACGGGAGAAGAGGGCGAAGGCGGGGAGATCCTTTTTGGAGAGGGAGGCGGGGGTGATGGAGAGACTGCGGCTGTCGAAACGCTCCGTCCCAACGGGCACCTCCCAGAGGAACTCACAGTCCGGGAAGCGCTCTGTGAGACGCAGCATTTCCCGGGCGCTGAGGAGGCTGCCCCGGAGGTCGACGCGCCGGGGATCCCGCAGCAGCCGCAGCCCCCAGTCGCTGCGCACGGTGAGATCCCGCAGATCCAGCTCCCGGCTGTTCCGCGGCACCGCCCAGCCGCCGATGAGCGTCCGGGTGGAGGAGAAGGCGAGGGTGAGGATGAGCGCGCAGAGCAGCAGCGAGAGCAGCAGGGCCGATGCGCCCTTATACAGCCAGCCAAGTACCTTTTTCCCCATCTGCGCCCCTCCTTTTTCCTTTTTTGCCTATTTTAGCCTTTTCTCCGCGCTTTTGCAACTCCCTCCCCGGGGGACTTTACCCCGGGGAGGGAGCGTGGTATAATAAGATACTATCTTATCCGGAAGGAGGCGCCGCCGTGGCCCTTTGGAATCGCCTGTTTCTCGTTTGCGCGCTGCTGTTTGCCCTGTCCGCGCTCTGCGGCCCGGCGCCGCTGCGGAGATCTTCTCCCCCGGCCCTCACGGCGCGGCGGGAGCGGTGGATCCTGGCGGGGATCGTGCTGCTGGCCCTGTGGGCGCGGCTTTGGGACTTTGGCGTGGTGCCCGGGGGCGTCAATCAGGACGGGGCCATGGCCGCCGTGGACGCCGGCGCCCTGGCCGGGTACGGCACCGACCGCTTCGGGATGCTCCGCCCGGTGTACTTCACCGCCTGGGGCTACGGGCAGATGAGCGTGATGATGAGCTATCTGATGGCGCCCCTCATCCGTCTGTTCGGCATGAACGTCTATACCCTGCGCCTTCCCTGCCTGCTCTGCTCGCTGGGGGGGCTGGGCTGTCTTTACTTCTTCGCCCGCCGGGCCTGGGGGCGGGGGGCGGCGCTGGCGGTGCTGTTCATCGCCGTCGTGAACCCCTGGCACATCATGCAGAGCCGCTGGGGGTTGGACTGCAACCTCTACCCCCACTTCCTCCTGAGTGGGATCTGGCTGCTCCACAAGGGGGTGGAGGGGGAGAGAAAGTGGGTCTGTCTCTCCATGATACCCTTTGGTCTGAGCGTGTACTGCTACGGCATCGCCGGGTACACCACGCCCCTCTTCCTGCTGCTCTGCTGCGCGGTGCTGCTGGGACGGAAAAAGGTCGCATGGAGGGAGGCGGGACTCTGCGTGCTGCTCTTTCTGCTGCTGGCCTGGCCCTTCTTCGCGGTGCTGATCATCAATACCTTCCGTCTCCCCACCTGGGCCACGCCCCTCTTCACCATGCCCCGCTTCCCCGACACCGTCCGCTCCTCGGATCTGCTGTTTTTCTCGGAGAACATCCCCCGGCAGCTCTGGGAAAATCTGAAAAACGCCGTGGGGCTCATCCTTTTGCAGCACCGGGACCTGCCGTGGAACGAAGTGGAGGGCTTCGGCACGCTCTACCTCTTCTCGCTGCCGCTGGCGGCGCTGGGCGCGTGGACGCTCTGGCGGCGGCGCGGCGAGAGCGGCAGCGCCATGACGCTGCTCCTCTTTGCCACGGGCTTCCTCAACGCGCTGCTGGTGCGGGGCGCCAACATCAACAGGGCCAATCTGGTGTTCTACGCCATGGTGATCTTCGTGGGCGTGGGGCTGTGGCGCTGCGTGTGCTCCGTCCGGGGCGGCTGGGCGGCGCTGCCCGCCCTATATCTATGCGCCTTCCTCCTCTTCTCCCACAGCTATTTCGGGACTTGGAACGAGGAGATCTCCCGCCACTTCCTGGCAGATTTCGGCGAGGCGGTCACCGCCGCGGAGGGAGCGGATGTGGAGGCGTACTACATCACCCAGAACTCCCAGTATGAGCGCGCCGCCGCTGTCAGCGAGATTTTGACGCTCTACTACCACGATGTGGACGCACGGTGGTACCGGAGCGGAGAGTACCGGGAGCGCTACCACTACGGCGACGAGACGCTCTGGCCCCTGGAGGGGGAGCGGGCCGCCTATGTCGTGAGGGCGGAGAGCGCTCCCCGCTTTGAAGAGGCGGGGTACCGGGTGAAATACTACGGCCGCTTCGCGCTGGCCGTCCCGGCGGCGTAAAAAAGTCCCGCACCGGCGGGACGCCGGAGCGGGATGGCGGGAAATGGATCGTTACCGGACGGACTTCCGCAGGGTGCGCCGGGCCTCCAAAAGCGCTTCGGCAAAGGCGTCGATCTCCTGCTCCGTGGTAAAGCGGGAGAGACTCACCCGGATGGCCCCGTCGATGACTCCGGCGGGGAGGCCCATGGCCTCCAGCACATGGCTGCGCCGTCCCCGCTTGCAGGCGGAGCCCTTGGAGACGTAGATCTCCCGGGCCTCCAGATAGTTCATGAGCACCTCGCTGCGGTAGCCGGGCAGGGAGAGGCAGAGCACATGAGGCGCGCCCCCGCCGATGACCACCGCGTCCTCCGCCTCTGAAAGGACGCGATCGATGCAGCGCTGCCGGAGGGCGGCCATGCGCTGCTGGGCCGCGGTGGCCTCCCGCCTGCCCACCTCAGCGGCCGCGCCGAAAGCGGCGATCTGGGGCAGCGCCTCCGTGCCCGAGCGCAGCCCATTCTCCTGTCCGCCCCCGAAGAGGAGGGGGGAGAGACGGACGCCTTTGGCCAGATAGAGCGCGCCCACGCCCTTGGGAGCGTGGATCTTGTGGCCGGACAGGGAGATCAGATCGGCGCCCAGGGAGGGCGCGGTAAAGGGCACTTTCAAAAAGCCCTGTACGGCGTCCGTGTGCAGCAGCGCCCGGCTGCCCGCTTCCTTCATCACCCGGCGCACACCGGGGATGTCCGTAATGGCGCCGGTCTCGTTGTTCACCAGCATCAGCGACACCAGCGCGGTGTCCGGGCGCAGAGCCTCCCGCACGGCCTCCGGGGAGACGGCCCCGTCCGCGCCGGGGGGCAGCAGCGTGACCTCCCAGCCCCGCTGCCGGGCGGCTTCCAGCGTCTTTTTCACAGCGTCGTGCTCTGCATCGGAGGAGAGGATGTGCCTGCCCACCCGCCGCCGGGCCTCGGCCCCCTCCAGAATGGCCCAGTTGTCGCTCTCACTGCCGCCGGAGGTGAACGCCAGCTCTCCGTCCCGGGCGCCCAGGGCGGCCATGATCTGCGCGCGGGCGCGTTCCAGAACGGCTTTGGCCTCCCGGCCCTTTCTGTGGGTGGAGCTGGGGTTGCCGTAGTCCTCCAGCATGACTTTCAAAGCCGCCTCCGCCGCCTCCGGGCAGACGCGGGTGGTGGCTCCGTTATCCAGATAGATCTCCATAATTATCTATTTTCCTTTCCGTTCCCGTCGGAACGGCGGGAAGCGAGGTGCATGATGCGATATATTATAGCCACTTTGGGCTGCAAGGTCAATCAGTATGAGTCCGAGGCCATGGAGCTGATCCTGCGGGCCCGGGGTCACGAAAAGGCCGAAAAGGGCGAGGCGGATGTGATTTTGGTGAACTCCTGCGCGGTGACGGCGGAGGGGGAGAGAAAGGTGCGGCAGTGCGTCCGGCGGCTCCGGAAGGAGAACCCCCGGGCGGTGCTCTGCATCAGCGGCTGCTACGCCCAGATCGACCCCGAGGGGGCGAAGGCGCTGGGGGCGGCGGTGGTCTACGGCACGGCGGACCGCATGGGTTTTCTGGAGGCGGCGGAGGCCGCCGCGGCAGGCGCGGAGCGCACCTTTGTGCCCGACAGCAAGGAACGCCGGCCCTTTGAGCAGCTCCCCGCCGGGGCCTACGCCGGCCATGCCCGGGCCTATCTGAAGATCGAGGACGGCTGCGACAATTTCTGCTCCTACTGCGTCATCCCCTACGCCCGGGGCAGGGTGCGGAGTCTGGGGGTGGAGGAGTGCGCCGCGCAGTGCGCCGCCCTCGCCGCCGCCGGATACCGGGAGATCGTTCTCACGGGCATCGAGATCGCCTCCTATGGGAAGGATCTGGAGGGGGGCGTGACGCTCATCGACGCCTGCGAGGCCATGGCCGCGGCAGCGGGGGAGGCCCGGCTCCATCTGGGCAGTCTTGAACCCCGGTGCGTCACCGAGGACTTCGCCGCGCGGCTGGAAAAGCTGAATGTCTGCCCCCACTTCCACCTCTCCCTCCAGTCCGGCTGCGACGCCACCCTGAAGCGGATGCACCGCCACTACGACACGGCGCTCTTTTACGGGGCGGTGGAGCGGCTGCGGCGGCATTTTCCCGGCTGCGGCATCACCGCCGACCTCATCTGCGGCTTCCCGGGGGAGACGGAGGAGGAGTTTGCCGAGACGCTCCGCTTTATCGAGCGCTGCGCCTTCTCGGATATGCACATCTTCCCTTACTCCGTCCGCCCGGGTACCCTGGCCGGGCGGATGGAGGGACAGCTCCCCCAGCGGGTGAAGAACGAGCGCAGTGCCCGGGCCATCGCCCTGGCCGGGGACATGACGGAGCGGTACCTCCAAAGCTGCGTGGGCAAGACCCTCTCGGTGCTCTTTGAAACGGAGAAGGAGGGGCGGAGCCTGGGCCACGGGGAGAACTACGCCGAGGTGGCCGTGGAGGGCGAGGGCCTCCGGGGCAGCGTGAAAAAGGTGCGCATCACGGCCGCGGAGGGCCGGCGGCTGCTGGGCGAGCTGGCGGAATAAGGGGCGCGGGTGCTGCTTGTGCGGAATATTCCTGCGGGAGGGCGGCGATCGCCGGAGAATGGCCGAAAGACGACGGCGCCGTCGGGGCGGAACACATAAGCAAACTCACAGACCCAACGGCGGGAAGAGGGAGAGCGCAACGCAAAAGAGAGATCCTCCGTATGGCGGGAGCCATACGGAGGATCTCTCTTTTGCGGCGGCGGAGCGCGGGTACGGAAGCTGCGCCGGGCCGCTCAGGATCCTTCGGCGTATTCCGAGAGGATATCCTCCAGCGAGGGAACACTGTCCTCCAAAGGCGGCTCTGCCTCCCCGCCGGAGGGGATCTCTTCTTCGGGGGAGGGCACCGCCTCCGCGGGGGAAGCTCCTTCGTCATGGCAGGAAGACCCGGCCTCCCCGGCAGGGGGACCCCTGCGCTCCGCGCCACCACCGCCCGCCCGGCTCCGGGTGCTGCGGCACAGCAGGCAGACGATGGCAAAGAGCAGCAGCAGCGCGCCCTCCATCACCGCGTAGGCGAACAGAAACTCCGCGGCGTGGCGCTGAACGTAGTACTCCATGTACCCGGCCAGTCCCGCCCCGGCGGCCCAGAGCAGCCAAAGGACAAAGTGCCACGGCCGCAGCCCGTTGGCCATGACGCTGCGGACGCTGCAGACCACCGTGGAGAAGAGCAGTCCCGCCACGCAGCAGATCTGCGTCAAACTCACAAAACCGTTGGAGCGGAGATAGAGAGCGTCGTAACGGGTGCTGTCCAGCATGACGGTAAAGGCGGCGTAGAGGGCGAGAAAAAGGAAGAACACATTCCCGTCCCGCCAGGAGGCGCGGAAGCGCTTTTGGCTGCGGAGGGGGCGGAAGAGGGCGAGGAGCACCAGACACAGCACAAAGCAGCTGATGCTCTCCCACGCGAAGGTGGCGATGCGCCACTCGACGCCCCCGGAGGGGGTGACGGCGGAGGTCATAAAGGGCAGGCGGCGGAAGAACTCTCCCTCCAGCGTGAACTTGCTGCGGTTGGCGGAGGTGAAGAGGGAGGCCAGACGGCCGATGCCCATGCTGAGCGCGGCGGCGGGGGCGGCGCAGTCCAGCAGGGCGGGCAGATCCCGAACCGCGCCAAAAAGACGCAGCAGCAGCGCCGAGAGCAGCATACCCAGCGCGGCCCCCAGCGGGGCGTAGCCGCCGGAAGAATAGTCGGTCATGGCGGAGGCGAAGGAAGCGTACTGGGCGCTGTTGCAATACCAGTGCACCAGCCGGGAGAGGGGGAGGCCCAGCAGCAGACTCAGCAGCAAAAAGAGCAGGGCGCTGTGGATTTCCCGCCCCTGCGCCGTGCGCAGGGCCAGGAGCAGCGCGCCGCCGCCCAGTATGGCCAGGGCGAGGATAAGGCCGCTGTAGTATACCACGGCGTGGGGCAGGATCAGGGCGATGGTTTGCATGACGGTCACCTCAGTTCGTTTCGGGTATGGCGGTGGCGAAGTAGATGATGTCGCTCTGGATGCGCTGGGCGACATTGCCCCAGCCGTAGGAGCTGGGGTTGAGCATGGTCCCCTCCATGATCAGGGTGCCGCTCTGCCCGCCGTCCAGCGCATAGCAGCGCTCCACGCCCTTTTCCACCATCAGCCCGGCCATTTCGGCCACGGGAATGTAATCCATGGACATACACAGCAGGTAGTGCAGCTCCCCGGTCTGCGCGATACACGCGCGGGGGTAGTCGCGGTTGGCCTCGCCCAGCAGATACCAGTCCGGCACCACGCTCACGCCGTTTTCGACCATGACGGGGCCGAAAGAGAGGGTGAAGAGGATGTCGTTGTCCTTGATAAAGGCCTCGGCCTGCTGTTCGTTTTCGATCTCGCCGGCGCGGGTGAAGAGCAGGTTGCCCCCGCCGTCGATCCAGCAGGTGTCCAACTTTTCCCCGTCGCAGCGGTAGAGCTTCCGCTGGTAGACGTTGATCCCCTGGGTGCGGAAACGGTAGAAATCGCCGTTGGCAGCCAGCACGGAGTTACACTCCACGGCCAGCTCCGTGGGGAACTTATAAAAACCGTAGGCGTAGGCGTCCCCTGCCAGCTTCCGGCGGAACTGGGAGGCGTCGGCCACCTTCACCTCGGCGTAAGTGCGCAGCACGCCGCCCTCCCGCTCGTGCCAGACGATCACGAGGATGCTCTCGTCCCGGTAGTAGCGGATGCCGTATTTTTCCACGAAGGGGGCGTCCTCCGTCCAGACGGTGCTCTGCCCCGCCAGCAGCTCCGACGAGAGGCGCACCGCCTCCGCCACCTCTTTGACGTCGGTGGTGAAGCCGTAGCCCTCGGGGTCGGGGCGGGGCGCCACGGTGAGATCCTCCGGGAGACGGTAGATCTTCCGCACCACCGTCAGCCCTTCCAGAGCGCCGCTCTGCAAACGGGTGACAAAGCGCTCCGTGGCGGCGGCGGGGGAGAGGGCGGAAAGGGTGTCCTCCGGGGGCGGGGAGAGATGGAGAAAGAGGGGCAGTGAGAGCAGCAGGGCGAGAAGCAGCAAAGAGAGGAAACAGCGCTTCATCTCACGCACCTCCCGCCAGAGCGGAGAGCAGCTCCCTGTCGGGAACGATTTGCCATGTGCGGTTGGAGTAGCGGAGCGTCAGCGTCATATCGCGCTCTGAGACATAGTCTCCGGCGCGCTCCATACGCGCGTTCAGCGCCGCTTTCCACGCCCGGAGCACCACGGCCTCCCGGTAGGAGCCGTCCTCCTCGAACACATCGGAGGCCAGACGCGCTTCCTCCACATACTGCTCCAGCAGGGCGTTGATGTCGTCTTTCAGCCCCCCGGTGAGGGCGGCGGGATCCAGTGCGGAAAAGCGCACGGGCACAAAGGCCCGGTCTCCCTCCCGCCGGGCGTCGCCGCTCACCTCTCCGTGCCAGCTCTCTTTCAGCAGGGCGTAGAGGGCGGCGGCGTCCTCGCCGTCGGGGGTGGTCTCGGCAGGGAGGGGGCTGCGGCAGAGGGCGGAGGCGGCGGCATAGTCGCCCCCGTTCAGCGCCGCGAGAAACTGCTCCGCGCTTTCGACCGGGTCGCCCCCGTCCCACAGTAAAAGCGGCGTGGCGGTGGGGCCCAGAAAGCAGAGCAGCAGCGCCGCGAGCACGCTCAGCAACGCGACAGAGAAGTACAGGGAAGCCGTTTTCTTCATTTTCATACGATCACCTGAGTGGAAAGGGTGCTCCCAGCGGGGAGAAAAAGAGGGATCAGCCGTCCTCGGGAATGGCGCTGGCAAAATAGATGATGTCGCTCTGGATGCGCTGGCCGTTGTGGTATCCGCCGAACATGCTGGGGTTGAGCATAAGCCCCTGCATGGCGATGGTGCCGCTCTGCCCGCCGTCCAGCGCGTAGCAGCGTTCCACGCCCTTTTCCAGCATGTACTCGGCGGCCTGGCGCACGCTCACGCTCCCTTTGACCGTCATGGCCAGATAGTGCCGCTCCCCCAGCTGTCCCAGACTGGTTCGGGGCAGGGATTCGGTAGACTGACCCTGATCGTAGTAGCGGGGGGTCACATTCTGGTGGTCCAGGACCATGATGGGGCCGAAAGACAGGGAGAAGAGAATGTCGTTGTCCTCGATGAACTGCCGGGCCTGCTCCTCGGTGGTGATGGTGTGGCAGCGGGTCAGTATGAGATCGCCCTTGCCGTCCACCCAGCACACATCCAGCGCCTCGTCAAAGCGGTAGAGCTTCCGCTGGTAGACGTGGATCCCGTAGTGCTGGAAGCGGTAGAAGTCGGCGCTGAGACCCAGCACCGCGTTGCACTCCTCGGCCAGCTCCGTTGGGAACTTGTAGGAGCCGGAGCCATAGGCGTCCCCGGCCAGCTTCCGGCGGAATTGGGAGGCGTCGGCTACCTTCACTTCGGCAAAGGAGCGCACCATGCTGCCCTCCCGCTCGTGCCAGACGATCACGAGGATGCTCTCGTCCCGGTAGTAGCGGATGCCATACTCCTCGTCGAACGGGGTGTCCTCCGTCCAGACGGTGCTCTGCCCCTCCAGCAGCTCCGACGAGAGGCGCACCGCCTCCGCCACCTCTTTGACATCGGTGGTGAAACCGTAGCCCTCAGGGTCGGGTCGGGGCGCCACGGTGAGATCCTCCGGGAGACGGTAGATCTTCCGCACCACCGTCAGCCCTTCCAGAGCGCCGCTCTGCAAACGGGTGACAAAGCGCTCCGTGGCGGCGGCGGGGGAGAGGGCGGAGAGGGTGTCCTCCGGGGGCGGGGAGAGATGGAGAAAGAGGGGCAGCGAGAGCAGCAGGGCAAGGAGCAGCAAAAAGAGAAAACGGCGCTTCATCTCAGTACCTCCTGCCGGATCGGATGACCCATCGGAAAAACAGAATGGCCGCCAGCAGAGTGACAGCAAATAATGCCGCGAGAATCGGGGCGTGGGCCGGGGACTCTTTCACGGCGGGCTCCTCCGCTTCCCGTGCGGCGGACTCCTCCGTTTCCTGTACGGCGGGCTCTTCCGTTTCCTGTGCGGCGGTCTCCTCTGTTTCCTGTGCGGCGGGTTCCTCCGTTTCCTGTGCGGCGGGCTCCTCGGCTTCCTGTGCGGCGGGTTCCTCCGCTTCCTGTGCGGCGGGCTCTTCCGTTTCCCCGGCTTTTCGCCGCGCGGTGAAATACTCGGTGTATTCGCACATGAGCTCCGTGAAGCCCTTGAGGATGCCGCCCTGGTTCCCCACGTTCACCGTAAGCACCGCCAGGGCAATGGGATCTTCCGTGTAGACGATGCCTGCGGCGTGGAAGTAGCGGTTGCCCTGCGCCCCCACGTTGCCGTATTTCTGGGCGATGGGGTAGTCCACCTCCGCCATCTTCAGGAATTTGCCGGGGGCGGAGTCCAGCAGGCAGTCCATTACGCCGGGGAAGCGATCACTCTCGGTGCAGAGAAGATCCATGCAATGGGTCATCTGCCGGGCGGTGAAGGTGTCCTGAGCCTGCATATAGGCGCTGTTCTCCGCCGACTCGCCCAGATACCCGGCCACCAGCTCCCGGAAGGACTTCCACCCGCCCAGGGACTGAAGCATGGTCAGGGAGGCGTTGTTGTTGGAGTAGGTGAGCGAGCTCCGCTGGGCCTCCCGGTAGGTGACAGCCAGCACGGGGTCGTCCCAGCTCTTGTTGCCCAGATGGATCTGCTCGGCGTAGTACATATTGAGCGGCGTCTTGTAAAGGCTGGCTCCGGTGATGTAGGTATCGCCGTTATAGTAATGCTCCTCGCCGGTCACGGTGTTTTTGTAGCCCAGCGCCACCTCGCCGCTGAGATGGCAATCCCGAATCAGCTGCTCCACCAGCTCGTCCCAGGACTGCTCCTCAAACCGCTCGTCCCATGGCGCGTCGCTCTCTTCTCCGCTCCCGGCGCGCACGGGGAGGACGGGCAGCAGCGTCAGGACGAGAAACAGGGAGAGGAAGGAAACGGCTTTTTGCCGCAGCGTCATTCTGCCGGCGGCGACGCGGAGAATATATGCGCAAACGCGATTTTTTTCTCTCATACGATCACCCATAAAAAGGAAATGGCGGGAGGGGGGAGGAAAATATTCCCGGTATTTGTCGCCGCCTCATAAAAAATATTATAATGAATACCATATTATATCGGGCACACGGAGGAATGTCAATCCCGGCGGAGACGGGGCGAGTCATGCGTTTTGGTTATCCTCACATACGATAGATGTATTTGACATATTTCTTAAAAAAAGCAATAATGATAGCAAATATTCTGGTATATTTGGCGGAAAAATCACTTTTTTGGGGATACCTCTTTTCCGAAAACCATGATATAATGGTATCATTGGTCGTGGGATGCCCACCGGCAGGGCCAATGGGACGGCAAAGAGGCGGAAAGCGGAGGAATGGCCCGTGCGAGTGAGAATGAAGGTGGAGGTTCGCGGCATCGTGCAGGGTGTGGGCTTCCGTCCCTTTATCCACCGGCTGGTCTCCGGCTACGGCTTCCTCGGCTGGGTGCGCAACAGCTCCCGGGGCGTGGACATGGAGCTGGAGGGCGAGGAGAGCGAGCTCAGGGAGTTTGCCTCCCGCATCGCTCCGGAGGCCCCGCTGCTGGCGGACGTGGAGAGCGTGGAGTGCGCCGTGATGGACACTCTCGCCAACTTCGCCGCTTTCGAGATCGTGGAGAGCCGCGCCATGGCCTCCATGGACACCCTGATCTCCCCGGATATCGGCATCTGCCCCGACTGCCTGCGGGAGATGCGCACCCCCGGGGACAAACGCTACCGCTACCCCTTCCTCAACTGCACCAACTGCGGGCCCCGCTTCACCATCATCCGCGATGTGCCCTATGACCGCGCCAGGACTTCCATGGGCGTTTTCCCCATGTGCCCCGACTGCGGGAGGGAGTACCGGGATATCACCGACCGGCGCTACCACGCCGAACCCACCTGCTGCCCCGACTGCGGCCCCCAGGTCTTTTACGACGGGCCGGGGGAGGAACGGCTGGAGGGGGAGGCGGCGCTGGAAAAGGCCCGGCAGACGCTGAAAGAGGGAAAGATCCTCTGCGTCAAGGGCCTGGGTGGGATGCACCTTTGCTGCCTCCCCGAAAAGGCCGCGCTGCTGCGGCAGAGGAAGCAGCGGGACGGCAAGCCCTTCGCTCTTATGTGCCGGGACGCGGACTGCGCGCGGGAGCTGTGCGGGATGACCGCGCAGGAAGAGGAACTCCTTACTTCCCAGCGCCGCCCCATCGTGCTGCTGCCAAAAAAGCGCCGGGACGAGTGGATGGAAGTGAGCGAGAACGGCTACATGGGCGTGATGCTCCCCTATACCCCGCTGCACTACCTCCTTTTCGGAGACGATATAGACGCGCTGATCATGACCAGCGCCAACCTCTCGGATAAGCCCATCATGTATCGGAACGACGAGGCGGAGCGGGAGCTGCGCGGCATCGCCGACGGCTTCCTCCTCCACGACCGGGACATTCTGACCCGCTGCGACGACTCGCTGCTGTGCGTGGCGGACGGCAGGGAATACCCCCTGCGGCGGAGCCGGGGCTATGTGCCCTACCCGATCCGCATCGGGGAGCTGACGGAGAGCATCCTCGCCTGCGGCGCGGAGCAGAAGGCCTCCTTCGTCCTCTCCAAACCGGGCATGGCCTTCCCCAGCCAGCACATCGGGGATCTGAAGAATTTCGAGACCTACGAAAACTACCGTCAGCAGATCGGCCACTTTGAGCGGCTTTTCGATATCACCCCCCGGCGCATCGCCTGCGACCTCCACCCTGATTACCTCTCCACCCGCTGCGCGGAGGAGATGGCGGAGGAACTGGGCGTGCCGCTGATCCGCGTCCAGCACCACCACGCCCACATGGCCGCCTGCATGGCGGACAATTCCCTGACGGGAGAGGTCATCGGGCTGATCTGGGACGGCACGGGCTACGGCACGGACGGCACCGTCTGGGGCGGCGAATTTCTGACGGGCGGCTACGGGGGATTTACCCGCAGGGGCCATCTGCGCCCCCTCCCGCTGATCGGGGGCGACAGGGCGGTGAAAGAGATCTGGCGGCTGGGCCTTGCCATGACGGGCAGGGAGGAACTCTATGGCGGCTATGACGCCTCCGCCGCGCTGCGCCAGCTCCGCGCCGGGCTCAACTGCCCCCTCTCCTCGGGCATGGGCCGGCTCTTCGACGCGGCGGCCTCGGTGATGGGGCTGTGCCAGACGGCCTCCTACGAGGGGCAGGGTGCGGTGCTGCTGGAAGCGGCGGCGGAGGCGGACTGCCGGGGACGCTACGCGGTGAAGATCGACGAGGGCTGCGTTTTCGACTACGAACCCATGGCCGGAGAGCTGATGCGCGACCGGGAAGCGGGCGTGGACGCGGGGGTCATGGCGGCCCGGTTCATGAACACGCTGATGGATATGGCCGTGGCCGTGACGGAGCGCATCGGTGGGGAGAGCGGACTGGAGGACGTGGTCCTCTCCGGCGGCTCCTTTCAGAATATGTATATCATGGCCCGGCTGCCCGGGATGCTCCGGGAAAAGGGCTTTCGCGTGTGGACTCACAGCCGCGTCTCCTGCAACGACGAGGGCTTGAGTCTGGGGCAGATGATGATCGCCCTGCACGCCGGGTGTTAAAGAGGTTATTGCACTATGTGTCTTGCTGTACCGCTGAAGATCCTCTCCGTGGAGGGAAATAAGGCCCGGGCCGAGGCCGGGGGCGTGGCGCGGGAGATCCGCGTGGACTTCATCCCCGGCGCGGCGGTGGGCGACTATGTGATCGTCCACGCGGGCTTCGCCATCGAGCGAATCACCCCCGAGGCCGCCCGGCTGGATCTGGAAGCGTGGGAGGAAGTGGAAAATGCTCTCCGCTAAACAGCGCGAAGCCATCGGCGCCCTGCCCGTGAAAGAGGGCGGCGTGCGCCTCATGGAGGTCTGCGGCACCCACACCATGGCCATCGCCAGAGCGGGCATCCGGCAGATGCTCCCGGAGGGAGCGGAGCTGCTTTCCGGCCCGGGCTGCCCCGTGTGCGTGACCCATCAGGGCGTCATCGACGCCTTTCTGGAACTGAGTATGCTCCCGCAGGTGACCATCGCCACCTACGGCGACATGATCCGGGTGCCCGGCAGCAGGCGGGGGGACAATCTGGCCCGCCGCAGGGCGCTGGGGGCGAAGATCGAGGTGGTCTACTCCCCGGTGGACGCGGTGGCCTACGCGAAGGAGCATCCCGAACGCCAGGTGGTTTTCCTGGGGGTGGGCTTTGAGACTACGGCCCCCGGCACCGCCGCGGCGGTGCTCACCGCCCGGGAAGAGGGCGTGGAGAACTTCTTCGTACTCTCCATGCTCAAGCGGGTGGAACCGGCGCTCCGGGCGCTGGTGGCCATGGAGGACTTTCAGGTGGACGGCTTCCTCTGCCCGGGCCATGTGGCCACCATCCTCGGCGAGGAGGGCTTCCGCTACCTGCCTGAGGAGCTGCACATCCCCGCCGTCATCGGCGGCTTTGAGCCGGAGGACATTCTCACGGCCCTCTGCCACCTGCTCCGCCAGACCGCGGAGGGGGAGGCGAAGCTGGAGAACGAGTACCGCCGGGCGGTGCGGCCCGGGGGCAACCCCGCCGCCCTGGCCATGATGGAGCGGGTGCTCGTCCCCCGGGACGATCTCTGGCGGGGTCTGGGCTTCATCCCCCAAAGCGGCTACGGCTTCCGGGAGGAGTTCGCGCCCTGGGACGCGGAGAAAAAGTTCGACTTGCAGGTGAAGGAGAGCGCCACCATCCCCGGATGCAGCTGCGGAGAGATCATGAAGGGCCGGCTGCACCCCCATCAGTGCCCGCTCTTCGGCAAGGTGTGTACCCCGGAAGACCCGGTGGGGCCCTGCATGGTGTCCTCCGAGGGCGCCTGCGCGGCGGCCTACAAGTACCGGGATTTCCACTGAGAGAAGGCGTATCCCACTTCAAAGGAGTGTTTTCTTAGAGTATGGACGACATTGTCACGCTGGACTACGGCAGCGGAGGGAAAAAGACCGCCGCGCTCATCGAAAAGCTGCTGCTGCCCGCCCTGGGCAACGAGACGCTGCGCGATCTGGGCGACGGGGCCATCGTGCCCGGGGGAGAACAGCTGGTGTTCTCCACGGACAGCTTCGTGGTGTCCCCCTGCTTCTTCCCCGGCGGCGACATCGGCGAGCTCTGCGTCTGCGGCACGGTCAACGATGTGTCCGTCAGCGGCGGCGAGGCGAAGTACCTCTCCCTCTCCTTCATCATCGAGGAGGGCTTCCCCTTCCGGGATCTGGAGCGCGTGGTGGAGTCCATCCGCGCCACCGCCGAAAAGGCGGGGGTGAGCATCGTCACCGGCGACACCAAGGTGGTGGAAAAGGGCCGGGGCGACGGGATCTATATCAACACCGCCGGCATCGGCGTATTGAAATACCCCGGCCTCTCTCCCCGGAATATCCGCCCGGGGGACGCCATCCTCCTCTCCGGCACGGCCGGGGATCACGGCGCGGCCGTGATGCTCTCCCGCTCGGGACTGGAGGGGACGCTGCAAAGCGACTGCGCCCCGCTGAACAGGCTGTGCGCGGCGGTGCTGGAGAGCGGCGCGGCGGTACGCTGTCTGCGGGATCCCACCCGGGGCGGCGTGGCCACCACGCTCAACGAGTTCGCCGAGGACGCCCGGTGCACCATGGTGCTGCGGGAGGCGGACGTGCCGGTGCGGGAGGATGTGAGGGCGGCCTGCGATATGCTGGGACTCGACCCCCTCTACTGCGCCAACGAGGGCAAACTCCTCTGCGTGGTGCCCCAGGAGGACGCCGGGCGGGCGCTGGAGGCCATGCGCAGCGTGCCCGAGGGGAAAAACGCCGCGCAGATCGGCACGGTGAGCGCCGACAGGGGCGCGGGGGTGCTGCTGGAGACAGCCTTCGGCGGCACACGGATCCTTCAAAAGCTGACGGGAGCGCAACTGCCCCGTATATGCTGATAAATTGTAAGCAAGACCAAATTCTTATATGTTGAAAGAGGTGGAAGTATGCAGGTTTTCAAGGCAATCGAGATCACCGGGGACCAGGTGGTACCTCTGGCAGAGCGAATGCGCAAGGAAGGTCGTATGCTGGTTATGATTCACGGCTATATCCAGCCTGACGGCCGGTCCCACATCTCCTGGGATTACGAGGTGGGCGACACCGTGGAGTCCTACTACGTTCTGGACGAGAAGAAGTTCCAGACCATCACGGACATCTATTCCACGGCGGCGGAATGGCCGGAGCGCGAGCTGAACGAGCTTATGGGTTATGAGTTCGAGGGGCTCGATACCTCCCGCCGTCTCTTCCTGCCCGAGGATATGCTGGAGACGCAGGGCAAGGGTCAGATCCTGGTGACCCCGCTGAGCGAGCTGGTCGAGCAGCGTAAGGAATTGGAGGAGAAGAAATGAGTTATGTCGTACCCATCGGACCGTACCACCCCGCTTTGGAGGAGCCGGTCCACGCCAAGCTGTACACCGAGGGCGAAGTGATCAAGGACGCCGAGGTGTTCGTTGGCTACAACCATCGCGGCATTGAGAAGCTGGCCACCGAGCGCAACGCCATCCAGACCATCGTGCTGGTGGAGCGTGTGTGCGGCATCTGCTCTCACTCCCACGCTTTCACCTACGCCATGGCGGTGGAAGCTCTCAACGGCACCGAAGTGCCCAAGCGCGGGCAGTATATCCGCGTTATCACCGCCGAGCTGGAGCGGCTGCACTCCCATCTGCTGTGGCTGGGCATCGCCTGCCACCTGATCGGCCATGACTCCCTGTTCATGCGCATCTGGGACGTGCGCGAGCCCATCATGGATATGCTGGAGAAGCTCTCCGGCAACCGCGTCAACTACGCCATGGTCATCCCCGGCGGCGCCCGCAAGGACATCCCCGATGATATGCGCCGGGAGTTCCTGGCCGGTTTGAAGGGCATTCTGCCCATCCTTGACCGCATCGTGGAGATCGCCACCACCGACAAGACCATCGCCCTGCGTACCAAGGGCGTGGGCATCCTCACCACCGAGGACGCCATCCGCCAGGGCGCCGTGGGCCCCCACGCCCGCGCTTCCGGCGTGCCCATCGATGTGCGCAAGGACGCTCCCTACTCCTGCTACGACGAGTTCGACTTCGACATCGCCGTGTGCGACTCCTGCGACGTCTACGCTCGCGTGGTGGTTCGTGCGCTGGAGTGCTACGAGAGCGCCAAGATCCTGGTGCAGGCTCTGGAGAACCTGCCCGAAGGCCCCATCAACCTGGGCAACAAGATCCCCAAGATCGCCGAGGGCGAGGTCGTGGCCCGTCACGAGGCGCCCCGGGGCCAGGTGGTGTACAAGGTCGTCGGCAACGGCACCCAGTACAACCAGCGCGTGTCCATCCATGTGCCCACCTTCAAGAACGCTCCCACCGTGCCCACCATGCTCCGCGGCAACACCGTGGCTGACGGCGGCCTGATCGTGGCCAGCATCGACCCCTGCTTCTCCTGCCTGGACGACTGATGCACGAGCTTGCCACCACGCAAAACCTCGTCAAAATCTGCGAGGACGCGGCGGCCCGGGAGGGATTTCGCCGGGTCGTGGAGATCCACCTGAGCATAGGCGCCATGACGGGGATCATCCCTCAGGCGCTGGAGGAGTTTTTCCCTTATGTCTCCGGGGACACCGTCTGCGAGGGGGCCAGGATCGTCAGCAAGATCCTGCCCGTGCGGGTCGAGTGCCCCACCTGCGGCTACAGCGGCGAGGCCGAAGGCTTCGAGTGTCCCCGGTGCGGCGGAGGGATCCGCCTCACCCAGGGCAGGGAGTTCTTTGTGGACAGTCTCGCGGTGGAGTAGCTTCCCAAAAGCGCAAAACTAATTTTAATAAGGAAAGAAAAGAATCATTCAAGGAGGTGTGCACATGAAGAAAGCAAGCTTCGGCGCGTGGCTGGCCACGTTTCTGCTGTGCCTGGGCTTCTGGATGCTGGTGACTCTGTCCACCGCTCCCGATATGCTCATTGCCGGCGTTATCGTGTCTCTGCTGGCCTCGCTTTTCGCTGCCCGTTTCTTCATCCACGAGAGCCCGTTCCATCTGCTCAACCCCAAGCACCTTTTCAGCCTGCTGGGCTACACCCTGCTGGTGTTCCCCGTGGAGCTGCTGAAGGCCAACTGGGATGTGGCGCGGCGCGCTCTCAGTCCCGCTCTTCCCATCAACCCCGGCATCGTGAAGGTGCCCAGCGAGATGAAGAGCGAATACGGCCAGGCTATGCTGGCCAACTCCATCACCCTGACCCCCGGCACCATCACCCTGGATGTGGCCGAGGACGAGCAGGGCAAGGCCTGGTACTACATCCACTGGATCGATGTGGCTGAGGGTACCGCCGAGGAACAGGGCGAGACCATCAAGGGCACCCTGGAAAAATGGGTAGGGAGGATCTTCGAATGACGGAACTGACTGTGTTTGCCGCTATTTACGTCCTGCTGGCCCTGCTGTGCATGATCCGCGTGGCCAAGGGCCCCAGCGTGGTGGACCGGGCCGTGGCGGCGGACAGCGTTGATATTCTCACGGACGTGGCGCTGGTGCTCTTCGCGCTGGAGAGCGGCCGCGGCATCTATCTCGACATCGCACTGGTCACTGCCATTCTGGGCTTCCTCAGCATGGTCTGCGTGGCCCGTTATCTGGAAGGGAGGCTGTGATCATGTCTGAAATTCTGCGTTACGTCTCCGACGCTTTCGTGGTGCTGGGCATCTTCTTCGCCTTCGCCGGCACCGTGGGCCTGCTGCGCATGCCCGACGCCTTCTGCCGGATGCAGTCCAGCACGAACATCGCTACCCTGGGCCTCTACGGCGCCGTTATCGGCGGCCTGGTGAAGGCCGTCAGCATGATCCTGGAGGGTCATGAACTGGGCTGGACCATGCTCGTGAAGATCGCCCTGATCGGCCTCTTCTCCATCCTCGCCAACCCCATCGGCGGCCACAGCATCGCCAAGGCTGCCTACCGGAAGGGCGTGGAGCATACGGAGTTCGTCTGCGACAAGTATGGGGAGGATGAATTCGATGACTAATTGGCTGACTGTTCTGAACACTCTCTGCGTGCTTGGCATCATCGTGGGCGGCGTCCTGACCGCCACGCTGAAGAAGCCCCTGAGCTCCATTCTGGCGCTGGGCGGCTGCGGCGCGTTCGTGGCGCTGGAGTTCATCATCCTCCACGCTCCCGACGTGGCCATCGCCGAGGCGGCTGTCGGCTGCGTGCTGGGCACCGTCCTCTTCGTGATCGCCCTGCGCAAGGCTACTAAGGAGGAGGAAGAGTAATGAAGAAAATTGCAATCCTCCTGGCGCTGGTGATCGTGCTGGGCGCCGGTATCTCCGCCGTTACTTACATGAAGAACGAGGTTCCCGTTACTTACAACGCCCAGGCCGTGGGCACCGACGCCCGCGAGCTGCTGGAAAACTATGAGCAGTACGAGGCCGATGTTCACCCCGACGCCAAGGCCGAGGGCGAGCGGAATCTCCCCGAAAACCCCGATGGCATCGCCTCCATCATCGTCGCCACCGACCTCAGCGAGACCGAGGCCATCAACGATGTGGCCCCCATCGTGTTTGACTACCGTGGTTACGATACCATGGGCGAGAGCTTTATCCTGCTCACCGCCATTGCGGGCTCCTACATCATCCTGAAGAACATCAAGGGCAGAGAGGAGGAAGCTGACGATGAATAATGGCAACAAGATGAAGACCCGCCACGTGATCGTCAAGTGCGGCGCCGATCTGTATCTCCCCTTTGCGATCGTGTTCGGTCTGGCCGTGATCCTGTTCGGCACCGTATCCCCCGGCGGCGGCTTCCAGGGCGGCGTCATCGTGGCTTCCGCCGCGCTGCTGGTCTACCTGGGCCATGGCTTCGACACCATGAAGTCCGCCATCAATCCCCACCTGATGCACAAGGGTGAGGCTGTGGGCGCCATCGCCTACATCGCCCTGGCTTCCATCGGCCTGGTGGCCGGCGGCAACTTTGTCCGCAACGCCATCTGGAACAACGGCAACCCCGGCAACGTCATTTCCGCCGGCACCATCACCTACATGAGCTGGGCTGTCGGCTTCAAGGTGCTCACCGGCGTGGCGTTTTTGCTGATGCTGCTCATCTCTCTGCTGGGCGGCAATCAGGATGAAATGTAAGGAGGGTAAGTCTTATGATGATTGAAAACTATGTTTGCGCCATCATTCTTCTGGCCCTCGGTATGTATATGCTCATGGTGAAGAAGAACCTCATCCAGGTGGTCTGCGGCCTCGGCCTGCTGGACTACGGTGTGAACCTCTTCATCGTGTCCATCGGCTACAATGAGGGTGCTACCGCTCCTCTGTACATCGCCAGTGAGCTGGAGTATCTGGGCCAGGAGGGCGCCGTCTACTTTGTGGACCCCGTGCCTCAGGCTCTGACTCTGACCAGCATCGTCATCGGTGCCTGCGTGACGGCCATGGCTCTCTCCATCGTCATCCGCATCGGTCAGAACTACGGCACCCTGGATGCTGACAAGATCAGGAGGCTGAGAGGATGAACTTTAACGAAATCGTAGTCCATTTCCCCGCTCTCGCCACCATGGTGCTGTTCCTCGGCGCCTTCCTGGTGACGATCTTCGGCGGCAAGAACCGCGGCGTTCGCGTGTTCCTGGCGATGCTGGCTGCCACCTGCTCCTTTGTGATGGTGCTCTGCGTTGCCAAGTACGTCATCATTGACGGCAACATGATCACTTACTGGCTGGGCAACTGGAGCCCCGTGAAGGACTATGCCATCGGCATCGGCCTCGAGGTGGACGCTCTCAACGCCTTCTTTGCCCTGCTGGTCACCGTGACCACCTACCTCTCCGGCTGGTACTCCATCAAGTACATGAGCCGTGACGAGGGCGGCGATTACTACTACACCCTGTACCTGATGCTCTCCGGCTCCGTGCTGGGTCTCGTGCTCACCGGCGACATCTTCAACATGTTCGTCATGATCGAGATCATGACCTTCGCCTGCGTGGCGCTGACCGCCTTCCGCAACTGGAGCAAGGGCTCTCTGGAGGCCGCGTTCAAGTACCTGGTGCTGGGCTCCCTGGGCTCCACCTGCACCCTCAGCGGCATCGCGCTGCTCTACGCGCAGGCCCACACCCTGAACATGGCCCAGCTCTCCGCTTTCCTCAGCGGCACCCTGAACCAGCCCAATGTGGTGCTGGCCCTCGCCCTGCTGCTGACGGGCTTCGGCGTCAAGAGCTACTGCGTGCCCTTCCACTTCGTGGCGGCCGACGCCTACCAGGCTGCTCCCGCCAGCGTGTCCATGCTCTTCTCCGGTATGGTCAACAAGGCAGGCGTGTACGGCCTGATCCGGGTCTGCTACATCATCTTCCAGTCCATGGGCCTGTCCACCGTGCAGACCCTGCTGGTGGCCATCGGCACCGTGTCCATGTTCGTGGGCGTCACCATGGCGCTGAGCCAGCATGACTTCAAGCGTCTGCTCGCTTTCCACAGTATCTCCCAGATCGGCTATGTGATCACCGCCGTGGGTCTCGGCACCGCGCTGGGCGTGGCGGGCGGTCTGTACCACGCCATGAACCACACCCTCTTCAAGGGCCTGCTCTTCCTCTGCGCCGGCGCCGTCTACTACGCCACCGGCACCACCAACCTGGACAAGATGGGCGGACTGAGCAAGAAGATGCCCCAGACCTGCCTGATCTTCCTGATCGCCGCGTTCTCCATCTCCGGTCTGCCCCCCTTCAACGGCTTCGTGTCCAAGTGGACCATCTACCAGGCCGTGTACGAGAAGGCCGTCAGCGGCGGCATCGGCTATCTGTTCGTGGCCATCGTGGCCCTGATCACCAGCGTGCTGACCCTCGCCTCCTTCATCAAGGTCACCCAGTCCGTGTTCTTCGGCCACAGCCGCGAGTCCTTCCGGGATGTGAAGGAAGTCCCCGGCTCCATGCTCGTCCCCATGTGGATCCTGGCCATCCTCTGCGTGGTCACCGGCGTGTGGCATGAGCAGGTCACCGCCAAGCTCCTCACCCCCGCCACCAACGCCGTCATGAATGTGACGCGCTATGTGGACGAGATGATGGGCGTCGGCTACGCCGCCAAGTACATGGGCGCCAACGAGGTGGTCTACTCCTCCGAGATGGTCACCGCCGGCGGCATCTGGAACCCCTGGACCTGGCTGATGCTCTTCGGCATCATTCTGGTGGCCTTCGTTCTGGTCTCCGCCATGGGCAAGTCCGGCCGCGGCAAGGTCATCGATGCCGCCAAGTCTGACGACAAGCACCAGGTGTTCTTCGGCGGCGAAGTCGCCGACGCCAGCGCCGTGGTGGGCAGCGACCTGTTCTGGGGTTTCCGCAAGAACTTCAGCGGTTACTTCAAGGTCCTGGGCGGTATCCACAGCGGTGTTGTGAATGATTACGCCATGTGGGCCGTGTGCACGCTGGCTGTGATCATCGTGTACCTGAACGTAGTTCTTTAAGGAGGTGGACAGAATGACTTTTGATCCTATGTGGCTCTTCTATATCCTGGTGTTCCCCGGCGTTCTGTTCTGCTTCGTTGGCGGCACTCTGCTCAACGGTCTGGATCGCAAGATCTACGCCAAGATGCAGAAGCGCATTGGGCCCCCCATTGCCCAGCCCTTCTATGACTTCATGAAGCTCATGGGCAAGGAGACCATTATTCCCTATGAGGCGAACCGGACCGTGTACATGGCGGCCCCCGTGGTGGGTTTCATCGCTCTTGTCACCACCATGCTGTTTCTCCCCATCTTCGGCTTCCACGCCTTCGGCGGCGTGAACGCCGACATGATCGTGATCATCTACCTGCTGACCATCCCTGCTGTGTCCCTGATCGTGGGCGGCGCCGCTTCCGGCAGCCCCTACGCCGGCGTGGGTCTTTCCCGTGAGATGGTCGCCGTGATCTCCTACGAGCTGCCCCTGGTGATCGTGCTTCTGGCTGTGGGCCGCAAGGCCGGCGGCGACGGCGTGACTTTCTCCCTGAAGGCCATCGCCGACTATCAGGCCGCCAACGGTGCCCTGATCTCCCACTGGAGCATGATCCCCGCCGCTCTGGCCATGCTGCTGGTGGTGCCCTGCGAAGTGGGCAGCCATCCCTTCGATGTGGCCGAGGCTGAGACCGAGATCTGCGAAGGTCCCCTGGTCGAGTACAGCGGCGCTCCTCTGGGCGTGTTCAAGCTGAACTACTACGTCAAGCAGCTGGTTTGCTCCGCGCTGTTCTCCGCCCTGTTCCTGGGCGGCAAGGGCACCGGCATGGTGGCTCTGGACGCGGTGATCTTCTACCTCGAGTGCTTCGTCGTCACCTTCTTCAGCACCACGCTGATCCGTGCGATCACCGCTCGTCTGAAGGTTGAGCAGGTCTTCAAGTTCTTCTGGACCGTTGTCGCCGGACTCGCCCTGGTGAGCCTGGTGCTGGCCTGGTACGGCCTGTAAGGAGGTAAACGAATGTTTGACAAACTCATTAGCAAGAGCGCCGGCAAGTCCCCCTGGCTCTTCCACATCAACGCCGGCAGCTGCAACGGCTGCGACATCGAGCTGGTCGCCGTTCTGACCCCGCGCTACGACGCGGAGCGTCTGGGCTTCCGTCTGGCGGGTACCCCCCGTCACGCCGACATCGTCGTGGTCTCCGGCCCTCTGACCGCTCAGATCAAGGACCGCGTCCTCCGCACCATCGAGCAGGTCCCCGAACCCCGCTGCATCGTGACGCTGGGCTCCTGCCCCGCCTCCGGCAACGTGTTCAAGGGCAGCTACTCCGTGGTGGGCCCCCTGAGCAAGTATGTGGATGTGGACGTGGACATCGCCGGCTGCGCCGCCAAGCCCGAGACTATCCTGCTGGGCCTGCACAAGGCCGCCCAGATCCTCGAGGAGAAGCGTGCTGCGATGAGCAAGGGAGGGAATAAGTAATGGCTTTTGATTTTCCGTTCCTGAAAGAGGCCCTCACCCAGCTGTTCCAGAAGTCCAGCTGCGAGGAGTACCCCTTCAAGCCCAAGGAGGCTTTCCCCCGCTTCCGCGGCCGCATCGTGTTCCACCCCGAGAAGTGCATCAAGTGCGGCATGTGCGAGCGCGTCTGCGCCGGCGGCTCCATCAGCAATGTGCTGGTTGGCACCACCGAGGAGACCGAACTCTACGAGCGCACCTTCGATCTGACCTCCTGCACCTTCTGCAGCTACTGCGCCGACTTCTGCTCCACGGACGCCATCGAGCTGACCCCCGACTTCGAGCACCTGATGGGCACCAAGCACGAGGAGCTGCTGGTGAAGGGCGTCTACGAGCGCAAGAAGCGGAAGCCCGCCGCCCCCAAGGCCGCCAAGCCCGCTGCCCCCAAAGCCGAGGAGAAGCCCGCCGAGGCCAAGGAGGAAGAGGCCGAGGCCTGCGCCAACGACTGAACCAAACAAAAAGCAAAAAATTCCCGGTGAAAACCGGGAATTTTTTGTTTGCCGCGGGAAGCGGCCGCACCGGGCTGGTCAGTGGGTCTCCGCGGCCCGCGCCGCGGTGCGGCAGGCTCTGTTTTCCGTGGGAATTCAGGGCTGCTGGGAGTACTTCATCCTGGCTTCCGCGATCTTCTGCTGCTGGGCAGGCTCCACGGGGTACCAGCCGTTGTTGTGCATCACAGAGAACAGCTGGGCCTGGATGCAGTGCTCCTCGTCGAGAATGTTCAGCATGGCGTTGCGCAGAGGCTCGCTGACGCACTCCCCGGCGAAGGTGTTGTAGTTGGCGGCCACGAACTTCTGGGAGCTGAGAGAGTCCTGAAGGATCTCCTTCTCACCAAGAAAACGGGTGCAATCCTCGGGATGAATCATATTCCTGCCTCCTTACTGCAAAAAGCCGTAGAGCGTGTTGTAATGCTCTCGGTGCTTCTGGGCGAAGTCGTTGAGATTTTTGGCGATGGAGGCGTCCTGGCAAAGGCAGGCCATGGCCTCGCACTTCCTGACCATGGTGGCCTCCATACCGATCTGCTCTTCCAGCGCGGTGAGCTCCTTGCTTGTGAGATTGCTCATGCGTATCTCCCCCTTTTGCGATTTGCCGGTGAAACGGCAGTTCTATTGTGCTCGGGGGCGGCGGCATTATACGGCGCGGCGGCCTTGCGGCAAAAAGCGCGTATTCTGCCAAAAAAAGAAAAAAAGGGGGCCGGGCAATCGCGCCCGGCCCCGCCGAGGGATGGCTGTATTTACTTCCAGACGGGGTCGTCCAGATCCGCCGATGCACGCAGGAGATCCTCCCGGATGGGCAGGTGCTGGGGGCACTTTTCCTCGCAGGCCCCGCAGCCCACGCAGCTGGCGGGCTTGTCCTCCATCTTCAGCCGCCGCTCCCAGAGACTGCTGACCACGCCGTAGTTCCGGAACTGGGTGTAGCGGTTCCAGGCGGAGAACACCTCGGGGATCTTCACCCCGTTGGGGCAGGGCATACAGTAGCGGCAGCCGGTGCAGCCGTTGGCCAGCCGGTGGGTCATGACCTCCACCGCGTGGGCGATGGCGGCGTTCTCCTCCTCCGTCAGCGGACGCAGATCCGAGAAGGTGCGGATGTTGTCCTCCACCTGCTGCAGCGTGGACATACCGCTGAGCGTGACCTTCACATTCTCGTGGGCGGCCACCCAGCGCAGCGCCCAGGAGGCGGTGCTCCAGTCGGGGTGCAGCTCCCGCAGCGTCCCTTCCAGATCCTCGGAGAGCCGGGCCAGCGCGCCGCCCCGGACAGGCTCCATGACCACCATGGGGATGCCCAGCTCCCGGCACAGCTCATAGCCCCGGGTCCCGGCCTGGGTGTTCTCGTCCATGTAGTTGTACTGGATCTGGCAGAGATCCCAGGGCGCGGCGTGGATGACCTCGTCGAAGCACGCATAGCTGTCGTGGAAGGAGAAGCCGAAGCTGCCGATCTCCCCGCCGGCTTTCAGCTCCTGCATGAAGTCGATCAGGCCCCACTTCTTCACGTTCTCCCAGAGCCGGGCGTTGACGCCGTGGAGGAGGTAGTGGTCGATGCCGCACTTCAGCCGCTCTTTCTGGGTGGCAAAGACCTCCTTACATTCCGCGTAGGAGCGGAGCATGATCAGCGGGAGCTTGGTGGTCACATAGTAGCGGCTGCGCTCGTAGCGCCCGAGAATTTCGCCCACCACCACCTCGCTCTCCATGTTCAGATAGTTGTAGGCCGTGTCGAAGTAGTTGACGCCGTTGTCCAGCGCCAGGGCGAACATCTTCTCCGTGGTCTCCCTGTCCACGCGCCCGTCGCCGCGCAGCGGCAGACGCATACAGCCGAAGCCCAGCCGGGAAACGCTCTCGCCGGTATTGCCGAGAATGTTGTGTGCAACGCTCATGTTATCATCTCTCCCTTTGTTTTGTCACGTGATGTTCCCGCAGTATCCAGAGGATGCAGAGGACGGCAGCGGTAATGCTGAGGATCAGCCCCGGCAGGGGGGAGGTGCCGCGCTCCACCCGCGTCACCAGCCGCGGCAGGCTGTCCGGGGCCGCCGAGGGGATCCGGTGGGCGGCAAGGGGCAGCTCCGGCAGGAGGTTTTCCTCCAGGGAAGGCTCGTCGATGCAGAGAAAGCCGTCCGCCGTCCCGTGGGAGACGGCGCCCCAGCGCCTGCCCAGTGAATCCACCCAGCAGCGGGTAAAATCCAGCGTGGCCTTCCCGCCCTCCAGCGCCCAGCGGAGGTCGGCGGGCTGCCCGCCGCTGCCGGGACAGGGCCAGAGGGAGACGGGCGATTCCCCGCTCACCGTCAGCGTCAGATGCTGCTCGGTGAACTCGTCGTAGTGCTCGGCGATAAAGGCCTGCTTGCCGGACACGGGCAGCAGCGCCCCCATCTCCAGCCAGCCGATCTTCTCTCCGTCCACATTGTCCTCCGCCCCGCCCCGGGGCAGGGGGGTGTAGCGGAGCTGGGCCCACTGCCCGCCCTCGGCGTCCGTCCAGACGCCGAAAACCGTCAGGGCCTGCTCGTTGCAGAGATAGCTCTGCGCGTCGCCGTGGGGGGCCTCCCGCACGGTCACATAGCCTTCCTCCCCGTTGAGGAGATAGAGTTTGCCGTTGGGGGCGCACTGGGCGGCGTGGTCGTTGAAAAAGGGGTTGTTGTCGGTGGCGCGTACCGGGAAGGTCAGCGCCCCCAGCAGCGCCCAGCACAGAAACAAGGCCCGGATGCGTTTCATATCTTTCCGTTCCTCCCCCGCTCAATCCAGAAGCCCGGCGTAGGCGGTACCCAGCAGCGTGGCGTCGGAGACCTGGCGGAACACGACGGAGACGCCGTTCTTCGCCGTGAGGCAGTCCCGGAGGTAGTCCTCGGTCCGGGGGCGGAGCAGAGGATTTTTGGCGAAGGTGGTGCCGTCGGCGCAGACGCAGACCCGGCTGCCGCCGGGGAGACACCGCGCTTCGATCATGGCCGCCAGCGTACCGGCGGTGATCTTCGCCGCCCGGTCCAGCAGCAGCTCGTTGACCTCCGCGGCGAAGGCGCGGTTTTCCCGGCCCAGCGGCGCAAAGAACTCCCCGTCACCGGCCTCCCCGCAAAGCTCGCCCACCGCCGCCATGGTGATGTCCGCGTGCTCCAGCCATGCCTCCGCCCCCGGGAGCAGCCCCTCCCCGGCGGCAAGGCGCAGCGTTGTGCGGAGCAGCGCGGGGAAGTAGGCGCCGGAGATCATCTTCTCGGCCACCTGACTGCCCGGGGAGTCGGAGGCGGCATCCAGCAGCCTGTCGGCGGTGCCCTGCATGATCCGGTCAAAGCCGCCGCTCTCAAAGTTTACGATCATCTCTCCGCCCCCGGCCACGGCCTCGGGGGATTTGACGATGCTCTCTGCGGCCACCTGGGCGCAGGCGTTGGTGCCGGTGCCCAGCACAAAGCCTATGTACTCGTCGCAGCCCGCCCCGCCGTCCTCGGCCATGCCGCCCAGCATGGCGCCCACCGTGTCGTTGATGACACGCCAGCGCCGGCGGCCCGGCGCGCCCAGGCGGAGGAGGGCCTCCTCCAGCGGCGAGCAGAGGCGGCTGCCCGGCAGTCCCCGGACTTCCAGCTCCTTGGTAAGCTCCACCACCCGCCCGTCGCCGCCGGGCAGCACCTCGCAGGGGTAGGAGAAGCAGAAGCAGCCTCTGTCGCAATCCGCCAGCAGCGGCAGCAGCTCCCGGGCGATGGCCTCGAACATCTCCCCTGCGTGGATGGCCCCGCCGGTGCCGGGCATCCGTGTGCGGCGCACCTCCTCGGTGACGAGGCGGCGCTCCTCCGTATAGCGGAGCCGGGCCAGGCGGAGGTTGGTGCCCCCCGCGTCGATCACCAGCACCCGCCCGGGCCGGGGCCGGGCGGAGCAGCGGAGAAAGGCGGGGAACATCCCCAGCGAGGAGCGCTCCCCCCGCAGCCCCCGGCTCATCTCCTCCCGGAAATCCCGGCAGAATGTCTCCAGAGACAGCTCTCCGGGGTGCATGTGGTGTTTTCGCATGAAAGCGTCGGCAGTCATGGCAAGACCCCCTGTAGCCTGTTTTTGTGATATTCTACCATACGGACCGGGAAAAGGAAACAGCTTTTTCGGGAGGGGGAGAGGGGGAACGGGGCAAATGGCTGTGGACAAAACCGGGGGAAACAGATATAATACTCCTAATACCTAATCCCGATCAAAGGAGCCATGTGCTTTGAAGAAAGGAAGATCTTTGGGCGGAGCGGCGCTGGCTGTGCTGCTGCTGGCGCTTCTCGTCCTTTACGCGCTCCGCTTTATGCTGCCCGCCCCCGCGCCCGAGCAGCCCGCTGCGGAGCCCTCGCCTCTCCCGCAGGAGACTGTCCCGCCGCCCACGGCGGCACCTGTCCCCACGGCGGAGCCGACACCGCAGCCCACGCCCGAACCCACCCCCGAGCCCACGCCGGAGCCTCAGGCCAGGTATGTGTTCCACTTCGCCGGGGACTGCACCATCGGCAGTCTGGTGGAGTGGCAGGGGAGCAACAGCCGGGATTTCCAGAGCGTGGTGGGACAGGACTACGCCTACCCCCTCTCCCACGTGAAGGAGATCTTTGAAAGCGATGACTTTACCATGGTCAACCTGGAGGGGACGCTGACATCCTCCAACGCCGCCGTGGAGAAGAAATACCGCTTTAAGGCCGACCCGGCCTACGCCGCCGTGCTCACCGAGGGCAGCGTGGAGGCCGTGAGCGTGGCCAATAACCACGCGGGCGATCTGGGCGAACAGGGCCGCGCGGACACCAAATCCACCCTCTCCGCCGTGGGCGTGGGCTACGCCGACGCGGGGGAGGCGCTCATCGTCGATCTGCCCCGGGGCGGACGGCTGGGCGTTGTCACCTACAACACCGTGGAGAACTACGCCGGGGAGGCGGCCTGGCGGCAGAGCGTGAAAGACGACATCGAATTCTGTAAGGCGCAGGGCTGCGACTTCATCGTGGGCTTCATGCACTGGGGCACCATGGAGTACATGACGGCCCCGGAGCAGTGGGAGGTGCAGCTGGCCCACGACATGGTGGACTGGGGCTGCGGCCTCATCGTGGGCGGGCACGCCCATATCCTGCAGCGGATGGAGCACTATAACGGCGTGCCCATCTACTACTCCATGGGCAACTTCTGCTACGGGGGGCACCTGAACCCCGACGACAAGGACAGCGTGATCGTGGAGGCGAGACTCACCTGGGAGCCGGAGGCGGGCGTGATGACCCTGGACGGCGCCGAGCCCATCCCCTGCCTGGTCTCCTCCCGCACGGATACCAACGACTACCGTCCCACCCCCTGTGAGAAGGACGGCGCGGACTACCGGCGGATCCTCGGACGGCTGGAGTGGAGCGCCGGGGCGGACGGGGAGTAAGAGTGAAATACCGATCTGCGGCTGCCAGCCGTGGAGGAAAGGATCAAATCATATGAAAGCAAACGAAAAAAACATGGACAAGATCGTGGCGCTGTGCAAAAACCGGGGCTTTGTCTACCCGGGCAGCGAGATCTACGGCGGCCTGGCCAACAGCTGGGACTACGGCCCTCTGGGCGTGGAGTTCAAGAACAACGTGAAAAAGGCCTGGCTCAAGAAATTCGTGCAGGAGAGCCCCTACAACGTGGGCCTGGACGCCGCCATCATCATGAACCCGGAGACCTGGGTCACCACCGGTCATGTGTCCTCCTTCTCCGACCCCCTGCTGGACTGCCGCTCCTGCAAGGCCCGCCACCGGGCGGACAAGCTCATCGGGGAGGAGCACCCCGAGGTGAATGTGGACGCCATGAGCTTTGACGAGATGGATGCTTTCATCGCCGAACACGAGGACGTGGTCTGCCCCGTCTGCGGCCAGCACAACTTCACGCCCATCCGCAAATTCAACCTGATGTTCAAGACCGCCATCGGCGTCACCGAGGACTCCTCCTCCACCTGCTACCTCCGGCCCGAGACCGCCCAGGGCATCTTCGTGAACTTCTCCAATATCCAGCGCACCACCCGCAGGAAGCTGCCCTTCGGCGTCTGCCAGGTGGGCAAGGCCTTCCGCAACGAGATCACCCCGGGCAACTTCACCTTCCGTACCCGGGAATTTGAACAGATGGAGTGCGAGTTCTTCTGCAAGCCCGGCACCGATCTGGAGTGGTTCGCCTACTGGAAGGACTACTGCCGCAACTGGCTCCTCTCCCTGGGCATCAAGGAGGAAAATCTGCGCTTCCGGGATCACGAGAGCGCGGAGCTGGCCTTCTACTCCCGGGCCACCACCGACATCGAGTACGCCTTCCCCTTCACCGACTGGGGCGAGCTCTGGGGCATTGCCGACCGCACCGACTACGATCTGGGCCGCCATCAGGAGGCTTCGGGCAAGGATCTGACCTACTTCGATCAGGAGAGCAACGAGCACTACATCCCCTATGTGATCGAGCCCTCTCTGGGCTGCGACCGGGTGGCGCTGGCCTTCCTCTGCGAAGCTTACGACGAGGAAGTGGTGGACGCGGAGAAGAACGATGTGCGCACCGTGCTGCGTCTCCACCCCGCCCTGGCCCCCTACAAGTGCGCCGTGCTGCCGCTGAGCAAGAAGCTGGCCGGCCCCGCCACCGAGCTCTACCACCGGCTCCAGAAGGAGTTCATGGTGGACTATGACGACGCCGGTTCCATCGGCAAGCGCTACCGCCGCGAGGACGAGATCGGCACGCCCTTCTGCATCACCGTGGACTTCCAGACCGTGGGCGATGAAAAGACCGAGGCCGACCACTGCGTCACCATCCGGGAGCGGGACAGCATGGAGCAGGTACGCATCCCCATCGAGCAGGTGAAGGATTACATCGCCGAAAAGATCGCGTTCTGATCATAGCAGACCATAAGGATAATAGGCTGTCGGGAGACAGCCTATTATCCGTTTATCAAATACTGACAGGAGGTAGAGCGTTATGAAAATTGCTGCTGTGGCGCCGGAGATCCGTTTGGGCGATCCCCGGGCCAATACCGGGTCCATCCTCTCATGGATGGGCAAAGCCCATGATGAAGGCGCATCGCTGCTGGTGCTGCCCTCCCTCTGCCTCTGCGGCTGTACCTGCCTCTCCCTGTGGAGCCAGACCCTCCTGCGGGAGAGCTGCAAGTCTGCTGCGGCCCTCCTCGCCCGGGAGAGCGCCGCCTTCCCCGGCCTTACGGTGGCGCTGCCCGGCGCGGCGGCGGACGGGCGGCGTTACGCCGACATCCTCCGCGGCGGCGAGAGGATCAAGCGGGTGTGGATGGAGGAGGGAAACCGCTTTACGCTGGAGCTGGAGGGCGAGTGCGTGTGCATCGCCCTGCCGGAGACGCCCGCCACCGTGGAGAGCCCCCAAAAACTCCGCGCGGCGGCCATGGCCCTCAGCCGGGGCGGCGCGGCGGTGGTGCTGACCCCGGGAGCGGGGGAGAGCGGCAACGACGGGGTCTACACCGGCGGGGCGGCTATGGCCATCCGGGGGCAGGGCCTGGGCTTTGCCGAGGGCGGGATGCTTTTGTGCGACATCTCGGACAAGGGTGAGAGCTGGCCGGAGGAGGAGAGCGCCCCGGTGTGCTCCGACCCCTTTTTCCCCCGGGAGGGAGCGGCGGCGGACGAGCGCTGCGAGCGGATCCTGTTCCTCCAGAGCCGGGCGCTGGCCGCACGGATGCAGCGGAGCGGCTGTATGGGGCTGGTGCTGGGACTCAGCGGTGGGCTGGACTCCGCCTGGACGCTGCTGGTGGGGGTGGAGGCCCTCGGGCTGCTGGGGCTGCCCCGGGAGCGGCTGCTGGCGGTGACCATGCCGGGCTTTGGCACCGGAGATCGGACCCGGGGCAACGCGGAGATCCTGGCCCGGGAGTTGGGCGTGCGCCTTCGGGAGATCCCCATCGGGGAGGCGGTGGCGCAGCACCTGCGGGCTATCGGCCACGACCTTGAAAACCACAACGCCACCTATGAGAACGCCCAGGCCCGGGAGCGGACGCAGATCTTGATGGATCTGGCCAACGACGAAAACGCGCTGGTGCCGGGCACCGGCGACCTCTCGGAGCTGGCGCTGGGCTGGTGCACCTATAACGGCGACCACATGAGCATGTACGGCCCCAACGGCGCGCTGCCCAAGAGCGGCATCCGCCGCTGCGTGGACTGGTACGCCCGATGCCGGGCCGGGGACGCGCTGGCCGCGGCCCTCCGGGACATCCTGAACACTCCCGTGTCGCCGGAGCTGCTCCCGGGCGGGGAAGGCAAAATGGGGCAGAGCACCGAGGCCATTCTGGGCCCGTATGAGCTCCACGACTTCTTCCTCTGGCACTTCCTCCGGGAGGGGGCCTCGCCCGCCGCTCTCTACGAGAGCGCCTGCGCCGTCTTTGCCGGACGGTATAGCGGCGGGATGGTGGAGGCCACGCTCCGCACTTTCCTGCGGCGCTTCTTCACCCAGCAGTTCAAGCGTTCCTGCTCCCCCGACGGCCCCGTGCTCTGGGAGGGCGTGTCCCTCTCCCCCCGGGGCGCCTGGCTCATGCCCTCGGATATGAGCGGCGGGCCCTGGCTGGCGGAGCTGGACAGGGCCGTGGGGAAATAAAAAACATTCGTCCGGGCGGCCCCGCGGGGCTGCCCGGACGAATGCTTTATGACTGGTAGGGCGGGTGGCCGAATTCGTGGCCCACGATGCCGTCCACCAGCAGTTCCATGTCCTTCCGGCTGCGGCAGTTCTCCGCCCTTTGGCACACCTGCCGCCGCTCCTCCGCCGACATGGCGGCGAAGTACTCCAGAGCCTTGCCGTTGCGGCACAGCGCCTCCCGGAAGCGCTCGGGAAGCGCCTTGTCGTCCTTGTAGCTGTCCAGAATATCCGTTGCCCTCACCTCGGTTCCAGTCTGCCCGCAAGGAGCGGGGAAAATGCGCTATTTTCATAAACGGATTGCGAAAAGCGGGAAAGTATCGTATAATCGCCCTGATTTACCTGATGAGAAACGGAGGAAACGAGATGGATCGAAACGACCGTCCCCACTCCCGGGACAAAGAAGTCTCTTCCGGCACCGCCCATGTGGGCAAGGGCAAACGGGTGGACGCCGGCGGCAAGGTCGGCTCCGGCTCCGGCGGCATGTCCCCGGGCGGCGGACGGCTTCATAAAGGACGGAGCGCGTCCGCAGGCAGCGCCGTGGGTCTGCTGGCCCTCTTCCTGGCCCTGCCGAAAAAACTGCGGACCGTCCTGCTGCTGCTCATCGCCGCCGTGGCGCTCTTTGCCCTGCTGAACCCCTCCCAAGGGGGAGAAGCGGAGCAGCCCGGAGGCTACCAGGACGCCGCGCTCACCTCCGCGCCGCCCGCCTCTGCGCCCACTTCCGCGCCGTCTCCCGGGCCCGCCACGGAGCCCGCCGCAGCCACCCCCGGCCCCGTGAGCAGCGATGCCCGCTCCTACCGGGTGACGCCGCTGGGCAACGGGCAGGACACCGTCACCGTCATGATCTATATGTGCGGCACCGATCTGGAGTCCAAATACGGCATGGGAACCAGCGACCTCAACGAGATGATCAAGGCCACCATCTCCGACAGGGTGAATGTGATCGTGGAGACCGGCGGGTGCAGGCAGTGGCGCAACAGTGTGGTCTCCTCCCGGGTGAACGAGGTCTACAAGGTCGAGAGCGGCGGACTGCGGCGGCTGGAGGACAACTTCGGCGACAGCGCCATGACCGACCCTGCCAACCTCTCGAAGTTCATCCGCTACTGTGCGGAGAATTACCCCGCCGACCGGAACATCCTCATATTCTGGGATCACGGCGGAGGCTCCCTCAGCGGCTACGGCTATGACGAGAAGCACGCCTCTTCCTCCTCCATGACCCTCGATCAGATCAACGCCGCCCTGGCCGCCGGAGGCTGCACCTTCGACTGGATCGGCTTTGACGCCTGTTTGATGGCCACGCTGGAGACCGCCATGGTCTGCGAGCGGTACGCCGATTACATGATCGCCTCGGAGGAGAGCGAGCCGGGCACCGGCTGGTATTATACCGACTGGCTCACCCAGCTCTCCCGGAACACCTCCGTGGACACCGTGACCCTCGCCGGCACCATCATCGACACCTTTGTGCAGGAGAGCTGCCGCGCCTCCGCCCGGGCGCAGGTGACCCTCTCCGTCATGGATCTGGCCCGGCTCAGCCAGCGGGTGCCCGCCGCCTTCCGCAGCTTCTCCACCTCCACCAACGCGCTGGTGCAGGGGGATGGCTACCGGCAGGTGTCCGATGCCCGCTCCGGGGCCCGGCAGTTCGCCCAGAGCAGCCGGATCGACCAGGTGGATCTGATCGATCTGTGCGAACGCCTCGGCACCGGCGAAGCCCAGGCTCTCGCCAGGGCGCTGCGGGACTGCGTGCGATATAACAATTCCACCGTCTCCCGGGCCAACGGCGTGTCCATCTTCTTCCCCTACGAGTCCCTGAGTTCCATGAACAGCGCCGTGAGCACCTTCAACTCTCTGGGCATTGACAGCGAGTACACCAAGTGCATCCAGAGCTTCGCCTCCCTGGGGCAGGGCGGGCACATGGTCTCCTCCGCCTCCGCCTACGGCGGACAGTACGGCAGCTACGGGGATCTGCTGGGAACGCTGCTGGGCGGCTACGAAGGCTCTTCTTCCCAAAGCGCCTACGGCAGCTCCCCCCTGGGCAGCCTGCTGGGCAGCTATACCAACGCCTCCGGCAGCGCTTCTTCCGGCTACAGCATCAGCGCCGCCGACATCGTGGGACTCATGTCCGCCTTCTCCGGGCGCAGTATGCCCCGGGAACTGGCCTGGGTGGACACGGAGCTGGTGGCCTCCTCCGCCGGGAAGATCGCCGAACAGTCCATCGACCCGGGCCGCATCACCGTCACCGACAAGAACGGCAGCAAAGTGCTCAAGCTCACCGATGAGGAGTGGGAACGGATCCGCACGGCGGAGCTGAACGTCTTTGTGGACGACGGGGCGGGCTATATTGATCTGGGTCTGGACAACGTCCTCCGCTTTGACGGGGACGGGGATCTGCTGCTGGACTTCGACGGGAGCTGGCTCACCGTGGACGGCCATGTCTGTGCCTACTACCTGCTCTCGGACACGGAGGACGGCAACGGCGGCTTCACCACCGTGGGGCGCATCCCCGCGCTGCTGGACAAGGGCGAGGGGGCGCGGCTGGTGAACTTGCAGCTGGTCTTCGACGACGAAAACCCCAGGGGCCTCATCACCGGCGCGTACCCCTTCTACGAGGGCGAGACGGATACCGAGTCCAAGGGCGCCATTCCCGTGGAGGCCGGGGACAGTCTCCAGTTCCTCTGCGATTACTACGGCTACGATGGCAGCTACTCGGCCACCTATGAGCTGGGCGAGGAGTTCACCGTGCAGGAGCTGCGTGTGACGAACATGATGCTCGACGGGGCGGCCTATTCTGTGACCTACCGCCTCACCGACCTTTTCGGCAACCATTACTGGACCCCCGCCATCACGCAATAAAGAGAAAAGGCAGCCCCCTCGGGGGCGTTCACATAGGGATTATTGAAAACAATGATAATTTTTGAGTGACGTCCTCAAGCGGTGCCAACAGAAAGACCACACAACAGACTACAATGTCTGCTGTGTGGTCCTTTTCTATGTGCTTAATAAATCACAGTGACCGTAATCTCTTGCTCTATTTCTTTAAAGGATTTGCCATTAAAACATTTTTCTGAAAGAACTGCATCGATAACGGATTGCGGAATATCACCCTCAACCTCAATGTCGTGTTTGGCGATGCATTTTGCTGCGTCCGGTGTGCAATCCCAAATTACAAGGTAAGTCTTGTTGTCATTAACCTCTGGCTGTAACACGTAAGTGGTTCCACCATACTCAAATTCTGCATCATGACAGTGAGAGATTAACTCATATAATTCATTCATTGTAATTCCTTGCATCATTTAACCCCCTTAAATAATCGTTTGTGCTTTTCATATAATGGGTCGCCTTTTTTCAAGTCTGGCGGATTTGGTAGTGCATTTCCATTTTTGTAGTAATGGATGTGCAAAGTTTTCTTGCCTCTGTGCATTCCATAATCAATACGGTAAACAGGCATTCTATTTGCATCGAACACAATGTACTGGTCAAAAGTTCCGTCTTTCCGATACGAAACATAAGCTGTTCCCGGAGTATTGGAACGCTCCGGTAAGCTAATACTTGCCTTTGGGTCTTTAGGTGCTAAAACCTTAATCCCATCAATATAATCAACAGTATGCCATCTTGCGGGTGTGCTAAAACCACCGTTTTCAAGAAAAGAACCCCTGCTACCCATTACACAGCACGCTCCTTCCATCTTTGCGAAAAGGACGGATAATAATGAACATTATCATAAATATCCAATTCATCAATGTGCCTGCCGCACACAATCAGATTGGTCGGTGATTTTTGTTTTTGCAACTCTTCAACACCACGCAGCAGCATACGCTTGCCATATGGACTTGACATACATCCATTGGTGGTAATGGCAATAGAACTGTTTTCCGGTAAACCGTCAAAGCACCATTCAAAATCACTCTCAACACACCAAGATGCAACGGGGATAATATTAAATCCCTGCTGTTGGAGATAATATGCCATAACTCGATTGCGGGTGCAATTCCAAAGGCTCTGTGCTGGCAGCATTTCTGGCAACATGGAGTAATCAGTGGTAATAATTCCTGCAAAACGCTTGAGATTCTCAAAGCTCATTTCAGGATGATTCCAAAAATTCTCAAACAAAGCGTCATCGATAAAGAAATCAACCCAATATTCCTCCGGCTTAGTAATGCTCTTACGCTCATTGAAACATATTACTTTTGAAGGAATTGCCTGTGTAGGAGCAAGCTGTGGTAGTCTGTATTTGCCCACCAATGTTGCTCCGTGCCAGTAATACAGTTTAAAGTTGTCGTATTTTCTAACATTTGTTTTTAACATAATACCTGCTTTCTCCGCTAAAATGCGGTCATTATTTCGGTGCATAGCACAGCAAACTGAGCTGTGCCAATTGACAAAAAGGCAGAATTATGCTAAAATATTCGAACTGGTATGAATATGTTTAGCATATTCCACACGAGAACACATTTGTTTGCTGCGCCAACAGCTTACAGATGTGTTTTTGTTTTTACCCTCAATAGAACCACCTCCCATCATGATACACTTTGAAACAGGTTCAAGAGTGTTAGTTCATACT
>JAQXJT010000008.1 GCA_029009095.1 bacterium
TGGCTGGATTACTGGTATGAAACGCACTGCAAGCCGAATATCCGCACCTCGACGCAGTCCGGCTATGAAGACCGCATCCGCCTGCACATCAAGCCGGAGCTGGGCGAGATTCCGCTGAACAGGCTGACGCAGAACGACCTGCAGCAGTTTTATGCGCGGCTGAAAAAGAGCGGACGCAAGACGCACACGGAGTGCTACGGCGAGGGACTGTCTGACCGTATGGTGCGGATGTGCCACGCGACCTGCCGCTCGGCGCTCCAAAGGGCTGTGCAGGATGGACTTATCCGCACGAATCCTGCCGAGGGCTGCAAGCTGCCGCCTAAGAAAGCGCGCGAGATGCAGGTGCTGGCGCGGGACGAATTGCAGCGGTTTCTCATTCAGGCGCAAGCCGAGGGTTACTATGAACTGTTCCTGCTGGATCTGGCGACAGGCCTGCGGCGCGGCGAGCTGCTGGCGCTGCAATGGGACGACCTCGATTTTGAAACAGGCGTCCTCACGATCAGCAAACAGGTCAGTCTCGTCCGGGGCAAGATCGTGATGAGCGTGCCGAAGACGAAAAGCTCCATCCGCAAGCTGGTGCTGCCGCCCGCCGTCGTGCAGGTGCTGAAAGAATACCGCGAAAGCATTCACTCCCGCTGGATGTTCCCGTCGCCGGTGCTGGAGGATCTGCCGCTCAATCCCGGCTCGGTCTACGACCGATTGCAGCTGATTTTGGAACACGCGAATTGCAAACAGGTACGTTTTCACGACCTCAGACACACATTCGCAACCTTAGCGCTGCAAAACGGGATGGATGTGAAAACGCTCTCTGCCATGCTGGGGCATGTGTCGGCGGCAACAACGCTGGATATTTATACGCACGCAACCTCTGATATGCAGCACGCCGCCGCGCGGAAAATCGACTGCGGCATCGGCAAGGCAGAACTTCCGGATGAACCTGCGCCGCAGGCAAATGCGCCCGCCATCGTCGATTTCCAGCCCTACATGGGCAAAGTCCGCAAGCCCGGCACGGGCTGCATCAGCCAGATCAACGACCACCTCTTTGAGGGGCGATACTCCCCGACGTGGATCGACGGCAAAAAGCACGCGCGGAATGTGTATGCGCATACGCGCGAGGAATGTGAGGAGAAGCTGAAGGTGCTGATCGCGGAGATGAAAGCGGAGTTGGCGGAGTTGAAACGGCAGAAAGGCGACAGGCATTGAACGGATGAACGGGATGCAGCCGCCCGGTGTTGGGAGGCTGCGATTGTGTTTTGCAGGCAGGTTTGCTATAATAAAGCAAATCAAAACTTATGGAGGTAGCGCTTATGTGCAAAGACATTCAGATTAAAGAGGAGCGAATATCCTCAATAGAATATATCGAATTTCTAAAGCGCACGGATTTAGGGTCGCAGTATCCGAAGGAACGGTTCGAGGAAAGGATAGCAAAGCTGGTTGATCACGTATCAATCAGTCTTGTTGCAAGAAACAGGGATCATCAAATTGTCGGTGTCCTATTCGGATTAACCGACTATGCCTATTGGCTTTATGTAACTGATTTGGGTGTAGACAGAGACTATTTACACCAAGGGATCGGTACGGAATTGATGGAAACAGCACATTCTTTGGCAGGCGGCGAAAAAGATGTTGCTGTATATCTGGTTGCAAACGAAAATGCCATTCCATTTTACGAAAAGTTGGGAATGAGAAAGGCAGATGATGTGATGGAATATAACCACATAGAATGGACAGATTTACTGTAAAGTAATCAACGCAGATTCCAGTTTGTCAAATCCGCAGCGCAAATCCTGCGCCGCAAGAAACAAAGAATAGCTTTTTGAAAAAATCGAATAATTTACATAGACGGCAATGCTGCAAATTTGCTGTTGAATTTTACGGCAGATCAGGATATACTATGTTTGAAGGAGTTGATTGCTATGCCGAATATTAAACCCATTTCTGATCTGCGGAATTACAGTGAGGTACTGCGTGATGTGGCTGTGGGCGCTCCTGTCTTTCTGACGAAAAACGGGCGCGGACGGTACGCCATCGTGGATATGCAGGACTATGAGAAAACGCAGGCAACCCTGAAATTGATGAATGAGCTTGCAAAGGGCCGTCGCTCCGGCGAAACGGAAGGCTGGCTGATGCCGGACGATATGAGGGCGCACTTCCGCGCAAGAGCGCATGAAGAATAAAATTCATTATTCTCTCGAGTCCCGCCGTGATTTGGATGATATTTGGGACTACATCGTATCGGAACTTCAAAACCGTTCCGCCGCGGAGCGCGTGACAAATCGCATTATGGACGCAGTCGACCAGTTGAAAATCTTTGCAGAGTTGGGAACGCCGCTTTCCTCGATCGCTGATGTTAGCAGCGAATACCGTTACCTTGTCAGTGGCAATTATATGGTGTTTTACCGTGTACAAGGCAGCGATGTCTACATTGACCGTGTTCTGTATGGCCGCAGCAATTACATGAGCATCCTGTTCAATGATCTGCTGCGCGAAGACACAGATGAATAAAACTGAACAATTTTCATAGAAAGCCCACCGAAATCTTGCGATTCCGGCGGGCTTTGATTTTAGTTGAATGCGAAGGGATGGACGTGAAAACGCTCTCCGCCATGCTGGGGCAGGTGTCTGCGGCCACGACACTGGACATTTACACGCACGCAACCTCCGATATGCAGTACGCCACTGCTCGGAAGATCGACTGCGGCATCGGCAAAGCAGTGCCGCAAAAGAATATTCCGCAGTTAGGGCAAGAAAATGCCCCAGTTACAGTTAAAAAGCCGAGTATGACCAATTTCAAGCCCTGTGTAGGTCACAAGCGCGAGTCTGGAACTGACTTCGTTATCGAGATCAATTATCGGGAAATTATGCTATTCTACATTATCAACATTTGCTTTCAGAGAAAGAATATCTCCCAAGACAATATACGTATGAATAATACATCGCATAGCCTGATCTCGTGTTACCTCATGATGTACGCCTGCGCTTTGTGCATTATTTATTTGTTCCATCCAATCGACCAAATAAATCGTTTCGCTTCCAACAAGAGTATTTCTGGCTGCTTTGGTTTGCAGTGTTTCAATAACCGCAGATAATTTGTTATTATCATGGTCACCAGAGATGTCAATGTCTTTGCCTGATCTTGTTTTGAATAATTTCCCTGTATAGTTAGGTAGTACCTCGTTGAAGAGCGTTTTCGCGGTCTCAGTCCACAATCTTCGGCAAGAAGTGAGAATTTGTGCATAGTGTTCCGGATTATTATCTTCTAACAATTCTTCAATCGTGTTAAGCTTTTGCAAGGCTGATGTCGGCAGAGCAGAGTAGTACCTATCAACTCTTTCTTGATACATCTCAAAAACGGATTTTGCTGTATTACCAAATTGCAGTTCTATTTGCCATTTTGATGCGTAGTCATAATATTGAGACTTTAGAATGGATAACCGCCGCTCAGCTGTTTGAATATTCTGAAGTAAAATGTTTGTTCCCTCGTGTACTCTTACTGTCAGACGATCGGTTGCAAGCAGGGCTAAATCACCTGATACAGAGTAACCTTGGGTAGTATAATTGCCGATAGCTTTTTTGCTGCTTTCAATGTTGGCCTCAAGTTCTCCACAAAGTTCTGTGAAGATACAAGAGCTAAAGCTGCCATCCTTATTCTTGCTTTTATATAATCTTCCGTGCATAGCTCCGACTTCCCAAGCCTTGTGAAGAACAAAACCATCATCAGCACGAGGGTATCCGCCGTATTCATAATTGAGCCATTCTTGCCCATCTAAATCATTTACGAGGCGTGCGATACGCTTACACATCAGCAAAGAAGCAGATACAGAAGTCGTTCCATTTTCAATTCCCTCCATGACTTTTTCACAAGTTTCAAGCGCTTGTGAGCGTTTTTCAGCAAAAGCGTTCATTATTAGCCTCCTCTGTGTACCTAAATGTTTTTTTGATTTTATGGAACTTAATGTTTATTCAATCATACCACAAAGTGACAAAATGAGCAATAAAATATCAGATTCAGTTGTCTGCTTTGCGTAAAGCAATCCTCTCAAATCCTGCGCCGCGATAAGCAAAGAATAGCGTTTCGCGAAACTCAAACAATTTACATAGAAAACCCGCTGAAATCTTATGATTTCAGCGGGTTTTCTGGTCCGAGTGACTGGTTTCGAACCAGCGGCCTCGTGGTCCCAAACCACGCGCTCTACCATCTGAGCTACACCCGGTTATGAAATTGAAGTCTTAAGCTGTCTGTAGTCAGCCATGTGGTCAAAGGCGGATTTTCGGGCGATTCCGGAAATTGCGGAAAACCCGCAGATGCCCGTGTGTCAAGGGGTTCGGGCGTTTTGGTTGCTGCCTGTCGGATGGATGCCGATACGCTCCCAAATGTCGCGTGCTACCAACTTCACTACACCCGGAGATTTGGTTGTCATGATTATAGCACGAAAATCGTGCGATTCAAAGTCTTTTCCTGTCTGTGGTCATTTATGTGGTCAAAGCGGTTTTTGGCCCGGTTTTGCTGCCTGGAAAAATCCCGCGAATGCCCGTGTTGCAAGGGGTTCCGGGCTTTGGCTGTTTCCATCATGGATAGACAGAGAATCGCTCCCAAAGCAGGCGCGCTACCAGCTGCGCTACACCCGGATACCATGCGTTTTTCGCAAAGCGAGGGTATTATACCAGATCTCCCCGTCTTGTGCAAGGTTTTTATGGATTGATGTTTTCGACGCCCTGTGCTATAATGTGGCTCACATTGGACGAGCTCAGGAGAGTGATACATCGTGCGAATGAGACATAAACCCAACCTCATCCCCCGGATGGAGCGCTGTGAACACTGGCAGCTCCGGGATCCGGAGGAGCTGCGGGGCCGCTGGCGGGAGGAGTTCCCCGGCTACCGGGAGCTGCGGCTGGAGCTGGGCTGCGGCAAGGGCCGCTTCACCTGCGAACAGGCGCGGCGGGAAGACGGGATGATGCTGCTGGCCGTGGAGCGGGTGGCGGACGCCATGGTGGTGGCCATGGAACGGGCCCGCGACGAGCAGGTGGAGAATGTGCGCTTCATGGAGAAGGATGCCGCCGGGCTGCGGGACATCTTCGCTCCCGGGGAGATCTCCCGTATTTACATCAACTTTCCTGACCCCTGGCGGAAGACGCGGCAGTACAAGCGCCGCCTGACCGCCCCCGACTTTCTCGCGCTTTACGCCGATCTGCTCCCCGAGGGCGGGCAGGTCTGGTTCAAGACCGATAACGAACCCCTTTTCCAGTGGAGCCTCGAGAGCTTCGCGCAGTGCGGCTGGGCCGTGGAGTCCATGCCCGAGGGTACGCCCATGACGGACTACGAAGCGAAGTTCACCGAGCAGGGTCTGCCCATCTACCGGGTGGTCGCCACCCGCCCCCAAGGAGGAGACACCCCATGAAACTCATTTCCTGGAATGTCAACGGCCTGCGCGCCTGCGTGAAAAAGGGCTTTATGGAGTCCTTCGCGGCGCTGGACGCAGACTTTTTCTGCCTGCAGGAGACCAAGCTACAGGCCGGGCAGATCGATCTGGAGCTTCCCGGCTACTGCCAGTACTGGAACTATGCCGAGAAAAAAGGCTACTCCGGCACCGCCATCTTCACCCGCCACGCCCCCCTCTCCGTGAGCTGCGGGCTGGGCGTGGAGGAGCACGATCACGAGGGGCGGGTCATCACGCTGGAGATGGATGAATTCTATCTGGTGTGCGTCTATGTGCCCAACTCCCAGGACGGACTCAAGCGCCTCGGCTACCGCATGAGCTGGGAGGACGACTTCCGCGCCTATCTGGGGAGCCTCCGGCAGCGGAAGGGCGTCATCGTCTGCGGGGACATGAACGTGGCCCACAACGAGATCGACTTGAAAAACCCCGCCACCAACCACATGAACCCCGGCTTTACAGACGAGGAGCGGGGCAAAATGACGGAGCTTCTGGGCAGCGGTTTCCTGGACAGCTTCCGCACGCTGCACCCGGAGGAGCGGGACGCCTACTCCTGGTGGAGCTTCCGCACCAACGCCCGGGCCCGGAACGTGGGGTGGCGCATTGACTACTTCCTCGTCTCTGAGGAGCTGCGGGAGCGGGTCGGCGGCGCTTCCATCCACCCGGAAGTCATGGGCAGCGACCACTGCCCCGTGGAGCTGGTACTGACATGATACGCATTGGGGACATGGAGCTGCCGGGCCTTCTGGCGCTGGCCCCCATGGCGGGGGTCACGGACGCGGCGTTCCGGCTTCTGTGCCGCCGCCACGGGGCGGCGCTGTGCACCACGGAGATGATCTCCTCCCGGGCGCTGATGTATCAGGACGCCAAGACCCGCACGCTGCTGGTTCGCCCGGAGGGGGACGCGCCGCTGGCGGTGCAGCTCTTCGGCAGCGACCCGGCGTGCATGGGCGAGGCAGCCCAGAAGGCGGTGGAGATCTGCCGGGCGGAGATCGTGGACATCAACATGGGCTGCCCGGTGAACAAGGTGGTCAAGAGCGGGGATGGCAGCGCGTTGATGCGCGCCCCGGAGCTGGCCCGGGACATCATTGAGCAGGTGGTCGCCCACGCCGGGCGGCCTGTGACCGTCAAGTTCCGCAAGGGCTTTGACAAGGGCAGCGTCAACGCCGTGGAGTTCGGGCAGATGTGCCAGGAGGCGGGGGCCTCCGCCGTCACCGTCCACGGCCGCACCCGGGCGCAGATGTACGCCGGACAGGCGGACTGGGACATCATCCGGGATGTGAAACGCGCCGTACACATCCCGGTATTTGCCAATGGCGATGTGTGGGAACCGGAGGACTGCGTAAAGATTCTCGCCCACACCGGCGCGGACGGGGTGATGATCGGCCGGGGCTCCTTCGGAAACCCCTGGCTCTTTGAGCGGGGCAACGCCGCGCTGCGGGGGGAGGAGATCCCGCCCCTGCCGCCCCTGAGCACACGGGTGGACGAGGCCATGGAGCAGTTTGAGCTGGCCGCCGCGCTCAAGGGGGAGAAGATCGCCATGCTGGAGGGGCGCAAGCAGTTTTCCTGGTACCTCCGGGGCGTGGCCCACGCTACCTATTACAAGCAGCAGATCAGCACCATGAGCACGCTGGAGGAGTGCCGGGCCATCGCCCGGGGCATCCGGCGGGATCTGCGGTGAACGCCGGAGCGAGGGGAGGTACGCAGCTGTGACAAGAGAAGAAGAACTCGCCCTCATCGAGCGGGTGCGCGATGGCGACGCCGACGCGTTCGAGCCGCTGGTGCTGGAGCATCAGACCATGGTCTACCGTCTGGCCTACCGCATGGTGGGCAACGAGGCGGACGCCTGGGACGTGTCTCAGGAAACCTTTCTGAAAGCCTACAACGCCCTGCCCACTTTCCGGGGGGACAGCCGTTTTTCCACCTGGCTCTACCGTCTGGCAGGGAACGCCGCCACCGACCTGCTCCGCAGCCGCAAAAGCGGCCGGGTAGTCTCGCTGGACGAGCTGCGGGAGGACAACCCCGCTTTTGATGTGAGCGAGGGGGGCGACGGCCCCCAGGAGGAGCTGGAACGGCGGGAGACTCAGCGCTCGCTGGACACGGCGCTGCACCAGCTGCCCGAGGACGCCCGGAAGATCCTCGCGCTGCGGGAAGTGGGCGGACTGAGCTACGAGGAGATCGCCCGGGCGCTCTCTCTGGAGATCGGCACGGTGAAGTCCCGGCTGAGCCGGGCCAGAGGAAAGCTCTGCGATCTTTTGCGGCGGGAGGGGAACATTTCCGTTCCTGCCCCGTCCAAAAAAGCAAAGGGGGTGAGAGAACTGTGAGCTGTGAGGATTATCGCGCGCTCATCAGCGCCGCATTGGACGGCGAGCTGAGCGGAGAGGAGCAGCGGACGCTGGAAGAGCATCTTGCCGGGTGCGAAGAGTGCCGCGCCTACCGGGAAGCGCTCCGGGAGCTGTCCGGGCTGCTCAGTCAGGACCTCCCCACCCCCGACGAGAGCTTCTGCCCGGCCGTCATGGAGAAGATCCGCCGGCAAAGCGCCCCCCGGCCCGTGCGCCGTTTCCCCCTCCGCTCCCTCTCGCTGGCGGCATCCCTGCTGCTGCTGGTGGGCATCGGGGTCTATGCGGGGCAGGCCATTACCCCGAAATACACGGCCCGGTCCGCCGCCGCCGAGAGCGCGGAGGAGCCCATGCTCATGACGGCCTCCGCCGACTTTGCCGAAGCGGAGAGCGAGCAGGCCGAATACGCCGCCCCCGCCGAAAACGCCCCCGCCCAGAGCTTCTCCGCCACGCAGGCGGCAGCGGGCGCCGGAGCGGAGGACGGGAAAATGAAAGATACCGCGGCGGCTCCGACGATCGCGGACGCCGGAGCGGATACGAATCAGGCCCTTTCCCCGTCCCGGCTGAGCGCCGAGAACTGGCTTCTGGAAAACGGGAAAGAGGACTTTTCCGTAACGGATGTGGAACGGGCGGAGGAGATTCCCTCCTACGAGAGCTGTCTGGGGGACTACGCTCCCGTGGGCGGGAGCTGGCTGGCAAGCTGTATCTCCCCCGGAGGCGAGGGGCTCACGCTTCTGTTGGACGACAGCGGAACGGTATATGGGATCATAAGAGAAAAGTAATCCATTTTGGGCGGCCGGGAGAAAACCCGGCCGCCCGGTTTTGTCCACGAAAACACCCCCGCGGCACGATGACCGCGGGGGCGTTCTTTCTTCCGTCAGGGCAGAAGCGGGCAGAGCAGCATGGGTCTCTGCCCCCCCTCGCCCTCGCCCAGCAGCGTCATTTCGCCGCCGTCGTAGAGGTAGTTGTTGGAGGCGCTTTCCGCCGCGCTGCTGCTGGCGTCGTTGTGCGCCACGGGCAGCGACACATTGTACCAGCGGTCACGCTCGGTGCTTTGCAGCACCCGGCGGGGCGCGCCCTGTTCGTCCAGGGTGTAGAGCTCCAGGATCATGCCCCGGTAGAAGTCATCCTCCTCCATGGGGCCGATCACCAGCTCGTCCGTGCCGTCCCCGTCCAGATCCCGCACCAGATAGCCCAGAGTGCAGTCGCCGGCCATGAAGTTCATGTCCTTGTCCACCAGCTGCTGCTTGCTGTAGTTCTCCCGCTTGGCAGCGGCGTAGGCCTCCAGCACCGGCGAGTAGGCGGCGGTGTTCTTCCCGGCCAGCCCCATTTGGGCCAGATAGCCCCGGAGGGAGGCCGCGTCCCAGCCCTCCCGGGTGCTGCTGCACCCGGCGGTCTCCAGCAGCCCGGCTCCGTTGGGCCCGGCGACCTCGTCGAAGCTGTCCAGCACGCTCTCCAGCTGCTGGCGGTAGAGCGCGAGGGCGTCGCCATCCAGCGTGGCCATATATTCCTCCAGCAGCGTCCGCACCCGCTCCCCCTCAGGGGCGTGGGCGGTGAACACGTCGCACAGCTCCGCGCAGCACCCGGCAGACACCAGCGAACCCCCGGCGGTGCCGGGGCGGGCGTCGGTGCGGATGCGCTCGATGGCGGCGCGGTAGGCTGCGGCGAAGGCGTCGCTCTCCGCCGTGGCCGGGGCGTCTTCGCCGCTCTGGGGCGCCTCCGTGGCAGCGGGGGTCACATCCCCGTCCGCTTCCCCCTGCAGCGGGGCGAAGAGGAGGTTCGCCGTGGCGCTCAGCGCCTCCCGGGAGGCGCCCTCGTTCATGGAGAGAGAGTAGAGCATCCCCGGCACTGTGTCAAACCAGCGGATGACGCCCGCTCCCCCCTCGTTCCAGCTGAGGGCGGCGCTCAGATAGCCCACGGGGGTCTCCCCGCTCTGCTGCCAGTCGTAGTGCATCCCGTCGATGCTCTCCTCGCCCATGGCCGAGGGGGCCATGCGGTAGGCATAGTCCCTGCCCTCGAGCGTAAAGGTCATCTCCCCGATGGGCTGCTCACCGTCGATGAGGCGGTAGCTCACATTCTCCGCGCCCTCGGGGGCCGTCATGGTCGCGCCCAGCCGCTCCGCCACGCCGGCGGCGTCGGTCTCGTGGATGGGGTTGACCACTTCCGTATCACTCTCCCCGGTGGGTTCTTTTCTGGCGGTGCAGCCGCACAGGGCCAGAAGAAGCGCCACGGAGAGGAAGAGCGCAATCTGCTTTTTCATGGAAAGTTTCTCCTTCCGTTTTTCCGTTTTTTTGAGGGGCAAAGCCTCCCCTACATGGACTTTGACGATACTACAGAGAAAAAGTTCTGTCAACGGAGGATTTTTTCTCCCCCGTCCCGGGTGGACAGGCGGGGAGAAAGGGTGTAGAATGTTCCCACTACAGCGCCTTTTCCGGCGCGGAAGGTGGTTACACATGAACAAAGCCCGTATCGACCGTTTTGTCTCGGCGCTCCGCAGCGCCTCTCTCCCCCAGATGCTGGTGGTGGATCCCATGAGCATTTACTACCTGACCGGCTACTATAATGCCCCCTTTGAGCGCTTTTTTGCCCTCTATGTGAGCGAGACGCGCTTCACGCTGATACTCAACCGGCTCTTCCCCGCCCCGGCGGACAGGGAGATCGAGTGCGTGTGGTACTCGGACACGGACTCCGTTCCCGATTTGCTGGCCACGCTGCTGCGGCGCGACCAGGCGCTGGGCGTGGACAAGGATCTCCGGGCCAAATTCCTCCTGCCCATGATCGAGCGGCGTCTGGCCGCCTCCTTTGCCGACAGCTCCTGGGTGCTGGACGAGCTGCGCGGCTGTAAGGACGCGGAGGAGCAGGCGCTCATGCGGGAGGCCTCCCGCATCAACGACGAGGCCATGCTCCGCTTCCGTGCTCTGATCCACGAGGGCGTCACGGAGAAAGAGGTGGCCGATCAGACGCTGGCCATCTATCAGGAGCTGGGTGCGGAGGGTTTCTCCTTCTCCCCCCTGATCGCCTTCGGCCCCAACGCCGCCGACCCCCACCACAGCCCCGACGACACCCCGCTGCGGGAGGGGGACTGCGTGCTCTTCGATGTGGGCTGCGTGAAAAACGGCTACTGCTCCGACATGACCCGCACCTACTTCTACAAATCCGTCTCCCCGGAGCACCGGCGGGTCTACGGGCTGGTGCGCGCCGCCAATGAGGCCGCCATCCGGGAGATCCGCCCGGGCCGGGAGATCCACATCCTCGATGACACCGCCCGCGGCCTCATCGCCGAGGGGGGCTTCGTCAGGGAGTTCAACCACCGGCTGGGCCACTTCATCGGTCTCAGCGAGCACGAGGCGGGGGATGTGTCTGCGGTGAACACCGCCCTGCTCCGCCCGGGCATGGTCTTTTCCATCGAGCCAGGCATTTATCTGGAGGGCGATGTGGGCGTGCGGATCGAGGATCTGGTACTGGTCACGGAGGACGGCTGCGAGGTGCTCAACCGCGTAAGCAAGGAACTGGAAATTCTGGGCTGAGAAGCGCGGAAGTTTTACAAGAAGGACGGCGGACTGCAAGCCCGCCGTCCTTCTTTCATTCTTCTCCCTCTTGCAGCAGCGCCGCATGGTAGAGGTCGTTTTTGCTCTGGCCGCTCTCGGCGGCGGCCAGTCTGGCCGCGTCCTTGAGCTTCATGCCCTCGCTTCTGTGCCGTGCCACGATCTCCAGCGCCTCCTCCAGGGACAGTCTCGCCCCCTTCTCCGCCGGAGCACCCCGGATCACCAGCACGAACTCCCCTCTCGGCCGCTGTTCGCGGTATTTCTCCAGCGCCTCCGAGAGGGTGGTGCGCCACACCTCCTCATGGAGCTTGGTGATCTCCCGGCAGAGGGCCACATCCCTGTCCCCCAGGGTCTCCAGCAGATCCTCCAGTGTCTCCGCGAGCTTGTGGGGCGCTTCGTAGAGCACCATGGTGCGCTTTTCCTCCTTCAGCGAGGCCAGATGCTCCCGCCGGCTCTTTCCGGAGGTGGAGAGGAAGCCCTCGAAGGTGAAGCGCTGGGTGGGCAGGCCGGACATGGCCAGCGCCGTCACCACGGCGGAGGGGCCGGGCACTGCGGCGACAGGGATCCCCGCCCCGGCGCACTGGCGCACCAGATCCTCCCCCGGGTCGGAGATGGCGGGCATCCCCGCGTCCGTCACCAGCGCGCAGCTCTCCCCCGCCAGCAGCCGGGGCAAGATCACAGCGGCGCTCTCGGCCTTGTTGTGTTCGTAGTAGCTGATCAGCTGTTTTTTGATGCCAAAGTGGTTCAGCAGCTTCAGCGTCACGCGGGTGTCCTCCGCGGCGATGAAGTCCACCGAGCGCAGCGTCTCCGCCGCCCGGGGGCTGAGATCCCCCAGATTGCCGATGGGCGTGCCCACCAGATATAATGTACCGCTCACCCTCTTACCTCTCTTTCCAATGGCTCAGCGCCAGACTCTCTTCGCTCTCGCGGCCGTCCTCCTCCCGCAGCAGCAGCGGCGGCTCCCACTGTACGCCCGCTTTTCCACCCTTGCGCCCCTCGCAGAGAATGAGGGAGGGGGCATGGCGGGCGCTGTGCTGTACGCAGCGGAGCCGCTTGGGGGCCAGACGGCATTGGGCCATGGCGGAGAGCAGTTCGGGTAGGCGGGAGGCGGTGTAAACCGCGAAAAAGCTCCCGCCCTGGCGCAAAAGCGCCGAGGCTGCCGCGCAGAAGTCCCCGATCTCCGCGTCCCCGTGATGCATGACGGCCCTCTCCCCGTCCGGGGAGACCCCGCCCCTCCGGGGGTCGTAGTAGGGCGGGTTGCACACGGCGAAGTCGTAGGAATTTTTCTCCCCCGGCATTGTCCGCACATCTCCCCAATATGCCCGGCAGCGCTCCTCCAGCCCGTTTCGCCGGAAGTTTGCCTCCGCCCGCTCCACGGCCCCCGGGCGGATGTCCACCCCGTCGAGCCGCAGCTCCGGCCAGGCCCAGGACAGCAGCAGCATCAGTATCCCGCAGCCGCAGCCCAGATCGACGCCCCGCCCCCGCCGGGGGACGCGGACAAAGCCGCAAAGGGAGAGCGCGTCCATCTGAACGCTCTCTCCCTCGTACACGACTCCGCCCTCCCAGAGCTCCTCCGCCACCGGCGTCACTCCAGCAGCGCCTCGATCTGGGCCCGGGGCCGGGCGCCCACGGCGCCTTTGACGGCCTTGCCGTCCTTAAAGACGATCATCGTGGGGATGCTGCTCACACCGAACATGGCGGCCAGCTCTCCCTGCTCGTCCACATTGACCTTGCCCACCTTGATCTTGCCCTCCAGATCCCGGGCCATCTCCTCCAGAATGGGAGCCACCATGCGGCAGGGGCCGCACCAGTCCGCCCAGAAATCCACCAGCACGGGCAGTTCGGAGGAAAGTACCTCCGTCTCAAAATTCTCCTTGGTCACAACGATCTCAGCCATAATGTGCCTCCTTTATCTATTGTATCTGCGGTAGTTTACTCATAATCCTCGTCCATATCCCCGTCGTCCGCCGCAGACTTTTCCGACAAATTCAAAATCAGCAGCCCCGACAGCGCCAGCAGCCCCACGCTCCAGGCGCCCAGCACCAGCCTTGCCGCGCCCGCCGCCGTATCCATCAGGATGCCCAGCGCGAGCACCGGGGCGAGGCAGCCGCTGTAGATGGCCATGACGGGCCGGGGCCGGTAGAAAAGGTAAGCGGACATCTGGAAGGCGCCGTAGAGCACGGCGGCCACAGCCAGGATCAGCGGCGCGTAGCTCCAGACCACCGGGTTCCCGGCGTACTCCCGGTAAGCCGCCACCAGATAGACGCTGAACGACAGCACCGGCGCAAGGCTGAGCACGGCCCCCAGAGTGCCCCAGCGGGGCAGGTAGGGGTAGAGCATCAGCGCGGGCACGGAGAGCAGGGACAACAACGCGGTGACACGCAGCAAAAGGCTGCTGCCGGTGAAGAAAAAGAACACGCTCCCCACCGCGGCGGCCAGCGCCGCCGCCACCAGCACGGCCATGAGCCCCCTGGGCGCGTCGGCAAAGGCCTCCTCCGGCTCCGTGGGCGCGCTGTATCTCTCCAGGGGGCGGCAGAGCACCCAGAGCGCCACGGCGGCGCCGATGGCCACCAGGGCCACCAGATAATTCAGTGCGGAACCCGCCTTCACAAGGCCGGTCTCCTCCTCGAAAACATTGATATTCTGCAGCCAGCGCAGCAGCGCGCAGAAAGCGCTGAACACCAGCGTGGAAATCGTGTTGATCCAGGCGTTCCTTTGCATATCGGTCATTCCGTCCCCATAGAGTGTTGATGTGGCTATTTTATACTTTTCTCCCGCTGCCGTCAAGGAGGTAAGAAGTGAAGCCGGTTCAACAAAGTCTCGCCGTCTCCCTGCTGTGCCTGTGCGCCGCCCTTTTGATGCCCCTGCTCCCGCTGCCCCTCGTCTCCTCCGCCGGAGAGGCCGCCCCGCCGCCTTCTCCCGTCCCCGAACCCTCCGCGTCCCCCGCGCCCGACGCCCTTACGGAGGAGGGCGTACAGCAGGCCGTGGGCTGGGACGAGCAGGTGCGCTTCGCGGCACGCTTTGCCGACGGGAGCGTCAGGGAGGTGACCATGGCGGAGTTTCTCCCGGGGGTGCTGGCCGGGGAGATGCCCGCCTCCTTTGCATTGGACGCCCTCCGGGCTCAGGCGGTGGCGGCCCGCACCTACATTCTCTCCTGTATGTCCCGCTCCCGGGACGCCCACGCCGGGGCGGCGGTGTGCACCGACCCGGGCTGCTGCCAGGCCTGGCTCTCCGAGAGCGAGCTGCGCGAGCGCTGGGGCGGAGCCTATGAGAGCTATCTCGCCCGGATCCGGGAGGCCGTGGCCGGCACGGACGGGATGTGCCTCACCTGGGAGGGGGAGCCCATCCTCTCCTGCTTCCACGCCTCCTCTCTCGGCTGCACCGAGGACAGCGGCAGCGTGTGGAGCACCCAGCTCCCCTACCTCACCAGCGTCTCCTCCCCGGAGAGCGAGGAGACGGTGCCCGATCTGGTGACGCGGGTGTATGTCAGCGCGGAAAACTTCCGGGACGCGGTCTGCTCCGTGTCCCCCGCCGTCCTCTCCGCCGACCCCGCCGGCTGGGTGGGGGAGATCATCCGGGACACGGCAGGGCGGGTGTCCGGGGTGATGCTGGGGGGCGCGTACCTCTCCGGCAGCACCCTCCGGGAACTCTTTACCCTGCGCTCCACGGACTTCACCCTCCGCTGGACGGGGACGGACTTCCTCTTCACCGTGGCCGGCTACGGTCACGGAGTGGGCATGAGCCAGTACGGGGCGCAGATCATGGCCTCCCAGGGGGCGGACTGGCGGGAGATCCTCCGGCACTACTACCCCGGGGCAGTGCTGGAGGAGCCGGGCGTCCCGCAGGGATGAAGAACATCATCCCCATACGGAAAAAGGACGGCTTACGCCGTCCTTTTCCGTTCATTCCGCGGCCGCCGCGGCTTCTTCCTCCGCCGCGGGCGCGTCCACTTTCACAATGTCGATCTCGCCGTTCACCACGCGCACTTCGGCATGGTCGCCCTCGGCGATGGCTCCCTCCAGCAGCCGCTCGGCGGCGGTGTCCTCCACCTTGGACTGGATGCACCGGCGGAGGGGCCGGGCGCCGTAGTCCTTGTCGTAGCCCACCTCGCAGAGCTTGTCGAGGGCCTCGTCGGTGACGGTGAGGTTCACGCCCAGGCCGGCCACACGCTCGGTGACGGCGCGGAGCATATTCCCCGCGATCTCCCGGATCTCTTCGGGGGTCAGGCGGTGGAACACAATGGTCTCGTCGATACGGTTGAGGAACTCGGGGCGGAAGGTCTTTTTCAGATCCTGCTCCACCAGCGCGCAGACCTCGCTGTAGTCCCGCTCGCCGCTCTCCGGGTTGCCGGAGAAGCCCAGGGCGCTGCGCTTTTCCGTCAGGTGCCGGGCGCCCAGGTTGGAGGTCATGACGATGATGGTGTTGCGGAAATCCACATGGCGGCCCTGCCCGTCGGTCAGCCGGCCGTCCTCCATGATCTGGAGCAGCACATTGAACACATCCTCGTCGGCCTTTTCGATCTCGTCAAAGAGCACCACGCTGTAGGGCTTGCGCCGCACCTTCTCGGTGAGCTGGCCGCCCTCGTCGTAGCCCACATAGCCCGGGGGCGAACCGATGAGCTTGGAGACGGTGTGCTTTTCCATAAATTCGCTCATGTCCAGCCGGATCATGGCGTTCTCGTCCCCGAACACAGCCTCGGCCAGGGCTTTGCACAGCTCGGTCTTGCCCACGCCCGTGGGGCCCAGGAAGAGGAAGCTGCCGATGGGACGGCGGGGGTCCTTCAGCCCCACCCGGCCACGGCGGATGGCCCTGGCCACGGCGCTGACGGCCTCGTTCTGGCCCACGACCCGCTTGTGCAGGATCTCCTCCATGTGCAGCAGCCGCTCCGACTCGTCGGCGGTGAGGCTGGTGACGGGGATGCCCGTCCAGCCGGAGACCACGGCGGCGATGTCCTCCGCCGTCACGCTGTCGCGTCTGCCGCCCCGGCTCTCGTCCCAGGCCCGGCGGGCCTTGTCCAGCTCCGCGCGCTGCTCGCTCTCCCGGTCCCGGAGAATGGCGGCCTGCTCGTAGTCCTGGGCCTTGATGGCCTCCTCCTTCTCCGAGGCGATGGCCCGCAGCCGCATTTCCACGGCCTTCATGTCGTCCGGCGCAGTGAGCGTATCCATCCGCACCCGGGATGCGGCCTCGTCCATCAGGTCGATGGCCTTGTCCGGCAGGAAACGGTCGGCGATATAGCGCTGGGAGAGGCGCACGGCGGCCTCCACGGCCTCGTCGGTGATCTTCAGCTTGTGGTGGGCCTCATAGCGGTCGCGCAGCCCCTTGATGATGGCGATGCTCTCCTCCGCGCTGGGCTCGTCCACGGTCACCGGCTGGAACCGCCGCTCCAGCGCCGCGTCCTTTTCGATGTACTTGCGGTACTCGTTGAGGGTGGTGGCGCCGATGAGCTGGATCTCGCCCCGGCCCAGGGCGGGCTTGATGATATTGGCCGCGTCGATGGCGCCCTCGGCGGCGCCCGCGCCGATGATGGTGTGCAGCTCGTCGATGAAGAGGATCACGTCCCCTGCCTTCTGCACCTCGGACAGCACGGCCTTGATGCGCTCTTCAAAGTCGCCGCGGTACTTGGTGCCCGCCAGCATCCCGGTGAGATCCAGCGTCACCAGACGCTTGTTCCGCAGATCCTCCGGCACCTCCCCGGCGGCGATCCGCTGGGCCAGGCCCTCGGCGATGGCGGTCTTGCCCACGCCGGGCTCGCCGATGAGCACGGGGTTGTTCTTGCTGCGGCGGGAGAGGATCTGCACCACGCGCATGATCTCCTTTTCCCGCCCGATCACCGGATCCAGCTGGCCCCTCTGGGCCAGGTCGGTGAGATCCCGGCCGTACTGATCCAGCGTCTTGGTCTCGCCCCGGGTCTTGCCGCCCCGGACGGCGCTGCCCTGGCGCACCGGCTCGCCGCCGGTTCCCCCGCCCCGGAGGGCGTTGATCACATCGGTGTAGAGCCGGTTGAGGTCCGCCCCGGCGGTGGTGAGCATCCGCGCGGCAGTGGAGTCCGCGGAGCGCAGGATGCCCAGCAGCAGATGCTCCGTGCCCACATAGCTGTGGCCCATCCGGGCGGCGTCCTCCGCCCCCAGCTCAATGCACCGCTTGCAGCGGGGAGTCAGCCCCTGGACGGGGAGCCCCGGCGCGCCCTTGCCCACGGTCTGCTCCAGCAGTTCGGACAAAAGCGCCTCGTCCAGGCCGTTGGCGCGGAGCACACGCGCCCCCAGACCCTCGTTCTCCCGGGAGATGCCCAGCAGCAGATGCTCGCTGCCCACATAGCTGTGGCCGTACTCGGCGGCGCACTCCTGGGCCTTTTCAATGGCCATTCTGGCCCGTTCGGTAAATCTTTCGTTCATATCCATACCTCCCTTGCCGGGCCTGCCGCCCGGTCAAGCCGTCCCCGCCGCGGGGCGGGGCGGTGTTTTTCCACTTTTTTCCGTCATCGGGGCGGGCTTTGCAGCCCGCCCCGCCTCACTTTTTTCAGCCCTCGCTGCCCGCGTCCAGCGCACGGAGTTGATCCCGCAGGGTGATGGCCGTCTCGTAGTCCTCCCGCGCCACGGCCTCGTCCAGCCGCTGCTGGAGGATGTTTCTCTCCCTGCGCCGGGCAAAGGGAGACCGGGCGGGGGCCGCCGCGCTGCTCGCGGGGCGCTCCGGCTCCTGCTCCCGCTCCCGCGCCCCGGAGGCGATACTCACCACCGGGCGGAAGAAGCGGCTCTCCAGGCCGCCGAAGGGGGAGAAGAAGAGATCGAAGAGGTCGCCGCCGCGCTGTTCAAAGGGATTGGCGATACCCTCAGACCTGGCGCAGTCTTCGCAGAGGTGAAGCTCCCGCCTGCGTCCGTTGATATTCTCTCTATAGAAGTAACTGGCCTCATTCTTGCCGCACTTTTCGCATTTCATACTGTAACCGCTCCTTTCAAAAAGTTCCGTCGGAAATGGTCTGTAAAAGCATATATTTGAGCAGCGACGCCCTCAGGGTGTCCCGGCATACCCGTGGCGCGGCGCGCAGCGCGTTGTCCGACAGCGCCGCGAGCATGATACGCCCGCTCTCCTCCGCCACAGCGCCGCTCTGCACGGCGTTGGAGATAAAGGCCGCCGCCGTGGGCAGGTCCAGCTCCCCGCCGATGCTGTTGACGGTGTGCATGATCAGCTGCCGGGCCGGGGGCGCCTGCACGCGGGTGATGCGGATATACCCACCGCCGCCCCGGCGGGACTCCACCAGATACCCCCGCTCCGGGGAAAAACGGGTGGAGATCACATAGTTGATCTGGCTGGGCACACAGTTGAACCGCTCCGCCAGCATACTCCGCTGGAGCTCGGCGCTGCCGTTGCATTCGTTGAGCGTATCCAGAATAAACCGGGCGATCAGGTCGCTGACAGCCACGGGAATCGCCTCCTTTTGACTTTGACTAATATTGACCTTTACGGTCTTTATAATAGTCAGGAAAGGTCAGAAAATCAAACGGAACTGTTGCCCATCCGCGGCGCTCAGACCGGATCACGGCAAGATAGCTCCCCTATCCTTTTATTTTCTCTCGTTTTCATTGTTTTTGGGCTTTTTTCAGTTTTTTTGCCCGTAATGAAATTTTCCGGTTGCATTTTGCTTTGTATATGTTACAATACATGAGAAATCCCAAAAAGGAGGTACATACTTATGTACGTTATCACCGACAAGTGCGTGTCTTGCGGCTCTTGCGCCGATGCCTGCCCCAACGAGGCTATTGTTGAGGGTGCTGATCACTACGAGATCAATACTGACCTCTGCGTTGAGTGCGGCACCTGCCAGGGTGAGTGCCCCAACGATGCCATCGAGGAGGAGTAATCTCTCCCTCCCGGCAAAAACGCGGTATGCGCTCTGCATACCGCGTTTTCCTTTCTGTCGGGTATTTTTTTGGGGGCACGGCCCCGCAGAGGAGCGCGCGCTATGAAAAAACTGGTCATTGGCATTCTGGCTCACGTGGACGCGGGCAAGACCACGCTCTCGGAGAGCTTATTATATGAAGCCGGACAGATCCGCCGCCTGGGACGGGTGGATCACCGGGACACCTATCTGGACACTCACGCGCTGGAGCGGGAGAGAGGCATCACCATCTTCTCCAAGCAGGCGCAGCTGCGCTGGGAGGACATGGAGATCACGCTGCTGGACACTCCGGGTCATGTGGACTTCTCCTCGGAGATGGAGCGGGCGCTGCAGGTCCTCGACTACGCCATCCTGGTCATCAGCGGCACCGACGGGGTGCAGTCCCATACGGAGACCCTTTGGGAGCTTCTGCGGCGCTACCGCGTGCCCACATTCCTCTTCATCACCAAGATGGATGTGGCCAGCCGGAGCAGCGGGGAGCTGATGACGGAGCTACAGCAGCGACTCGCGGAGGGCTGTGTGGACTTCACCCACGGGGACGAGGCACAGCGGCAGGAGAGCGTGGCCATGCTCTCGGAGGAGGCGCTGGAACGCTACGCGGCGACGGGCGGGGTGGACGAGGAGATGATGGCCTCGCTGATCTCTGCCCGACTTCTGTTCCCCTGCGTCTTCGGCTCGGGGCTGAAGATGGACGGGGTAGGCGACTTTCTCCGCCTTCTCTCCCGCCTGACCCGGGAGAAGAAGGCCCCGGACGCCTTTGCCGCCCGGGTCTACAAGATCGCCCGGGACGCCCAGGGCAACCGCCTTACCTATATGAAAATCACCGGCGGTACGCTGCGGGTGCGGGACACGCTGCGCTACGCGCCCCTCCATGGCAGCGAGGCGCTGGAGGAAAAGGTCAGCCAGCTGCGCATCTACTCAGGGGAGAAATACGAGAGCGTGGAGAAGGCGGAGAGCGGCAGGATCTGCGCGGTGCTGGGGCTCAGCGCCACCTGGCCGGGACAGGGGCTGGGGGTGGAGGCGGATGCGGACGCGCCGCTGCTGGAGAGCGTGCTGGGCTACCGGGTGGTGCTGCCCGATGGGGTGGACGCCGCCGCGGCCCTCCCCCGGCTCCGGCAGCTGGAGGAGGAAGACCCCCAGCTCCATCTGGTCTGGCAGGAGGAGACGGGGGAGATCCGTCTCCAGTTGATGGGCGCGGTGCAGTTGGACGTGCTGCGCAGTCTCATCCGCGAGCGCTTCGATCTGGATGTGCGCTTCGACGCCGGGCGCATCCTCTACCGGGAGACCATCGCCGACACGGTGGAGGGCGTGGGGCATTACGAGCCGCTGCGCCACTACGCGGAGGTGCATCTGCTGCTGGAACCGGGCGAGCGGGGCAGCGGCGTCGTGCTGGCCAACGCGTGCAGCGAGGACACCCTCGCCCTCAACTGGCAGAGACTGATCCTCACCCATCTGGAGGAGCGGCAGCACAAGGGCGTGCTCACCGGCTCCCCGCTGACGGATGTGCGCATCACCCTGCTCACGGGGCGGGCCCATCTGAAGCACACCGAGGGAGGCGACTTCCGCCAGGCCACCTACCGGGCCGTACGGCAGGGGTTGATGCAGGCCAGAAGCGTGCTGCTGGAGCCATACTACGACTTTCGTCTGGAGCTGCCCGCCGAGCAGATCGGCCGGGCGCTCAGCGATGTGCGCGCCATGGGCGGCGAGCACGGCGCGCCGGTGAGTCTCGGGGAGAGGATGGTGCTCACGGGGAAGTGCAGCGTGGCCGCCATGCAGGGCTACGCCGCGGAGGTGGCCGCCTACTCCCGGGGCAAGGGTCGCTTCTCCTGCCGCCCGGGGGGCTACCGCCCCTGCAAAAACCCCGGGGCGGTCATCGCGGAGATCGGCTACGACGCGGAGAGCGACCTGCCCCACAGCCCCGACAGCGTGTTCTGCGCCCACGGGGCGGGCTTCACCGTGAAGTGGGATCAGGTGAAGGACTATATGCATCTGGACGATGTGTGGAAGCCTCCGGCAGAGGAGGCTCCGCCTCCGCCCCGCGCCCCGCGCCGGAGCACAGACATCGACGAGCGGGAGCTGGAAGCCATCATGGAGCGGGAGTTCGGCCCCATCCGCCGCAGCGTCTACTCCGCCCCCACCGTCCGCACCGCCCCCGCCGCCCCTGCCGCCGGGAAGCGGGAGCGCCTTCTGATCGACGGGTACAATGTGATCTTCGCCTGGGACGATCTCAAAGCACTGGCCGCCGAGAGTCTCGATCTGGCCCGGAGCCGCCTGATCGAGATGCTGGTGAACTACCAGGCCTACACCCAGCGGGAGGTGGCGCTGATCTTCGACGCCTACCGGGTCAGCGGCGGCCGGGGAGAGCGGGAGGACCAGGGCGGGCTGCACATCGCCTACACCCGGGCCGGGGAGAGCGCGGATATGTACATCGAGCAGCTGGCCCACGACATCGGGCGCAACGAGAGCGTGCGCGTCGTCACCTCCGACTCCCTCATTCGCCTCTCCGCCCTCCGCGCCGGGGTGCTGCGCACCTCCTCCCGGGAGTTCCGGGGAGAGCTGGACGCCGTGCTGGCGGAGATCCGGAGAAAAACGGAGGGGAGCGGAAAATGAACGAGGAAACCAAAGCCCTGCGCCGGCGCTGCGAGGATCTGGCCGGGCGCTGCGAAAAGAGCGGCTGCGTCACCTCCACCCCCTTCCTGACCCCCGCCGAGCAGTACGAGCTGCGCGCCCTGCCCCTGCCCGACGGGGTGCGTCTCCGTTTCTTCGGCGGCGGCGAGGAGAGCGAGCGGCGCTGCGCCCTCTTTCTCCCCTGGTACATGGACGAGGAGGAGGCCCGGACGGAGAGCGGCGTGCGCTGCGTCTGCCTCCAGAGCTACTACGGCAGCCCCGGGCACCGGGACTACCTGGGCGCGGCGCTGGGGCTGGGCATCCGCCGGGAGTGGCTGGGCGACATTCTGGTGGAGGAGGACCGGGCGTGGGTCTACTGCCTGCAAAGCGTGGTGCAAACCCTCTGCGAACTGGACAGGGTGGGGCGCGTCAGCGTCCGGGGCCGGGAAGTCCCTCTCTCCCAGGTCCCCGCTCCGGAGCGAAAGGTGAAGGAGCTGCGCTTTACGGTGAAAAGCCTGCGGCTGGACGCGGTCTGCGGGGAGATGTTCTCCCTCTCCCGTACCGCCGCCGCCGCTCAGATCCGTCTGGGACTGGTGAGTCTCAACTACGCCGTATGCGACAAGGTGGACGCCCCCGTAAAAGAGGGCGACGTGATCTCCCTCCGTGGCAAGGGCAAGGGGAGCATCACCGAAGTGGGCGGCAGGAGCCGCAAAGACCGGCTGTTCCTCACTGCGGAGCTTCGGATCTGAGCAACGCTCCCGGCGGGCATGAAAAGCCCGCCGGGAGCGTTGCTGTCCCTTCCTGACGAATATACCGGCTCCGGAAAGCGAAATCCGCGCTTTCCATCACCCGGGATCCGAATGAAGTTTTCCGTAGATATTCTGTGCCGCAGCCTTTTCCCCAGTGCGTCCGCCTTTTCTATCTCCGCCCCAGCCGTGGACGGAGCTTTTTCTCGTAGAGGATGGTCATGGGCGTCAAACAGCGGTCAAAGAGGAGCATCACGGCGCAAAGCAGCAGGAAAAACGCCGCGTTCACCCACTGCTCCTCCTCCAAAAGCTCCCCCAGCCCAAACGCGAAGCACAGCAGCGCGTACATGACCCCCACGGAAAGCGCCGCCCAGCCCAGCTTTACCGCCCAGCGGAGGGGGCGGGGCGTCCGCCCCTCGATCTCCCGCCGCAGCAGGGGGTAATAGCCCAGGAACAGGTAGAAGAACGCCGCCTCCCGGTCCGCGTCCAGCAGCAGCGTGAGCAGCGCCGTCACCGCCCAGACCCGCCAGCCCCAGCCCGCGCCGCACTCCGAGACGGCAGGGATCAGCAGCAGCGAAGCGAGGAGCGGCGCGGCGTAGGTGGCCACGGGGATCAGCCCGCCGCCCAGCATCAGCGCCGCCCCCAGAGCGGACAAAACCGCGCAGAACGCCAGGGTATGACTCCGTTCTTTCATGCTCCGTCTCCTCCTCTCCCAAGCGGCGTTATCCCCCATTATAGCCCGGGGCGGCAGGGGGCGCAAGGGCGGATTTTTTCCTCCCCCCTGCCTTTACAAATCCCCACGCGCTCTGTATAATATTTTCCGGAAAAAAGTCCTATCCTGCGCAGCCGGCGTCTCCCGGCCCGTTTGGGCGCGGCCGCGCAGCCCCATCATTTTTATCCGTCGCTGTTTCACTCACCACAGAAAGGAAGTATGCCCATGTTACGGGACAAAATGGAGAAATATTTCATTGAGCAGGACAAAAACTGCGCGCAGGCCATGATCTACGCCGCCAACGAGGAGTACGGTCTGGGGCTGGGCGAGCGGGAGATGGATCTGCTCAAGGGCTTCGGCGGAGGCATGGGCTGCGGCAGTACCTGCGGCGCGCTGGCCGGTTCCATCGCGGTGCTCGGCCATATGTTCTGCCAGGACAAGACCCGGGAAGAGGCCCACGCCATCTGCGGGAGCTATGTGGACGCCTTCACCCGGCGCTTCTCCTCCTCCCTTTGCGCCGAGCTGACCCCCGTTTACAAGAAGGAGGGCACGCGCTGCCTGGGTCTTTTGCAGGAGAACGCCGATCTGCTGGACGAGACGGTGCGCCGCCTGTCCGGCAAGGGCGGGAAGCTCACCGCCGCGGACATCAAGCGGGTCAAGGCTTTGGGCTGTCTCCAGGACAAGCGCTACGCCGACATCTTCAACGTCCGCGTGATTACCCGCAACGGCAAGATCACCAGTGCCGAGCAGAAGGCCGTGGCCGAGGCCGCGGAGAAGTTCGGCTCCGGCGAGGTCACCATGACCAGCCGTCTCACACTGGAAATTCAGGGTGTGCCCTACGCCAAAATTGACGATGTGCGCGCGTTCCTGGCCCAGCACGGTCTCGAGACCGGCGGCACCGGCTCCAAGGTGCGCCCGGTGGTCTCCTGCAAGGGTACCACCTGCCAGTACGGTCTCATCGACACCTTCGCCCTCTCCGGGAAGCTCCACGAGCTCTTCTACAAGGGCTACCGGGAGGTGTCTCTGCCCCACAAGTTCAAGCTGGCGGTGGGCGGCTGCCCCAACAACTGCGTGAAGCCCGACCTGAACGATCTGGGCATCATCGGCCAGCGCGTCCCCAGGATCGATCCGGACAAGTGCAGGGGCTGCAAAAAGTGCCAGGTGGAGTCCGCCTGCCCGCTGCACATTGCCAGGCTGGAGGACGGGAAGATCACCATCGACCCCAACGCCTGCAACCACTGCGGCCGCTGCGTGGGCAAGTGCCCCTTCGACGCGCTGGACGCGGAGATGACCGGCTACCGGATCTATCTGGGCGGACGCTGGGGCAAGCGCGTGGCCCAGGGCCGTCCCATGGACCCGGTGTTCACCTCGGAGGAGGAGGTGCTCGCCATCGTGGAGCGGGCCATCCTGCTCTTCCGCGCCGAGGGTATCTCCGGGGAGCGCTTCGCCGACACCGTGGCCCGGCTGGGCTTTGACGAGGTGCAGCGCAAGCTTCTCTCCGACGAACTGGACAAGGACGCCATTTTGAAGAAGGATGTCAAGGGCGGCGCCAGCTGCTGAAAGAAAATATACGCAAAAACCGGGCGGTGATCCGCCCGATTTTTGTTATATACGAAGCTTTTCCGGGCGTTTTCGGGGATTGCGTTTCCCCGTTGGCTGTCGTATGATAACTCTGTTCCAATTTACTGGGAGGCGGGAAACGATGGAAAGTAGAACCGAGCACGATTCTCTGGGCGAGATCGCCGTGGAAGCGGACAAATACTGGGGCGCCCAGACCGAGCGGAGCCGCCGCAACTTCCCCATCGGGGGCGGGCGGGAGACCATGCCCCGGGAGATCATCTCGGCGCTGGCGCTGATGAAAAAGGCGGCCGCCATCAGCAACCACCGGCTCTCTCCCCAGCGGATGAGCGAAGAGAAGGCCGCGCGCATCGTGGAGGGCTGCGACGCCATTCTCGCCGGAGAGCTTTGGGAGCATTTCCCGCTGGTGGTCTGGCAGACCGGCAGCGGCACCCAGAGCAACATGAACGTCAACGAGGTGGTGGCCCGCTACGGCAACCTCCGCGCCGGCAAGGCGCTGCTGCACCCCAACGACGATGTGAATATGTCCCAATCCAGCAACGACACCTTCCCCACCGCCATGCACATCGCCGCCGCGCTGCTGCTGGAGCGGCGGCTTCTCCCCTCCCTCCGGGCGCTGACCGGCGCCTTTCGCGCCCTGGAGGAGCGTTACCCCACGCTTTTGAAGTGCGGGCGCACCCATTTGCAGGACGCAGTGCCCCTCCGCTTCGCCCAGGAGGTCTCCGGCTGGCGCAGCAGTCTGGAGAAGGACGCGGAGCTCATCACGCTGAGCCTGCCGCCCCTTTACGCTCTGGCTCTGGGCGGCACCGCCGTGGGCACGGGGCTGAACGCCCCCGAGGGCTTTGCCGAGGCCGTGGCCCGGGAAGTGGCAGCCATGACGGCGCTGCCCTTTGTCTCCGCCCCCAACAAGTTCCACGCCCTCACCAGCCGGGACGAGCTGGTCTTTGCCCACGGAGCCATGAAGGCACTGGCCGGGGATCTGATGAAGATCGCCAACGACATCCGCTGGCTGGGCAGCGGACCCAGAAACGGGCTGGGCGAGCTGATTTTGCCGGAGAACGAGCCCGGCTCCTCCATCATGCCCGGCAAGGTAAACCCCACGCAGTGTGAAGCGGTAACTATGGTGGCCGTGCAGGTGATGGCCAACGACGTTGCCGTGGGTCTGGCCGCCTCTCAGGGCAATTTCGAGCTGAACGTCTTTATGCCCGTGCTGGCGGACAACTTCATCCGCTCGGCCCATTTGCTCAGCGACGCCATGGACTCCTTCCGGCTCCGCTGCGTGGAGGGTCTGCGTCCCAACGAGGCGCGGATGGAGGAAAATCTCCACCGCTCGCTGATGCTCGTCACCGCCCTGACCCCCCGCATCGGCTACGAGAACGCCGCCAGAGCGGCGCACAGGGCGCTGCGGGAGGACATCACGCTCCGGGATGCCTGTCTGGCGCTGGGGCTGCTGGGGGAAGAGGAGCTGGATGAACTGCTGGATCCGGAGCGGATGGTATAAGGAGGACAAGAATATGGACTACGCAAAGGAATCGCTGGAACTGCACCGCCGGCTGGGCGGCAAGATCGAGGTGGCTCCCCGGCTGACCGTCACCGACCGGGAGAGCCTCTCGCTGGCCTACACCCCGGGGGTGGCCCAGCCCTGTCTGGAAATTCAGAAAGACCCCTCGCTGAGCTTTACCCTCACCCGGCGGTGGAACACCGTGGCGGTTATCACCGACGGCAGCGCCGTGCTGGGGTTGGGGGACATCGGCCCCGAGGCCGGAATGCCCGTTATGGAGGGCAAGTGCCTGCTTTTCAAGACCTTCGCCGGGGTGGACGCCATCCCGCTGTGCATCCGCAGTCAGGACGTGGACGAGATCGTAAACACCGTGGCGCTGCTCTGCGGCTCCTTTGGCGGGGTCAATCTGGAGGATATCGCCGCCCCCCGCTGCTTTGAGATCGAGCGGCGGCTCCGGGAGCGCTGCGACATCCCCATTTTCCACGACGACCAGCACGGCACCGCGGTCATCGCCCTGGCCGGGCTGCTCAACGCGCTGAAGGTGGTGGACAAGGCCCTCGGGGATGTGCGGGTAGTCGTCAGTGGCGCGGGCGCGGCGGCCATCGCCATCGCCCGGCTGCTCCTCTCCGCGGGGGTAAGGGACATCGTGGTATGCGACCGCTGCGGCGCTCTCTACGCCGCGCGGCGCGAGCGCATGAACGCCGCCAAGGCGGAGATCGCCGCCCTCACCAATCCCCGGCAGCTTCAGGGCAGTCTCGCGGACGCCATGGTGGGCGCGGACGTGTTCATCGGCGTTTCCGGGCCGGATCTCGTCACCGGGGACATGGTGCGCTCCATGGCGGATGGCGCCGTGGTCTTTGCCTGCGCCAACCCCGTCCCGGAGATCTATCCCGAGGAGGCCAAAAAGGCCGGGGCCGCCGTGGTGGCCTCCGGGCGCAGCGACGACGCCAACCAGATCAACAATGTGCTGGCCTTCCCGGGCATCTTCCGGGGCGCGCTGGATGTGCGCGCCCGCGACATCAACGAGGAGATGAAGCTCGCCGCCGCCCACGCCCTCGCCGGTCTTGTCGGCGCGGAGGAGCTGAGGGAGGGGCGCATCATCCCCAGCCCCTTTGACGGCCGCGTGGCCCCCGCCGTGGCGGAGGCCGTCCGCCGCGCCGCCGTGGAGAGCGGCGTGGCCCGGGTATAAAGTCCATACAAACGGCAAACGCCCCTGCGGGTCACTTCCCGCAGGGGCGTTTTTGTATACCGGACGGACTCAGCCGCCCAGATAGGCTTTCTTGACCTGATCGCTCTCGGCCAGCTCCGCGCCGGTACCCGAGAGGGTGATGTGGCCGGTCTCCAGCACATAGGCCCGGTCGGCCACGGAGAGGGCCATCTGGGCGTTCTGCTCCACCAGCAAAATGGTGGTGCCCGCCTTGTGGAGGCTCTGGATGATGTCGAAGATCTGCTCCACCAGAATGGGTGCCAGACCCATGGAGGGCTCGTCCAGCATCAGCAGCTTGGGGCGGCTCATCAGCGCCCGGCCCATGGCCAGCATCTGCTGCTCGCCTCCGGAGAGGGTACCGGCGACCTGGGAGCGGCGCTCCTTGAGCCGGGGGAACTGCTCGTAGACCTGCTCCAGCGCCGGGGCCACGGCGGGGCCGGGCTGGGTGAATGCGCCCATCTCCAGGTTTTCCTCCACAGTCATCTGCTGGAAGACCCGGCGGCCCTCCGGCACATGGGCCAGACCCTCCTTAACCATGGCGTGGGGGGCCATGTGGTGGATGGGCTTGCCGTCGAACTGGATATCGCCGGTCTTGCTGCGCAGCAGGCCGGAGATGGTTTGCAGCGTGGTGGATTTGCCCGCGCCGTTGGCGCCGATGAGGGTGACGATCTCGCCCTCGGCCACAGAGAAAGAGATGTCCTTGATGGCGTGGATGGCGCCGTAGTACACATTGATGTTATTGACTTCCAGCAGCATCTCTCACTTCTCCTTCTTCCGGCCCAGATAGGCCTCGATCACGGCGGGGTTGGCCTGAATGTCCTCGGGGCTGCCCTTGGCGATGACCTGCCCGAAGTTCAGCACGCAGATGCCCTCGCAGATGCCCATGACCAGATTCATGTCGTGCTCGATGAGCATGACGGCGATCTGGAAGGTGTCGCGGATCTTTACGATATTCTCCATCAGCTCCGTGGTCTCCGAGGGGTTCATGCCCGCAGCGGGCTCGTCCAGCAGCAGCAGGGAGGGGTTGGTGGCCAGGGCGCGGACGATCTCCAGCCGGCGCTGGGCGCCGTAAGGCAGGCTGCCCGCCCGGTGGTCGGCCAGATCCTGCATATCGAAGATGCTCAAAAGCTCCATGGCCCGCTCGTGGGCGGTCTTTTCCTGCCGCCAGTACCGGGGCAGGCGGAAGATGGCGTCGGCCAGGGAGTAGGGCTCCTGGTTGTGCAGTCCGATCTTCACATTGTCCTCCACGGAGAGGTTATTGAACAGGCGGATGTTCTGGAATGTACGGGCGATGCCCATGCGGTTGATCTGCTCGGTGGTCTTGCCGGAGGTGTCCATGCCGTCCAGCAGGATGGTGCCCCGGGTGGGCTGGTAGACCTTGGTGAGCAGGTTGAACACCGTGGTCTTGCCCGCGCCGTTGGGGCCGATCAGCCCGGCGATCTCCGTCCGGCCGATGGTCAGGTTGAAGTCCTGCACCGCGTGGAGTCCGCCGAAGTCGATGCCCAGACGCCGGCACTCCAGAATGGGGTGCTTGTCCAGATCCCGCTCGGGGATCACCGCGCCGGAGGGCACAGGAGCCAGCTTGCCCCGCTGAAAGGTTTTTTTCTCAGCCATGGCTCTCCTCCTCTTCCTTTTTCCCGGGCAGCAGCTTCTGAAGCAGGTCGCCCACGGCTTTGTTGTTGGTGGTCAGCATGACGATGATCAGAATGACGGCGTAGATCAGCATCCGGTAATCGGCGAAGCCGCGCAGCGCCTCGGGCAGGATGGTCAGGGCCGCGGCGGCGATGATGGAGCCGAGCATATTGCCCAGCCCGCCCAGCACCACGAACACCAGCACCAGGATGGAGGTATTGAAATCGAACTTGCTGGCGATGATGGTGGAGAAGTTCATGGCGAACAGGGTGCCGGCGGCTCCGGCCAGAGCCGCGGAGATCACGAAGGCCGTCATACGGTACCGCGTGATGTTGATGCCCACGCTCTCGGCCGCGATGCGGTTGTCCCGGATGGCCATGATGGCCCGGCCCGAGCGGCTGTTGACCAGATTGAACACGATGATCAGCGTCACCATGACCAGCAGAAATCCGGCCGTGAAGGTGGAGATCTTCTCGATGGTGGTGATGCCCATGGGGCCGTTGATGATCATCCGTCCGCCCTCGCCCAGATCCAGCTTGTTGGTCAGCATACTCAGATGCAGGCCGTTCTCATCCACGCCCACATAGAGATTGGTGACGATGCTCTTGATGATCTCGCCGAAGGCCAGCGTAACGATGGCCAGATAGTCGCCCTTGAGACGCATGACCGGGATGCCGATGAGCACGCCCGCTATGGCGGCGAACCCCGCGCCCACCACCATGCCGATCAGCAGGCGCAGCGGCGCGGAGGCAACGATGCCCTTGAGCGCCATGGCCGCGGTGACGCCGGTGAACGCGCCCACGCTCATAAAGCCCGCGTGGCCCAGACTCAGCTCGCCCAGTACGCCCACCGTGAGGTTCAGGCTCACCGCCATGACCACATAGGCGCAGATGGGCACCAGCATACCCTTCATGGCGGAGCTGATGGAGCCGGAGGACACCATGGACTGTAAGACGCCGTAGGCGGCGATGACCAGCGCATAGGTCAGGAAATTTTTCCGGGTGGCTTTGTTGACCTTCTTCATAATCCCCACCTCAAACTTTCTCGTTGATCTGCTTGCCCAGCAGTCCGGTGGGCTTCACAAGAAGCACAATGATCAGCACGGCAAAGACCACCGCGTCGGACAGCTGGGTGGAGATGTACGCCTTGGCGAAGATCTCGATAACGCCCAGCAGGATGCCGCCCAGCATGGCCCCGGGGATGGAGCCGATGCCGCCGAACACCGCGGCGGTGAACGCCTTGATGCCGGGCATGGAACCGGTGGTGGGCACCAGGGTGGGATAGGCCGAGCAGAGCAGAACGCCCGCCAGCGCCGCCAGCGCCGAACCGATGGCGAAGGTGACGGAGATGGTGCGGTTCACATTGATGCCCATGAGCTGGGCCGCGCCCTTATCCTCGGAGCAGGCCCGCATGGCCTTGCCCATCTTGGTCTTGCTGGTGAACCAGGTGAGCCCGAGCATGATGACAACGCAGGAGGCGATGGTCACGAGGGCCACATGGGAGACGGACACCTGCCCGTCCAGCAGCGTGACGCGCCCGTTGCCCACGATGGGGGAGAACACCTTGGGGTTGGGAGTCCAGAGGAGCTGGGCGCCGTTTTGCAGCAGGTAGCTGACGCCGATGGCCGTGATCAGCACCGCCAGAGACGGCGCGGAGCGCAGCGGCTTGTAGGCCAGCCGCTCCACAAGGATGCCCAGAACCGTACAGACGGCCATGGCCCCCAGCACGCCCAGCAGCGGCGGGAGGTGATAGCGGGACGTGGCGAAGAAGCAGATGTACGCGCCCACCATGATCACATCGCCATGGGCAAAGTTGAGCATCTTCGCAATGCCGTACACCATGGTGTAGCCCAGAGCGATGATGGCGTAGACGCTTCCCAGACTGATGCCGCTGAGAAGATAATTGATAAGTGTCGTCATGGGAGACACCTCCTGTGGGAGATAAGGCAGGGTGAGTGGGAAGTGCACAAAGCTTCGCACGCATGGGGGCCGCGCCGGTGGGGCTTCATGTGCGTGAAGCTTTGTGCATTTGAAAAAACCGGCAAGGCCGGAACAGGGGGAACCCCCGTTCCGGCCGCGCTGCCGGAAAAAGCTCGATCAGTCGAGGCCGACGTAAGCGCCGTTCTCGATCACGCAGCCGTGAGCGCCCTTGCTCACAGCGCCGGTGGCGTCCCAGGTCATGCCGGTGCCGGTCAGGCCGTCAAAGGTCATGCTGGTGAACGTCTTGATCATCAGGTCGCACAGCTCCTCGTTGCTCATGTCGGGGGTAGCGCCGGCGGCGTCCAGAGCCTGCTTGTAAGCGTAGATGCAGTCGTAAGCGTCAGCGGCGAACTGGTTGGGAGTATCGCCGTAGAGCTCCCGGTACTTGGCCACGAAAGCGGCGGTCTTGGCCTCCTTGGAGTCGGCGTTGAAGGGGGTCAGCAGCATGACGCCCTCGGCCATCTGGGGGTCAAAGCCCTCCATGGTCAGGATGCCGTCCATGCCGTCCACGCCAAACCACTTGGGAGCGTAGCCCATGGCGGCGGCCTGGGCGAAGATCAGGGAAGCGGGCTGGTAGTACATGGGCAGGAACACCAGTTCGGCGCCGGCGTTCTGCAGCTCGGTCAGCTGCACGGAGAAGTCGGCGTTGCCCTCGGTGAAGGTCTGCTCAGACACGATCTCCAGACCCATCTCGGCGGCCTTGTCAACGAAGGAGTTGCGCAGACCGGTGGAGTAGTCCTCGTCGTTCTTCCAGAGAATGCCGACCTTGGTGGCCAGCTTCATGGTGCCGATGTACTGGGCAGAAGCGCCGCCCTGCGTGGGGTAGTCCAGGAAGCACATCTGGAACACATTGTCCTTGCCCTCGATGACGGCGGGAGAGGAGGCGGAGGGAGTCAGGGCGAAGATGCGGTCGGCGTAGGTCTCAGCGGCGGTGGCGGAGCAGGGAGTGGAGGTGGTGGAGCCCAGGGAGAGCTGCATACCCCAGTCCTTCAGAGCGTTGTAGGCGTTGACAGCCTTCTCGGCGTCGTGGGCGTCGTCCTCGATGCGCAGGTCAAAGTAGGTGTAGCCCACAGCCTCGTTGATCTCGTCAACGGCGATCTTGGCGCCGTTGGCAACGGCGTTGCCGTAGATCGCGGCGCCGCCGGTCAGAGGGCCGGTGCCGCCGATCTTGAAAGCGGCGGGAGCGGCATCCGCGGAGGGAGCGGCGTCCCCGGCGGGAGCGGCGGTGGGTTCGGCGGTTTCCGTCTTCGCGGAGCCGCAGCCGGCAAAGCAGGCCGCGAGCATGCACATCGCGAGAACGAGTGCCAGAGTCTTTTTCATGGTTCTTCTCCTTTACAATATAAATTTTTGCTTTTTTCTTTACGCAAAAAACCGGCCCCGCCCGGAAGGACGAAGCCGGTTGCATAAACTGTTTATCAGCTCATGATCCCCAACGGTTCATCTTCCCTGGCGCAACGGCTCCCCCCCAGGAGAGCCAGAATAATCAGGCTCAGCGCTACCAGAGCTACTACGCAAATTCGTACAGCCAGAACGACGACAAAAAAGGACGCCAGAAGAATGGCGTCCAGAAGAATGGCGATACGATCCGTGCAGGAAGAGGAAGCCTCCGCCGCAGTTTCGGCAGAAGCAGACGCGCAGCAACCACAGTGAAAACGCTTCGTCATCGGTTCGTTCCCCTTTCCTGAAATTAGCTGTATTTTAACGATATAAAGCAGTAAATGTCAATAGTGGATTGAATAAAAGATGCGGGAAAAACCCCGATCCGATTACAGCAACTTATACAAAGGTTTTTTCTCTTATGAGAATTCGGTTCATTGACAATGCATTCTTTGCATGATATAATGCGATCAAAGCGCATACAAGAGGAATGCAGGCACACAGGATCAAAAGGAGGTAAAAAATCATGTTTCTGCGCATCCCGTTCACCGAGAGCGAAACTCAGGTCTATGACTATCTTCCCGGCATTTTTGGCGGTCCTCCCTCCCCCATCAAAAATACTCCCGTGACGCCCCGGCGCAATATGGAGGCGCTGTTCTGGGACAAGCACCCCTACTGGCTGCCCAGCTGCATGGATATCGTCTTTTTGATGGATTGCTGGAACGAGCACATGGGCCGGGGCGGCCCGGACGGCCTGGTGGACGATCTGGGCATCGAGTGGGTCTACGAGGCCACCGCAGGCGGCTCCATCGTCCACCCGGAGAAGCCCCAGTTGCTCGAGAATGTAAACGACTGGAAAGAGAAGGTACATATCCCCGACCCCAGCACCTGGGACTGGGCCGGCGCCGCGGCAAAGACCAAGGTGGACGCCCGCTTCGGCCTGGAGATCTCCTTTACCAACGGTTTCTGGTTTGAGCGTATGATCTCCCTGATGGGCTTCGTCAACGCCGCCATGGCGCTGCTGGACGAGGAGCAGACCGACGCCATCAAGGAGATGTTCCAGGCTTTCACCGACTTCGGCTGCCGGTGCATCGACCTGGTATGCGAGTACTTCCCCCTGGTGGATGTCATCAATGTCCACGACGACTGGGGCTCCCAGCAGTCCACCTTCTTCTCCGAGGAGATCGCCCGGGAGCTGTTCCTGCCCTATATGAAGCAGATCACCGATCACATCCACTCCAAGGGCCGCGTGGCCTCCCTCCACTCCTGCGGCCATAACGACGCCCGGGTGCAGGTGTTCATCGACGCCGGTTTCGACGAGTGGCAGCCCCAGGACATGAACGACATCAAGTGGCTCTACGAGAACTACGGCGACAAGATCGTGCTGGCCGTGTGGCCGGATCGCACCGACCTGGCCCAGCTCAGCGAGGAGGAGCAGCGGGAGGAAGCCCGGAAATTCGTGGACTTCTACACCCAGCCCGGCAAACCCGTGACCATGGGCTTCGCCGCCTTCTCCCGGATCACGCCCGCCTTCCAGGACGAGGTCTACCGCTACTCCCGCAAGGTCTATTTCGAGCAGCCCTGAGCCGCTCCCCATCCCTCATTCCGTTTCCACGGCGCGCCGCCCGGCCGGGCGGCGCGTTTTTTCGCCGTGACGCCCCGCGGATCCCCCACCGGCTCAACAAACTGCCGTCATTTCGCCCCAAAAGCCGCAAAGCGTCGGCCTCCCCGCCTTGACAATAAGATTTTTGCATGATACTATAATTTTACGCAATAATAGCGTGAATCTGCGATGAAGAATGAGGAGGTATTACCATGTTTCTGCGTATCCCTTTCACTGAGAGCGAAACTGTAGCCTACGATTCCCGACCCGGTCGGTTTGGCGGCCCTCCTACCCCCATTATGAACACCCCTGTAACGCCCCGGCGCAATCTGGAAGCGCTGTTCTGGGATAAGCACCCCTACTGGATGCCCGGCAGCTCCGACGCGGCCTTCCTGATGGCCTGCTGGAACGAGCACATGGGCCGGGGCGGCCCGGACGGTCTGGTGGACGATCTGGGCATCGAGTGGGTCTACGAGGCCACCGCAGGCGGCTCCATCGTCCACCCGGAGAAGCCCCAGCTGCTCGAGGATGTGAACGACTGGAAAGAGAAGGTACATATTCCCGACCCCAGCACCTGGGACTGGGCCGCCGCCGCGGAAAGCACCAAGGTGGACGCCCGCTTCGCTCTGGAGGTGTCTTTCACCAACGGCTTCTGGTTTGAACGCATGATCTCCATGATGGGCTTCGTCAACGCCGCCATGGCGCTGCTGGACGAGGAGCAGACCGACGCCATCAAGGAGATGTTCCAGGCTTTCACCGACTTCGGCTGCCGGTGCATCGACCTGGTATGCGAATACTTCCCCATGGTGGACATCATCAACATCCATGACGACTGGGGCTCCCAGCAGTCCACCTTCTTCTCCGAGGAGATCGCCCGGGAGCTGTTCCTGCCCTACATGAAGCAGTTGACCGACCACATCCACTCCAAGGGCCGCGTGGCCTCCCTCCACTCCTGCGGCCACAACGACGCCCGGGTGCAGGTGTTCATCGACGCCGGTTTCGACGAGTGGCAGCCCCAGGACATGAACGACATCAAGTGGCTCTACGAGAACTACGGCGACAAGATCGTACTGGGCGTCTTCCCCGAGCGGACCGATCTGGCCCAGCTCAGCGAGGAGGAGCAGCGGGAGGAGGCCCGGAAATTCGTGGACTTCTACTGCAAGCCCGGCAAGCCCGCCATGATGGGCGTGGTGGCCAGCCGCCGCGGTACCCCCGCCTTCCTGGACGAGGTCTACCGCTATTCCCGCAAGCTCTATCTGGAGCAGGAATGACCCGCACCACAACGAACCCCCGGCCATCCGGCCGGGGGTTATTTCATGACAGCTGCGCGCCGATCCATCATTCGTATTGTCCCGAGACCTCCGCCAGACGCGCCCGGTAGGCCTCTCTCACGCTCTCCGGGCCGACTACCTCCACGCCCCTGCCCAGTCCGAAAAGCCAGCCGAAAAACTTCGGGCTGATCTGCACGGGCACTGTAATGCTGAACTGCTCCTCATTCTCGATATAGAACGGCACATCCCAGCCAAACCGATCCAGAACCACCTCCGTCATGGCGATGTCAAAGCGCAGCGTCACCATCTGCTCCTCTTCCGGGAACATCTCAAACACCCGCTTGGCATAATCGGAGATATTGACAGCCGCAAAGGCCTCGTGTCCCTCCCGGGGCTCGTCCACCAGCTCCAGCGCGCTCATGCGGTCCACCCGGTAGCGGTGAAAGCTCTCCGTCTCGCTGTCCCAGGCCAGCAGGTAGTAGCGGTCCTCGTCACAGAGCAGGGTGAAGGGACTCACCCGGTAAAAACGCCCGTTGCGGCAGTAGATCCGCTCCTTGTTGGGATAGTAATGATAAAAGCGGAAGCTGACCTTACAGTCCCGGTCCATGGCCCGGGCCAGCTTATCCACGCTGTAGTAAGCGTTCTCGTCGCGGCTCTTGACCCGGTTGCGCACGCACACCAGCTCCTTCAGGCTCTGGGTCTGGTGTTCGCTGAGCAAGCATCCTAGTTTGCACAGCATGGTCTCGGTCTTCTTGGGGGAGATGAACTTGCTGGACTGCACACAGTCCATCAGCACCCGCAGCTCCGGCATCTCGAAGAGCCGTCTCCCCACATAGTACCCCGTGGTTTTGCCCCGCACCTGTATGATATCCGTGCCGTATGTACGCAGGGCCTCCAGATCGTCGTAAATGCTCTTACGCTCCGCCATAATGTCGTACTGGCGGAGCTCCTCGATCATTTCCTGCACGCTCATGGGGTGATTTTCATCCGTTTTTTCATGGAGGATCTTGTACAGATACAAAATTTTCAGTTTTTGTCTGGATGTACGGGCCACACTACCGCCCCCTCGCCTTTGAATATAGCACATATAGTGTCCTATATACAGGACAGTGCACAATTTTCCTCCAAAATATACCAAAAAACAGCACAATTTGCACCGTACTCCGCAAATAACAGACCATTTAACGGGAGGAGTGGCCGAAAACCACCCCTCTCCGTGTCCAAATCCTCCGCCGCGCCTATGCCTTTCCCAACAGCAGCAGTACCAGCCCGTACACCACGCTGGCGCTGACCCCGCAGACGATGACGGGCCCGGCGATCACGAACATTCTCGCGCAGGTGCCGGTGATGATGCCCTCCCGCCGGAACTCCAGCGCCGGGGAGGCCACCGCGTTGGAGAAGCCCGTGATGGGCACCAGCGTCCCGGCCCCGGCGAAGCGGGCGATGTCGTCGTAAATGCCGATGGCAGTCAGGGCGGAGCCCAGAAACACCAGCGTCACGCTCACCGCCGTGGAGGCGTCCTCCTTCCCCAACCCCATGTTGGTGAAGAACACGTTCAGCCCCTGTCCCAGGCAGCAGATCAGCCCGCCCACCAGAAAGGCGAAGAGCAGATCCTTCCCCAGCGGCGAGGGGGCCTGCTTCTTTTTGATATACTCGTTATATTCCGCTTTGGTCATTTTCATGGCTATCACCTCTCCATGGCAGTATGCCGGAAGATAGCGCCGTTTATCCGCGGCAAAACGAAAAAATCCCTCCCCGGCGGGAGGGATTTTTCCTGTACGGAAGTTTATTCTTCGATCTTTTCCATGGCGCCGATGACGGCGTAGCGCATATCCGTCCGGACATTGGAGCAGGTGGAGAGCATGAGCACCCGTTCCACGCTCTCCGGGTCGATGTCGGAGCGGAAGGAGGAGGCAGCCACGGCGTCCTTCAGGAAGGACCGGAAGTGCTCCTCGTTGTCTCCGAAGCCGCCGTAGGCCTCCTCAACGCCGTAGAGGAAGACCCCCGCCATGAGCCGCACCTTGTAGGTGCCGCCGGGGGTAATGAGCCACATCACCGGGTGTTCCTCATAAAATTCCTGGCGCTGGTACTTCTCCAGCACGGCGAACACGCTGCCGTTTTGCATATTATGCCCATAAATGGTACTGCAATAACCGGAGAAATCCCCCCGGCAGCGGTAGTCCATAAAGGGCCAGCCGAAGTCGCTGCGCTGCTTATCGAAGTTCCAGCCCATATAGGTGCTGTTGTTGTCGCTCTGGGTGACGGCGAAGTCGATGGGGGTATCCTCGCAGTAGAGCCACGCCACCGTGTCGCCGTTCCGCTCCAGCAGCGCCTCCATATTGACAAGGATGGGCGCCCGCTCCCGGGGCGGCTCCGTCTCCTCCCCCGTCTCCTCCACTCCGGCGCCGGGGGTGGGCTCCGCCGTGGGCGGCGGGGTGCTCACCATCTCCTCCGCCAGATCGCTGAAGCCCTTATCGTTTTTATAATAGTCGATGAGCATACTCCCCAGCTTCCAGCCGGAGAAGAGGAACACGCACAGGAGCAGCCCGATGAGCGCCCGGCGCGCCGCGGCGCGGATATCCCGGTCTTTCCTTCCGTCCATACCTTACTGTTCCCGCGTCAGCTCCCGCGCCATGAGCACGCCCATGACCGAGGACATCATCAATCCTCTCGTCCAGCCGGAGGAGTCGCCCAGGCAGTGGAGGTTGGCGATGTTGGTGGTAAAGTGCTCGTCCATGCGGATTCGGTTGGAGTAGAACTTCAGGTCGGGGGAGTAGAGCAGCGTCTCGTAGGCGGCGAAGCCCGGCACCACCATATCCACGGCCTTGATGAAGTTGAGGATGTTCAGCATGGCCCGGTAGGGCATGGCGGCGGTGATGTCCCCGGCCACCGCGTCGGGCAGCGTGGGGCGCACATTGGAGCGGGCCAGCTCCTTGTCCCAGGTACGCTTGCCGTTGAGGATATCGCCGAAGCGCTGCACCAGGATCTGCCCGTTGCCCAGCATATTGGTCAGCTCGCCCACCTTCTGGGCGTAGGCGATGGGCTGGTTGAAGGGGACGGAGAAGTTATGGGAGCAGAGGATGGCCAGGTTGGTGTTCTCGCTCTTCTTCTCCTTGAAGGAGTGCCCGTTGACCACGGCCAGACCGTCGTCGTAGTTCTCCTGAGCCACGAAGCCGCCGGGGTTCTGGCAGAAGGTACGCACCTTGTTGCGGAAGGGTTCGGGATAGCCGATGAGCTTGGATTCATAGAGTACCTCGTTGACGGTCTCCATGACCTCGTTGCGCACCTCCACCCGCACGCCGATGTCCACGGTACCGGGCTGGTGGGCGATGCCGTGCTCGGCGCAGAGCTTCTCCAGCCAGTCCGCGCCCCGGCGGCCGGTGGCCACCACGGTGTGATCGGCGCGGATCTCAAATTCCCGATCCCTGTTCCGCACCACCGCGCCCAGGCACCGCTCCCCATCGAGAATCAGATCCACGCACTCATGGCGGAAGAGGATCTCCACCCCGTTTTCGATGAGCCACTGCTCGATGCCGTAATAGATGTTCTGGGCCTTCTCGGTGCCCATGTGGCGGATGGGGCAGTCCACCAGCTTCAGTCCCGCCTGGATGGCCCGGAGGCGGATATCCCGCACCTTCTCCGGGTCGGAGACGCCCTCGATGTGGGTGTCCGCGCCGAACTCCAGGTAGATCCTGTCCGCGTAGGCAATGGTGTCCTGCACCAGATTTTCGCCCACCAGCTGCGGCAGATCGCCGCCCACCTCGTAGGAGAGGGAGAGCTTGCCGTCGGAAAAAGCGCCGGCTCCGGAGAAACCGGTGGTGATGTGGCAGTTGGGCTGGCAGTTCATGCACTTGCCGGTCTTCGCCTTGGGGCAGCTGCGCGTCTCCACGCTGTTGCCCTTTTCGCAGAGGGTGATGGGACCCGTAAAGCCCCGGCGGCGCAGCTCCAGCGCGGTGAAGATCCCCGCGGGGCCCGCGCCCACGATCAATACGGTTTCCTTGTTGTTCATATTTATGTTCCTGTTCCTTTCGCCGTATCTTTTACGGCTCGACCTTCACATTGTCGATGCCGTTCTTCTCAAATTCCTCGTAGTATTCGTCGATGCGCCGGGCCAGCTCCTCGGTGTCGCTCTGGGGCAGCAGCTCGGCGTCCATGTCCCGCCGGGCCAGCTCCTCGGCCAGTATGTCGTAGAAAACGGCGTCCTCGTAGTCGGCGATGGCCTCGTGGATGCCCCCCTCCTCAAAGGCCCGGGAGGGGTAACTGTGCCCCCGCCAGCGCTGCACCAGCGTGCGCATACCGTGTTCGGGACAGAGGGAGAAGAGCTTCTCCTCCAGCAGATCGTAGTCCTCAAAGCGGTCGTCATCCCGGCAGGAGTTGAGGACCCAGTTGCCGATGTACACCATATCCAGCAGACGGCGAAACTCCTTTTCCGTCAGTTCGACGTTCATACAATCACCTGCCTTCCTCTTTCATTATAGCACATTCCACCGGGATTTCCACAGAAATTTTTCCTTGTAATATGGGCGCTTTTGCGCTATAATCCTGTGTTGCAAACCATGTTCATCCGAGGTGAAACGCTATGATCATGAAGGACGTGCTCATCTCCATCACCGGCGTACAGCAGACCCCCGGAGGCCCCAGCGCGCTGGAACTGGTCACGCCGGGGCGGTACGGCCAGGAGCGGGACAGCATCTGCCTCACCTACGAGGAGACGGAGCTGTGCGGCATGGCCGGGACCACCACCACCTTTCACATATCCCCCCGGCGGGTGGAGCTGAAGAGAGAGGGCACGCTCAACGCGGAGATGATCTTTGAAGAGGGCGAGAAGCACTACTTTCTCTACGAGACCCCGGCAGGCAGCATCGCCATGGGGCTGAACACCAACCGCATCCAGTGCCGTCTGGGCCGCCACGGGGGCTACATGGAGATCGACTACACCATCGACGCCAACGAGGCAGTGGTGGGGCGCAACCGCTTCCACATCTTCGTGGAGGAACCGAAAGAAAGTCATATAGGAGATATATCATGGCCAATCTGATCGAGAACGCAAAGCGGGAGATCGACTCCCTGCTGCAAAACGCCTGCGCCGCGGCCGCCGCGGCCGGAGAGTTGCCCGGGGACGCCGTACTGCACGGAAGCGTGGAGATCCCCAAGGAGCGCAGCAACGGCGACTACGCCGCCAACCACGCCATGGCCGGCGCCAAGGCGCTGCACCTGCCCCCCCGGAAGATCGCCGAGACTCTGGTGGCCCATCTGGCGCTGGAGGAGAGCAGCTTCTCCTCCGTGGAGATCGCCGGGCCGGGCTTTTTGAACTTCCGTCTCGCCCCCCGGTGGTACGGGGAAGTGCTCTCCGCCGTGGAGCGGGAGGGCATGGATTACGGACGCAGCGAGGAGCGCAGCGGCGAGAAGGTCATGGTGGAGTTCGTCTCCGCCAACCCCACCGGCCCCATGACCATCGGCAACGCCCGGGGCGGCGTGCTGGGCGACACCCTTGCCACGCTGCTGGACATGGCCGGGTGCGATGTGTACCGGGAGTTCTATGTGAACGACGCGGGCAACCAGGTGGACAAGTTCGGGCGCAGCATCGACGGGCGCTACCGTGAGCTGCTCTCCTGGGACGGGGACTACGATTCCTACATGACCGCCTGGCGGGCTCTCCGTGACAAGGAGCATCCCGAGGACTTCCCCGACTTCCCCGACGACGCCTACCACGGGGTGGACATCATCGAGCTGACGAAGGAATTGATCGACCGGGACGGGGACAAATACCTCGCTATGACCGAGGAGGAGCGGCGGGCGGCTTTCATCGCCTACGGCCTGCCCAAGAACATCGATCTGATGCATCAGCATCTTGACCGCTACGGCATCCACTTTGACAACTGGTTCCTGGAGAGTTCCCTCCATGAGAGCGGCTATGTGAAGGAGACCGTGGATCTCCTCACCGCCCACGGCCACACCTACGAAAAGGACGGGGCCGTCTGGCTCCGCAACACCGCTTTCGGCGCGGAGAAGGACGAGGTGCTCCGCCGCTCCAACGGCTTCTACACCTACTACGCCGTGGACATCGCCTACCACCGCAACAAATTCATCGAGCGGCATTTCGACCGGGTCATCGACGTCTGGGGCGCCGACCACCACGGTCACGCCATCCGCTTCGGCAAGACCATGACCGCCCCCGAGCTGGGTCTGGAGGGGCGGAAGCTGGACTTCCTCATCATGCAGATGGTGCGCCTCACCCGCAACGGCGAGACCGTGAAGGTCTCCAAGCGTTCCGGCAAGGCCCTCACCCTCAACGATCTGCTGGATGAGATCGGCGTGGACGCCTGCCGCTTCTTCTTCAACGCCAAGCCCGACACCCATCTGGAGTTCGATCTGGATCTGGCCATCCGGCAGGACAGCGAGAACCCCGTGTACTACTGCCAGTACGCCCACGCCCGCATCTGCTCCCTCCTCGCGGCCATGGCCGCAGAGGGCTGCGCCGTGCCCCCTGTGGCGGACATCGACGCCGCCCTCCTCTCCACCGAGCAGGAGATCGAGCTGATCCGCCAGCTCTCCGCCCTCCCCGAGGAGGCGCGTCTGGCCGCCCGGGACTACGACCCCAGCCGCATCAACCGCTATGTGATCGAGCTGGCCGCCCGTTTCCACAAGTTCTACAACGCCTGCCGCATCCGGGAGGCGGAGGAGGCTGTGAAGAAGGCCCGTCTGGCCCTCTGCGCCGCCGTCCGTACCGCTCTGGCCGTGTCGCTGAAGATCATCGGCGTGGCCGCCCCGGAAAAAATGTGAACCGGCCCTCCCCCCGCCCCTGCGGACGGGGGGAGTTTTCCCAACAGAGAGGAGCCGAACATGGGAGAAAACCTTTTCCGCGACCTCACCGCGCCGCTTATTCTGGACGGGGCCACCGGCACCCAGCTCCAGAAGCGGGGTATGCCCGCGGGCAGTTGCAGCGAGCAGTGGCTTCTGGCCCACCCGGAGGCCATCGAGTTTCAGCGCCGCTATGTCCAAAGCGGCTCCGGTGCGGTGTACGCCCCCACCTTCGGGGCCAACCGCGCCCTGCTGAGCCGCCACGGTCTGGGCGGACAGGTGGGCGAGTACAACCGCCGTCTGGTGGCGCTGTCCCGGCAGGCCGTGGGCGACGGGGTCTGGGTGGGGGGCGACATCTCCTCCACGGGCCTCCTCTACGGCAGCGCCGGGGAGGAGGAATTTGAAAAGCTCTTTGCCATCTACCGGGAGCAGGCGGAGGCGCTGGAGGCGGCGGGAGTGGACTTCTTCGCCGTGGAGACCCAGCTCTCCCTCAACGAGGCCCGGGCCGCCGTGCTGGCGGTGAAGGAGGTCTCCCGCAGGCCCATTCTGGTGAGCTTCACCCTCAACGGCAGCGGCCGCACCTTCTCCGGCGGGCTGCTCCCCGCGGCGCTGCTCTCTCTGGAGGCGCTGGGCATCGACGCCTTCGGCGTCAACTGCGTGGACGACGCCGGGGTGCTGGAGCGCGCCCTGACGGAGCTCCGGCCTCTGACGGAGCTGCCGCTGCTGGTAAAACCCAACGCCGGTCTCCCCACCATGGTGGACGGCCGGGCGGTCTACGATCTGGCCCCCGAGGCCATGGGGGCCATGGCCGGGCGCTTCTTCGAACTGGGCGCCGCCCTCTTCGGGGGCTGCTGCGGCAGCGACGAGGGGCACATCGCCGCCATGGCCCAGGCGCTCCGGGGCAAAAAGCTCTCTCCCCGCCCCGCCCCGGCGGGACGCTGGTGCGCCACGGAATACGCCCTGCTCCCTCTGGAGGAGGACACGAAGGCCCTCTCCCTCCCCGTGGACGGGGAGTTCGAGGAGAACGCCGCTCAGGCAGAAGCGGAGGGGGCGCGGCTCCTTTCCGTTCGGGTGGACGACGAGCGGCAGCTCCGCATCCTCCTCTCCTCCCAGGGCGCCGTACATCTGCCCCTGCGGCCCAGTTTCTCCGACGCGGCGCTGCGCCGGCGCTTTCTCCGCTGCTACGCCGGGCGCGCCGACCTCCGGTGAGCGCGGCCATACCGACACAGAAAGAGGTACCCATACCATGAAAACTACCACCCGTTATCTTCCTCTGCTGCTCGTCCTGCTCCTTGCCCTGGCCCTGACGGGCTGCGGCGGCAAGGACAGCGTCCCGGCGGCAGCTCCCGCCACCGCCGCCCCGGAGAGCGAGGGGCGCACCATCACGCTGCTGGGCGACCATGTGGAGTGCAGCGGCGAGGGGGTCAGCGTCTCCGGCTCCGTGGCCACCGTCACCAAAGGCGGGGAATATCTCGTCAGCGGCACGCTGGACAACGGCCGGATCCTGGTGGACACCGGCGAGGCGGCGGAAAAGGTCACTTTGATCCTCGCCAATGCCCATCTCTCCAACGCCGAGGGGGCCGCCATTCTGGTGCAGCAGGCGGACAAGGTGAAGCTGGTGCTCGCCGATGGCAGCGAAAACTCCGTCACCTCCGGCAGCGAGGGGATGCCCCTCTCCGAGGACGCCAACGGCGCGGCCATCTTCTCCGAGGATGATCTGGATATCGAGGGCGGGGGCGCTCTCAGCGTCTTCGGCCACATCAACAACGGCATCACCTGCAAGGACGATCTCACCATCCAGGGCGGCGTGCTCACCGTCTGCGCAGCCAACAACGGTCTCCGGGGCAGTGAGAGCGTGCGCATGGAGGCGGGCAGCCTCACCGTGGAAGCCGGCAACGACGGACTGAAGTCCACCTCCGCCAAAAAGCAGGGCAAAGGCTACATCTCCGTCAGCGGCGGAGAGGTGACCGTGACCGCGGCGGGCGACGGGCTGTCCGCCGCCACCCAGCTCCTCGTCACCGGCGGGGTCATCCGGGCGACCACCACGGGCGACCCCCAGCTGGGCAGCGCCAAGGCGCTGAAGGCCGAGCAGGGCATCCTGCTGGAGGGCGGCGTTTTCACGCTGGACTCCACCGACCACGCCATCCGCAGCAGCGGCGATCTGGAGATCCGCGGCGGCGTCTTTACCGTCAGCTCCTCCATGGGCCGGGGTCTCGCTGCCCGGGGCGAGGTTCGCATCTCCGGGGAGCCGGAGCTGGACATCAACGCCATCGAGGACGGCATCCTCTCCGATACCGATGTGCGTATCGAAGGCGGCAGCTTCCGCATCGCCTCCGGTGAGGACGGCATCCACGCCGGGGACAGCATGACCGGCGAGGGTTCCGTGACCATCGAGGGCGGCAGTCTGCTCATCAGCGCCTACCACGACGGCATCGACGCCAAATCCCACCTCTACGTACATGGGGGCAACGTGCTGGCCGTGGGCCGCTCCAAGACGGAGAAGACCTTCTCCGCCGCCAGCGCCCAGCCCTTCCTCTCCTGCGCCATCTCCGCTCCCTCCCACAGCGAGGTGGTGGTCTCCGCCGCCGACGGCAGTGTGCTGGGGCGGATGGTCGTCTCCTACGGCTTCAGCCAGCTGCTCTTTTCCTCCGCCTCGCTGGAGAGGGGCGGTGCTTACACCGTCTCCGCCGACGGCGTCACCGTGAACGCCGTGGCGTAACGAATACCACCCATTTTCAAAGGAGGACACAGCCATGACATTTCAGCATGTGACCATCCGCGTCCGGGATATGGAGAAGTCCATCCGCTTCTACGAAGAGGTGGTGGGTCTCTCCGTCACCCGCCGTCTCCCCGGCGGCCCCGTCTTTCTCGCCGCGGAGGAGGGCGGGTGCAGCGTGGAGCTGATCGCGGCCGAGGAGGCCTCCGCCTACGCGGGCGGCGGCATCTCGCTGGGCTTCCACACCGGGGATGTGGAGGGCAGGCGCGCCGCGCTGGCCGAGCAGGGTCTCGACCCCAGTCCCATCACCAGCCCCAACCCCCATGTGAAGTTCTTCTTTGTCCGGGACCCGGACGGCGTACAGATCCAGTTCATCTGAAAAAAAGAAACGGAGCCGCAAATCTCCCCGTGAGATTTGCGGCTCTCTTTTTCTCAGTCCCGCCGGGAAAAGCACAGCGGCAGCTCCATGCGGTTGGCCTCCAGCAGCGCCCTGTCCCGCAGGATGACCTCCGCCTCCCCGTCGGCCACTACGCGGCCCCGGGAGAGCAGGATCACCCTCTGGCAGGTGTCCAGGATCATGTCCAGGTCGTGGGAGGTGATGAGCTTGGTGTTGGGCAGGGACAGGATGGTGTTGATGACCATCCGCCGGTTGTAGGGGTCCAGGGCGGTGGTGGGCTCGTCCATGAGCAGCACCTCCGGCTCCATGGCCAGCACCGTGGCGATGGCGGCCATGCGCTTCTCGCCGCCGGAGATCTTGTGGTTGTGCCGGTGCTTGATCTCCGTGAGTCCCAGCCGGGCCAACACCGCGTCGCAGCGCGCTTCGGCCTCCTGCCGGCTCAGTCCGTAGTTCAGCGGGGCGAAAAGGATGTCCTCGTACACCGTGGGCATGAACATCTGGTTATCGGAGTTTTGCAGCACGAAGCCCAGCTTGCGGCGGATCTCCCGGAGGTTTTCCTTTTTCACCGGCAGATCGTCCACCCATACCTCGCCCTCGGCGTCCTGCAGGCCCAGCAGCACCTTCATCAGCGTGGACTTGCCCGCGCCGTTGGCGCCGATAAGACCCACGGACTCCCCATCTCCGATGGTGAAGCTCACATCATCCAGCACCTTCCGCCCTTTTTCGTAGGAGCAGGAAACATGGTCAAAGCGTATCATCTCTCTCACCTCACATCATCCAGCTGCCCAGCAGCCCCGCCACGTTATACCGCCGGCACAGAGCAAAGAGCAGCAGCGCCCCCACACCGTAGAGCACATCCCCCGCCCCGGCCTTCTTTACCTCCGCGTACCAGAACTCCCCTCCGAAGCCCCGCAGCTGCATACTGGAGTAAAGCTCCTCCGCCCTGTCCATGCTCCGCAGCAGCAGCTGCCCGAGAAAAGAGCCCCAGGCGCTGTAGTGCACGCCCTTCTGTCCCGGAGCGCGCAGGTGGTAGGCCACGGTCATCACCGAGACCTCCTCCATCATCACCGCGATGTAGCGGTAGGTCAAAAGCAGCATGGTGACGATCATGGACGGCACGCGGAGCTGCCGCAGCGCCGCGCAGATGGCGTCCATGGAGGTGGTGGCCGCCAGCAGGAAGGAGGCCATCAGGCAGAACACCCCCTTGAGCATCAGCGTCACCATGGAGATCACGCCTCCGGAAACGGACAGCGTCCCCACCGTCAGGAGCGTGGCTCTGTCGAAAAAGGGGTTGAACAGTCCCACGGCGCAGACCAGCGGCATCACGATGCCCAGCTTGCGGAAGCACTCCCGCACGGGGATGCCGCTGACGGCAAAGAGCAGCATGGGATAGAGCGCCATCACGGTGAGCCCGCTGAGATCGTACTTGGGGAAGGAAACCGTGGTGAAAATATATGCGATTGTGGTGAGGAGCTTGGAGAGGGGATGCAGACGGTGGATGGGCGAGGACATCGCCGCCAGATCGTCCATTTCCCGCAGCTCCGAAGCTGCCGAGTCGATTTTCGCCATAATACACCTTGAGAACAGCACAAGGGGGGCATCCTGTCAGGATGCCCCGATGGTGCGGAATACAGTATGGTTTTTCAGCGCGCTTTCCGTTTCCTCCGGAAGAAGCCGCCCAGCACACAGATGCCCGCGGCCACCGCCGCCACCATGGCGGAACCCAGCAGTCCGGAGACGCTGGTCCCGGCGGCGCTGTCGCTGCCGGCAAAGGCGTAGTCGGGGAGGAAGGCGGTCTTTTCCTGCACCGCCGCGGCGGAGTCGGCCAGAGCGCTGCTCCGTCCGTAATTCTCCTCGTCCAGCGCCATGTTGCTGCTGTACCCGGCCTCCTCGTTGCCGAAGAGCGCCCACTCCAGCCCGTCGGGGTTGGAGCTGGCCAGCAGGGAGAGTCCGCCGCCCACCAGCGCCACGACCACGGCGATGATGGCCACGGTGGCCTTCAGGGAACGCCGGCCCTCGCTCCCGGAAGCCGCGTCCTGCAAAAGTTCGGGGCGGGAGTCATGGACGAAGAGGAGCACCGCGGAGGTGATCAGGCCCTCGATGAGGCCGATGGCCAGGTGAATGGGCTGCATCAGCGCCACGAAAGCTCCGAAGGGCAGCTCGGCGATGCCGGAAAGGCTGGTCTCCAGCACCACGGAGAACGCGCCCAGCTGGAGGGTGAGCATACACCCCAGCACGGAGGCGGCGACGATCTTGCCCCGGGTCCTGTTCCCAAACCACTTGCCCTGCATAATGGGCCGCCAGATGAGGTAGTAGCCCACGAAGCAGCCGTAAAACGCCATGTTCCAGCAGTTGGCGCCCAGAGCCATCAAGCCGCCGTCGGCAAAGAAGAGGCACTGGATGGCCAGGATCACCACCATGGAGAGAAAGCCCGCCTGGGGTCCCAGCAGGGCGGTGAGCAGCATACCGCCGCACATATGTCCCGAAGAACCGGTGCCGGGGATGGTGTAGTTGATCATCTGCCCGGCAAAGACCAGCGCCGACGCAACGGCCATCGTGGGGAGCTTCTGGGTGTTCTCGTCCTCTCTGAGTTTGCGGACGGAGAGCGCCACCGTGGCGCCGGTGGCCGCGTACATGGTGGTGGCCACAGCGGGGGAAAGGAGAGCGTCTGCCATGTGCATAGTGAGTACCTCTTTCGTTTGAGTTGTTTTCTATCTCACATTGTAGTCGTTTTTTCCCGCTCCGCAAGCTCCCGGGGGGGATGTTTTTTTGCGGAAAAGCCGAAGTTTTTCCCCGGCCGCCGCCGGAATTTTACAATTCCTCCGCCCGGTAGGACTTCATATCCTCCAGCACCCAGTCGGGCACCCGCAGCCCGCCCCGGCCAACGCCCAGCTGCACGCCCCGGTTCTCCCCGTGATAGTCGCTGCCGCCGGTGACATCCATACCCCACTCCCGGGCCGTGTCCCGCAGCTCCTGGGTCTGCTCCTTGTCGTAGTCGCTGTAGAAAGCCTCCAGATGCGCCACGCCGCAGCAGCGCACGTTCTGCATCAGGGCGTTCATCTGCATTCCCTCGCAGCCGTACTTGTAGGGGTGGGCCAGGGAACTCACCGCCCCCGCCTCCCGGAGCGCCGCCGCCGCCGTACCCAGCGAGAAGCGCTTTCTGGGCACATAGTAGGGCTTGCCCGCCCCCACCAGCGTTTTGAACCCCTCCTGCACCGATGGGATCACGCCCTTGCGCACCAGCAGCGTGCAGATATGGGGTCGCCCCAGGCTCTGTCCGGGGAAGCTCTGTTGCAGCTCCTCCAGGGAGATGGGGTAGCCCGCCTGCCGCAGCAGCGCGATGATCCTGCCGTTGCGCTCGGCGCGCTGTTCGGCGGCCTCCGCCAGCAGCCGCTCCAGCCCCGGCGCGTTTTTGGGCACGAAGTAGCCTAAGAGGTGCAGCTCCCGGCCATAATAATCCACGGCCAGCTCCACCCCGCTCACCACCTCCACGCCCAGCTCGCGCCCCCGCGCCTGGGCCTCCTCCACCCCGGCGATGGTGTCGTGATCCGTGATGGCGATGGCGGCAAGCCCCAGTTCCCGGGCCTTTTCCACCACCCGGGCGGGGCTGTCCGTGCCGTCCGAGGCGTTGGTGTGAATGTGCAGATCGATGAAATCCATACTTCCTCCCGCTCTCCCGCCGCAGCGGGTACTGTTTTCCTGTAGTATACCACACTTTCGCCCCGGTGGGGAGGTTTTTCTGGACAAACGAGGGCGTAAGCGGTAAAATTACCCTGTAGTGATATGCCCATTTGATCTTTTCCGGCAGAAAACAGGTGATTTCCATGAAACAACTCCGTATTTTCTTCCTTCTCCTCCTGCTCCTCTCCCTCTCCGGCTGCGGAGAGAAGGCCGCCCCCGCCGAAGCGCCCCAGGCCGTCAGCGGCGGCAGCGAGGCCCACAAGGCCGAGGACAGCCGCGACGGCGCCTGGGCCTCCCAGCTTCCCTACGCCCCCCGGGAGACGGATGTTCTCCAGCGCCAGACCCGCTACGCCGCCGACGGCAGCGTGCTCTCCTGGGTGGATTACACCAGCAACGCCGACGGGCGGATGCTCAAGAGCGTCCCCCACACCCCGGACGGCAGCTACACCGACGGGGACGTGGTCAGCACCTACGAGTACACCAACGGCTACCTGACCGCCCGGACGGACTACGACGCCGCCACCGGGGCCAGGCGCTACCGCTACAAGTACGACCAGGACGGCAACGAGGTCAAGTGGATCCTCTACGGGGAGGACGGCGCGGTCAGCATGTGGTATGAGGACAGCTTCGACGGGCACGGCAATGTGGTAAGCCATGTGCTCTACCGGCCCGGCGAGGACAGCCGGGTGATGAATTTGCGGGAGTACGACTACGACGGGCAGGGCAACCCCACCGAGTGCCGCTATGTGACCGAGTCCGGCACGGTACTCAACCGCTACACCTACCGCAATGTGTACGACGACGCCGGGCGGCTCATCGAGTGCGAACAGACCGACGTGGGCGGCAGCGTACTGGTAGACTGGTACCGCTACCGCTACGACGAGAACGGCCGTTTGCGGGAGCAGCAGCTGCTGGACGCGGGGGAGCGCTGTCTGATCCGCACGGAGTACCTCTACGACGACGCCGGGCGGCTCGCCCGGCAGAAGTTCTACTCCTCCGACGGGCAGCTGGCCGCCATCATGGAAAATCTCTGGGCCTGAGGAGGACGCCATGGCTGATACAACGACACGCTCCCGCGCCTTTCCGAAGCTCCGCCGCGCCCTCCCCACCCCGCTGCGACAGACGCTGGGCACGGCGTACTACACCCTCGCCAACGACCTGACCCTCCTCCGTGCCCCCGCCCCGCCGCCGCTGCGCCCGGGGCTCAATCTCTTCGGCCAGCTGACCGAGGCCTCCGGCATGGGGGCCGCCGGGCGGCTGCTGGCCGCGGGCTGCCGCGAAGCCGGCATCCCTCTCGCCCTCCACCCTCTCCGCAGCTACAGCGGCGTGGATATCCCCGTGGAGGAGTGGGAGGCGCTCTTCACCCCGGAGGCGCCCTACGCGGCCAACCTCTTTGTCTTCAACGCCGACTGCTCGGAGTATTTTCTCCGCCAGGCGGGGGTCGGGGTGCTGAAGGGCCGCCGCAACATCGCCCACTGGTCCTGGGAGCTGCCCGTCTTTCCGGAGCGGTGGCGCCGCGCCTTCGATCGCTACGACGAGATCTGGACCATCTCGGAGTTTTGCCGCCGGGCCATCGCCCCCCTCTCCCCCGTGCCGGTGCGCGTCATCCCCTACGGGATCGCCCCCCGGCCCGATGAGGCGCTGCGCCGGGCGGACTTTGCCCTGCCCGAGGGGCGGCTGCTCTTCCTCTCCATGTTCGATGTGCGCTCCATCCAGTCCCGGAAAAACCCTCTCGGTTCTCTGCGCGCCTACTGCCGGGCCTTCCCCGGGGACAACGGGGACACCGCGCTGGTGCTGAAGGTCAGCGGCGGCACGGCGGAGGAACTGGCCCCGCTGCGCGCGCTGGCCGCGCAGCGGCGGGACATTTTTCTTCTGGAAGGCGTTTACTCCCGGAGCCGGACGGACGCCCTGCTCTCGCTGTGCGATGTGTTCCTCTCCCTCCACCGGGCCGAGGGCTTCGGTCTGCCCATCGCCGAGGCCATGGCGCTGGGCAAGTGCGTAGTGGTCACGGGCTGGTCGGGAAATATGGATTTCACCTCCCCGGAGAACGCCTGCTGCGTGAAGTACAGCCTCGTCAGGCTGGGTGAGGCCGCTGCGCCCCCCTACGACAAATGGCAGGAGTGGGCGGAGCCGGACGAGGCGGACGCCGCCCTGTGGCTGCGCCGGCTTTACGAGGAACCCGCGCTCCGGGAGGAGCTGGGGCGGCGGGGGCGGCAGACCATCCGGGAGCGCTACTCCCCCCTCCGCTGCGGCGAGACCGTGGCGGGCAGGCTGCGGGAGCTGGGACAGCTCTGAAACGATACGCCGCTGTTAACTTGGCGGGGCTCGTCTCTGCCGTTTCATAAAGGAGCGATCATTTTGTCATCCAAAGGTAAAAGCAAATACTGGTCCGCCGGGACCCTCTTTTCCCGGGGCTGGACAGATACACTGATGCGGGAGCTGCTCCCCAAGCCCCGCTGGGAGACGCTCAACGGGCGGCGGATGCGCTGCTGGGACCGGGACGAGGTCCTGGCCGCCGAGGACACGGAGCGTTTCCAAACCGAGGCCAAACAAAAGCGCGTCCGGGAGGCTGAAGAGCGGGTGCGGCACGACGCGGACACCCAGGCGGCGCTGAACCGGGCCGCGGAACTGCTGGAGAGCGCCTTCGCCGGTGCGGAGAGCGGCGGGGAGGAGGAGCTGCTGGCCCGGCGCTACCACGAGGGCATCCTCTCCCTGCTGCCCTCCCTGCCCCACCCCGAGCGGCTGCGCCGGGGGCAGGCCGAGAGCTATATCGGCAGCTTTCTCGCCCTGACCACCCCCCGCTCCGGGGAGAACATCAACAACACGCTCCGCCATCTGGCCGCCGCGGCCTGGTACATGGGGCGCAACGAGGAGGGCAGCGCCGTAAAGAAGCTCCTCTCCCAGTACCGCAGCGTGCTGCTTTCCGTGGCGGAGCGCACCCTCGCCGCCTTCCGCGCCGCCCAGCCGGAGGCGGACGTCCGGGGGATGCTCTCCCTCTCCGACTTCCCCGCCCGGGAGCTGCTGAGCCACCCCCTCTCCTATGTCTACTCCGTCCACTATGTCCCCCGGGCCATCCGCTCCAGCCTCTCGCTGCTGGTGGCGCTGAACCCCAAGGACGAATACCCGGAGGCCCGGAGTATGCGCCGCCACTTCATCCTCCACCTGGGCGGCACCAACACCGGCAAGACCTACGCCGGATTTCAGCGGCTGATGGAGGTGGAGAGCGGGGTCTACCTCTCCCCGCTGCGCCTGCTGGCGCTGGAGGCCCAGGAGACGCTGCTGGACGCCCATGTCCGCTGCTCCCTCACCACCGGCGAGGAGGAGGATCGGATGGAGGGGGACACCCATGTGGCCGCCACCTGCGAGAAGCTGGATATGAAGCGGCAGTGGGATGTGGCGGTGATCGACGAGTGCCAGATGATTGCCGACGCGGAGCGGGGCTACGCCTGGACGCGGGCCATCCTGGGCGTGCTGGCCCCGGAGGTGCATCTGTGCGCCGCCCCGGAGGCGGAGGGCATCCTCTTACAGCTCATCGCCGCCTGCGGCGACAGCTACGAGATCCAGTACCACACCCGCAAGGCCCCCCTCTACTGCATGAAGCGCCCCATGGACTACACGGATGTGCAGCCCGGCGACGCCTTGATCACCTTCTCCAAGGTGGGGGTGCTGAGCGTGGCGGAGGATCTGCGCTCCCGGGGGAAAAAGCCCGCCATCATCTACGGCGCCCTCCCCTACTCCGCCCGGCGGCGGCAGATGGAGGAGTTTCTGGGGGGCAACGCCCGCTATGTGGTCTCCACCGACGCCATCGGCATGGGTCTCAATCTGCCCATCCGGCGCATCATTTTCATGGAGACCAGGAAGTTTGACGGGAAAGAGGTGAGGGATCTGACCCCCGCCGAGATCAAGCAGATCGCCGGCCGGGCCGGGCGCTTCGGCATGTACGACAAGGGTTATGTGGGCGCCACGGACAACCTGGAGCTGATCCGCGCCGGGCTGGAGAGCACCGTGCCCCCCATTTCCAAGGCGGTGGTGGGCTTCTCCGATTTGGTGCTGCAGGTGGACTTTGACCTCTTGCAGGTGCTGGAGGAGTGGAACAGGATGCCCACGGTGGAGCCCTATGTGAAGCTGGACATCACCCGCTATATCTCCCTGATCTCCCGCATCCGGGAGGAGGGCTTCCGTCTGGAGAAAGAGCAGGAACTGCGGGCCGCCAACATCCCCTTCGATGAGACCGACCCGGAGCTGCTGCGGCTTTTCTTCCACTTCCTGCGCGTCTGGGCCCAGGGGGCGGAGCCGGAGCGCCCCGCCCTGCCGGATCGAAACGCCGGGAGCTACACCCTGCCCCAGTTGGAGCAGCACTGCCGGAAGCTGGATCTCTACTTCTCCTTCTCCCGGGCCTTTGAGTGCGGCGTGGACGAGGACGCCCTCCACGCCGAGCGGGAGCAGGTGGCAGACTGGATCAACCAGATCCTGCTCCACAACCTGCGCAACAACATCCGCTTTTGCGCCCAGTGTGGCGCGGCGCTGCCTCTCCACTACAAAGGGAGGCTCTGCAACGCCTGCTTCCGAAAAATTCACGCCGCCGCTGCCGGGAGGAGAAAGAGATGATCCTGTCCACCACCTGCTATCTGGAAAAAGACGGAAAATACCTGATGCTCTACCGGGACAAAAAGGAGAGCGACATGAACGAGGGGAAGTGGCTGGGTGTAGGAGGCAAGTTTGAACCCGGGGAAAGCCCTGAGGACTGTATGCGCCGGGAGATTTGGGAAGAGACGGGCTTCACCGTCAGGCGCTGGCGCTACCGGGGGCTGGTGACCTTCGTCTCCGACACATGGGACACGGAGTATATGCACCTCTTCACCATTCAGGACTGGACGGGGGAGGCCAAAGACTGCGACGAGGGCACCCTCCGCTGGATCGACAGGGAGCGGCTGCTGGAGCTGCCCATGTGGGAGGGGGACAGGCTCTTTCTGGAGCTGCTGGGGCAGGACGTGCCCTTCTTCTCGCTGAAGCTCTGCTACGAGGGAGAGAAGCTGGTGTACGCGGAGAAGGACGGCCGCCCCTGCGGAGGGACGGCATGAGGAATTTCCGATTGACCCTGGCCTATGACGGCAGCCGCTACGCCGGCTGGCAGCGCCAGGGCAACACGCCCAACTCCCTGGAGGAAAAGCTCTCCTCCGCCCTCTCCCGACTGCTCGCCCAGCCCATCGAGATCGCCGGCAGCGGCCGCACCGACGCGGGCGTCCACGCCCGCGCCCAGGTGGCCTCCTTCCGGGCCGAGACGGACATGGACTGCGCCGAACTGCTCCGCGCCCTCCGGGCGGTGCTCCCCGAGGACATCGGCGCGCTGGGTCTGGAGGAGGCCCCGCCCCAGTTCCACGCCCGGCTCAGCGCCGTGGGGAAGGTCTATGTCTACCGCATCTGGAACAGCGAGCTGCCCTGCGTCTTTGAGCGGAAATATGTCTGGCAGATCCCCGAGGCGCTGGATGTACCCGCCATGGAGCGCGCCGCCCGGCTGCTCTGCGGGGAGCACGATTTCAGCTCCTTCCGCAGCGGGCGCAGCAAAAAAAGCGCCGTGCGCACGGTGCACAGCATCCGTATCGCCCGGCAGGGCGAGGAGCTGCGCCTGACCTTCCGGGGCAACGGCTTCCTCTACCACATGGTGCGCATCCTCACGGGCACGCTGGTGGAGGTGGGCCGGGGGAACCTCCGCGCGGAGGAGATGCCCCGCATCCTCGAGGCACGCAACCGTGCCGCCAGCGGCCCCGCCGCCCCCGCCAAAGGTCTGACGCTCTGGGAAGTGGAGTATTGAAAAAGGCAGCCCGCGAAAGGGTGTCTCACTAAGGGTTTTTATTCCTTGGAAAAATATCGGCATAGTTTGGAGTGATCCGGCTATGCCGAGTTTTTCTGTTCCTGGGGCAGTTCGACTGCTCCGATGAAGTTCCAATGGATGAGAATGCAATTAGCAAAACAGTTCCACACACTATAAACTCTACTGGCATTAAGACCACACTGGGGATTCCCCTCGGTTCGGTCTATTTTTTGACAATATCGCTTGACAAAATGGCAAGTGGTGGATATAATAATGGCGGTTATTAAATCAATAGCACAGAAAGGAGTGCCACTATGGGAAAGGAATTAGGTTCACGCATAACCGAAACTTTGCAAAGACGTGGAATGACACAGAAAGAATTAGCAGGACGCATAGGAGTAACAGAGGCAGTGATGTCCAGATACATTTCTGGTGATAGGGAGCCAAAACCGGACACATTGGCAAACATCGCAACCGCTCTTCATACCACATCGGATTTCTTGCTTGGTATTGAATGTGAAGAATTTGATCATCCCAGAATTCGCCGTCTGATTGCACGAAACGCATCTTCCATGACTGAGCAGGAAAAAAGAGAACTGATTAACGCATTGTTCGGGGAGGAGTAATATTGGGAATTTCTTTATCACACGCAAGATATGAGGAAATCAAGCAGATTGTTGTTGATTTATTCGTAAAATACGATGTCTCCTGTGTGCCTGTTAATGGTTTTGAACTTGCGACTAAAATGGGCATTAAGGTCATCCCTTATTCAGCGATACCAGAGAGTAAACGTTGGCTACTTTTGAAAAAGAGCGCGGACGGATTTTCGGTAGAGAAGAATATCGGAGAATGGTACATCTATTATAACGATAAAAAAGAATATGGCCGTATCAACAATACAATCATGCATGAAATAGGTCATATCGTTTTAGATCACAGCGAGGATAGCGAACTGGCAGAAAAGGAAGTGAAATTCTTTGCAAAATACGCACTTGTTCCCCCTGTGCTCGTACACAAGTTGAAACTGGATAACC
>JAQXJT010000009.1 GCA_029009095.1 bacterium
CCGGTGGGTCTGGTTCCCGGCCACGCCGTCCGCCGGAATGCCCCGAGCGGATTGAAAGCGCCGGAGGGCCGCCTCCGTCCCCGGGCCAAAGATGCCGTCGGTGTCCAGCTGGCCGTACCCGGCCCGGTTCAAAGCCAGCTGCAACAGCTGAACCGCCGGGCCGGTGCTGCCGGTTTTTAGTAGCCTCATAGTGATATCCTCCAAGAAAAAATGTGGGAAAGAAGGACGGAATCGATTCAGTATATGCAAAGAAGCATCAGCATTTTCCATAAAATTTTGCTTTATGGAACAGCATGTGAAGAAAAAAAGAAGGTACTTGAAAAAGAAGAAAGACAGGCATTTGCGGTAAAAGTTAAAAAAACGGAAATTTTTCCGTAAGCTCAAACGCTTTTGTCAATTTTACGCTAAAAAAGGAAAGCTTATTGACAAAAAATTGGTAAGCTTATATAATGACTCGAGTTCAAAGGAACATCAATTTTACAGGAGGATGAAAAATGAAAAAGTATCTTGCATTGGTTCTGGCTCTGTGCATGGTTCTCGCTCTGTGCGCCTGCGGCGCAAAGCCCGCTGAGGCTCCCGCCGCCGAAGCTCCCGCCGCCGAGGCTCCCGCCGCCGAGGCCCCTGCCGCTGAGGCTCCCGCTGCCGAGGGCTGGGCTCCCGACGGCCCTGTCACCATGATCGTTGCCTACAAGGCCGGCAACGGCACTGACGTTACCGCCCGTATCCTGGCCCAGTATGCTGAGAAGTATGTGGGTCAGACCATCGTCATTGAGAACGTTGACGGCGGTTCCGGCTCCATCGGCTGGTCCCAGCTGGCTTCCGCTGAGGCTGACGGCATGACCATTGGCTTCATGAACCTGCCCAACTTCAACAGCTCCATCGTGAAGGAACTGGGTACTTACACCACCGGCGACTTTGCCGCCATCTGCAACCACGTTACCGAGACCTCTCTGGTTCTGGTTCGCGCTGACGACGACCGCTTCGCCGACATTGACGCTCTGGTAGCCTACGCCAAGGAGAACAACACCGTTGCCTCCACCAATGGCGCCCAGGCCTCCAACCACATCGGCGCTCAGGCCTTTGCCAACTCCGCCGGCTTCAAGTACACCGATATCCCCCAGGGCAACACCGCCGATGAGCTGACCTCCCTGCTGGGCGGCGAGGCCGACTGGTGCGTGGCCAAGGTGGCTGACATTGCAGGCCGCACCGACGTGCGCGCCCTGGCTGCCTTCTCCACCGAGCGTCTGCCCGAGATGCCCGACGTGCCCACCCTGGGCGAGAAGGGCTACTACGATCAGTGGCTGGGCTCCTCCCGCTGCATCGTGGCTCCCGCCGGTGTGTCTGCCGATGTGATTGCCTTCTATGAGGCTGCCTTCAAGGCCACCATGGAAGATCCCGACTACCAGGCTGCCGCCAGCGAGTTCGCCACCGATTACAAGGATGCCGCCGCTACCGCCGCTCTGATCGAGCAGCAGCAGACCTTCACTGAGGGTCTGGCCGAGGGCTTCTGGTACGAATAAACCTGGATGGAATGTACAGGGGGCAGGCAAGCCTGCCCCCTTTTCCGATTTATTCAATAGAGATAGGAGGGATTTCCCTTGAAAATGAAAAAGACGGACATCGGCGTTGTAGTCTTTATGTACGCCTTTTGCGCCTTCTTTTATGCCTACAGCAGCAAGCTCAGCGCCGGCAGCAAAACCTATCCCCTGTTCACCATTTCCCTGCTCTTCGGCCTGACCACCCTGTACCTGATCCAGATGATTCTGGCGGCCCGGAAATACGGCGTGGAGAGCGGCGTGGACAAGGTGTTCGCCGGCTTCAAGGCCCTGCAGTTCACCCTGAGCCTGGTGCTCACCATTGTGTATTTCTTCCTGGTGAAGTACCTGGGCTTCTTCAGCGCTACCACCATCTTTATGATCGCTTCCTTCGTCTACCTGAAGGTGCCGGTGCTCCATTCCGTGATTGCCCTGGTGGCCATGAACCTGCTGATCTATCTGGCCTTTGTGCAGTTTTTGGGTGTGCGCCTGCCTGCCGGGATTCTGTTTTAAGGGGGGTCTGAACAATGCTTGATACCTTACAGCTTATGGGTCAGGGCTTCATCAGTGCCCTCTCCTTTGTCAACATCCTGGCCATGGCCGGCGGCGTGGCCCTGGGCATCATCATCGGTTGCCTGCCCGGCCTGTCGGCCGCCATGGGCGTGGCGCTGATGCTGCCGCTGACCTTCTCCATGCCGGCAGATACCGGCCTGATCGTCCTGGGCGCCATCTACTGCGGCGCTATCTTCGGCGGCTCCATCTCCGCCATTCTGATCCACACCCCCGGCACCCCCGCTTCCGCCGCCACGGCCATTGAGGGCTACCAGATGACCCTGCGCGGCCAGGCCGGCAAGGCGCTGGCCACCGCCTGCTGGAGCTCCTTCTGGGGGGGATTGCTCAGCTGCATCTCCCTGTACTTCTTCGCCCCGCTGCTGGCGCAGCTGGCGCTGAAGTTCATGTCCGCGGAAAAGTTCTGGCTGGGCATCTTCGGCCTCACCATCATTGCGGGCGTGTCCAGCAAATCCATTGTCAAGGGACTGATGTCCGGCGCGCTGGGTCTTATCATCTCCACCATCGGCCTTGACCCCATCTCCGGCACCAAGCGCTTTATGTTCGGCCAGGCGTTTCTGGCCGAGGGCATCAACACCACCTGCGCCCTGATCGGCCTCTTCTCCATGTCCCAGGTGTTTATTCTGGCGGAGAAGGCCATCAAGCAGCGGGCCAGAGCCACCCAGTTCACCGACAAGATCCGCCTCACCCGGGACGAGAAGAAAATGCTGGCCCCCACGGTGCTGCGCTCCTGGATCATCGGCAACATCATCGGCATCCTCCCCGGCGCGGGCGCGTCCATCGCCTGCTTTATGGGCTACAACAACGCCCGGCAGTTCTCCAAGCATAAAGAGCAGTTCGGCCACGGCGCCATGGAGGGCGTCTGCGGCTCAGAGGCGGCCAACAACGCCGTCACCGGCGGCTCTCTGATCCCCATGCTCACGCTGGGCATCCCCGGCGAGTCCGTCACGGCGGTGCTCATGGGCGGACTGATCATCCAGGGCCTGACCCCCGGGCCGGAGCTGTTCACGAAGCACGCCGCCATGACCTATACCTTCTTCGCGGGCTTTGTGCTGGTGCAGTTTTTCATGCTGGCCATCGGCACGCTGGGCTGCCGGGGCTTTGCCAATATCTCCCGGCTCTCCGACGCCATCCTGATCCCCTGCGTCACGGTGCTGTGCTTCATCGGCTCCTACGCCATCCATAAGAATATGAGCGATGTGGTGGTCATGCTCATCTTCGGCGTGCTGGGTTACCTGATGCGGAAGTTCGATCTGAACACCGCCGCGGTGGTGCTGGCGCTGATCCTGGGCCCCATCAGTGAAAAGGGTCTCCGGGGCGCGCTGCGCGTGAGCGGCGGCGACATCACCTGCCTGTTCCGCTCCCCGGTGTCCTGGGTGCTGATCATCCTGAGCATTGTGGGTATCTTCTCCCCGATGCTCATGAACCGCTTTGAGAAAAAGGTCGCCGGCGTGGATCTGGAAGAATCCTCCGAAAGCTGACGAGTATAACGCCAACGCCCCCGGAACTTTCATGTTCCGGGGGCGTTTTCTGCCTGTTTTGGCCCTCAGGCAATGTCTTTCCTTCTGTAGTGGAGAAAACCTGCCGCGGCCACGGTCAGGCCGGTGGCGAGACCCACCGTAAGGTAGACCCCGTCGATCTTCCCCTCCGTGAGGATGTTGGCCCCGTCGGCGTAGGCGTAGGGGGTCAGGTACTTGAGGAAGGCGGCCTTGTCGGTCATGTTGGCAATGAGGTTCAGGAAGTACATGCCCACTGCCATGCCCAAGCCTATGCCTGCCCCGCCGTGACGGAGGAAGGCGGAGATGCCGAAAGCGGTCAGGGCGATCTGAAGCTGGAGCAGCAGATAGGCCAGCAGCAGCCGCGTCATGTCGTCCCTGGGCACGTCCTCGTGGATGTAGAGCACCGTAAGGGCGGTCACCGCCGCGATGATGAGGTTCAGCAGCAGCACCTGGGAGAGCACCGCCAGGAGCTTGGAGGCGATGACGGAGGTGCGGGTGAGAGGATGCGTCAGCAGGAATTCCGCCGTGTGCTCGCCCTCCTCCCTCGACAGGGAGGTGACGGCGGCAAGCGCGGCGTAGAGCGCGCCGCCCAGTCCCAGAATGTTGCCGCACTCCACGGCGAAGAAGCCCATGAAGGTGCCGAAGTTGATCTTGTCCATGCCGAACGCGGAGGAAAAGCTGCCCATCTCCGAGAACATGGCGCCAATCTGATCCATGTCCGTCCCCATCTGGGGATAGATCACCACGCACACCCCCAGCAGAAAACCGACGGCGGCCGCCCAGATCCACAGCGTACGCAGCCCCTGCCGCAGTTCATGTCGGAACAGAGACATTTACTCCGCCTCCTTTGCATAGTAGTGGAGGAATACTTCCTCCAGATCCGGCTCGGTGATGGTCACATCCGTCACCGGCATCCCCGCCAGCGTGCCCAGCAATGTGGGCATATCCCCGCCGTAGAGGAAGGTGACGCCGTCCTGCCCGGCCCGGGCGTCACGCAGCTCCGGCAGCGGCGGCAGCTCGTGGACGCCCCGGAGCGTTACCCGCCGGGCGTCCGTGTGGCCCAGCTTCTCCACGCTGTCCATGGCCAGCAGCCGCCCCTCCCGGATCACCGCCGCGTGGCGGCAGTGGCGCTGCACCTCCGAGAGCACATGGGAGGAGAGGAACACCGTGGCCCCCCCGCGGCAGCGTTCCTCCAGCAGGGCGAAGAACTCCCGCTGCATCAGCGGGTCCAGTCCGCTGGTGGGTTCATCGAGAATGTAGAGCCGGGGGGAGTGCTGGAGGGCGCAGACGATGCCCACCTTTTTCCGGTTGCCCAGGGAGAGCTCCTCTACCCGCCGGCTGGGGTCCAGCTCCAGCCGCTCGCAGAGCCTCCCGGCCTCGGCGGAGCAGTCCATGTGCCGGAGCTTCGCGGAAAGGCGCAGCACATCCCTCACCCGCATCCCCCGGTAAAAGGCTGTTTCCGAGGGCAGATACCCCACCTGGGCGAGGATCTCCCGGCGCCCCGTGACGATGTCGCAGCCCAGCACCCGGGCGCTGCCGCCGCTGGGGGCGATCAGCCCCAGCAGGGTGCGGATGGTGGTGCTCTTCCCGGCGCCGTTGGGCCCGATGAAACCGAAGAAGTCCCCCTCCTCCACGGAGAGGTTCACATCCACGATGCCCCGGGCGCGGCCGTAGCTCTTGGTGAGGCCGCTGGTTTCAATGGCTTTCATGATCTCCCTCCTTTTTGAGGTAAACAGATTTCCAGAATGTCAGCATTTTCTGAAAGTCCCGCTCCATCTGTGCCGGGTCGATCCCGCCCCGCTGGAGCATCTCCCACAGATAACCCTCCGAGGCCCAGTACATCTCCCGGTACATATACTGGAGATCCAGCCCCGGGATAAAGCGGCTCTTGTCCAGCTTCCCCAGGGCCGAGGCCGCTTTGGTGTCAAAGTGGCTGCGGTAGCTGGCGTGGATGGCGTCCCGAACCTCTTCGTCCTTCTCGTAAAATGCCTTGATGGCGAAAGCGGCCATATAGGGGTATAGCTCCATCAGGCGGAACTTGGCCCGCATCCCCCGCTCCATCATCTCGAAGAGGTCGTCCGGCTCATAGCAATGGTAGGCGGTGAGATACTCCATGGTGAGCTCGGCCCCCCGCTCCCAGAGGAAGAGGTACAGCTCCTTCTTGTTGCGGAAATAGAAAAAGAGCAGGGACTTGCTGATGCCCGCTTCGGCCGCGATCTCGCTCATGGGGCTGCGCTTATAGCTGTTTTGAGAGAACACCCGGAAGCCCGCGTTGAGGATACGCTGCTGCTTTTCCTCCGGGAGATGGAAGAATTTCTCGTTCATATCTCGCCTCCTGACTGCTGCGGTCAATAGCGATTATATCCCATTGACCGATTTTGAGAAGACCCTCCATGGGGAAAAAGACAAAAAAATGGGAGGCGGACACCCTGTCCGCCTCCCACAGCCTGTTCGCTTACTCGGCCCAGACCACATAGCCTTCCTTCCGGGGCTTGGCCTCGGGCAGGGGCGTGGCAGCGTAGCCGATGATGCAGTTGCCGATGCCCTCGTAGTCGCCCTCGACGCCCAGCTCCCGGAGAATGGCCTTGCCCTCCTCGGAGGCAAAGACCTCCTTGGCCCGGTGGATCCAGCAGGCGCCCAGCCCCACGTCGTGGGCGGCGTTGAGCAGGTTGCCCATGACCAAGCTGCCGTCATAGAGGTAGGTGGGGACGGACTTGTCCGCCAGCACCACCAGCACGGCGGGGGCGCCGTAGAAGGGGTCGTTGTCCCGGCCCATCACGGCGGCGTTCAGCTTCGCGATCCGGTCGCGGAGCGCCTTGTCGGTCACGGCGAGGATGATGGGGGACTGACGGCCCATGCCGGTGGGGGCGTAGGTGCCCGCTTCCAGCACCTTCTCCAGCAACTCCCGGGGGATGGGGTCTGCCTTATAACTGCGGACGCTGCGGCGCTGCCGCATGACTTCCAGCGCTTCACTCATGGTTTTTGCCCTCCTTACAGTATTATAATGAGTTTTTCCTGTCTTTTTTATTGTATTACCAGCATTTTCCTTTGTCAAGCGGCTTCGTATGGGAGAAAAAAGTTACAAAAGTCACTTTTTGCAACTTTCTTCCAAAAGGCCGCGAAAAGTGGCGAAAAACCCCGCGTAATCCGGATAAAAACGGGCTTTGTTCAAAACAGACAAGAAGAACCGGGAAAATTTGGGGGAATTTTTCTCCGTATGGGCTTGCATGAAAGTAACGATTATGTTATAAATAGAAACACCAAGTAACAAGTAGTTACAGATAGCGAGCCGCCGGTCTCCCTACCGGTACGATTTTCTATGTGGGGTGAACGAGATGAAGAAGAGAATTGTGAGCCTTCTGCTGGTGATCTGCATGATCACGGCAGTGCTCCCGCTGAACGCTATGGCGGCGGGAACGGGCACCATTGACAATCCGTGGAAATCCAACGCGGTCAATGTCTACCGGGACGGCAAGACGCTGCATGTTTACGGCAGCGGCGCCATGGCGGACTATGACAAGGCCAGCGCTGCGCCCTGGTACAGCATTTCCGGCCAGATCGACAGCATCGTGGTGGAGACCAATGTGACCTACCTGGGCCGGAACGCTTTCGCCAGCTGCGGCAGCGTTACCAATGTCCGCATCAAGCGCGACATGGCCATCAGCGGCGGCGCCATCGGCATGGGCGACACGGCCCTGCCCGTGAATATCGATGTGGCGCTGGAGCTCAGCGGCAACGATTACATGGCCGACTACGACTCCAACCAGCCCTGGGCCAACCTGAAGACCCGCATCGTCTCCGTCAACGTGGCGGAGGGTGTGAAGAGCATCGGCAAGCAGGCGTTCTCCGGCTGCATCAACCTGACCGAAGTGGTCATCCCCGGCAGTGTGGAGTACATCGGGCAGGAGGCCTTTGCCAACTGCATCAGCCTGAAGGATGTGACGCTCCGCCATGACTTTGGCGCCAACGCCGCCTCCGGCACCGTCTTCACCATCGGCACCAACGCTTTCCCCGTGAGCAACAGCGGCTTCAAGATCGGCATGGAGATCACCGGCACCACCGCCGTCCCCGACTACGCCGATCCCGCCAATCAGCCCTGGGCCAACCTGCGTGACTACATCAAGACTCTGACCATCGGCGGCAATGTGGCCGGCATCGGCAACAACGCCTTCTCCGGCTGCACCAAGCTGACCAACGTCACCATGTACTTCTATGAGAACGGCGGCGTGGCCACCAAGGCTCTGGGCACCGACTGGTTCCGTGAGCATGACACCAACGCGGTGATCAACGTGGTGGGCGTCAGCACCGACAAGGCTTTCACCTGCTGGGAGAACGCCACCTTCGCCGACGCGGCGAACGCCAACACCATCTACTTCTATAACCGCGATCCCCTGACCATCAAGGCCAACTGGACCGGCGTGGCCTACGGCATCACCGTCAAGCCCACCGACAACAAGGACTACGGCCGCGTGTCTCCCGGCTATGAGGCTCTGGAGCCCTATGTGGTCACCGTGAAGAACACCGGCAACAAGGCCTCCGGCCAGCTCCATGTGGAGCTCTCCGGCGGTTACGCCAGCTCCTTCACCCTGAGCAAGAAGTACATCGGCAGCCTGCCCGTGAGGGGCACGGACACCTTCAGCGTGGTTCCCAACACCGCTCTTGCCATCGGCGACTACACCACTGCGGTGGTCGTCTCCGACGAGAACGGCACCATTGCCACCTTCCGCGTCTCCCTGGCCGTCAGCACGCCGGAGAGCCGCGCCAGTGAGCTCGTGAAGCGCCTCTACCTCCATGGCCTTGGCCGCAATGAGGACAAGATCGACGAGGAAGGCTTTGCCCAGTGGGTCGGCGCCCTGGCGGGCGGCACCAGCGTGGCCCAGGTGGCGTCCAGCTTCTACGCCAGCGAGGAATTCCGCAACCGCGGCGTGAGCGACACGGACTTCGTGGACAGCCTGTACCGCACGCTGCTCAACCGCGCCCCCGATGCGGGCGGCCGCCAGATCTGGCTGGACTGCCTGAACGCCGGCAAGAGCCGTGCCTGGGTGTTTGAGCAGTTCTGCGAGTCCGCCGAATTCAAGAACCTCTGCGCGTTCTACGAGCTGGTCCCCGGCACCATTGACGCCGCCAAGGTCGATATGAGCAACAAGGTCACCATCGGCGGCCCCGCCAAGGCCTTCGTGGAGCGGCTGTACAACATCGTGCTGGGCCGCGCCCCCGACACCGCCGGTCTCAACGACTGGACCACCCAGCTGATGACCAAGAAGAGCAGCGGCGCCGTGGTTGCCGCCGGGTTCTTCGGCAGCGTGGAGTATGTCAGCCAGAAGAAGTCCAACCGCGACTTTATCATCGACCTTTACGCCACCATGCTCGACCGCACCTATGACCAGGCCGGTCTGGATCACTGGCTCGGCCACCTGGCCTCCGGCAAGACCCGTTCCTGGGTGTACAGCCAGTTCTGCATCTCCCAGGAGTTCAAGAACATCTGCGCCGCCCACGGCCTCGTCTCCGGCAGCATCGATCCCAAGAACTACAATATGGGCAGCGGCGACGTGACCCAGAGCGTGAAGGTGGATCCCGCCGTGGCGGAAAGCTATGTGCGCAACCTCTACACCCAGTTCCTGGGCCGCGAGGCTGACGAGGAGGGCCTGAAGCTCTGGAAGGAGCAGCTGGTGAACGGCAACGCCACCGCCGCCACCGTGGCCGCCAGCATCGCCGGCAGCGCCGAGTGCGTGAACCGGAATCTGGGCAACGAGGACTATGTGAAGACCCTGTACCGCGCCCTGATGGGCAAGGAGGGCGACGCCGCCGGTATCGCCTCCTGGACCGCCTCTCTCAACGGTGGCACCAAGCGCTCGGTGATCTTCAAAGCCTTTGTGGACTCCGCGGAGTTCAAGGCCATCTGCAACGGCAAGGGCCTCTCCGCCGGAACCATTGACGCCGGCGCCTACAGCATGGGCTGAGGAAAGGCAGCGACTGTAACAGTCACCCCCAAGCCGTGGAGGGAAGAAATTCCCTCTGCGGCTTTTCCTTATCCGGACGAAAATGTTCGGGCGGTCTTAGCCAAACGATAGATTTCTTCCCATTTTCTGGTAAAATATATCTGGAAAAAGTATGAGACAAACTGGAATTTGTGGAGGAGAATGAGATGGAAGCAGTGTTTGGGGAAAGCTCCTGTATTCATTCGTGGATGCAGCTTGTGAGAAAAGTCAGTTGGAATTTTCCGGGCCTTGAAACGGAAGAGCGTATTGATGAGCATGAACAGACCGTACTGAAGTTCATGAACAAAAAACAGGCATTATGCGTCCAAAGCCAGGGAATCATCATGGGTGTTCTTCTTTTTTCGCGCAACAAAAACATGATTTGTTGTTTGGCTGTGGATCCGGAGCATCGAAAGCAGGGTCTTGCTTCGATCCTTTTGAGAAAAGCGCTGGATGAATTGGACGGAAGCCGGGAAATCACTGTGTCAACGTTTCGTGAAAATGATGAAAAAGGGATTGCACCAAGGGCGCTGTACAGAATATTTGGATTTCAGGAAGGCGAATTGACAGAAGAATTTGGGTACCCCAATCAAGTATTTGTTTTACGCCCATAAATTCCAGCTTGTGGAACGGAAAAATCCCTTCTGATACGAAAGGACTCACTTCTATACTCTCCTATCGGGAGTATCGTGCATCCTGGGTCGCTTCATTCGACCTCAGCAAAAGAAAATGGCTTGACCGAGAATGGCTGCGTCACGACCTTCCGTCAAGGCGGCTGCACTCCCTTGCGTCGCTAAAGCGGCTATCCCCTGCGGACTTGCTGACGGCGAACGGTTTGTCAAAACCGTCCTCCGTCAGCAAGTTGGAAGATGAGACATCAACAAATCCTCCGTATGACCTAAGCCATACGGAGGATTCACTGCTTTTACGGACAGCCGGATATCGGCGGGGGAGAGCCTTTCCTTATTTGTCCACTTCTTTTTTCAGCTCGTAGAGCAGCGAGAGGGCCTCCATGGGGGTGGTGCTGTTGATGTCCACCCGCCGCAGCCGCTCCGCCACATTCCGCTCCCCCACATCCAGCAGCGAGAACTGCTCTGAATCGGGGGCGGCAGGAGGCTGGGGGGCGATGGCGCTGCCGCCCTCCTCCAGCTCCTTCAAAAAATCCTTGGCGCTGCGGATGACGCTCTCGGGCACGCCGGCCAGCTTGGCCACTTCGATGCCGTAGCTGTCGTCGGTGGCGCCGGGAAGGATCTTCCGCAGGAAGATGAGCTTGCCGTTTTGGCGCTTGGCGGAGATGTTGTAATTTCTCACCCCGTCCACCTGGCCCTCCAGGGCGCTCAGCTCGTGGTAGTGGGTGGCGAACATGGTCTTGGCACCCAGATGGCGTTTGTCGGCGCAGTATTCCAGCACCGCCCGGGCGATGGCCATGCCGTCGTAGGTGGAGGTGCCCCGGCCGATCTCGTCGAGGATCAGCAGGGAGTTGGCCGTGGCGCTGCGGAGGATGTTGGCCACCTCGTTCATCTCCACCATAAAGGTGGACTGGCCGCTGGAGAGGTCGTCGCTGGCGCCGATCCGGGTGAACACCCGGTCCACCACGCCGATGCGGGCGCTCCTGGCGGGGACAAAGGAGCCCATCTGCGCCATCAGGACGATGAGGGCAGTCTGGCGCATATAGGTGCTCTTGCCGGCCATATTGGGGCCGGTGATGATGGCCACCCGGTCATCCAGATCGTTCAAAAGGGTGTCGTTGGGCACAAAGAGGTTTTGCTGCTGCATCTGCTCCACCACCGGGTGCCGCCCCTCCACGATGTGCAGCGAGCGGGAGACCTCCACCTCCGGGCACACATAGTTGTTGCGGACGGCCACCTCCGCCAGCGAGCAGTACACATCCAGCTCCGCCACGGCGGCGGCGGCGGATTGCAGCGCGTCCACCTGGGCGGCGACCTGGGAAAGAATCTCCATGAAGCACTCGTATTCGAGACTTTGCAGCCGGTCCCGGGCGCGGGTGATGTTCTCCTCCAGCTCCTTGAGCTCGGGGGTGAAGTAGCGCTCGGCGTTCACCAGCGTCTGCTTGCGGATGTATTCCGCCGGCAGCTCCACGGCCCCGGCGGAGTTGGGCACGTCGATGTAGTAGCCGAAGACCCGGTTGTAGCCCACCTTGAGCTTCTTTACGCCCGTCCGCTCCCGCTCCCGCTGTTCCAGCTGGGCCACCATCTGGGAGCCGTTGTTCTGGAGGGCGCGGAGCCGGTCCACTTCCTCGCTGTAGCCGGTGCGGAGGATGCCGCCCTCCCGGACGGAGAAGGGGGGATCATCGGAGATGGCCCGGCCCAGCAGCTGCCGCAGCTCGAGAAGGGGATCGGTGGCGGCGATATCCCGGAGGGCGGCGCTGCGGGCAGAGCGCAGACGCTCAAAGGTGTCGGGGAGGTGGTGGAGATAGTTCCCCAGCGAGAGCATATCCCGGCCGTTGGCGGTGCCGTAGACCGCCCGGCTGCAAAGGCGCTGGATGTCGCCCACGGTCTTGAGCAGGAGCTGCAGCTCCTGCCGCCCTACGTTGTCGTTCACCAGCTCCTCCACGGCGGCCAGGCGGCGGCGGATAGCCAGGGCCGAGAGCAGCGGCCGCTCCACCCAACTGCGGATGAGCCGCCCGCCCATGGGCGTTTTCGTCCTGTCCAGCACGCCCAGCAAACTGCCCTTTTTCTCTCCGCTGCGGAGATTTTCCGTCAGCTCCAGACTGCGCAGCGCGGCGCTGTCCAGCTCCATATAGCGCCCCTGGGTAAACACATCCGGCCGCCGGAGCTGCTGCATATCGCCCCGCTGGGTGTCCGACAGATAGGACAGCAGCGCGCCCAGCGCCCGCTCCGCCTCCTCGCTCTCCAGCCCCAGCTCCCCGGCCGGGGCCTGGTAGAAGCGCTCAATGTCCGCGCGGCACTGCGCCAGATCGAAGCGCTCCGGATCCTCCTCCCAGCGCGTGTTGCACTGGCGGAGCAGGGCGCCGAGCTGGGCGTCCTCTCCGGCCCCGGCGCAGAGCACCGTCTCCCGGGGACGGAAGCGGGACAGTTCGTTGCAGAGGTGGGTGGCGGCGTTGCGGGGGAAGGAGGCGGTGCAGACCTCGCCGGTGGAGACGTCGCAGAAGGCCGCGCCGCCCCGCTCGCCCTCGAGGAACACGCTGCCCAGATAGTTGCTCTCCCCCTCGTTGAGCATACTGCTCTCCAGCACCGTGCCGGGGGTGACGATGCGGATCACGTCCCGCTTCACCAGCCCCTTTACCGTGGCGGGATCCTCCAGCTGCTCGCAGACGGCCACCTTGTAGCCCTTGGCGATGAGCCGGGCAATGTACTGCTCGGCGGAGTGGTAGGGCACGCCGCACATGGGGGTCTGTTCCCCGTCGGGCTTGCCCCGGTCCCGGGTGGTCAGAGCCAGATCCAGCTCCCGGGAGCCGATGACGGCGTCCTCGTCGAACATTTCGTAGAAATCGCCCAGGCGGAAGAACAGCAAGCAGTCCTTGTGCCGGGCCTTGATGGCATTGTACTGGGCCTTCATGGGGGTATTCTCTGCGGGCATGGCGTCCCCTCCTGACAAAATACGAAAAAGTCTTATCGAAGCTCCCCGAAGAGGGAGTAGGTGTTGTGGCCGGTGATGTGGGCGGTGGCAAAGCGCCCGATCAGTTCCTTGCCGCCTTTGAGGTGCACCAGCCGCCCGCTCTCGCTGCGGGAGGTGAGGTTATACTCGCCCTGTTCCCCTGCCCCGTCGATGAGCACCCGGCAGTCCTGCCCCACGCAGGCGGCGTGGCGGCGCTCGGAGATCTCGTTGGCCAGGGCCGTGAGGCGGTCGAAGCGGTCCTGGATCTCCTCCCGGGAGGCGTTGTCCGGCATGGAGGCGGCCCTGGTGCCGGGACGGCGGGAATAGATAAAGGTGAACATGGAGTCAAACTCCACCGCCCGCACCAGCTCGAGGGTCTGCCGGAAATCCGCCTCCGTCTCCCCGGGGAAGCCCACGATCATGTCCGTGGTGATGGCCAGACCGGGGATGAGCTTCCTGGCGCGCTCCACCTTGCGGAGGTATTCTTCGGCGGTGTAGTGCCGGTTCATGGCCTTCAGCACCGCGTCGCTCCCCGCCTGCACGGGCAGGTGGAGCTGCGGCATACACTTTTCGCCCCCGGCCATGGCCTCGAAGAGCTTGTCCGTGGCGTCCTTGGGGTGGCTGGTCATAAAGCGGAGGCGGAAGTCCCCTTCCACGGCGTTGGCGGCGGTCAGCAGCTCGGCGAAGTCCATGTTGCCCTCCAGGTCGTTCCCGTAGGAGTTCACATTCTGCCCCAGCAGCATGATGTCCCGGTAGCCCTGGGAGGCCAGCTCCGCCACCTCCCGCAGCACGTCCTCATGGCGGCGGGAGCGCTCTCGGCCCCGGACATAGGGGACGATGCAGTAGGAGCAGTAGTTGTTGCAGCCGCTCATAATGGCCAGCCAGGCCTTTACGCCCTCCTGACGCAGCCGGGGCAGATCCTCGGCGATGACGCCCTCGCTCTCCTCGGCGGCGAAGACCCGCCCCCTGTTGCCGCCCCGGCCGTGGACTTCCCGGGCCTCCAGCAGCAGAGAGGGGAAGCGCCAGACATCGTGGGGCCCGAAGCAGAGATCCACCACCTGGTAGGAGCGCTTCACCTTCTCGCGGATCTCCTCTTTCTGGGCCATGCAGCCGCAGAGGGCCACGATGAGATCGGGGGTTTTCCGCTTCCGGTGGACGAGCGCGCCCACATTGCCGAAGACCCGCATCTCCGCGTGCTCCCGGATGGCGCAGGTGTTCACCACGATCACATCCGCCTTTTCCTCGTCTCCGGTCATCTCGTAGCCCATGTCCCGGAGCCAGCCCCGGAGGATCTCGCTGTCGCTCTCGTTCTGCTGGCAGCCATAGGTGTCCACCAGCGCGTAGTGCTGCCGCTCCCGGTTGAGCTCGGCGCGAATCTGCCGGCAGAGGACGCGCTGCTCCTCGATCTTCTCCTGGGGGATCTCCTCGCGTTTATACATAAAGTTCCAATTCCTTTCCGTGGTCATCGAATAGTTTCTCATTCTATCATTTCGTGGTGGATTTTTCAATCATTCCATGGTATAATTCCCCCAAAAGACAGGAAAAAGGAGGTGTCTCCATGCCGGAAATTCAGCTTCTCTCCGCCCATTTGGCCGATCTCATCGCCGCGGGCGAGGTGGTGGACAAGCCCGCCAGCGCCGTCAAGGAGCTGATGGAGAACGCCTTTGACGCCGGGGCGAAGAGCGTGGTGGTGGACATCCGCGGCGGGGGACGGCAGAGTATCCGCGTCACCGACGACGGCTGCGGCATGGCCCCGGAGGACGCGGGGATCTGCTGCCTGCGCCACGCCACCAGCAAGCTCCGGGACGAGCGGGGACTGGAGGCCATCGGCACGATGGGCTTCCGGGGCGAGGCGCTGGCCGCCATCGCCAGCGTCAGCCGCCTGAGTCTCACCACCCGGCGGCAGGGGGCGGCGCAGGGAGTGCGTGTGGAGCTCACTGCCGGGGAGATCGACAGCATGACGGAGCTGGGCTGTCCCGAGGGCACCACCGTGCAGGTGCGCGACCTCTTTTACAATACCCCTGCCCGGCTAAAGTTCCTGGGCAGCGACCGCGCCGAGGGGCAGAGCTGCGCCCAGACGGCGCTGCGCTCGGCGCTGGGCCGCCCGGAGATCTCCGTGCGCTGCCTGAAAGACGGGGAGGAGATCTTCTTCTCTCCCGGGGACGGGCGCATGGACTCCTGCGTTTACGCCCTGCTGGGCCGGGACACGGCGCGCACCTTCCTCTCCGTGGAGAGCGAGGGCGACGGCGTGGATGTGCGGGGCTTCGTCTCCTCGCCGGAGCACTGCCGGGGCAACCGGCGGGAGCAGTACTTCTTCTGCAACGGCCGCCCCATCCGCTCCCAAAAGCTTACCGCCGCGCTGGAGCAGGCCTATAAAAACACCGCCATGGTGGGGAAATTCCCCTCCTGCGTGCTGTATATCACTCTGGCCAACGGCCTGGTGGATGTGAACGTGCACCCCACCAAGGCGGAGGTGCGCTTCTCCCACGAAAAGGCCGTTTTCGACGCGGTGTACTACGGCGTCCTCTCCGCCTTGCAGCGGGAGGACAAGCTCTCCGTCCCGGCAGCGCCGCCGCTGAACACGCAGGTCTCGCCGCCCCCGCCGCCCGCCGCCCCCGCCCGGGGGAAGAGCGAGCCGCGGCAGGACTTCTTCCGGCACATGAGCAGCGGGGAGTTCCGCGCCGGGGCGTCCCGGTGGGAGAAAAGCTCCCCCGGTTTTGCCTCGGCAAAGGCAGATGCACCCCGGGAGCGCGGAGCGCAGCCCGACCCGGTCAGACCTGCCGCCGTCAGGCCCGCCGCCACCCCGGCGCAGGAGACGCTCTTTGGCAGGTCGGAGGAGCGGCGGGAGAGCGCTTCCGCAGCTTTCTCCGCCCCGGCCTTTTCCCTCCGGGACGATGGCGAGGGCTACGCCGCCGCCGTGCAGCCCTTCCGGGAGGGGGTCCCCGTCCACCGGGAAGAGGAGGCTGCGCCCCCAACAGGCGGAGAGCAGGGCACGCTCACGGCGGAGTTTCAGCAGGAGGGCATCCGGCTGATCGGCGAGGCGCTGGGGGTCTATATCCTGCTGGAGCAGGGGGACAAGCTCATCCTTATCGACAAGCACGCCGCCCATGAGCGGGCGCTCTTTGACAGGATCATCAGCGGCGGGCAGCGGCTGATGTCCCAGGAACTGCTGATCCCGGCGGTGATCGCCGCGGACGCGGTGGATATGGAGCTTTTTGAGAGCAGCCGGGAAACGCTGGAGGAGCTGGGCTTTGCCGCGGAGCCCTACGGGGAGGAGAGCCTGATGCTTCGGGCTGTCCCCGCGGATATCGACGCGGAGGCCGCCGCGCCGCTCTTTGAGGAGCTGCTGGAGAAACTCCGGGAGGGGCGGGCGCTGAGCGTCAGGGATGTGCGAGAGCGACTGGCAGAGACCATCGCCTGCAAGGCTGCCATCAAGGGAGGACGGCGGAGCGAGCGGGAGGAGCTGCTGGCGCTGGCCGGGAGAGTGCTCAGCGGGGAGCTGAAGTACTGCCCCCATGGCCGCCCGGTGGCGGCGGTGTTCACCCGGCAGGAGCTGGACAGGCGCTTCGATCGGATCGTCTGAGCGGAAAAGGGAAAAAAGATGCGGCGCAGCCATGGTGGCTGCGCCGCTTTTGCCGGTGAGGGGGATATTTACTTGCCCTGATCGATCCGGGAGAAGTATTCCCTGGTGATTTTGAACACCACGGGACTCAGCAGGAAGAGGGCGATGAAGTTGGGGATAGCCATGAGACCGTTGAAGGTGTCGGCGATGTCCCAGACGAAATCCAGAGAGGACACGCTGCCCACCACAATGACCACGATGAAGATGGCCTGGTAGATCCGCGAGGCCTTGTAGCCCAACAGGAACTCCGCGCAGCGGGCGCCGTAGAGCGCCCAGCCGAGGATGGTGGAGTAGGCGAAGAGCATCAGCGCCATGGCGATGAAGAGGGCGGAAAGCTTGCCGCCCCAGACGGTGGCAAAGGCGGCGGTGATCAGGGAGGAGCCGGGCTTCACGCCCCACTCCACGGAGACGCCGCTGATGATGATGCACAGTGCGGTGAGGGTGCAGATCACGAGGGTGTCCATAAACACCTCGAAGATGCCGTACATACCCTGCTCCACGGGCCCGTCGCACTCGGCGGCGGCGTGGGCGATGGGGGAGGAGCCGAGACCGGCCTCGTTGGAGAAGGCACTGCGGCGGAGACCCCAGATCAGAGCCTGACGGAGCATGATACCGGAGGCGGCGCCGGTGACGGCCTGCGGCGTGAAAGCGCCGCGGAAGATCAGGGCGAAGGCGTGGCCCACATGGCCGATGTTGCCGACGATGACCACCAGAGTGAAGATGATGTAGAGCAGGCTCATGGCGGGGATGAGCTTTTCGGTGACGGAACCGATGCGCTTGATGCCGCCGAAGAGCACCAATGCGGTGACAGAGGCCAGCAGCAGGCCCACCACCCAGTTGACCAGCGTCTGGTTGTCAAAGGAGGGGACGAAGGCGGTGATGGCGTTGTTGACGCTGCCCACGATGGAGTTGGCCTGGGACATATTGCCGATGCCGAAGCAGGCGATGGCGGCCACGGCGCAGAAGGTGCAGGCCAGCCACTTCCATTTCTTACCAAGACCGTTGACGATGTAGTACATGGGGCCGCCTACCCAGTCGCCCTGAGAGTTGCGTTCCCGGTATTTCACGGCCAGCACGATCTCGCTGTACTTGATGACCATGCCCAGCAGAGCGGCCATCCAAAGCCAGAACACGGCGCCGTAGCCGCCCATGGCGATGGCCTGAGAGGTACCCACGATGTTGCCGGTGCCCACGGTTGCTGCCAGTGCGGTGGTAACGGCTTGCAGCGGCGTCACTGCGCCCTGCCCAGCCTCGTTCTTGTGAAACATTTTGCCAAGCGTGTTTTGCATGGCATAGCCGAAGCGTTTGAACTGCACAGCGCCCGTGCCGAACGTGAAGTAGATACCGCCCACGAATACGCAGGGCAGCAGCACGTAGAGCCATGCGAAGCTGTTCAAGCTCCCGGCCAGAAAATTGTAAAGCCAGCTTGAGTAGATCGCTTCCATGTGGTTTACCTCCATTTCATTATTTTTTCAAATCCGCCGGTCTGTGGGGAGGGAAAAACAGACAAAATCGGGCCCCCCGAAAACGGGAAGCCCGAAAAAGACAATCTGTTCCATCCCAAAAAACGGCGGATTAGAAAATTCTGTCCTTTTGCCTGAGAGATTTGCGCCCGCGGCAGGGACGCTTGCACCTTCGGCACCCGCCACAAAGGCGGACTTCTCCAGAATGCCTCCTTTCGCAGTCAAACCGGGAGAAAAAGTCGTCACAGCAGCGGTTTTCCTTCGAAAATCTACGGCGTTTTCAGTTATGAACGGAATGTTACACTAAATCGGGAAAAAAAGCAATGCTTTTTTTTCATGGATTCGCGCTTTTGCAGAACGGATAACAGCAGCATTTTTCACAAAGAGGCCGCCTCGCGTCGCACACAGCCCGCCCGTGGAGCACCAGACGGTGGCAGAAATCGTTGGACTCCTCCGGCGGGAGCAGACCCCGGAGGGCCGTCTCAATCTTCACCGGGTCCTTCATGTTGTCCACCAGCCCCATGCGGTTGCTCAGGCGGATGCAGTGGGTGTCCACCACCACGCTGCCGGGCACATGGTACACGTCGCCGAGAATAAGGTTGGCGCTCTTGCGCCCCACGCCGGGGAGCGTGAGCAGCTCTTCCATGGTATGCGGCACCTGCCCGCCGTAGACCTCCACCAGACGCACGGCGGTGAGCACGATGTCCCGGGCTTTGCCGTGGTAGAAGCCGCAGGAGCGTATGTACTCCTCCACCTCCTCCACCCGGGCCGCGGCCATGGCGCGGCAGTCGGGGAAGCGGGCAAAGAGGGCGGGGGTCACCTGGTTGACCCGGGCGTCGGTGCACTGGGCGGCCAGGCGCACCTGCACCAGCAGCCTCCAGGGATCGACCTCCTCCAGCGTACACTCCGCGTCGGGGTACTCCGCTTTCAGCGCGGCGAGCACGCCCGCAGCTCGCTCTTCCTTTGTCATGTTCCGTCACCTCACGGGCCATCTTATCACAAAAACCGCCCGAGAGCAACAAGCGGTTGTAATTGGGCGGGGAAAAATGTATAATAGCCCACAGGAACAAAAAGGAGGGGAGAATATGCAGGAAGAATACCGGCCCCTGGCCGACGCCCTGCGGCCCCGGGAGCTGGACGATGTGGTGGGACAGAGCCACATCCTCGGCGAGGGAGGGCTGCTGCGGCGCATCATCGAGAGCGGGAAGATCCCCAACATGATCTTTTACGGCCCCTCCGGCACGGGCAAGACCACCGTGGCGCGGATCATCGCGGAAAAGACCCACCGCACCCTCCGCCGTCTCAACGCCACCACCGCCACGCTCCAGGACATCCGGGACATCATCGCGGAGCTGGACACCTTCCTGACCCCCGGGGGCGTGCTGCTCTATCTGGACGAGATCCAGTATTTCAATAAGAAGCAGCAGCAGAGTCTGCTGGAGTTTATGGAGAACGGCAAGATCACCCTCATCGCTTCCACCACGGAGAACCCCTACTTTTATGTATATAACGCGGTGCTCTCCCGCTCCACGGTCTTTGAGTTCAAGTCCCTCTCCCCGCAGGATGTGAGCGGGGCGGTGGAACGGGCCATCCGGCTGCTGGGGGAGCGGGAGGGCGTCGGCGTCCGGGTGGAGGAGGGCGTGGTGGCCCATGTGGCCCGGGGCTGCGGAGGCGACGTGCGCAAGGCGCTCAACGCCGTGGAACTCCTCTTCACCGCCGCGGTACGCCGGGACGGCCAGGCGCAGCTGACGCTCAGCGACGCCCTGGCCGTTACCCAGCGCAGCGCCATGCACTACGACCGGGAGGGAGACCAGCACTACGACACGGTGTCGGCGCTGATGAAGTCCCTCCGGGGCAGCGATCCGGACGCGGCGCTGCACTATCTGGCGCGGCTGCTGGAGACCGGGGATCTGCCCGGGGCCTGCCGGCGCATCCTTTGCAGCGCCGCCGAGGACATCGGCCTCGCCTACCCCCAGGCCATCCCCATCGTGAAGGCCTGCGTGGACTCGGCCATGCAGCTGGGATTGCCCGAGGGGCGGCTCCATCTGGCGGAGGCGGTGATCTTTCTGGCCACCTGCCCCAAATCCAACAGCGGCGTGATGGCCATCGACGCGGCGCTGGCGGATGTGCGCGCGGGCAGGGTGGGCGACCCGCCCCGGGAACTTCAGAATGTCCATGCCGACGGCACGGGCTTCGAGCGGGAGCAGGGGTACAAATACCCCCACGATTACCCCGGACACTATGTGGCGCAGCAGTACCTCCCCGACGCGCTCCGGGGCAAACGCTACTACCACTACGGAGACAACAAGACCGAGCAGGCGGCCAAAGCCTACTGGGAGCGCATCCGGGGCGAGGAACTGTAAGGGGGGGCGAAGTGCCTCCCTGCTCAGTAGATGAGCTGTCCACCCTCGCTGTGGAGGATCTGGCGCACGGCGGGCATGTCCTGCTCGCGCACAGTGAGATGGACGGTGGTGGAACCGGCGGCGCCGCCCATGGGCATGGTGCAGCTCTGGCAGAGGGCGCCGTAAAGACGGAGCCGGGAGATGGCCGCGTCGGCCAGAATACGGTCGGGGAATGTAACGGTAATGTTGTTAGCTGGCATCGTATTTCACCTCCCCAGTAGTTTGCCCGGGAAAGGAGAAAAACATCCATGGATGTTCGGGTCGGAGACAGACTTGTTATGAAGAAAAAGCACCCCTGCGGGGCGGAACGCTGGGATGTGCTGCGCATCGGCGCGGATTTCCGGCTGCGCTGCTGCGGCTGCGGCCGGGAGGTCATGGGGCCACGAAGCCGCTTTGAAAAGCAGATACGCGCCATCGAGCGGGAAGAAAAGAACGGAGAGACAGACTGACTATGGACGAGATCAACAATATCCTGGCCGGGAACATCGCCGAGCTGAGAAAGCGCGCGGGCATGACCCAGTCGGAGCTGGCGGAGCGGCTGCACTATTCCGACAAGCTCATATCCAAATGGGAACGGGGAGACGCCGCACCCAACGCCGCCGCCCTCTGGCAGATGGCGGGCATCTTCGGCGTGCCCGTGGACGAACTCTTCACCGGACCCGGGGGTTCGGGCGGACCGCCCAGAACGGAAAATCCTCCGGTGGACAGAAAAAAGCGCTTTCTGGTGGCGTCCATCGCCTTTTGCAGCGTGCTGCTGGTGGTGCTGCTGGCCTTTGACATCACCTGGATCCTGGGAAAGCCCTTCTGGCGCAGCTTTGTCTACCTGCTCCCGGCGGTGCTTGTGACGCTGCTGGTGCTCAACAGCATTTGGAATCGGGGCAAGGGCAACCACCTGATCATCGCCCTCCTGATCCCTTCGGTGCTGCTGACGGTGTATGTGATGCTCCTGCCCATCCAGAGCTGGCAGATCTTCACCCTGCTTCTCCCCGCCGAGGCCATCGTCTTTCTCAGCTGGCTGCTGGGAAAGCGGATGGGCATCGAGAAGTAAAAAAGCGTCCGTATCATATCTGATACGGACGCTTTTTTGCCCGCTGTTGCCCGGGGCCGGGCTTTATGTCTCCGCCTCCCGGAGCTGCCGCCATTCGTCCTCCAGCATGGCCATGAGGATGATGTCGGCGTAGGCGTCTCCGTCCGGCACGGCGTCCCGCAGCACGCCCTCCCGCCGGAACCCGGCTTTCCGGTAGGTTTTCTCCGCACGGGGGTTGAAAGCGTAGACCTCCAGCTCCAACCGGTGCAGCCTGAGCTCGCCGAACGCGAAATCGCGGGTCATCTTGCAGGCCCAGGTGCCGATCCCCCGCCCCCGCTCTGCGGAATGGAACAGGGCGATGCGGAAGTTGGCGCAGCGCCGCTCCCGGTCGATCTCGTTGATGACGCTCTCTCCGATGATCCGCCCGTCCGGCGCCGTGATCAGAAAGAAACACCGGTCCTCCGCGTCCAGGGAGCGGAGAAAAAAGGAGAGCACCTCCTCCCGGGAAAACTCTTCCCTGCACCCTGTCAGACGCGCGACCTCTTTATCCAGGGGGCAGTAGTTCTGCCCGAAATAGTCCTCCGCGTCCTCCTCCCGGGCCGGGCGCAGGGTGTAGCCGTCCTTTTCCCATACACCGTTTCTTCTCAATCCGATCACCTCCCCCGGTCTTTTTCCAAGCATATCACAGCATATCACAAAAACGGGAAAAATCCACCTCTGCTTTGGCCTCCCCGCCCCCCGCTCCGGGGCGTTTTCCCTTTTGGTAGAGGGGTAGAGAGCGGGAGTAGGTTGTTTATTCGCGGAAAAGTGCTACGCTTTTTCCATCGCGCACCCAAACGCGTATTCCGAGAAAGCGAGGGTTCCCCCTATGTTTGAAGTATTTGCCGACTCCGCCGCCAACCTCTCCAAAGCGCTGCGGGAGGAGAAGAGGATCCATGTGCTCACCATGAACTTTGTACTGGGCGGCGTGGAGATGGATGAAAACAGCTGCCCCTACGACATGGCCACCTATTATTCCCTGCTGCGCAGGGGCGAGGCGTGCGACACCTCGCTGGTGAATACGGCCGCCTTTATCCGCGCCTTTCGCCCGGCTCTGGAGCGGGGGAAGGATGTGATCTGCCTTACCGTCAGCCACCAGGTCAGCGGCACCTACGACGCCGCGCGGATGGCCGCCTGGGAGCTGGGCGAGCGTTACCCCCGGCGGAGGATCGAGATCATCGACTCCCTGGGCACCTCCCTGGGCGAGGGGATGATCGCCCTGGCCGCCGCGGAGATGCGGGACGGGGGCGTGGATACCGCCAAAGCCGCCAAGCTGCTGCGCGCCCGGGTGGACCAGATGATCCAGATGGTGACCGTCACGGATCTCAAGTACCTCCAGCGTACCGGCCGGCTCTCCGGCTCGGCGGCCCTCATCGGCGGCGCGCTGAACATCAAGGCCGTGCTGGTGGGCAACAGCCAGGGAGAGTGCGTGGTCACCGGCCGGGTCCGGGGCACCAAAAAGGCGCTGGAATTTATGGCCGAGCGCTGGGCCGCGCAGGCCGTGGATCCCGCAGGAGAGATCGGCATCACCCACGGGGACAACGAGACGGACGCCCGGCTGCTGCTGGAGATGCTCCGGGAGCGGGGCTTTGCGGGTGAGTGCAGGATGGAATACTGCGAGATGGTCAGCGGCGCCCACATGGGCCCGGGGCTGGTGGCGCTGTTCTTCACCGGCGAGAAGCGCGAAAAGTGACGAAACGGAGTCTGTGTGGGCACAACTGGCCGTTGACGCTTCGGAGGGAGAACTGCTATACTGGCCTTGCGGAGGCGGCTGGGCCGCCGATGGAATCAAGAGAAAAAGGAGCTCTCCAACCATGAGAAAACAGGGATTTTCCCGCGTGATCTGTCTGGCGCTGGCGTTGTTCCTGACGCTGGGCGTACTGCCGGTGAAGGCCGCGGCCGGGGACGAGGCGGTGGATGTGTTCAAGGAGAACGCCGACGGCACGGAGAAGTATGTGACCGTCCAGCTGGCAGCCTCCGGCAGCCTGAGCAACTGCACCACCTGCGCGAAAAACCTCCGGAAGGCCGGGTATAACGCGTTCCTCTATCAGGAGGCCAGCGGCACCCGCTACCGCATTATGGTGGGCGTCTTTTCCGGCAGGGACGAGGCCGGCAAACTGCAGGAGGAGATCGCCAACGGCCCCGATATCAAGGGCTTCGATGTCAAAAGGGCCTATCTCACCAATGTCAAGCTGACCGCTGAGGCGGCGAAGCATTACGCCAACTATGTCTACGACGGGCAGAGCGGCGTCAACCCCACCCCCGCGCCCACTGCGGCCCCCGTCTGGGGAGCGCCCACGGGCAACGCCCCCACCGACGGGGCGGTGGACGTGTTCGACGAGGAGAACTGCGACACCAGGGTCGTGGCCGTTCAGGTGGCGGCCACCAGCAGCCTCAAGGAGGCCAAACGGGACGTGGTGAGACTGCGCGAGGCGGGGTATAACGGCTATGTTTACCACGCCAAGGGAGCCGGGAACTACCGGGTGGTGACCGGCGTGTTCAAAAACGCCGTGGAGGGCGAGAAATTCGCCACCTATATGCAAAACGGCCCCACGGTGCCGGGGGTGAAGGTGGCGAAAGCCTATGCCACCAATGTGGTGATCACCGCCGCGGGGAAAGAGACCTACGCCGAGAAGTTCTTCAACGGCGGCCCCGTGCTGCTCTCCCCGGGCGGGAGCTCCTCCACGCCTGCGGGCGGCGGAGATGAGGAGGACGTGGTCGTCGTGAGAGAGGAGTGGGGGCTCTACAAGGGCACAGCCGTTCAGGTGGCGTCCTCCGGCAGCGAGTCGAACTGCAAAACCTGCATCCTCCGCCTCCGGGAGCGGGGCTACAACGCCTATATCTACAAGCCCCAGAACCGGGACAGCTACCGGATCCTCATTGGCTTCTTTGAAAATAAGGAGGACGCCGCATCGCTGCTGGAGGAGATCCGAAGCGGCGAAGAGGTGAAGGGTGTGCGCATGAGCCACGCCTTCACCGTGAACGCGTGGCTGGACGAGGGGGACAGGGCCAACTACAGCGATCATATCTGGTGAGTCCCATGGCCCGGCGGCCGTGAAACGGAAACGGCGCCCGGAGACGGGGAGCCGCCGTACAAATTGCAGAGAAACGCCCGAAAGACGTCCAAACGCCTCGGGCGTTTCTTCGTGGAGCGGAGAGAATTTCACGGTTTACGGCGTAATACGCTGCGAAAATGGGAAAAGGGGGAAATATCTGTGTTAATCACACAGGCAGACTGCATCAGGACCGGACGCCTGGAGCTGAGATCCTATGAAAGCGGGGACGCGAAGCGGATCGTGGAGCTTCTGACAAATCCGGAGGTGGGCAAAACCTTTATGGTGCCCGGGTTTCAGTCGGAACAGCAGGCGCTGGATCTGGCCCATAAGCTGATCGCGTTCAGCAAAACGGAGGATACAGCCCATTTGGAATACGGAATTTATCTGGACGGCACACTCATCGGCTTTGTCAACGACTGCGGGACGGAGGACGGGGAGATCGAGATCGGCTATGTCATCCACCCGGACTACAAGGGACGGGGGTACGCCACGGAGGCGGTGTCGGCGGTCATCGGCGATCTGTTCCGGATGGGATTTCAACGGGTCACGGCGGGCTTCTTCGAGGAAAACGCCGCGAGCCGCCGGGTGATGGAAAAGTGCGGTATGCAGCCGCTGGAGCGGAGCGAGCGGATCGAATACCGGGGCGTCAGCCGCGTTTGCCGGTATTTTTCCATTCAGAATTCATAAAAGAGCGTCGAAGGCCGGATGGCCGCCGGGGAGAACAGAATGCCGCCCAAAGAAGCATTATGTAAACAAGAGCTCCTGCCCGCCCAGACCGTGACGATACGGGGGAAAGGGACGTTTTTCCGGGAAATACGGGGAGTTTTCCCAGAGCAGGACTGTGGAAAAAGCTGTGGAAAATGTGGATAACTCCGGCGTGTAATTCTTTATGAGATACTTTTATGTAAATCATTTTCCGGCCCGGAAAAATTCCTTGACAGCTTTTTGGTATTTGTATAAAATAGAAAAGATGATTTAATGGGGGTTGGGGACCCCTTTTGCATCAAAACCCATTCAAATATGAACACACGAAAGAAGGAGGTGTGTTGCCCGACCATGATAAAGATCATTATCAGCATTGCTGCCGCCCTGGTCTCTCTGGCGTGCGGCTTCCTGCTGGGCATCCTGTACAGGAAAAAGGTCTCCGAGCGTGAGATCACCAGCGCCGAGGAAGAGGCCAAACGCATCATCAACGAGGGGATCAAGACCGCCGAGAACAAAAAGCGCGAGGCGCTGCTGGAGGCCAAGGAAGAGATCCACAGATCCCGCAGCGAGAACGAGAAAGAGTTGCGGGAGCGCCGCGCCGAGATCCAGAAGCAGGAGCGCCGTCTCCAGCAGAAGGAGGAAAATCTCGACAAAAAGACCGACACGCTGGACAAAAAGACCGAATCCCTCAACCGGAAGATCGCCGAAGCCGAGGCCCAGGAAGAGGAGATCCGCATGGTGAAGAAGAGCCAGCTGGAAATGCTGGAGAAGATCTCCGGCTACACGGTGGAGGAGGCCAAGCAGTACCTGATCCATCAGCTGGAGGACGAGGTGACCCACGAAGCCGCCCAGAAGGTCCGCGAGATCGAGGCCCAGTACAAGGAAGAGGCCGAGGAACGCGCCCGGGAGATCATCGTCACCGCCATCCAGCGCTGCGCCGCCGACCACGCCAGTGAAGTGACCGTGTCCGTCGTCCCCCTCCCCAACGACGAGATGAAGGGCCGCATCATCGGCCGAGAGGGCCGGAACATCCGCTCCATCGAGACCCTCACCGGCTGCGATCTCATCATCGACGATACCCCTGAGGCCATCACCGTCTCCAGCTTCGATCCGGTTCGCCGGGAGGTGGCCCGTCTGGCTCTGGAGAAGCTCATTCAGGACGGCCGCATCCACCCCGCCCGCATCGAGGAGATGGTGGCCAAGGCCCAGCGCGAGGTCAATCAGGCCATCAAGGAGGCTGGCGACCGCGCCGCCTTCGAGACCAATATCCACGGGCTGCACCCGGACATCATCAAGCTGCTGGGACGGCAGAAGTACCGCACCAGCTACGGCCAGAACGTGCTCAACCACTCCATCGAGGTGGCCCATATCTCCGGGCTGCTGGCGGCGGAGTTGGGCGTGGATGTGGCGGTGGCCAAGCGCGCCGGCCTGCTCCATGACCTGGGCAAGTCCATTGACCACGAGGTGGAGGGCAGCCATGTGACCATCGGTGTGGATCTGGCCAGGAAGTACAAGGAGTCCGAGGAAGTGATCCACGCCATCGAGGCACACCACGGAGACGTGGAAGCCCACACGGTCATCGCCTGCATCGTCCAGGCCGCCGACGCCATCTCTGCCGCCCGCCCCGGCGCCCGGCGCGAGAACATCGAGAACTATGTGAAGCGTCTGGAGAAGCTGGAGGAGCTCTCCCGCTCCTTCCCCGGCATTGCCAGCTCCTACGCCATCCAGGCCGGCCGCGAGATCCGCATTATGGTCAAGCCCGAAGAGGTGGACGAGGATCAGATGACCCTGCTGGCCCGGGACATCGCCAAGAAGATCGAGGAGGAGCTCACCTACCCCGGTCAGATCAAAGTCCATGTGCTGCGGGAGACCAAGGCCGTGGAGTACGCCAAGTAAAGGGAGAAGAAATCCACCCCGGAGAGGCGCGCCTCTCCGGGGTGTTTTTGCGTCCCGGCGGGGGAGGGGAGAGGCTTGCTTTTCCGAAAGCGGAGGAGTATAATTCCATTGCAAAGAACAGATCACGCAGGCAAGAAAACCGCGGCTTGTCCGCAGGGACTTTGGGAAAGGAGCGGAAAATATGAATAAAATCATCACCATCGGCCGGGAATTCGGCAGTGGCGGCAGAGAACTGGGCCGCCGTCTGGCGGAGAGACTGGGCGTGGCTTACTACGATCAGGAAATCATTCAGGAGATCGCCAGGCGTACCGCCATGAGCGAGGAGTATATTCAGCGTGTGGTGGAGCAAAAGCCCACCGCGCTGCTGCCCATCACCATCGGGCACACCTTCCAGTTCACCACCGACGGGGTGGACACTATGGCTCAGACCGTCTACAGGGAGCAGAGCGACATCATCCGGGAACTGGCGGCCAAGTCCGACTGCGTCATCGTGGGCCGCTGCGCCGACTACATCCTCCGGGAGAGCAACCCCACCCGCATTTTCGTCTACGCGGACATGGAGAGCAAGATCCGCCGCTGCTTTGAGCGCGCCCCGGAAAACGAGCACCTTACCGAGAAGGAAATGCGCCAGTACATCCAGAAGGTGGACAAAAACCGCGCTGTCTATTATGAATTCTACACCGGGCGTGCCTGGGGTGACTGGCACAACTACGATCTGTGCATCAACACCTCCGGCAAGGATATCAAGGTGCTGGTGGACAGCCTGACGCTTTTGCAGAGATAAAGAACGCAGCGGTCTGCCGGCCCACGGCAGACCGCTTTGCCGTTTTTTTGGGAACAAGCGGCGGCGCTTTTGCGTCTAACGGGGGCAAATACCTCCACAGGAAAGGAGAAACAACATGACCTATCGTGTCAAGTCTGTGATAGCGGCCCTGTGCCTGTGCGCTCTGTGCGCCTGCGGCAAGGGGAAGGAGAACGGCGGCGCGCAGCCGGAGACCGTTGCCGGGGAGGAAAACCGCACCCAGCCGCAGGCCACCGCAGCTACCGCCGGAAGCACCATGGCGCCCGAGGAGGAGACGTTCGGCCCCTGGGAATGGGATGTGAACGGCGACGGAACGGCGGAGACGGTGGAGATTGCTCTGCTGGAGGGCGAGTGGGAGCGCTACGGCATCCGGGTGACGGCCGGGGAACGGTCCGATACCTGGGATACCGCCGTGAGCTACCGGCCCCGGCTGCGGATCGAGGATCTGGACGGGGACGGCGTGAGCGAGATCCTGTTCTGGGGCGACGCAGGCAGCGACGACTACGAGCTCACGGTGCTCCGCTGGGATCAGGGGTTTACCGCCGTGCCCTTCGCGGGAAAGGACGGAGACGACCGGGCGGACTTGATGTACGGAGCGCTGGAGGCGGTGGAGGGGAACGCCATCACCGTGGGGAGCTGGCAGTATGTCCTCGGCACCTACGGGGGCCGGCGGCGCTTTGAACTGGGGGAGGACGGCGTGTTCCGCCCTGCGGCCGGCTCCATCTGGGAGTTTGCCGGCAACGAGACGTATCTGACCACCACCCGGGAGCTGAGCGGGGCCATGGACGACGGCACCTCCGCCATCCCCGCGGGCGCCCGGCTGCGCCTGCTGGGCTGGGACGGGGTCTCTCAGGTGTATTTTGAGACCGGGGACGGCGTCCGGGGCACCCTTGCCGTCAGCCGGGGCGAGGAATACGGCTGGCAGATCGGCGGCGTGCGGGAGGAAGAGTGCTTTGCGTTTCTCCCTTACGCGGGCTGAGCGTCCCACCTTGACGGATAGAGGAGAGTGTGCTATGATGCTCCGGTATGGAGAGTTACCGAACTGGTCACAACGGCGCGGTCTTGAAATCTGGACTGCATTTTGGAAGCTCAAATCAAAATAGCCGTTGCGGCAGTAGCACTTTGGGAATTGTACTGCTTTCTGCGGCACCGCAATTCTAACGACGTTTCTAAGAAAATGGAAAATTGCCCCCAATGCGGAGGTTTGTCCGAGTGGTTTATGGAGCTGGTCTTGAAAACCAGTGATGGGGTCAAACCCACCGTGAGTTCGAATCTCACAGCCTCCGCCAGAAAAAGACCTATGCTTTGATACAAAGCATAGGTCTTTTTCAACGAAATAAATCCCTTGCGGGATTTGTGAAATATTGCTTCGCGTGTGAAATATTGCTTCGCAATGTGAAATGCCTGCGGGCGTGAGTGGATTTATTTCATTTCACTTGATGCGTAGCATCAAATTTCACAATTCACGAAGTGAATTATTTCACATTTGCCGCAAGGCAAATATTTCACTGAGTTCAAATCGTTAAAAGACAAGCAATCGTTAAATTACAACCATAATCGTTGATTTAGTGGGTAATCGTTAAATCACAGGCAGTAATCGTTGAGAAACAGGGCTTTTTATGCCATAATAGAATTGAGGTGGTTGTATAATGTCCCCTATATTCGGAAAAAACAATCTTTCATCAACCGAATCCGTAGATATCATCGAAAAGATTGTGTATGAATATTTGAAACCTTTAGGCTTTAGAAAACATGGCCGTACTCT
>JAQXJT010000010.1 GCA_029009095.1 bacterium
ACCGGCAATCGGTTCTACCATGCCGGAAGCTTGACCGAATAGAAAACTTTTCTTTCTGGAATACCCCTCTCTCCGGAGCGGAACAGAAACTGCTGCACCTTCGGGAAAATTCTGCAAACCGATACCAACCGCCACGGAAACTGCCCCCATCAAGTTTTCTGCGGTATAGTCAGTACCCCGCAATGCACCAAATGCAACGCCCACTGCCAGACCTTCCGGGATATTGTGAAGGGTGATAGAAAGAATCAGCATGATAATGCGGTTTAGGCGTTCATGGGGTTTGCCCAGTGTGCTGTCTGCTTTTCTTCTTGCAAAGGAAACCACCTTATCGGATGCCCACATAAACAATGCACCGCACAAAAAGCCTGCCGTTGCCACTAAATATGCAGGTAGGTTCGAGGAGGCCTCTGCGCGTTCGATTGCCGGTTGCAGCAAAGACCAGAAGCTGGCTGCGATCATGACGCCGGAAGCAAATCCAAGCATGATGTTCAACCCTTTGGGATTGGGGGATGTAAAAAAGAGGACTGTAGCTGCGCCCAGTGCTGTTACGAACCAGGTTCCCAGCGTCGCCGCAAGCGCCATTATAATGTAACTAGCCATGTTGCACCTCCTATATCCATTATATTTTCAAGATCTTTTTGAGTGACCGTTGAAAAAGAGAAATATGCCGGAATAGGAAGTAAAAAAAGAAAATCTGCTGCTCTGAAATCCGAAAAACCATTGGTATGGCAGCGTTTTTTGAAAAGTCCTATCAGAACACTCGCACCATCTGTGCCACAGATTTTGCTGTGGCATGTATGGTCTTTTATGTATGGTATCCTCTTAATCGCCCACGATGTCGAAGCTGCTGCCCAGGCGAAGGAAGCCTACCGCCTCCAAAATGGTACCCTTCCATGTGAAACACTCAGCAGAGAATAACACCACAAAAATACCTCCGACTTTTTTAGGTGCAGAAAGAATCTAAAATGTTTAGCTTTGGTTTTATCGCTCATTTCATCAATCGTTTGTTGTTGATGAATGAGCGATGAAATGTTATAATGTGCGTAAGGAGATATGAGGATGAATAAACAATGTAGCAACTGTGTAGCAACTGTGTAGCAACTGTGAATTAAATTTTGGTGGAACCTGTGCTGGACATGGTAACACTTATGATTACGGAGACTGAGGCGGTCGAAAAGAGTAAATCCTCCATTTCCCGTGCGGTAGCCGGTGGCCTCCTGTTTGGCGGCGTCGGTGCGGTCGTCGGCGCTGTGAGCGGCACCGGAAAGAAAGAGAAGAAGGTGAGCCGGTTCTTTTTCGTGATTAGCTACACGTCCTCCTCCGGGGAGGATAAGTTCCTCCAGTTCGAGGATACGCGCCTTTACAAGGGCCGTAAATTGTCGGACAAATTGAAGGAGCTCTGCGAGATTTACGCGCCTGCTGTGGAAGATATTACCGAGCTTTGACACTATAAAACGACCAAAGGCCGGAGGGGCAACCCTCTGGCCTTTTCGCGCGCCGCTGAAAAACATAACAAAATGGCGCGCCTAAATTCGTGCATTTTATAGGCTTTTTCTTGGCGTTTTCGCGGTATATAATTCGTATGTAGTCATTTCTTTTTTGCTTCTTCTTGACGCCAATACCAACGAGATCGTGGCCGACATCATCACCAACCACAGCCTGTGCATCGATGAGATCCTCAGCCTCATGGATATCTCCGTAGATTTCGAGGGGCAGCTCGTTGACTCTAACGGATCGAGAATCAACGCCTGGTACGAAGATCTCGAAATGATCTACGAGTAAAATCTCCTCCGCATCAGCCGAAACGGTCTGAAAAGACCGTCCACCCGAACCGCCCCACGGGTGCTGACGAGGCAGGGCAAATATTATAAAGATGCTCCATAAGTGGCAATTAAATATCGGAGGCGTGTGTAAATGACTTACGAAGAGATCCAGAACAATAATGGAAGGAATGATCGCAAAATGCAAAAGACCGATAACATCTACATCCGCGTCACGCCCGAACTCAAGCAGCAGCTCCAGAAGGCCGCCGAAGCCGATAACCGCACCTTGTCCAGCTATATCGAGACCGTCCTCAAGCGCGCCCTCTCTCAGTCCTGACGCTCTTTCGCCCTGCCGGGTTTCCCGGCAGGGCTTTTTTACTTATATCCTCATCTGTCCGCCCGGCATGGCATATCCATGCTCCGCGTCCCCCGTCAGATCGAATATGTCGAGGATTGAAAAAGGCCAGGGTGCTATCTTTGGCCTTTTTCTTTCAACTTTTCCAGCGCGTCGGCGTGGATGCGGTGCACCTGCCGCCAGCTGTAGTTTAGTTTGACGCATACCTGCTCCCATGTCAGGCCGTCTATGTATCGACAGCGCAGTACTTCGCGGGCAGGGGAGGCCAGCCCGGAGATGGATGTCTCCACCTCTTGCAGCTTCTCGGCCAGCTCTGCCATGATGCGCAGATACCTGTCCAGCAGCTCCTGCCTCTGTATGACCATCAGCTCCATGGCGGCGTTGTCCGGCGACGGAGCGGACGGCGTGCCGGTCAGCTTTTGCGCCTTTGGCGCATACATGGCCGCGCTGAGTTCCTCCAGCCTGCCCTGTGTGTTCTGCAGCTCTCTTTTTATGGCCGCATACTCCCGCAGTTGATCCTTCGTCACGGCTCCACCTCCAAAAGGGCAGCACCATGAGCGAGAACTTTGTCCTTCTGGAGGGTGTTGGACAGTTCCAGGCTGATACCGTCGTGGAGGTCGCTCTGCACGACGACCACATCGAATTGACTGCCACGTTTATGAAAAAGATGCCGGTCTCTCTTAAGTATGCCCAGATCACGGACGTATTCTATGGGATGCAGAGGTAATTTCTGATGATACAAAATGCTGCGATGATTGGGGTGCCAGCTTAGAATATTATGAGAATCAGATAACAACGGCTCCTCGTTTTCTTAGAGATGCGCACAATGATTGTCACATTTCTTATCAAGAGTTTCCCAAATATATTAATGATTTTGAGTCTGGAAAGCCCGTATCAATCAACATGAATAATTGTGGTTTTTGCATGCACTGCCAGGAAATCAAAAATGGCAAAAATTCGGGCAATTCTAAGATTTTTCTAATGCCACGCATTAGAAAAATCTTAGAATTGGTGGTGCTGCGAGGAGATCTTTTTGACTTGGAAAATCAAGGACTTTTCAGTTTTGAAAGCCGAAAAGTCCTTGGGAACACTGGATTTTTGAGTTCTTATTACTTCTGACAAATTCTAAAAAATTCCGGAAAACTCCGAAATGCTCACAAGGCTTGAAAACCGTTGGGGCGCAAGCCACAGGGGTTCGAATCCCTTACTCTCCGCCATGACCGGACACCCCGGTTTGATACGGTGCGTATCGAAGCGGGCGTCCGGTTTCTTTTTTGCCTGGAGGGGTCTTTGCCAAGCCGGTCGGGATCTGTTGATGTCAAGAAGAGAAATCCGGCTTTCATGCAGCCGTCAAATCCCTCTCCTTTCGGGGAAACCGGGGGAAAACCCTTGAAAAACCGCCCGTGCCATGGTAAGATAGCAGACAGCGCTGCGGCGCGGAAAGAAAACACGGAAACTGCGGGGGAACCGTCATGAAAAAATGGAACCTGATTGTTGTTTTGAAATTCGGTACGCTGATCGTGGCTGCCGTGCTGCTGCTGATGCATATCTTCAAGCTCTGGAACGGCGCGCTTGGGATTTTTGAGCCGATGATGGGCGTGGTGGTGATGTTGCAGGGGGTGCAGTTTTGGAAGGAAAACCGTCCGCTGTCTGTGCTCTCCTTCTGCGCGGGCATCTTCGTGATCGGCGTGTCTGTGTATATGACCTACTTCTGAAAAAATAAAACCGGGACGCAAGGGGCGCGTCCCGGTTTTGCTTTGGCAGGAAGGATGCCGCTCATGCAAGGAAAGAGGGGACGCGCCCTTTGCGTCCCCTCTTTCCTTTACCTGCACACCGGGCAAAGCTCGATGTAGCCCCGGCTGCCGATGGGTTCCAGCTGGATCCGGGGGTTTTCCGTGTCCCAGCGGTAGCCGATGCTGGCCGGGTCAAAGCGCCGCTCCGCCTCCCACAGCTCCCTGATGGCGTCCTCGAAGTCCTCCTCGGCGAAAGGCTCCCCCTGAAAACGCAGGTAGCTCGCCGCGGGGAGGGTGATCACCTCGAAGCCCTCGGGCACAGGCCCGTCGTAGTCCGGGGACACTTCCACCCCCTGCACATACTCGTTGGTAATGGGCTTGCGGTATTTCTCCGGCAGCCACATACAGACCGGCTCCCCCGCCGGGGAGGGGATGCTGCACAGAAGACCCCATATATCGCTGCCTGTCTCCTCGCAGTAGCTCATGTAGTCCCGGGCCAGCTTGCCCCGTTTCAGGATGACCTTTCTCTCCGGCTTCTCCGTCAGGAGAATAAACATATTTCTCAGGTTTTCCACAGGTTTCAATTCCTTTCCCGATGGTTTGTACCGTACTCCGTAAGGTTTGAACAGCGCGAGGGGGACGGGATGCCTGGCATACTCCCGGGGGTTGCAGCCGAACTCCCGGAAGAAGGCCCGCTGGTAGCCGTCCACGCTCCCAAAGCCCAGCTCCATGGCCACATCGCTGACCCGGCAGCGCCCGTCCCGGAGCCGGATGGCCGATAGGGAGAGGCGCAGCCGCCGCAGATAGTCCGCGGGAGTGTGCTTTGTCCACGCCAGGAAGAGCCGCCGGGCGTACCAGGGAGAGTACCCCGCCGCCCGTGCCAGATCGCTCATGGTGACCGGCTCGGCACAGTGCTCCGCCATATAGTCCTGCATCCGCTGCACCGCCAGGATCTGATCGTTCATCCGCCTCGCCTCCTTACGAAAAGCAGTATAACGCCCCGGGGGACGGAAAATCTCGACTTTTCTTGCCGTTTTCCCGTACCCGGTCTTTTTCTGCTCCCCAGTGTAGCAAAAAACCCGCCGGAAGGCAAATGCCTCCCGGCGGGCGGTTTTTCTCCTGGGGCGCTATCAGGCGGGCTGCGCCGCCCTGCGGCAATTCTCCGTTTCGGCAATAACGCCGTTTTCCAGATGGTGTATCCGCTCGCAGACCATGCGGCTTAGCTCGATGTCGTGAGAGATGAACAGAAAGCCCAGCCCCTGCTCCGCCTGGAGTGTTCGGAGCAGGGCGATGATCTGCGCCTGGGAGATCACATCCAGCATACTGGTGGGCTCGTCCAGAATGAGAAGCTGGGGGCTCAGCAGCATGGCCCGGGCCAGCGCCATGCGCTGGAGTTCGCCGCCGGACAGCTCGGCAGGGTAGCGGTTCATGTGCTCGGGGTAGATGCCAAATCGCGCCAGCCAGGCTTTGTGCTCTGCCGGACGGAAAGGGATGTTATAAAAGTGGTATGGCTCCCTCATGCTGTCCTCCAGCGTCATCCTCGGGTCGAAGGAGACCTCCGGGTGCTGGAACAGGATCTGCACGCTGCGGCGGTGGGCGGCATACCAGCGCCTGTCCATGGGCTGTCCGTTCATCAGCAGCGTGCCCCCGCTGGGGGAGTAGAGCCCGGCGATGGTCTGGCCGATGGTGGACTTGCCGCAGCCGCTGCCGCCGAAAATGCCCACGGTCTCACCGTGATCCATGGAAAAGCTCACGCTGTTGATCACATAGGGGAGCTTGCTGCTATAGCGTTTTTTCAGGTTCTGTACTTCCAGGAGCATAGCGCCAACACCTTACCTTTCTTCCTTCTGCTTTAAACATCGGCGGGCGGCTGCCGCACTTTTCCGTGCAGTAGGGGCATCGCATACGGTAGTGGCAGCCGCGGGCTGCCTCCTCGTCCTCCCGGGGCGGGGCGAAGCCGGCGGAGGCGTGGAGACCGTTTTTCGGCAGGGCGCGGAGTATGGCCTGAGAATAGGGGTGCAGGGGCCGGGCGAAAAAATCCGCCGCGCCGCCGCACTCGATCTCCTCGGAGGCGTACATGACCACCACCTGATCCGCCAGCTCCTGGGCAAAGTTCAGATCGTGGGTCACGCAGAGCAGCGTCTTGCCTTCCAGACGCCGGAAAGCGTCCGTGACCATGGAGATCCTCGCCCTGTCCAACCCCTTGGTGGGCTCGTCCGCGAACAGCACCGGCGCGTCGTTCACTACGCCCATGGCGATCAGGGCGCGCTGCTTCATGCCGCCGCTTAGAGTGTGGGGGTATTGCCGCACCAGCTGCTCCTCGTTTCCCAGATCAAAGGACCGCAACGCCTCGCAGGCCCGGCGGACGGCGGCCCGCCGGGAAAAGCGCCGGTGTATCATCAGCGGCTCCCCCACCTGGAAGCCCACGGTCAGCAGGGGGTTCATGCTGTTGCCGCTGCCCTGGGGAATGTAGGAGACGACCCGGCCCCGGAGGCGGCGCATTTCCGTCTTACCGGCGGCCATCAGATCGAGTCCGTCCAGCTCCGCCCGGCCGCTTACGGCGGCGGAGGCAGGGAGCATCTGCAAAATGGCCATGAGCAGCACGCTCTTTCCGCTGCCGCTCTCCCCGATGATCATGGTGCGCCGGCCCTCCGGCACGTCCAGAGACACGTTTTCTATGGCGTTGGGCGTGCCCGGGGGGCCGAAGCGCACAGTGACATCCTGAATTCTCAGCATCCCTTGCTCTCCCCCTTTCTCGCGGGTTTTGCACTGCCCACCAGCATAAACCCCAGCACAGACAGGGAAATGCAGAGGATGGGGGGCAGGTACCACCAATAGTAATTGTTCAGCAGCCCGTTGCGGATATAGGCGTAGTGCAGCGTGCCGCCCCAGCTCTTCTGCCCCAGCACACCCAGCCCCAGAAAGCTCAGACTGGCCTCCGTCAGCATGGCCGAGGAGACGGAGAGAATGCCCCGGGTAAACACGATGTCCGAGAGGTTGGGCAGGATGTGGCGGAAGAGGATATAGCCGGTCTTTCCGCCGAGAGTCTTTTCGATCTTGATAAAGGGCTGTTCCTTCAGGGAAATCACCCGGGAACGCACGATCCTGGCCGTGGACGTCCATGCGGTGATGCAGATGGCGATGATCAAATTCCAGATGCTGGCGTCCAGATAGGCCACCAGCACAATGGTCATGGGCAGAGAGGGGATGGCCATGGCGATGGAGGTGATCTTCATGAGGATGCTGTCGCAGCGGCCCCCGTAATAGCCGGAGATCATGCCCACGGAGGCGCCAATGACGGTGACCACCAGCGCGGACACGAGCCCGATGGACAGAGACACCCGGGAGCCGTAGATGATCTCGCTGAGAATGTCCTGTCCCACATCGTTGGTGCCCAGCAGATGCTCCGGCGAGGGCTTGAGGTAGGGCCGCCCGAAATCGTAGGGGTCGCAGGGCGACAGCCGGGGGGCAAAGAGCGCCATGACCAGAAAGAACAGCAGGATGGCCAGCCCCAGATAAAAGGAAAAACTAAACTTTTTCATGTTCACCGTCCTTGACCCGGGGGTCGATCACCGCGTAGAGCACATCCGAGAGCAGGTTGAACGCCACCACGCAGACCCCGATCAGCAGAAAACAGCCCTGCAGCATGGGGAAATCCTTGGCGTTGACCGACTCGTAGATGAGACTGCCCATACCCTTCCACGAAAAGACGACCTCCACCATCATGGAGCCGGCAAAAACGCCGCCCATCTGCATACAAAGGGAGGTGATGTAGGGACTCAGCGCGTTTTTCAGCAGGTGGCGGGAGCGCACCAGACGCTCCGTCAGCCCCTTGGAGAGCGCCGTGTCGATATACTGCTCGCCGTGGAGCTGCGTGACGGTGCTGCGCATGAGCATGTGGTTGGAGGCGGTGCGGTAGAGAATGAGCACGATCAGCGGCAGTTGGATGTGGCGGAAAATATCCGCCGTCCGCGCCCAGCCGCTCAGCCCCCCGGAGGTGATGCCGCCGATGGGGAACCACTTCAGCCGGAAGGCGAAAGCGATCAGAAAGAGGATGGCCAGACAGTTGGAGGGGATGGTGTTGACCAGGAGAAAAACACGGGTGACGAGTCTGTCATACCATTTCTCCTCCCCCCAGCCGCAGAGAAGGCCGGTAAAGCCGCCGATCAGTCCGGAGATCACGATGGTGGGCAGCGCCAGATACAGCGTCCATTTCCCCCGGAAGAGGATGGTGTCCAGCACCGGCGCCTTGGTGCGGAAGGAGCTGCCGAAATCCAGCGCGGCGGTCTTTTTCAGATAGCGCACAAACTGCGTGAAGAAATCGGCGTCCAGACCGTAGGCAGCCCGGATCTCCTCGATCTTTTCGGGGTTGGTTGACATAATGTTTAGGTATTCGTCCTCTCCGACGATGTGCATGACCACGTCGCCCGGCATAAAGCGAACGAGGAAAAAGTTCACCGTCACGATGCAGAATACCACCAGCAGGGCGGAGAACAGCTTCTCCGCGAGATAGGCAATTCGTTTCATGGTTCGCTCCTTGTACAGATCTTCCGGCACGGCCCCGGCTGACGGGGCATACGGAACACGGAACGCCGCGGGGGTGCGCGAAGGCGTGATCCCCGCGGCGTGGGGTCCGGCTCTGTCAGCCGATGGGGTGCAGATTGTACCAGGTCTCGGGGTTGATCACGCCCCAGCCGGGGTAGTTGACCCAGCCCTCATACTTGTCGGTGCGGTAGGGGTAGTAGGCCATATCCCAGGCCAGCGGGATGCCCACGCACTCTTCCACATTGATGGCCTGGAGACGGTAGGCCGCCTTGTCATACTCCTCGCTGTTGAGGGCGTTGAGCAGATCGTTGTACGCCGCGTCAAACTCGGGCAGGGTGCAGGTGCCCCACATGCTGATGGGATTGTTGAACATATAGAGGTAAGAGGTCTTGTAGTAGGCTACGCCCTGGGTGGAGTAGCAGATGACGATCTCGTACTCGCCCGACTTGCGCAGGGCGCTCTCGTGGTCGGAGTTGCGCACGCTCTCCTCGTCCAGTGTGCACTTGATGCCAACTTCGTCCAGATTGGCGATGATGATCTCGGCCAGGCGCTGGTACATGGCGGCCTTGGTCTTGTTGAACTGGGGAGTCACCAGCACATCCATGGGGGTGCCGTCGGGCTTCTCCCGGTAGCCGTCACCGTCCTTGTCCACATACCCGGCCCCGTCAAGGATCGCGGCGGCCTCGTCCAGATCCCGGTAGACCTTGCCGATGGAGGGGTCGTGACCCACGGAGGCGGGGGAGATGATGCCCATGCCGGGGATCTGTCCGTCCTCGCCGCCGATGGTGTAGGCCAGCAGTTCATAGTCCAGCGCGAGACGGACGGCCTTGCGGAAGGCGGCGTCGTCGGTGGGCTGCTTGTTGAAGCCGAAGAGAATCTCGAACAGGCCCTGGTTGATACTCTTGCCGGTGTCCAGCCCGGGCACATTGGCGATGGAGTCCAGCATGGTGGCGCTGATGGGGTTGGAGTAGTCGTTCATGGCGTCCACATCGCCGTTGATGAGAGCCATGATGAGGGCGTCCTGACTGTCGTAGGTGCGGACGACGACCTTTTTCACGGTCAGTTCCCTGCCCATATAGGTGTCGCCCACGGCCTCGTAGGTCATGACCCGGGCTTCCTCATCCACATTGACCAGCTTGTACGGCCCGCAGCCGATGGTGGCCTCTTCGCCCACATAGTTCTTGGGATCCTCGATGTTCTCCCAGATGTGCTTGGGGTAGACGCGGACGAAGACGGCGGAGTTGCCCAGGGTGAAGTAGGCGGCGTGGTCGGGGATGATCAGCTTGAGCTGGGTGTCGCTGAGCTTTTCCACGGCGGTGACCTTGGACATATAGCCGGAACTCAGAACATTGTTCATAAAGTCGATGGTAAAGATCACGTCGTCGATGGTGAAAGGCTCGCCGTCGTGCCAGGTGATGCCCTGGTCGGTGGCGAAGGTGGCGATAATATAGCTGCCGTCCTCCGCGATCTCCCAATCCGTCATCAGGTTGGGACGGATCTGGTTTTCGGAGTCACGAACCAGCAGGGTGCCGGCGCAGAAGGCGTTGTAGTTCATTCTGCCGAAGGAGCCGGACTCGGAGGTCAGGCTTCTCGGCTCGATGTCTTTGGTGATGCCGACGCGCAGCTCCTCCACCACGCCCCTGGCGGGGGCGGGATCGGCGGCGGGGGCCGGGGATGCGGGGGACGCCGGGGTGGCGGGGGCGGCGGTCGTGGGGGCGGGGGCGGGTTCGTCGGCCTTGCCGCCGCAGCCTGCCAGCAGGGCTGCCAGCAGCACCACGGCCAGCAGGGAACTCAGAAACCTCTTGGATCTTTTCATGTTCTGCCTCTTTTCGTTAGTACTTGGTTTTCATCGCCGGGCTTCCCGCCCGGCAGGGGTCAAGCTGCGCGGGGGCTTTTTCCCTCCTTTCGGTTGAAAATGCGGAAAAAAATAACGCCGTCATATTTCTACGACAGGCATTCACACATACTTCTTTCCCTGAAAAACCAAACACGACCGAACAGAGCGAAAAACCGCGGCGGCGTACTCGCGAGATCAGCGGAGAGCAAGCAATGTCAGAATACGGTTCGTAGACTGCAAATCCGTAATTCCCCATACAGGCAGGTCTCCTGACTTCGATCAACGCCGCTCCCCCCCTTCCCGGCTTTCGCCAGTGGATATGGAAAGCAGCTCCCTGACACAGTGACAGCATCGTTCCGGATTCTCACCGGATTCCCTTTTCACCCATGCGCGGCAGAGCGCCCCGCACAGACACCTGTATGGTACACAGCTTTATTCTTTTCCAGGCCAAATATAAATCGAATTCAATCGGATGTCAACGGTTTATATATCTTCGTGAGGAGAAAGAAACAGGGCCCGCGATACTGCCCGCAGGCCCTGTCGGGATGGTATGTTTCGCTGTTCCGGCGCGGATGGCGCTGTCAGCCCCAGAGTTCCTCTTCCAGTATCGAAGCAAACTTCTCCAGCCCGGCCTGGTCCTCTGCGCTGAAGCGGCGGAGGGTGGGGCTGTCGATGTCCAGCACGCCACGGACGCGCCCGTGGGCGCGGAGGGGGACGACGATCTCGGCGTTGGAGGCGCTGTCGCAGGCGATGTGTCCGGGGAAGAGGTGTACATCCTCCACGCGCTGGGTGCGCCCCTCCGCCACGGCGGCGCCGCAGACTCCCTTTCCCACGGGGATCTCGATGCAGGCGGGCTTGCCCTGGAAGGGACCCAGCACCAGCGTCTCCCCCTCCAGCAGATAGAAGCCCGCCCAGTTCAGATCGGGCAGCGCCTCATAGAGCAGGGCGGAGACGTTGGCCAGGTTGGCGGTCTGGTGGGGGACGCCGTGGATGAGGGAGCGGAGCTGGGCGCAGAGCAGGTCATAATCTGTCATGGCGTTCACTCCAGATAGAGCGCGGTGTACTTCTTCGTCAGGTAATCGGTGTAGTAGCGGGCGTCGAACTTCCCGCAGACCCGCTCGAAGAGCTGACCGGGCTTGTAGAAGGAGGCGTGCCGGTGGATGTTTTCCCGGAGCCAGCCCTTGATGCGCGTGAGATCGCCGGCGCGGAGATCCGGGGCAATGTCGCCCAGGTCTTTCTCCATCTCGTGAAGGAACTGGGGGCCGTAGGCGCTGCCGAGGGCGTAGGAGGGGAAGTAGCCGATGCTGCCGCCCGCCCAGTGAACGTCCTGCAGGCAGCCGTGGGCGTCGTCGGGCACGTCCACGCCCAGATACTCCCTGTAGAGGGCGTTCCACTTCCCGGGCACGTCCGCCACCGCCAGAGAGCCGTCGATGAGCTGCTTTTCGATCTCGTAACGCACCATGATGTGGAGGCAGTAGGTCAGCTCGTCGGCCTCGGTGCGGATGAGGGAGGGCTGCACCCGGTTGATGGCCCGGTAGAAGTCCAGGGGAGAGACGCTCGCAAACTGCGCGGGGAAGATCGCCTTGACCCGGGGGAAGATCACGTTCTCCACGAACTCCCGGCTGCGCCCCACAATGTTCTCGAAGAACCGGCTCTGGCTCTCATGGATGCCCATGGAGACGCCGCCGTAGAGGAAGGTGCCGTTATACCTGTCGTCACAGCCCAACTCGTAGATGGCGTGGCCGCCCTCGTGGATCACGGAGAAGAGGGAGGAGGCCACGGCCTCGGGGTAGTAGTGGGTAGTGATGCGCACGTCGTGGTTGTTGAAGTTGGTGGTAAAGGGGTGCTCGGTCTCCGCGATGCCGCAGTAGTTCCGGTCCAGCCCCATCACCTCCATGATCTGCCCGGAGAGGAGGCGCTGGCCCTCCACCGGGCAGAGGACGCGCAGGAAGCTGTCGTCCGGCTGGGGGGCGGACTGGATCTTGGCGAGCAGGGGTACGATGGTCTCCCGGAGCTGGGCGAAGAAGGCGTCCAGCGTGGCGGTGTTCATTCCCTCCTCATACTCGTTGAGCAGGGCGTCGTAGGGGGCCATATGGGGGTTGTAGTACCCGGCGAACTTCCGGTTGTAGTCCACGATCTTCTCCAGATAGGGGGCGAAGGCGGCAAAGTCGTTCTCCAGCTTGGCCTTTTCCCAGACGGCCTGGGCCTCGCTGAGCAGCGTGCGGAAGGCCACATACTCCTCCATGGGGATGCGGTGCATCTTGTCGTAGTTCTTTTTGCCCACCTCCACCTCCCGGCGGGTCTGCTCGTCCAGCTCATCGGCGTGGGCGCTCAGGTATTCATAGAGCTGACCGTTGCGCTCATCGGAGATGAGCTGGTAGTGGAGCCCGGACATGACGCCCGTGGTGAGACTCCGGCCCGGGTAGCTCCCCTTGGGGGCGGCGGTGGAGGCGTCCAGCGACAGCACGCCCAGCACATGGTCGTAGGCGGCGGAGGTGGCCTCCAGCTTTTTCAGCGCCTCCACGGCGGAGGCGACGGACAAATCAGGCATAGTATTCCCTCCTGTGTGTTTTCCCGCCCCGGCGGGCGGGGAGTGTTCATGCAAACTGCCCCCAGCATAACCCAGAGCGGGAAAAAAGTCCACAGTTTTTCGGGGCGGATGCTTCCATCCGCCCCGTTGACATTATGGTTCGTTCTTTTTCCCGGGATGGCACGCCTCCGCCATGGGGCAGTTCCCGCAGCCGCAGCCGCAGCTGCTCTGCCCTCTCTTCCTGTCCCGGAGGAGCTTGGCGGCGATGGCGGCCAGCCCCGAGAGCAGCAGCACCGAGACCAGCAGCGTGCCTCCGTATTCATGCAGCCATGGCAGCATCCTCTCCCTCCTTTCTCCCTGCCCGTTTCGCGGGACGCAGCAGCAAACAGAGCAGCCCCGCCAGCACGATCACGGCGGCCGCGAGCCCCAGCGGGTGGGCGCCGGTGGTGAGGAGGCAGCCGAACTGGTAGACCATCAGCGCCACGGCGTAGGCAAAGACGCACTGGTAGCCCACGGCAAACCAGGTCCACCTGGCGCTGTTCATCTCCCGGCGGATGGCGCCGATGGCGGCGAAGCAGGGGGCGCAGAGGAGGTTGAACACCAGAAAAGACAGAGCCGAGGCGGCGGTGAAGCTCTCCGCCAGCGCGGTGTAGACATTCCCCTCTCCGCCATAGAGCACGCCCATGGTGCTCACGATGTTCTCCTTGGCGATGAGCCCGGTAACGGAGGCCACCACGGCCTGCCAGTTCCCCCAGCCCAGCGGGGCGAACAGCCCGCAGACGGCGCTGCCCAGGGCGGAGAGCAGGGAGAGGTGCAGCTCTTCCTCCTCCAGCATCCGGAAGCCCTCGCCGGTGAAGCCGAAGGAGGAGGCGAACCAGACCAGCACCGTGGAGAGCAGGATGATGGTGCCGGCCTTGCGGATAAAGCTCCATCCCCGCTCCCAGGCCGAGCGCAGGAGGTTGGGGAGGGTGGGGAGGCGGTAGGCGGGCAGCTCCATGACGAAGGGCGCCACGTCCCCGGCAAAGAGCCGGGTCTTTTTGAGGATGATGCCCGAGACGATGATGGCGGCCATGCCGGTGAAGTAGGCCAGGGTGGTGACCCAGGCGCCGCCGTGGAAGATAGCTCCGGCGATCATGGCGATGAAGGGCACCTTGGCCCCGCAGGGGATGAATGTGGTGGTCATGACGGTCATGCGCCGGTCCCGCTCGTTTTCGATGGTGCGGGAGGCCATGATGCCGGGGATGCCGCAGCCGGTGCCAATGAGCATGGGGATAAAACTCTTGCCGGAGAGACCGAATTTGCGGAACACCCGGTCCAGCACAAAGGCGATGCGGGCCATGTAGCCGCAGGCTTCCAGAAAGGCCAGCATGAAAAAGAGCACCAGCATCTGGGGCACGAAACCCAGCACCGCGCCCACGCCGGCCACGATGCCGTCCAGCACCACGCCCCGGATCACCGCGCCCACGCCGCTATCCGCCACATGGAGCGCGTCCAGCAGCCGCTCGAACCAGACCGGCACGCCGCTCACCCAGCAGTTTTCCAGCCCGAAGAGGTAGAAGCCCTCCCCGAAAAGGGACTCGTTGGCCCAGTCGGTGGCGGCGGCGCCGACGCCCATCATGGAGACGGAGTAGACCAGGAACATCACCACCGCGAAGATGGGCAGCCCCCAGAGCCGGTGGGTCACCACCCGGTCGATCCTGTCCGAAAGACTCAGCGCCCCCGGGGCGCTTTTGCGGCAGCACTCGCTCATCCACCCGGTGATGCACCCATAGCGCTCGGCGGTGATGATGGATTCGGCGTCGTCGTCCATGGCCTCCTCCACGGCGGCGATGTCCGTTTCGATGTGCGCGATCTGCTCCGCCGTCAGCCCCAGGGCCTCCTGCACCCGTTGGTCCCGTTCAAAGAGCTTGACGGCGTACCAGCGCTGCTGTGCGCCGGGGAGATGGTGCACAGCAGCCTCCTCGATGTGGGCCAGGGCGTGCTCCACGGCGCCGGAGTAAGGGAAGGGAGGCGGGGCCTTGCCCTCCCGGGCGGCGGCCATGGCGGCCTCCGCCGCCTCCGCCACGCCGCGGCCTTTCAGCGCGGAGATCTCCACCACCGGGCAGCCCAGACGCTTCGCCAGGGCGGCGGAGTCGATCCGGTCCCCGCTCTTTTCCACTGCGTCCATCATGTTCACCGCCACCACCACCGGGATGCCCAGCTCCGTGAGCTGGGTGGTCAGGTAGAGGTTGCGCTCCAGATTGGTGCCGTCCACAATGTTGAGAATGGCGTCGGGCCGCTCCTCCGCCAGATAGCGCCGGGCCACCACCTCTTCCGGCGTGTAGGGGGAGAGGGAGTAGATGCCGGGCAGATCCGTGACGGTCACGCCCTCCCGGAAGCGCAGCCTGCCCTCCTTTTTCTCCACGGTCACCCCTGGCCAGTTGCCCACGAACTGATTGGAACCGGTCAGGGCGTTGAACAACGTGGTTTTGCCGCTGTTGGGATTTCCCGCCAGCGCGATACGAATGTCCATACTTCTCGTTCCTTTCTTTGATAGTTACCCAAAGGTAACTACTGTTCAAAAAATAAAAGCCTATTCCACTTCCACCGTGGCCGCGTCCGCTTTCCGCAGCGAGAGCTCATAGCCCCTTACGGTGAGCTCCATCGGGTCGCCCAGCGGGGCGATCTTCCGCACGAAGATCTCCGTGCCCCGGGTGATGCCCATGTCCATCATCCTCCGTTTCACCGCGCCCGTCCCATGAAGCCGCAGCACCACGGCGCTCCTGCCCACGGCCACATCCTGCAAAGTTTTCATGCTCGTTCTCTCCTTGTACCAGTATTCGCCTTGCCATCTCCTCGCTGAGAGCCAGGCGTGTGTCCCTTACGCTGACGATCACACCCCCGCCCAGCACGGAGAGCACCGTGATCGCCTCCCCGGGGGTGATGCCCAGATGTTCCATATGCTTTCTGAGTTTTTCTCCGCCCCCCAGACGGCATACCGTGTGCGTCTTTCCTGTTTCCGCCCATGCCAGTGGTATCATGACCTCTCCTTTCCCGCCGGACGCCCGGCGGCGATGCTGTTTGGTTAGCATTCGCTAACCCACGGATGCATTATAGTTACCTTCGGGTAACTTGTCAACAGTTTTTTGCGGGATATGCTCCTGGAGGGGCCTGTTATGCGGAAACACTTGTGTATCAGGGGAAGATGTGGTACAATCCAAAGGCAAGAGAGGTGCGGGTTATGGCATTACTGGAATCCGGAGAGATGTATCTGGAGACGATTTTGATACTGAGCCGGGAACATCCCACGGTGCGCGCCGTGGACGTGGCGGAGCGCATGGGCTTCTCCAAGCCCGCTGTCAGCCGGGCGCTGGGGCGGCTGCGGGGAGAGGAGTACCTGCTCACCGGGGAGGACGGGGCTTTGACCCTGACGGAAAGCGGTCGGGCCGCGGCAGAAAAGATCTATGAGCGGCATACGCTGCTCCGGGAATTTCTTGAACATCTGGGCGTGAGCGGGGAGACTGCCGCCGCCGATGCCTGCAAGATCGAGCACCACATCAGCGACGAGACCTTCGAGGCCATCAAGCGCCATGTGCGTGACAGGCGGTAATACTCTCTGTTGCCGGAGTATGTCAGGGAGGAAAGCATGAGTCGTTACTACACGGCGATCATATTTATGAGCGTTTTCTCCATGGTCGTCATGGGGATGTGTGTACTCACCAGCAACACGCTGGCGCGGGACAAGAAAAAGCTCTTTTTCATTTTGTACGCCACCATCGCCCTGGCGTCCCTCTGCGAATGGCTGGGGCTGTGGCTCCAGAATGCCGACATCCGGCTGCGCTGGCTGCACATCGCGGTGAAGGCGGTGGAGCTCTCCGTTGCGCCGCTGATCGGCGTCACCGTGGGGCTCATCGTCAGGCAGCCCAAACGGTGGAAGCTGCTCCGCGCCCTGCTGATCCTTCACGCCCTGCTGGAGTGCGCCTCGGGGGTTTTCGGCTTTATCTACCGGGTGGACGGGCAGAACCTCTACAGCCACGCCGACTTCTACTGGATCTACGTCTGTGCCTACGTCTTCAGCGGCATCTACGCCATGGCCGCCACGCTCTCCACCTTGAAAAAGTATCAGTACAGCGGCCTGCCGTTCCTGATCCTGATGGTGGGATATGTGGTGGCGGGACTGACGGTGCAGTTTTTTGAGAATTCTCTGCACCTTGACTGGCTGACCCTCTCCGTGACGGGCATCCTGCTCTATATCTTCAACTCCGAGATGGTGCAGCAGACCGACGCCCTCACCCAGCTCATCAACCGCCGCGGCTACGAGACCATCCTCGGGCGGGTGCAGGGCCGGGTGGCCATCCTGTTCTTCGATGTGGACAAGTTCAAGGAAGTGAACGACAACTACGGCCACGTCTACGGCGATCACTGCCTGAAGACCATCGGCGAGTGCATCTGGGATGTTTACGGCCGCTGGGGCAAGTGCTTCCGCATCGGCGGGGACGAGTTCTGCGTGGTGCTGGAGCGAAATCTGGAGGGCGTGGAGGAGATGAACACCGCGCTCTTCCGGCGGCTGGGGGACGAGCGCGCCCGGGACGGGCATCTGCCCTTTGTCTCGGTGGGCTATGTGCACTACGACCCGTCGAATTGCAGCGTGCGGGACGCGGTCAAGGAGGCCGACGCCATGATGTATGAGTACAAGGCCCGGAACCGCAACCGAAGCGGATAAAAAAGCGGCCCCGTCCTCTCCCTCGGGGGAGCGGACGGGGCCGCTTTTTCGGCAAAAAAACATCGCAGGTTTTTGAAAAAACCTGCGATGCTGTGGCGGAGAAGCCGGGATTTGAACCCGGGCCCGGCTCAACACCGGCTACTCCCTTAGCAGGGGAGCCCCTTCGGCCACTTGGGTACTTCTCCAAACCGCCTGCGTATTGTATCACAGGCTGTGGGCGTTTGTCAATGGATTTCTTTATTCCTCGCCGTCATTCCCGGAAAAAAGCGGCAGCACCGCCCGGAAAACGTCCTCGGCCACCTCTTCCACGGGCCGGCCGGCGTCGATGACGGCGATGCGGTCCCGCTCTTTCAGTTCCTCAAAGACGGCGTAGTAGCGCCGGCGGGTGGCGATCATGGAAGCTTCGTTCTCGTAGATCTCCAGAAAGGCCCGGCCCTCCTCCATCCGCCGGCGGCAGCGCTCGTAGTCCACATCCAGAAAGACGCACAGATCCGGGCGGCGGATCTCCGGACAGTCGAGGTTGATGCGCTCCACCCAATCCGGGTCGGTGACCGTCCCCTGATAGGCCATGGAGGAGTAGTAGTACCGATCGCAGATCACATCGAAGCCGCTGGCGAGCATCTTTTGGATGCCCCAGACGGGGTTTACGTTGTGCTGCACCCGGTCGGCCATGAAGAGCGCCGCGATCTCCCCGCCGCTGCGGGGGGTAAAGCCGCTGAGAGCGTCCCGCACCAGTCCGCCCAGAGCGCTGACGGTGGGTTCGGCGGTCACATCCACCCGCCGTCCCATGTCCCGCAGCCGCTGCTCCAGACAGCGGATCTGCGTGGATTTCCCGGAGCCGTCCAGCCCCTCGAACACGATGAATTTTCCTGCCATCCCTCTTCCCCGTCCTCCCTGAAAAACTGTGAAAGGCTACAGGCAGTATAGCAAAGTTTTCCCCCGCTTTCAAGAGCGGGGGACGGCTATCCATTGAAAAAGGAAAAAGGGCATGGTATAATATACTGCTGTATTTCCGTGTTTCCCGCGAAGGAGAAGCCTATGCCGTCCTATGCCAGCCAGATCATACAGATCACCGGATACGCCAGAGCCGTACTGACGGCGCTGGTACTGCTGCGCTGCGCTTTTTCCATGTTGCAGGAGAAGTATGAGCCGGAGATCTGGGGCTATCTGACGCTGCCCGGCGGGGAGAGCCGGGCACTGAACCACTGGGAGTGCATCCTGGGCCGCTCCCGCTCCGCGGATATCCAGCTCACCCAGGGGGGACTGGGGCGCTGCCACGCGGTGCTGCAGCGGAGCGCCCGGGGGAGGTGGACGGTCTACGACCTCCACTGCCGGGGCGGCACCCGGGTCAACGGGCAGCTGGTGCGCAGCCATGCCCGCGTCCGAAACGGGGACGAACTCCAGCTCAACGAGATGAAGCTCCGCTTCGTGGATCTGAGCGCCGCCCAGCGCAGGACCCTCCAGCGCCGCCGCTCGGAGCCGGGGAAGCGCTACCGGCAGGGGCTGACGCTGCTGCTGCTCACCAACTTCCAGCTTCTGCTGATGCTTGAGCACTGTCTCACCGCCCAGAGCCGCTATGTTCCGCCCATCGAGATCGCCTTTGCCATCCTCATGGGGCTGGAGTGGTTCTGCTTCTTTCTCTTCCGCTCCCGGGACTATAAGGGCTATGAGGTGGAGACCCTGGCCTTTTTCCTCTCCTCGGTGGGGCTGTCCGTGACGGCCTCCTCCGAGCCGGGCGGGATGCTGAAGGCCAGCGCCCTGCTGCTGATGGGCGTGGCGGTGTTCACGCTGCTGGGCTGGTGGCTGCGGGATCTGCGGCGGGTGAAGCTGCTCCGCTGGCCCATGGCCATCTGCGCGCTGGGGCTGCTGGGGCTCAATCTGCTGCTGAGCGAGGAGGTCTTCGGCGCGAGGAACTGGCTCATCATCTTCGGCGTGTCCATCCAGCCCTCGGAGCTGGTGAAGGTGGCCTACGTTTACGCGGGGGCCGCCACCCTGAACCGGATTTTCCGTAAGCGCAATCTGCTGCTCTATATCGTCTTTTCCGCCATCATCGTGTGCGTGATGGCCCTGCTGGGTGACTTCGGCACGGCGCTGGTGTTTTTCACCTGCTTCCTGGTGGTGTCCTATATGCGCTCGGGGAGCTTTGCCACGGTGCTGCTGGCCGTGTCCGGGGCCAGTCTGGCGGGGATGCTGGTGCTCACCGCCAAGCCCTATGTGGCCCGGCGCTTCGCCACCTGGGGCCATGTGTGGGACGACCCGCTGGGGGCGGGCTACCAGCAGGTGCGGGCCATGAGCGCCACCGCCTCCGGGGGACTGTTCGGTCAGGGCGCGGGGCGCGGCTGGCTCAAAAGCGTGGCCGCCGCGGACACCGACCTGGTGTTCGGCATGGTGGCCGAGGAGCTGGGACTGGTGGTGGCCTTCGGCTGCCTGGCGGCCATCATCCTGCTGGCGCTCTTTACGGTGCGCAACGCCTCGGCGGGGCGTTCGTCCTACTATGTGATCGCCGCCTGTGCGGCAGTGACCATCATGATGGTGCAGACCTCTCTGAATGTGTTCGGCTCGCTGGACATCCTGCCCTTTACGGGCGTGACGCTGCCCTTTGTGTCCCGGGGCGGCTCCTCGCTGATCTCCTGTTGGGCCATGCTCGCCTATATCAAGGCCGGGGATACCCGGCAGAACGCCAGCTTCGCCCTCACCGACGGCCTGGAGGACGAGGAGTACGGGGAAGAGTACGGGGAGTACGAAGACGACGGAGAGGAATACGGGCCCGGCGAAGAGGACGGGAGCGCCGGGGACGAGGGCGGGGAGGACGGAGAAGAATGAAGCAGATCAAACGCCGCGCCTCCGCCGCGCTGCTGCTGGCGCTGTTCATGGTGGCGGGCACGGTGACGATCCTGACGCGGCTGCTGTTGTACGGGGACCAGTGGGCTGCCTACAGCGCCAACAGCAGCGTCTATACCTCCCGGGGCATTCTGGCCTGCGGTACGCTCACCGACCGCAGCGGGGTGGTGCTGGCCCAGGCCGACGAGAACGGCTACCGCTACGCCGGGGATGTGAACGTGCGGGTGGCCTCCCTCCACGCGGTGGGGGATTACCGGGGCTATCTGGGCGCGTCCGCCCTGACGGCCTACGCGGGAAAGCTCACGGGCTATTCGCCCGTCTACGGTACCACGAACCCGGGCAACACGGTGGCCCTCTCCCTGGATGCGGAGCTCCAGTCCGCCGCCTGGCGGCAGCTGGGGGGACGCAAGGGGGCGGTACTGGTGATGAACTACGAGACGGGGGAGATCCTCTGCATGGTGTCCTCCCCCTCCTACGACCCGGAGCAGGAGCCGGACGGGAGCATCGAGGGACTCTTCCTCAACCGCTGCCTCAGCGGCGTCTATACGCCCGGCTCCGTTTTCAAGCTGGTGACCCTCTGCGCTGCGGTGGAGAACATCGACGATCTCTACGAGCGCAGCTTCCGCTGCGGAGGGAGCATTGACGTGGCGGGCGTGAGCATCACCTGCACGGGCTACCACGGTGAGCAGACCATCGAGCAAGCCCTCGCCAATTCCTGCAACTGCGCCTTTGCCCAGCTCTCGCTGGAGCTGGGGGGCGACACGCTGGCGGCCTATGCGGAGAAGCTGGGCTTTACGGAGAGCCACTCGTTGGACGGCATCCCCACCGCAGCGGGGCATTTCGAGGCGGTGCAGGAGCGCTCGTCCTATCTGGCCTGGTCGGGCATCGGCCAGCACACGGATCTGATCTGCCCTTACTCCATGCTCCGCTATGTCTCCGCCATCGCCGCCGGGGGCGTCCTCCGGGAACCCACCATGCTGCTCAACGGCCATAACGGCAGCACCCGGATGCTCAAAGAGAGCACCGCCCAGGCCCTGGAGGAGATGATGAGCTTCACCGGCAGTACCCACTATCAGTCGGTGTTCCCGGGGCTGGATGTGTGCGCCAAGACCGGCACCGCCGAACTGGGCGACGGATACACCCACGGGTGGATGGCGGGCTATCTCCGCGGGGAGACGCCGCTGAGCTTCGTGGTGGTCATGGAGCGGGGCGGCACGGGCTACACACAGGCGGGCGGCGTGGCCAACGCCGTGCTGCAAAGAGCAAAGGAACTGTACGAACATGATTGATATTACCGTAAAGGACCTGACCAAGGCCTTTGAAGTAAAAAAGAATATCCTCGACGGGCTGAGCTTTCAGGTGCAGCGGGGCGAGCGGGTGGGCATCCTGGGCAAAAACGGCGCGGGCAAGACCACCCTGTTCCGGCTGCTGGTGGGAGAGATCAGCGAGGACACGGGCAGCATCTCCATCGCCTCCGGGGCGCGGCTGGGCCTGATCTCCCAGATCCCCCGCTACCCCCGGGGCACCACCGTGGAGGATGTGCTGCGCTCGGCTCACAGCCGGATCGACAGGATCCGGGCGCGGATGGATGAGCTCACCGAAGAGATGGCCGCCTCCGACGAGCCGGGGCTGCTGGCGGAGTATGACCGTTTGCAGGAGAGCTTCGAGCGGCTGGGCGGCTACAACACCGATGTGGAGGTCAACCGGGTGGCCAACGGCCTCGACATCCCCGCCGCCATGCGCGCGCAGCTCTTCGACTCCCTCTCCGGCGGGGAAAAGACCCGGGTCAATCTGGCGCGGCTCATTCTGGAGGACACGGACATCCTGCTGCTGGACGAGCCCACCAACCATCTGGATATGCGCGCCACCGAGTGGCTGGAGGACTACCTGCTCCACTTCAAGGGCACTGTGCTCACCATCTCCCACGACCGCTGGTTCCTGGACGCGGTGGTGCAGCGCACCATCGAGATCGTCCACGGGAAAGCCGTGGTCTATAACGGCAACTATAGCTTCTATGTGGAGGAGAAGCAGCGGCGCTACGAGGAGCAGCTGCGGATCTGGGAGAAAAACCAGAAGGAGATCGCCCACTTGCAGGAGGCGGCGGACAAGCTGCATCTATGGGCCTTTATGGGCAACGACAAGCTCCACAAACGGGCCTTCTCCATGGAAAAGCGCATCGCCAGGCTGGAGCGGGCGGAGCGGCCGGAGAAGGAGAGGCAGATGAAGGCCCGGTTCAAGGAGCGGGCTTTCGTGGGCGACGAGGTGCTGGTCATCGACGGACTGGGCAAAAGCTTCGGCGGGCGGCGGCTCTACGGCGATCTCGAACTGCTGATCGAGGGCGGGGAGCGGGTGGCCCTCATCGGGGACAACGGCACCGGCAAATCCACCCTGCTCAAGTGCGTCACCGGGGAGGAGACGCCTGACGAGGGGCGGCTGTGGCTGGGTCCCTCGGTCAAGAGCGCCTATCTGCCCCAGTTGGTGACCTTTGAAGATCCGTCCCGCAATCTGGTGGATACCATGCTCTACGAGGCGAAGTGTACTCCCCAGGAGGCCCGGGACCGTCTGGCTGCCTTCGGCTTCATGGGTGAGGATGTGTTCAAGACCGTGGGGGTGCTCTCCGGCGGGGAGCAGAGCCGCCTCAGGCTCTGCATCCTCATGGGCGGCAATGTGAACTTTCTGATGCTGGACGAGCCCACCAACCATCTCGATCTCAACAGCCGCGAGTGGATGGAGGACGCGCTCTCAGACTATCGGGAGGCGCTGCTCTTCGTGAGCCACGACCGCTGGTTCATCGAGCGCTTCGCCACCCGCATCTGGGAGCTGCGGGACGGGAAGATCACGGATTTCCGCGGCACCTTTACGGAGTACAGGGAGTATCAGAAGCGGCAGGAGTCCCTCCGGCAGGTGGAGAAGCAGCGCCAGGTCAAAAAGGGCGACACACGCCCCAAGCGCCCTCCCAACCGGGAGAGGCAACTGGCCCGGCTGGAAAAGGAGATCGAAAAGGCCGAGGAGCGGGTGAAGGAGCTGGAGGCAGCCATGGAGGAGCATGGCAGCGACTACCAGAAGCTCATGGAGCTGACCGGGGAGCACGCCCAGGCCGAGGCGGAGGTGGAGCGGCTCTACGGCCAGTGGGAGACGCTCAGCGAGGAGTAACGGCGGGAGCAGAGGGGAGGCAGCCATGGCGGAACTGAACGATAAGCTCACCACCCTCCGGGGGGTGGGACCCCAGCGCGCCAGGACCCTTGAGAAGCTGGGGCTGGAGACGCTGGGGGATCTGCTGCGCTTTTTCCCCCGGGCCTATGAGGATCGCCGGGAGCGGCGTACCATTGACTCCCTCGTGCCCAACGAGACGGTCTGCGTGGAGGCCATGGTGGCCGCAGAGCCCAGACTCACCCATGTGCGGCGGGGTATGGATCTCGTGAAACTGCGCATCGTGGACGAGACGGGCGCGCTGGATGTGACTTTTTTCAATCAGAGCTATGTGAAAAACCAGCTGCTCTGCGGGGAGAGCTATGTGTTCTACGGCAAGGTGGGCGGCAGTCTCACCCGCAAGACCCTGACGAACCCGGACTTCGAGAAGGTGGGGACGGGGAAGGTGGCCGGGCGCATCCTGCCCGTCTACCGCCTGACCCGCGGCATCTCCGGCCGGCAGATGCTCTCCATGGTGGAGGAGACGCTGGAGCGGGTGGGGGAGATCATCCCCGAGACGCTGCCGCGGGAGGTGCTCGCGGAGCACGAGCTCTGCGCGGCCTCCTACGCTCTGCGCAATGTGCACCTGCCCACGGATTTTACCGCGCTGGACACCGCCCGGCGGCGGCTGGTCTTTGAGGAGCTGTTCCTCTTCAGCTGCGCCATGGAGTCGGTGCGGGATCGGCGGGAAAAGGGCGAGGGCGCGGTCTTTTCCGAGGGCGACGTGGAGGAATTCTACCGCACGCTGCCCTTCGCCCCCACCGCCGCCCAGCGCAGGGCCGTGGCGGACGCCGTGGCGGATATGCGCTCGGGCCGGGCCATGAGCCGCCTGGTGCAGGGCGATGTGGGCAGCGGCAAGACCATGGTGGCCGCCGCCTGTCTCTATCTGGCCTGGAAAAACGGATACCAGGGGGCGTTTATGGCGCCCACGGAGATTCTGGCCGGGCAGCATCTGCACACCATGGAACGCTTCCTCAGCCCGCTGGGACTGCGGGTGGGGCTGCTGAGCGGCTCCATGAAGGCCAAAGAGCGCCGGGAGGTGCGCCGGCAGCTGGCCGACGGGGCGCTGGATGTGGTGGTGGGCACCCATGCGCTGATCTCCGAGGATGTGGCCTACGCCCGGCTGGGGCTGGTCATCACCGACGAGCAGCACCGCTTCGGCGTGAACCAGCGCGCCCGGCTCCGCGGCAAGGGGGAGAACGTACACATGATGGTCATGTCCGCCACCCCCATCCCCCGGACGCTGGCGCTGATCCTCTATGGGGATCTGGATGTGTCCATCATTGACGAGCTGCCCCCCGGGCGGCAGGAGGTCAGGACCTTTGCGCTGGGGGAGAGCTACCGGACGCGGCTCAACGGCTTTATCCGCCAGCAGGTGCAGGAGGGGCGGCAGGTGTTCGTGGTCTGCCCCATGGTGGAGGAGAACGAGGAGCTGCTGCCCGCGCTGCGCTCCGCCACCGAGCATGCCCGGGCGATGCAGGAGACCTTCCCGGAGCTGCGGGTGGGCTGCGTCCACGGGCGGATGAAGAGTGGGGAGAAGGATGAGGTCATGGCCGCCTTCGTGGCCGGGGAGATCGACATTCTGGTGTCCACCACCGTGGTGGAGGTGGGCGTGGATGTGCCCAACGCCTCCGTGATGATCGTGGAGAATGCCGAGCGCTTCGGCCTCTCCCAGCTCCATCAGCTCCGGGGCCGGGTGGGCCGGGGCAGCCACAGAAGCTGGTGCTTTTTGATGTCCGAAGCGGAGGGGGAGGAGGCCAGGCAGCGGCTGAAGGTGCTCTGCCGCACCAACGACGGCTTCGCCGTGGCGGAGGAGGATCTCCGGCTCCGGGGCCCCGGCGACTTCTTCGGGGAGAAGCAGCACGGGGAACTGGGCGAGCTCCATGTGGCCGACCTGGGCGCGGACATGGACGTGTTGCAGGAGGCCCGGGACGCGGCGGTGAAGCTGATGTCCGCCGACCCCCTGCTGCAGCAGCCCGGACACCGCCCGCTGCGGGAGTATCTACAGACGCTTTTTGAGAGAAAGGCCGATACCTGGAACTGAAAAACACCGTGCCGCGAAAGCTGCGGCACGGTGTTTTTGGCCCGGGGGGCTTCCGGGGGGCGCAAAGCGGGACTTTACAAGATCCGGCGGGCTGTGCTAATATACAGGTATTATGAGGCAGGTGTACCCTGCGCCGGGAAGAGGGGGCGGCATACCGTGGTAAACTCCATCGTCAATCTGGAGATCGTCTTTGAGGGGATGCTCTCCGCCGGGATGCCCGTGGAATTCTATCCCGCCGAAACCATGCGGGGGGTGCGCGAGCTGCGCTTTCTGATGCCCGGGGACAGCCGGGAGGGGGCGGAGCGGATCCTCTATGCCTGTGTCCGGGGGCGCTGCGGCCCCCTGCCGGAAAAGGGAAATCTGCTGCTCTTCGGGGACTGGCCGGCGGAGGAGCTGCCTCCGGCGGGCTATGTGCTCTGCCACGATATGGACCCGTTTGTGGCGGTGAACATCGTGGAGTCTGTGTTCTCCCGCTATACCGCTTTGCAAAACCACCTCTTCAACGCCCTCAGCGCCGAGGACAGTCTCCAGAAGATCTGTGAACAGGCCGAGCAGATCTTCGGCTGCCCGGTGTTTATCCACGACGAGCACTTCTGCCTGCTGGCCGCGGCCATGCCCCGGCAGGTGAAGGAGGCCATGTTCGACTATAACCCCCAGCTGGGCTGCTATATGCAGGGGGAGGAGACGCTGATGTACTTCCGCACCAGCGAGGCCTACCAGAAAACTCTCCACACCCGGGGCGCCCAGCTCTGGACCAGTGACTTTGACAACACCTACGGGCTGTATGTCAATCTGTTTCTGGACGACGTGTACCGGGGGAGAATGGTGATACAGCAGCGGGGGGCCACGCCGGGGCAGCGGCGGGTGGCGGAGTATATCGGGGACATGGCCTGTCAGGCCATCTATAAGTCCTACGCGTTCAACGCCGCCTCCAGCACGCCCTTCCTCCAGCTCATTGCCGACGCGGTGGACGGGGTGGAGATCGACCCCGAGCGCTTTCTGCTGCAGGCGCGGCTCATGAACTGGGGCATGGAGGATCGCTACGTCTGCTGCATGATCGCGCCCGGGGGGAGCGACCATTTCATGATCCTGGGCGTGTGCAACTCCGTGTTGCAGCACATCCGGGGCAGCTACCCCTGCTACTACCGAAACGCCATCTATATTCTGGTCAACCTGACCGTGGCGGGGCTGAGTGTCAGCGACCTGCGGATGAAGATGTCCTATCTGATCCGGGAGTCCATGGTGAGGGCGGGGGTGTCCAACGAGTTCCGAAACTTCTCGCAGCTCCCGGTGTATCTCCGCCAGGCGGAGATCACCCTCTCCTATTCCCAGGAAAAGAAGCTCATGAGCTGGTATAACGAGTTCCGGGACGCGGCGCTGCCCTACTGGCTGCTCAACGGGGTGGGCCAGCTCACCGAGGAGGGCATCGCGGCCGAGGCGCTCAATGTGCTGAAAGAGTATGACGCCGACACGGGCAGCGAGCTCTACGTCACGCTGAAGACCTACCTGATCGCCGAGCGCAACAGCACCCTTACGGCGCAGCAGCTGCGGGTGCACCGGAGCACGCTGCCCCACCGGCTGGAGCGGATCCGCACCCTGACGGGGCTGGATCTGGACGATTTTGCCACCCGGCTCTATCTGCTGATGTCCTTCGCGCTGGAGGACAGGGACATGATGAAAAAGTGAGGGGAACGCCATGCTGTTGGACATCGCGCTGGACACCGTAAAGGATTCCGTAAAAGTACTGCCGTTCCTCTTTCTGGCCTATCTCTTCATCGAGTGGATGGAGAAGCGCACGGAGGAGAAAAACCTGGCGTGGGTACACGCCGCGGGCCGCTGGGGGCCGGTGCTGGGCGGCGCGCTGGGCGTCATCCCCCAGTGCGGCTTTTCCGCTGCCACGGCCAACCTCTACGCCGGGGGCGTCATCACCCGGGGCACGCTGCTGGCGGTGTTCCTCTCCACCTCCGACGAGATGCTGCCCATCCTGCTCTCCCGGAACGTCCCGACCGCCTTCATCGGCAAGGTGCTGCTCTTCAAGCTGGCGTGCGGCATGGCAGCGGGCGTCACGGTGGACGCGGTGGAGCAGCGGCTGAACCGGGGACGGCGCAAGCAGATCCACGATTTCTGCGAGCAGGAGCACTGCCACTGCGAGGACGGGGTGCTGCTCCCGGCGCTGCGCCACACGGGGAAGATCTTCCTTTTCCTGCTGCTGGTGTCCTTTGCGCTGGCGCTGGCAGTGGAGACGCTGGGGGCGGAGAAGCTGGCCTCTTTCGTGCTCAACCGCCCGGTCTGGGGCGAGCTGCTGGCCGGGATCATCGGCCTGATCCCCAACTGCGCCGCCAGCGTGATCATCACCGAGCTCTACCTCTCCGGGGGTATGTCCGCCGGGGCCATGGCCTCGGGGCTGCTGGTGGGCGCCGGCGTGGGCGTGCTGGTACTCTGCCGCATGGAGCGGGACTGGAAGGATAATCTGCTGACCATCGCGCTGCTCTATGGCTGGGGCGTGGCGTTCGGGCTGCTGGCGGAGCTGCTGCCCATCTTTTGAAAATTCCACGGCGGGGCCAGGCTCCGCCGTGTGTCCTGTCCGGAAAGGAGAGTCTGGAAAAATGGAGAAGAAAAAGAGTTTTGGCGCGGTGAAGATGCTGCTGCTGGGACTGCTCTGCCTGCTGCTGGGCGCGCTGGCGGCCGCCGGGGTCATGTTCTCCACGCTGAAGAAGGCGGACGCCGCCTTTGCGCGGGGGGAGATCGCCGAGGCCAAGGCGCTGGCGGAGAAAGCCGGCAACTTCGGCACGGAGCGGCTGCTCCACTACCGCCGGGGCGAGGCGGCGCTCTATGTGCAGCAGGGGAACTATGCCGCCGCCGCGGCGCTCTGCGAGGAGCTGGGCGACGAGGGCGGGGAGACGTGGTCTGCGGCGATGGAAGGACTGACGCGGGAGGCGCTGGCCGCGGGCAGCGCGGAGGAAGCGCTGGATCTTCTGGAACGCTGGACGGCGGGGGACGCCTCTGCCGATACCGGACTCTACGCCTGGGAGGCATCCCGTCTTGGACTGCGGCAGGGAGACTACGCCCTGACCCGACGGGCGCTGGAGCGCTGCGGCGAGAGGGAGAACGCGCCGCTGGAGCGGGAATTTATGGATACGGTGGAGGCAGGGTACTACGAAAGGGCGCTGGCGCTGCTGGAGCAGAAGCCTTTCGGGGAGGAACAGAATCTCTGGGAGGCCTACTGGGAGCAGCGGCGGAGCGAGGAGAGGAAGGACGCGGCCGACGCCAGACTGCAGGCCATGGCGGTACGGCGGGGGCTGGGGGAGGAACCCTGCCCCGGCGAGTCGGACAGCCTGCTGTGGAAGCGGGGATACGGCGCGGCGGCGCTGCTGGAGAGCCGGGGCAGCGGCATGACGCTCTGGGAGAACGATCAGAACAACTGCGCCGTGGACTTTGCCGTCCTCTCCGATGTGTGCCGGGGGACGAGACCCGGTTCGCTGCTGGTGCTCTGCCGGCAGCAGGTCTATCACTCCGGGGACGGGGAGGCGGAGACGCGGACGGTGCTGGCGCTGGACTTCCAGCGAAAGGTGGACGAGGCGCGCTGCCCCCACACGCTGGAGGAGGCGGAGTATCTGCTGATCCTGAGCTACTCCTACGAGAACGACGGCTGGTACAGCAACAACACCGTGGAGGGCGTGCGGGAGAGCGTCACCGTGCGGGTGCTCAACTGCGCGGGGGAGGAGCTGTGGAGCTCGCCGGTGCTGAAAGGCCCGGCCGCCCCGGAGACCTTCTCTTACTATGAGCTGCCCGAGTTTGTCAGCGGCGGCGCCCCGGAGAGCGGCGAGGTGGCCCTGCAGGTTCGAGCCGCCCTGCTCAGCGTCTTCGGCGAGGACTACACATAAAAAGAAAAAAGGCTGCAGCCAGTGGCTGCAGCCTTTTTTGTATACGCCCTCTCAGGCGCTTTTTTTCGGCCAGAACAGGCCCAGCGCCAGCCCTATCAGGGCGGGCACCACCCACCCGAGACCCAGCGAGAAGAACGGGAGCACCCGCCCGGCCAGCGAGATGGCGGGGGAGAGGTGCAGCGAGGCGATGACACTCTCGGGGAGGGTCCTGGCAAAGTCGAAGATGGCGGCGATAAACGCGCCCGTCGTAACGCCCACATAGACGCTGCGCCGGCCGTGGAAGAGCTTGTCGCAGAGGGCCAGCAGGATGAGGGTAATGCACAGCGGGTAGAGGAGCATCAGCGTGGGGAGGGAGTAGCGGATCAGGGCGGTCAGGCCCACGTTGGACACGCAGGCGGAGAAAACCGTAAAGAGGATGGCCCAGCCGTTGTAGCGGAGAGTGCGGGGGAACATCCGCACGAAGATGGACGCGCAGCTGGTGACCAGACCGATGGCGGTCTTGAGACAGGCAAAAGTGATGGTCAGCGCCAGCACGATGCTCCCCACGTTCCCCAGATAGTGCCCGGAGAGCTGGGCCAGGGCCACGCCGCCGTTCTCGGAGATGTCGAAGAGTCCCCGGCTCTGTGCGCCCATGAGAATGGTGAGTATGTAGATGAGCGTCATCAGCAGCGCTGTGAAACCACCGGAGCGGACGGTCTCCCGGGCGATGTCCGAGGGGTCGGTGACGCCCAGCGAGCGGATCACATCAATGACCACCACGCCGAAGGCGAGGCCCGCGATGGCATCCATGGTACCGTAGCCCTCGATAAATCCGTTGAAAAAAGCGCCGCTCTCGTAGATCTCTATCGGGGCCACGGAGGCCACGGCCGCGCCCGGGGCGGCCAGGGCCTTGCACACGAGAATGCTCAGAAAGATGAGAAAGACGGGGTTGATGATCCTGCCGATCCATGTCATGATCCCGCTGGGGCGCAGGGAGAAGAACAGTACCGCGCCGAAAAAGAGCAGCGTGAAGATCAGCTGCCCCAGTGCCTGGGAGCCGCTGCCCAGCAGCGGCGACACGCCCACCGTGAAAGAGGTGGTGGCGCAGCGGGGAATGGCAAAGAAGGGGCCAATGGTCAGGTAGAGCGCGCAGGTGAACACATAGCCGTAGCGCCGGGATACCCGGCTGCTCACGCTGCGCATATCGTCGCTGCGGGTGAGACCGATGGCGGCCACGCCCAGAATGGGGATGCTCACGGCGGTCACGATAAAACCGAGCACCGCGCCCCAGACATTGCGCCCGGCCATCTGGCCAAGATGCACCGGGAAAATCAGGTTGCCCGCCCCGAAGAACATACCGAAGAGGGTGCTGGCCACCAGAATGGTTTGGCGAAAACTGAGCTTCTTTTTCATCATGTCATCCTCACTTTGTCCACACGCTCCCCGGATGACTCCGGGGATGACCGCACAGCGCGGGCATTTGCCCGCCAACAGGAAATATTGTACAAAATCTTCCGGAGGGTGTCAAGGAAAAATCTTGCAGGATGACAGCTTTGTCCCCTGCGGGGGCAACAGAGGGGGATCGCGGCCCTACTTTTTGGCACGGCGGCGGAAGAGCCGCACCGGCTCGTAGCTGTTGCGCAGCCGCCCCAGAAGCAGCAGGGCGTCCTGCTCGGGGTGGTAGTGGTTGAGCCGGGGGATCATCTCCACCGCCTCCATCTCCATGCCCCGCTCGGCCTCCATCCGCAGCCTCACCTGCTCCTCCATGGCCTCCACGGTGGCTCCGGGGGCGTAGAGGTAGAGTCCCGCCTCTTCGGGAAAGTCAGCCTCCTGCCGCCGTTCCATACGCACGCTGCCCTCCGGCAGCACCTGGCGCAGCAGCTCATGGAGCTCGGCGATGCGTGCGGCGCGGTCGGTGAGACGCAGGCAGACCGCCGCGTCCCCGCTGCGTCTCTCACCCTCGGGGAAATGGAGGTAGGCGGAGCGGCGCAGCCAGCGCTGCTCCGCCTTCTCCGACTCGCTGAGGGGGCCGGAGTGGAAGAGGCAGAGGCTGTTGTCCCGGATCACATAGAGGCAGCAGGAGCTGCCGAAGTTCTCCACCAGCGGACAGAGCTTCTCCAAAAGCTCCCCGGAGAGGTTCACGGTCTCGAGGTAGCGGTTTTCCTGTATGTCGTAGAGCGCCGCCCCATCCAGTACGATGGCCGGGGCCGAGGGGGAGAGGGTGCCGATCCGGGGCATGAGGGAGGCAGGGGTGTGCCGGGTGATCAGGGAGATGGTGGCCCCGTCCCCGCACAGCCGCTCCAGCGCTGTGTGGACCGAGGAGGGGAAGGGACGGCGGTGGGGCGTCAGGTCGGCGGTGCGGAGGAAGAAGAGCTTCTCCGGGTGCTTTTCCCGGGGCGCGTGGATCACGTTCACCCCAATGGCCACCAGCGTGCCCACCACCGTGTCCGCCATCCGCCAGAGGGTGTCGACGAGGCTGCTGTCCACCTGGGGGTAGGTGATCACCATGCCCAGATACACCACCGCCACCAGCGAGGAGGAGGTGGTCATCTTGCAGACCACGGTGCTGTAGAGGGAGAGCAGCACGAAAAAGGCCATAACGGCATAGGCCAGCGCCATATAGCGCCCCAGTACGGGTACGGAGCGCAGCAGCAGCAGATAGGCAAAGCCCCAGCCGGTGCCCAGCAGCGTGGCGCGGATGCGGTTGATGGCAAAGGTCTTGCTGTCGGTCAAATAGGGCTGGATGCACACGATGGCCGCGATGGCGGACTGGGAGACATTGCTCCTGTAGCCGCTGAGCGCGTGCAGCAGCAGGCAGATATAGACGGCCACCGCCGTCTTGATGATCCGGTTCCCCAGAGGGGGCAAATATCGTCTGTGCAGCATAATTCTCCTTTCCTGCCCCCGTGAGAGGCGGCAATACACCTATTATAGCATGAAATTGTGAAGAAATATGGGCGGCAGCGAAAAACATAAAAGGTTTACACCGCCGTCTTGGCATTTTGGTCCCGGCGCGGTATAATGAAAAAAACCTTTCGCGGCCCCCGGCTGCGGAACAGGAGAGACGATATGAAAAAATCACAGAAGATCGCCGCCGTCTGCGTGGCAGTGCTGCTGATCGTGGGGCTGGGGTTCATAGCCAACGCCTTTGGGGGGAATCCCCTGTCCGCAGCGCTGGCCCGGCGCACGGCGGAGCGGTATATGGAGGAAAACCACGGCGGTGGAGACTTCGTCCTGGGGAGCGTGAACTACAGCTTCAAGGACGGCGGCTACTACGCCTTCGTGACCTCTCCCGGCAGCGAGGACAGCCATTTTATCCTCTATCTGGACATGCTGGGGCGGCTCAAATGGGACACCTGGGAGGATGTGACCAGCGGGGCCAACACCGCCGGACGGCTGGACGAAGAGTACCGGGCGCTGACGGCGCAGGTGGCGGACAGCCCGGAGTTCCCCTGCACCAGCGAGATCGCCTTCGGGGAGCTGGTGTTCGGAGATCGGGAGTGGGGGCGAGGCGACCCCTACGGGCTGGAGCAGAGCAGTCTGGAGCTGGACGGGGACTACGACGTTGCCGCGCTGGGCGCGGAGGCGGGGCGGTTTGTCCTCTACGCGGACGATGAGGAGGTAAGCGTGGAGCGGGCCGCAGAGCTCTTGCTGGAGGTAAGGCGCGTGATGGAGGAGAGCGGCGTGCCCTTCCGCTCCGTGGACTTCGTACTGCGCTGTCCCCGGGTGGAGGCGGGCGGCCCCCGGACGGGAGAGGAGAGCATCCATGTGCTGAACTTCCCCTGGGAGGAGATCCGCGAAGAGGGCATGAAGGAACGGGTGCAGGCAGCTTACGAGGAGAGCATGGCCTACTACGCCCGGGAGGACGCGAAGAAACAGGCCGGGTAAAGAGATCCCCCTGCCGCTGCTCGGCGGCAGGGGGACTTTGCGTTCGGTTATTGGATGATGTCGCACTGGACGCTGCGGCAGAAGAGGCGGCGGATCTCCTCCGGGCGGCTGCTCTCGCCCAGAACCCACATGAGCTTGGCCGCGGCGGCCTCCAGCGTCATGTTGTAGGCCTCGATCACCGGGAACTGCTCCTTCACCTGCCGCCCCACCTGATAGAGCGTCATGTCGCTCCCCTCGTAGGGCACCTGGGTCATCATCACGATGGTCTTGCCGTGGTTCAGCCAGCGCTCCATGGCCTGGGCGAAGGGGCCTTCTCCTCCGCCGGGCAGGCCGCCCACGCCGAAGGACTGGAAGATCACGCCCTGGTAGTACTCCTCCAGCTTCTCCAGCGCCTGGGCCCCCATGCCGGGGATGAGCGTCAGCAGCAGCACCCGGGGCTCCAGACAGTGGTAGAATCTGGGCTCCGCCCCGTAGGCGTAGGAGCGGGGCGTGAGGTAGCGGATGAGCTTGCGCTCCCGGATCACGGCCACTTCCGGGTAGTCCACGCTGGAAAAGGCGTTGTAGCTCTTGGTGCGCTCCTTCCGGGCCCGGGTGCCCAGAATGACCTTGCCGTCAAAGACCAGACTCACGTCGTGGGAGTCGGGGTCGGCGGCGTAGAGAAAGCTCTGGAACAGGTTGCGCCGGGCGTCCGTGTCGTTGAGGCAGATGGACTTCTGGGAGCCGGTGATCACGATGGGCTTGGGGGAGTCCTGGATCAGGTAGGAGAGGGCGGCGGCGGTATAGGCCATGGTGTCGGTGCCGTGGGTCACCACAAAGCCGTGGTAGCGGGGGTAGTTCTCCTCAATGGCGCGGCTGATGCGGAGCCAGTGCTCCGGGCCGATGTTGGTGCTGTCCAGATTCATCAGCTGTATGGCGTCCACCTGGCAGAAATCGGCCACCTCCGGCACATGCTGCAGGATCTCCTCCGAGGTGATGGCCGGGCTCAGCCCGCATACGCCCTCCCGGGAGGCGATGGTGCCGCCGGTGGCGATCATTAAAATCCTTCTCATATCCGCTGCCTCCCTCCGGGAATGTGGAAAAGCCGTTGCTCTCGCAGCGGCTTTTGTTGTAAAAAAACGGAGCAAGCGATACAAAAGCTTGCTCCGGTGTGGCGGAGATGGAGAGATTCGAACTCTCGATATCCTTTTGGGATATACACGATTTCCAATCGTGCGCGCTCGACCAACTACGCGACATCTCCACGAGCCTGGACGGGTACTTCCTCTATTCAGCTTGCCTATTATACCCAAGGGAGCCCATAAAGTCAAGAGGAATTTTCGCCAAAGCGGGGAAAAAGGAGCGGAGGCAGATGAATTCATCCGCCTCCGCAGAAAATGGGTCACTTGATGGCGAGGGAGTAGGCCGCGATGATGCCCTCCGCGGCGCCGCTGGTCTCCAGATGCACCTCGTCGCCCACATTGAGGATGGCGCTCTCCGGGGCGTCGGCGATGCTCACATCGTACCACTTGCCCTTGATCAGGAGGTAGTAGTGGGTGTTGCCGGCGATGACGGAGCTGCGGATCTCCTCCACGACGCCCTCCAGGGGCACCGTGTCGGGGACGGTGGAGGGAAGCTCGGGCTGCGCGACCAGGTTGTTCTTCACCAGCTGCTGCAGATAGCTCTGCTGGCACTCGGCCACGCTGGAGCCGGTGGCCACGATCTGGTACTGCTGCACGTTGACCATGGCGTACATCTTCACCAGGCTGGAGGCGTCCTTGAGCGCCATGAAGTAGGTGGGCTGGCCCTCCAGATTGAGCAGCAGGGGGAAGGTGGAGTTATACTTGTACTGCTGCACCGCGCCTTCGGCGGAGGACATGGCGGAGTATTCCTCCGCGCCGGCGATGGCGTAGTACTTGGCCTCCTTGGTGCGCTGGTTGACCAGAATGAAGCCGATGTTGCTCTCGTCTCCGCCCACGCTGGTGATGCCCGTGTAGACCCACACATCGTCGTTCTGGGCGATGTAGTTGTAGCCCCGGGTGGTGGTGGTGCAGCCGGACTGGGCGAAGAGGGAGTTGATGAAGCCGTTGTGATACATGCCGTAGTAATTGTACTGCTGCATGATGATGTCGGCGGTGAAGGCCCGATCCACCCAGGTGGGGATCTCCTCTACGCTGTAGTACCGGCTCTCGCCGGTGACGGCGTCCACCAGCACCGCGCCGGTCACGTCCTTGCCTCCGAACAGACCGATGCGCTTGGTGATCACCGAGGCGACCCACCAGGGGCGGCCCTCCTCGTCAATCTCAAAGTTCACATCCTCGAACATGAGCGTGGGGTAGTGGAAGCGGAGGTGGCGGTCGATATAGCGGAAGAAGTACTCGGAGGGGGAGTAGTGGATGCCCTCGGGCAGGCGCTTGACCGTGACCTCCTGGGTCACCATGTCGATGATCATATAGGCGGGGATGCCGCTGGAGGTGTTCTTGAGCCACTTGAACACATCGCCGTAATTCAGGTAGGCCACGCGCACGGGATGGTCGTTGTAGTTGATCTGGTAGGACTCCCGGTTGACCTCAAACTGGCTCACCAGATCGGCCAGCTCGCCCAGCTTGCGGTTGGCCAGGTTGTTGGCGCTGGTGCTGTCGAGCATGGGAATCTGGTTGAAGGAGATCTCGTCGATGTCCTCGGTGAAGTTGCTCTCCTCGGTCTTGAGCAGCTCGCTGTAGGCCTTGGCCCGGAAGATGGGGGCGGAGATCAGGTTGCCCACCAGAAAGAGCAGCACCAGCAGCGCGCAGATGACGGCGGGCACCAGACAGCAGTCCTTGACGCCCTGAACGAAGTCGCTGCCGCTCTGCATGGAGCCCACGCCAAACTTCCGCACCAGGGACAGCACGCAGTAGAAAGCCGAGAGCAACAGGAAGAAGGCGTAGAAACCGGGGTTCTTCAAATTGATGGCGGGCAGCTTCAGGTAGTAGTAGGCCAGCGCGAAGAGCAGGGTGATGAGCAGGTTTGTGACGGTGAGGCGGGTCTGGGAAATGACCTTTTTGGGCTTGCGGGGGGGCCGGGCGGGAGCGGCCTCGCCGTCCGCGCCCTCGGAGGAGAAGTGGACGTCGCCAAAGGGGAAACCGTTTCCAAAGCGAATGATCATGAGTTTTCCGATTCTCCTTTCTGCCGGATGGATATACGAATGGGCGTGCCCTCCATGCCGAATACACTGCGCACCTGATTTTCAATGTAGCGCTGGTAGGAGAAATGGAAGAGCTCCCGGTCGTTGCAGAAGATGACGAAGTGGGGCGGGCAGACACCGGTCTGGGTCATGTAGTAGATCTTCAGCCGCTTGCCCTTGTCGGAGGGGGGCTGGGTGTGGGCCTGGGCGTCGGCCAGCAGGTCGTTGAGCTTGCCGGTGGAGATGCGCATGTGGCTCTGCTCGTTGACATAGTTGATCAGCTCGAAGAGCTTCTGGGTGCGCTGGCCGGTGAGAGCGGAGATGAAGAGCACGGGCGCGTAGGTCATGAAGGAGAGATCCCGGTACACGTCCTTGCGCATGTTCTCCATGGTGCCCGTCTCTTTTTCCAGCAGATCCCACTTGTTCACCACGATGATGCTGGCCTTGCCCGCCTCGTGGGCAAGCCCCGCGATCTTGGTGTCCTGCTCGGTGACGCCCTCCCGGGCGTCGATCATGATGAGGCACACATCGGCCCGCTCAATGGCCAGCTGGGCCCGGAGCACGGAGAACTTTTCGATGCGGTCGTCCACCTTGGACTTCCGGCGGATGCCGGCGGTGTCGATGAAGGTATACTTGCCGTAGCGGTTGTCCACGGGGCTGTCGATGGCGTCCCGGGTGGTGCCGGGCATATCGGCCACGATGACCCGCTTCTCCCCCAGGATCAGGTTGACCAGCGAGGACTTGCCCACATTGGGCTTGCCGATGACGGCCACGCGGATGCGCTCGTCGTCGTCCTGCTCGTCCTCCTCGGGGGGGAAGTACTGGAAGCACGCGTCCAGCAGCTCGTCGGTGCCGTGGCCGTGGACGGCGGAGAGGGCGATGGGGTCGCCCAGACCCAGACTGTAGAACTCGTAAATGTCCGGGTTCACCGGGCCGGTGGAGTCCATCTTGTTCACGCAGAGCACCACCGGCTTCCCCGAGCGGAGGAGCATGGCCGCCACATCCTGATCGGCGGCGGTGACGCCGGTGCCGATCTCCGTAAGGAACACGATCACATCTGCGGCATGGATGGCCAGCATGGCCTGCTCGCGCATGAAGAGCAGGATCTCGTTGTCCGTGGCCGGTTCGATGCCGCCGGTGTCTACAATATTAAAGGTACGGCCACGCCACTCGCACTGGGCGTAAATGCGGTCCCGGGTGACGCCCGGGGTGTCCTCCACAATGGAGAGCTTTTCGCCGCAAAGCCGGTTAAAGAGCAGGGACTTGCCCACATTGGGCCGCCCTACGATGGCAACCAGGGGTTTTGACACGATCTATCACCTATCCTCTGTCATAACTGGCACATGGCGCGCAGCAGCGCCTCGCCGTCGTTCTCCACGGGGATCACGGGGACGCCCAGCGCCGCGGAGAGCTCCTCCAGCGTCATGTCGTCCAGAAACACGCCTTCCCCGTGGCGCAGCATCACCTGGGGGATGAGCAGCGCCTCGCCCAGATCCTTTCCCTGTAAGCGGTGCAGGAGATCCCGTCCCACGATCAGCCCGGCCACGTCCACGCTGTGACCGAAAAAGTCATTGGGAATGGGGTAGACCGCCGCCTCCGCCCCGGCGCGCTCTATGAGCTTTTCCAAAAAGGGCGCCGCCGATACGCCGGTAGCCACGGAAAAACGCCTTCCGGGGCGCTCGGGGCAGTTCTCCAGCGCCCAGTCAAACTCGCTCTCCAGCAGCCGCAGCAGTCCCACGCCGTTTTCCAGCTGCGGGTAGCCCTCGTAGTACTCCTCCGGGGGCAGGGGCCGGCCAGCCTTCAGATAGAGCTCATCCGAGCAGCAGAAGATCCGGCTGCCGTGCTTGCGCAGGCAGAGCAGGGCGAACTCCTCCACCTGCTCCACCGCCGCCGCGGCGCTCTCCCTGTCAAAGGGCGTCAGGGGGGTGAGCCCCTGCCGGTGGCAGGTGAGCCCCACGGGAACGATAGAGACGCTGTTCACCGCCGGGTGGAGGGAGGCGAGATCCTCCATGGTCTTTTGCAGCTGCGCCCCGTCGTTCCAGCCGGGACAGAGCACCACCTGGCAGTCCATCACGATGCCCGCGCCGGCGAAGCGGCGGAGGATGTCCATGATCTCCCCGCCCCGGGGATTTTGCAGCATCCGCCTGCGCAGCTCCCCGTCCGTGGCGTGGACGGAAATGTTCAGCGGACTCACTTTCAGCTCGCAGATCCGCTGGATCTCCCGGGGGGAGAGGTTGGTGCAGGTGATGTAGTTGCCGGTGAGGAAGGAGAGGCGGGCGTCGTCGTCCTTGAAATACAGCGTGGAGCGCAGCCCCGGGGGGAGCTGATCCACAAAGCAGAACACGCATTTGTTGGCGCAGTGGGTGGGCTGATCCATCAGGTACTCGGCAAAGTTCAGCCCCAGATCCTCTCCCTCGTCCTTCTCCACGCTGATTTCCCCCGCCCGGCGGAACTCCAGCAGCAGCTCCTCCTCGTAGGTGTAGAACATATAATCCAGCACGTCGTGGATCTCGTGGTGATTGACATATAAGAGCTCGTCTCCGGGTTCCACCAGCCCCTCCAGGGGGCAGCCCTCGTCCAGAGAGGCTATGGTATTAAAGCGCATGGGACCCCACACCTCCGCGATTTTACTTTTGGCCAAAGCGGCCCAATATACGAAAAGAGACGGCTTGACGCCGCCTCTTTTTCGAGCCGTTACTTACCCTCGTCGACCTTCACGACCTCGCGGCCTCTATAGAAACCGCAGGCCTTACAGGCACGGTGGGGCAGCTTGAAAGCGCCGCAGTTGGCGCACTTCACCAGACCGGGAACGGTGAGCTTCCAGTTGCTGCCGCGTCTCTTATCGCGTCTTTGCCGGCTGACTTTTCCCTTGGGGACTGCCATGTTGACACCTCCTCATCACTTTCGGCTGTTTCTCGAGCAGCGCAATTATTCTTTATCGTCCGAGCAGCTGTTCCAAAACAGCCAGTCTTGGATCCCTCTCCGGTTTGCAGTCGCATTCGCCATCGTTCAGATTGGCGCCGCAGCGGCTGCACAGCCCCTTGCAATCCTCCCTGCAAAGAAAACGGGAGTCCATGTCCATGATAAAGCAGCCCTCCAGCACGTCGTCCAAGTCGAGCTGCTCGTTTTCCAGCAGGTAATAGTCGGGGTTTTCTTCGTCCTCCAGCTCCGTGGCCAGCGTCAGCTCCAGGGGAGTGACCTTGGTGAGAGGGAACTCGGAGGCGCAGCGGTCGCAGAGGCAGAGCATATCCGCGCTGATGGTCCCCTCCAAAAGAAGAAGCCCCGCCTCGTTGCGGATCACGCCTTCACCCACCACGGGGGAGGTATAGGCGGCCACGCCGGGGAATTGGAGCCGCTCCGTGCTCAGCTCGCGGCGGAACGGGAGCTTTTTGCCGGGGTTCAGGATCAGTTCATGGAGATTGATGCTCATGTTACACCTCAAATAGCCATGTTATTATAAATGAAGGCCGGGCGCTTGTCAACAGGTATTTGCCCGATTGTCCCGGGATTTTTCCCCGTCCGTCCTGCGGCGGGAACAGGGGGGACTTGAAAAAAAGCGGGGAGTACTATAATATGGTATGGCTTGGCACAGTATAAAGAATTTTTCCGGCTTTTGCAAGAGAAAAGGGAGGAGACGGCATGAAAAAAATCATGGCGCTGCTGCTTGCGGCCGCGTGTTTTCTGACGTCCGGCTGCGTGCGGCGGGGCTACCGGGTGGTGTTCGATCCCAACGGCGGGGAGGTGCTCTCCGGCGAGACGGAGCAGCGGGTGGCGCCCGGGGAGAGCGCCGTGGCCCCGCTGGTGGAGAGGGAGGGGCACATCCTCCACTGGGACGGGGATTTTTCCGCCGTCTCCGGGGACATGGTCGTAACGGCCCGATGGGAAAAGGAGAGCTGTTCGGTGGAGTTTGAACTGGGGAAGGGCGTCCTCCTCGCCGGGGAAACGCGGCAGTCCGTGCCCTACGGGGAGGCCGCTGTGCCCCCGGAGGCCTCCTGCGGGCGGCGCAGCCTCCGCTGGGAGGGCGAGTATGGCTGCGTCAGGGCAGACACCGTCGTGACGGCCCGCTGGGAGAAGACCGCCGCGGACGGGGCGGAGCTGGCGGCGTACCTGAACGGGTGCACGGCCCGGCTGAGGATCACCTCCGTGCAGGGGGGCGAGAGCGCGGGGACGGGTGTGTTCCTCCGGCCTGACGGCGTGCTCGCCACCACGGCGCGCACCGTGGAGATGATGGAGAGCGCCGAAGCCGTGCTGTCCGACGGGAGGGCCTTCCCGGTGACGGAGGTGCTCTGCGTGAACCGCGCCGGGGATCTGGCGCTGCTGAAGGTGGCGGCGGAGGGCCTGCCCTTCCTCGTGGAGCGGGAGGGGGACTCCTCCCGTGCCTTTACCCTGACGGAGGGCGCTCTGGCGGAGCTGCCCCGCCCGGAGAGACGGGAGGGGGAGAGCTTCCTCCGGGGGGAGCGCGCCGGGGCGGAGAGAGGCGGCGCGATCGTGGACGAGTACGGCGAGCTGCTGGGGCTGTGGAGCGGGAGCCGGGACGGGGATGAAGCGTGTCCGGCGGTGGACGCGGAGACCATCGCCGCCGCCGTGGACAGCGCCGGGGCGGGCACAAAGACCGCGGACTGGGCAGAGAAAGTCCGATCGGAGCTGGAGGAGTCCTACAGCCCCCGGGACACCCAGGGGAACTATCACTATTCCCTGCTGCGCACCTACCAGAGCGTTACCGGGGCGGAATGTCTCGCTTCGGTGGACAGCGAGGGGGTGCAGACGGGCTATGTGGACTGCTGCGACCACTATGTCTACGGGCTGGACGAGGGCGAGGCGGAGCGCTACGCCGCCTACCTCACGGAACAGGGCTTTACCTGCCGGGGAGAGGAACACTTCGCCCAGGGCAGCTCCGTTTATTACGGAGACGAGCGCTCCGGCCTGCTGGTGGATCTCTTCCGCAGCAACGGCGGGGAGCTGTGGATCTGGGTGAGCGTGGAGGAGTGAAATGAGAGAGAAGCATCAGGGCGGGAGGAAGAACGGATGAGAGAATACACGGTGGGGCGCAACGATGCCGGACAGCGGCTGGACCGGTTCATCGGGAAGGTGGAGCCCGGACTGTCCCCGGCGCTGCTGCAAAAGACCCTGCGGAAAAAGGATGTCAAGATCAACGGCCGCCCGGCCCGGGGAGACGCGCGGCTCGCGGAGGGGGATCAGGTGCGCATCTACCTGACGGAGGAGTTTTTCGGAGCGGAGCGGCGGAAAAGCCTGCCGGCGCAGGAGCAGAAGGTGGAGCTGGACATCGCCTACGAGGACGGGAACATTCTCGTGGCGGACAAGCGCCCCGGCGTGCTCTGCCACGATGCGGGCGGGGCCTGGAGCGGCGGCACCCTCATTGCCCAGATCCAGACTTACCTCCGGCAGAAGGGGGAGTGGGATCCCCGGCGGGAGAACAGCTTCGCTCCCGCCCTCTGCAACCGCATCGACAGGAACACCGGGGGACTGGTGATCGCGGCGAAAAACGCCGCGGCGCTGCGCGTGATGGACGGGAAGATCAAAAACCGGGAGATCGAAAAGACCTATCTCTGCGCGGTGCTGGGCAGTCCCCGGCCTGCGGCGGGACGGCTGGAGGGGTATCTGTTCAAGGACGCAAAGAAAAACCAGGTCTATGTCTATGACGCCCCCCGGCCCGGGGCGCTCACCGCCGCCACCGAATACCGCACACTCTCCACGGCTGGGGAGCTGTCGCTGCTGGAGTGCCGGCTGATCACCGGACGCACCCACCAGATCCGCGCCCAGATGGCCCACGCGGGCTGGCCGCTGCTGGGGGACGGGAAATACGGCGTGGAAAAGAAAAACCGCGCCTACGGCGAGAAGCGGCAGCTGCTGCACTCCTACCGGCTGCGCTTTGCCTTCCGGGAGGACGGCGGGGAGCTGAACTATCTCAACGGCGTCACCGTGCAGGGCTCCGTGCCCGCGTTTGCAGAAAAATATTTCCACTGGCAGGAAAGCTGTTGACATTTTTCGACAGAAACTATATATTCTCCTCGTTGCGGATAAAACCGTCCGCATCGATCAACTCACGCCGGCGGCGGCGAACGGGCCGCTGCCGGACCAAACAACAAAACGGGATATAATGAGGAGGCGGGAAATGGCCAAAGAGTTGATTCGCCTGGTGGGATGCACCATGGAATTTGATGGAGAGACAATACTGAACTCCATCGATCTATCGATCAATGACAAAGAGTTTCTCACACTGTTGGGACCTTCGGGCTGCGGCAAGACGACGACGCTGCGCATCATCGGAGGCTTCCTGAAACCGACTTCGGGAGACGTCTTTTTTGACGGCAAGCGAATCAACGACATACCGCCCTATGAAAGACAGGTGAACACGGTCTTTCAGCGGTACGCCCTTTTCCCCCATCTGGACGTATACGAAAATATCGCCTTCGGCCTGCGCACCCAGAAGCTGCCGGAGCGGGAGATCGACGAGCGTGTTACGGAGATGCTGGAGGTGGTGAGCCTCAAGGGCTTCGAGGACCGCAAGGTCACCGCGCTCTCCGGCGGACAGCAGCAGCGCGTGGCCATTGCCCGCGCGCTGGTGAACCGGCCCAAGGTGCTGCTGCTGGACGAGCCGCTGGGCGCGCTGGATATGCGCCTGCGGAAGGATATGCAGCAGGAACTCAAGCGCATCCAGCAGCAGATGGAGATCACCTTCATCTATGTGACCCACGATCAGGAGGAGGCCCTGGCCATGAGCGACACGGTCGTGGTCATGAACGAGGGCATCATCCAGCAGATCGGCACCCCCGAGGACATCTACAACGAGCCACGCAACGCCTTCGTGGCGGATTTCATCGGCGAGAGCAACATCCTCGACGGCATCATGCGGGAGGACTATGTGGTGGAGACCTTCGGCCGCCGTTTCACCTGCCTGGACAAGGGCTTCGGCAAGGACGAGGCCGTGGATGTGGTGGTGCGACCCGAGGACATCGACATCGTCCCCGTCAGCGAGGGGATGCTCACCGGCACCGTCACCAGCATCACCTTCAAGGGGATGCAGTACGACGTGATCGTGGACTTCAAGGGCTTCAAGTGGCTCATCCAGACCACAGACAGCCCCAGTGTGGGTGAGCGCATCGGCATCAAGATCGACCCCGACGGCTTCCACATCATGCCCAAGAGCAAATACTCCGGCCTCTATGGCGACTACAGCTCCTTCAGCGAGGAGTATGAAGAACTCAGCGACGCGGACTTCGTCCCCGGGGAGGAGGACGGCGAGGAGGAGTGGCATGAAGACTAAGGGACTGGCCGCTCCGTATCTCGTCTGGATGGCGATCTTCACGCTGGTGCCGCTGGGCATCGTCCTCTTCTACGCCCTCACCGACTCGGTGAGCGGCAGCTTCACCCTGGCAAATCTGGCCCGGATCGGCAGCTATATGCCCATCTTTCTCAAAAGCGTGTGGCTGGCCATCCTCTCCTCCGCCATCTGCCTGGTGATCGGGTACCCGGTGGCGTACTATATCGCCTCCTGCTCCCCCATGAAGCAGCGCTTTCTCTATATGCTCCTCATGCTCCCCATGTGCATGAGCTTCCTGCTTCGCACCCTCGCCTGGGTGGCGCTGCTGGAGGACACGGGCATCATCAACAGCGTCATCACCTCCATGGGCCTCCGGCCCCTGCCGCTGATCCGCAACGGGGGCGCGGTGGTGCTGGGCATGGTGTATAACTACCTGCCCTACATGATCATGCCCCTCTACACCGTCCTTATGAAGCTGGACAACCGGCTGGTGGAGGCGGCGGAGGATCTGGGCTGCACCCCCGGCCAGACCTTTCTGCGCGTGACGCTGCCCCTCTCCACCCCGGGCATCATCTCCGGCATCACCATGGTGTTTGTCCCGGCGGTCTCCACATTCTATATCTCCCAGAAAATGGGCTCCTCCGGCACCACCCTCATCGGCGATGTGATCGAGAGCCAGTTCAAGGCCGCCTATAATCCCAATCTGGGCGCGGCCCTCTCGCTGGCGCTGATGGTGCTGGTCTTTGCCTGCACGGCGGTGATGAACCGCTTCGGCGACGGGGAGGAGGTGGTCGTGCTGTGAAAACCTTCAACAAAGTCTTCACGGTGCTGGTCTTTATCTTCCTCTATGTGCCCATGCTGGTGCTGACGGTGGCCTCCTTCAACAAGGGCATGGACGTGGCCGTGTGGAAGGGCTTCACCTTCGATCAGTACGCCGCCCTCTTTCAGGACGGGGTGCTGCTGCCGCTGCTGCTGAACTCCCTCATCGTGGCGGTGGTCTCTTCGCTGGTGGCCACGGTGCTGGGCACCATGGCGGCGCTGGGCATCCACTCCATGAGCGGCAGGATGCGCCGTCTCACCATGGCCATCACCAACATCCCCATGACCAACCCCGAGATCGTCACCGGCGTGTCGCTGGCGCTGCTCTTCGCTTTCGCCGGACAGATGATGAAGCTCAAGAGCGTGCTGGGCTTTACCACGCTGCTCATCGCCCACATCACCTTCAACCTGCCCTATGTGATCCTCTCGGTCATGCCAAAGCTGGGCCAGATGGACCCGGATCTGCGGGACGCGGCCATGGATCTGGGCTGTACGCCAATGCAGGCGTTTTTCCAGGTGATCATCCACGAGATCCTTCCCGGCATCGTCTCCGGCGCGCTCATGGCCTTTACCATGTCCCTGGACGATTTCGTGATCTCCTACTTTGTCTACGGCCCCGGCTTCGTCACGCTGCCCGTGGAGATCTATAACTACACCAAGAAACCTCTCCACCCCAAGATCTATGCGCTCTTCACGCTGCTCTTCCTGGTCATCCTCGTGGTGATGGTGGGCATGAACCTGATGCAGGGGCGGGAAGACGAGCGCCGCCGCCGGGCCCGGGGCGTGTTCGGAAAGGGGGAAGCCGCGTGAAAAAGCGTATCCTTTCCTTCCTGTGCGCACTGGCGCTGGCCGCCGCGCTGCTCCCTGCCCCCCGGGCGAAAGCTGCCGGGCGGGTGGTGAATGTCTACAACTGGGGACAGTATATCTCCGACGGCACCGACGGCTACCTGGATATCAACGCGGCCTTTGAGGAGGCCACAGGCATCCATGTAAACTACATGACCTTCGACACCAACGAGAGCATGTACACCAAGCTGAAGACCGGCGGCTCCTCCTACGACGTGATCGTGCCCTCCGACTACATGGTGGCCCGGCTCATCGACGAGGGACTGCTGCTGCCGCTGAACTTCGACAACATCCCCAACTATCAGTATATCGACGAGGCCTACCGCCACACCGACTACGACCCCGACGATCTCTACTCTGTCCCCTACACCTGGGGCACCATGGGCGTCATCTACAACAGCGCCTATGTGGACGAGGAGGACGTGGGAGGCTGGGATCTTCTCTGGAACGAGAAGTACGCGGGCAAGATCCTCCAGTTCGATAACCCCCGGGACGCCTTCGGCGTGGCCCAGTCCCTGCTGGGCTACTCCCTGAACACCCACAGCGAGGAGGAGCTGCGCGCCGTTACCTACAAGCTCATGGAGCAGAAGCCCCTGGTGCAGAGCTATGTCATGGATCAGATCTATGACAAGATGGAGCGCGGCGAGGCGTGGATCGCCCCCTACTATGCCGGGGACTACCTGATGATGGCGGAGGAAAACGAGGATCTGCGCTACTATTTCCCCAAGGAGGGCTTCAACCGCTTCATTGACGCTCTGTGCATCCCCACCTGCTGCAGCGACAAGGAAGCGGCGGAGATGTATATCAACTTCCTCTGCGACCCGGAGGTCTGCGCGGAGAACATGGAATACCTGGGCTACTCCGTGCCGGAGAGCGCCGCCAAGGAGTATATGGATCCGGAGAGCGTCGCAAACGAGGTGGCCTACCCGGATGAAGAGACCCTGGCCCGGGGCGAGTACTACCTCTACCTGGACACGGAGACCACCCAGTTGATGGACTCCCTCTGGCTGGAGGTCAAGACCGAGGGCGGTGTGGACTACGGCCCCATCGTGGGCATTTCCCTGACGGCGCTGCTGGTGGGCGGTTTCCTGACTGCCCGGGGCGTCCGTGACCGCCGCCGTAAGGCGAACCGCTGCCGGAAATGGCGGCAGGCATCATGAAAAAACCGCGCTTCCTTTAGCAGGGGTTCGTAAGACAGTAAAATATGCAAAAGGCGTGACCGGAAAGTCACGCCTTTTACTTTCTACCCGCCGCCGGGTCACGATACCGGCTGTGGATGTAAAAGAACGGCAACGGGAGAGAAGGAACGGTTTCCGAACAGATAAAATATACCCGTTTTTCTCCACTGGTGGGTAGTGACAAGGACGGTTTTTTGTGCTATCATGCTATCGTAATAGCGTGGAAGTTTGCAGCAAATCTTGGTGCTCCGCCAAAACAGTTCGGCGAAAGGAAGGATACCCCTATGAGAATGAGAAGATTGTGTTCGTGTATGATGGCCCTGCTTCTGGCAGTCAGCCTGCCGCTGACGGTTTTCGCGGAAACGTATGACCTTGAAAACGGCAGTATCATCGTGAGCTCCAACGAGAGTGGGCAGTATGTCACGCAGAAAGATCATGGCATCATAAATGCACAACAAACCACCCCCACGGTCATCACCCAGTCTAACAGCAGCGATACTTCCACCTCCAACACTGTCGCCATCGACGCTGACACTGGCTCCACCGCCAATGTCACCCTGAGCGGCGTGAACATTGACGCTTCCGGAGACAGCGGCAAAGCCGCCGTGGAAATCACGGGCAGCGGCGATGTGACCATCGAGCTGGACGGAACCAACACTGTCCAGAGCGGTAAGAACCGCGCCGGTGTGGAGAAGGACAACAACGGCTCTCTGACCATTACAGACGATCATGACGCTCAGGGCAGTCTGACCGCCACCGGCGGTAAAAGCGGTGCAGGCATCGGCGGCGGGAAAGGCGGCGATGGCAGCAACATCACCATCAGCGGCGGCACAGTGAATGCCACCGGCGGCGAAAATGCCGCAGGCATCGGCGGCGGAGAGAAAAATGACGGTTTTGATGGCGGTAACGGCAGCAACATCACCATTTCCGGTGGTACAGTCACAGCTAACGGCGGAATCAGTGGCGCGGGTATCGGCGGCGCAGACGGCGGAAACGGCAGCGGCATCGCCATCAGAGACGGCAATGTTACAGCCAACGGCGGTGAAGGTGGTTCCGGCATCGGCGGCGGCGCATATGGCGATGGCAGCGGCATCACCATCAGCGGCGGCACGGTAGATGCCAACGGCGGCACCGATGCCGCAGGCATTGGCGGCGGTGAACGACGCAATGGCAGCAACATCACCATCAGCGGCGGCACGGTAGACGCAACCGGCGGCGATGCACCAAGTTATGAAAACGGAGACAAAATAGAAAAAGGAGAAGGCGGCGGTGCGGGAATTGGCGGGGGAGCCTATGGTTCCGGCGACAACATCGTCATCAAATACAATGCGCAAGTGACGGCAGAGGGCAAAGGCAACGCTGCCAATATCGGGAATGGCAACTCCGAGAAGGACACGGAAAAGCAGAAGGACAATGTGGATCTCAGCGGTCTGTCTTCATTCGGCAAAGTCAACGGCGTCTCCGGCAGCGACGGCGTCTGCCCCGGTGCGGGTGTGAGCTATGGGACGGGGTCAGATGCTGCATCTGGCTTAGGAGGACTTACGGTATTCGATGATCACGGCAATGATCTCTCCAGTGACATCAAGCGGCGTGAAGACACGTTACAAATCACCGCGATGAGGGACAACGTCCTGGTCAGCGGCACTAAAATAGATGTAGATGCCCTGAAAGGGAAGGGCATCCACCAAATCAACCTGGAGACAAACCGCGTAAACGTCAGAGTCAGCCATGACGTTCTGGATAAGATTACCGGCACCGGCGGCAGCTTTCAGCTGAGAGCTGACGACACGACCGTCTGCCTTACCACCACGGGCGAGGATAACCAGACGAAGCTTGATCTGAAGCTGACTGCCAACGACCCGTCCGGCGCCCAGGCAGCTCCGAGCCAGAGTTCTAAAAAACCGGAGATCAGCATGGATTCCCAGTCCAATACGGGGAACAATTCCGAAGGAAGCACGCTGCAGCTGAAAACTGACGCCACCGATGCCACCCTTACCTACTCCCAAAAATGCGCCGAGATCCTTCTGGATTCGCAGTTCAGGAATCTCGCCCTTGCCGTGGGAAATGTCCTTGCCACGGTCGACAGCTTACTCGCGGCGAATACCACCGAGAACGGCAGCGGTTCCATCAGCATCGGCGGCAAAACCGTCATGATGAACGGCTTCACATTCTCTGCGGGGGATTCCTCCGAAAACGACAAGCTGACCGACCTGGTGAACCATATCAAGTTTAAAAAGGAGAACCCGTCCCAGGGCGGCTCTACGATGGTCGCAGAAGTCGATGCGAAAGGCGCCTTGAAGTCAGCTTCTCTGGAAGTCACGGGAAGCGCCCTTCAGTCTCTGATAGAACAGGACATTGAGGAAACCGCCCTTTCTGTAAACGGCAAAACCACCGGCTTCAACAACAGCGCCGTGAGGAAACAGTTCGACGATTCCCAGATGGGCAGCAAAGCCGTAATATCCGTCAAACATTTAGAGAATGGCGAGATAGAAACCCGGGCAGATAAAGTGGATGAGGATGGGAATGTGACCGCCTTGGCGGGCAGTCTTTAACAGAGGTCAACGCCGATGGAAAGGCTGACAAGTGTTCCTCAGAACGCGGAAGGGCAAATGACGGTTTCGGCCTGCCCCCGGTAAGGCAGTACCCTTCCCAAAAGGAAATAAGAACGATCCCTCCTGATGGAAAGGAAACGATCCATCAGGAGGGATTTTCCTCTTTGATCCCCCAAGAGCGCAGTGACCTTCAAGAATAAGCGACACCCGGTCAAAATGACCGGGTGTCGCCTGTTTTCGTGTTACCAACCCTGCAAGACAGATGCCATCCATCATTCATAGAATCACTGCCTTACGGACACCGGCCTTGTGGAAGCGCAGTTTTTGCCGCTCAGGTAGGTTTACATAATTATTTGACAGCCTTTTCCCCGCCGGTTTGCGCGGGGACTCAGTCCGCGCCGTACACGGCGCGTAAAGTGAAGTGGACGCCCTTTTCACTCTGGCCGGAGAGGTAGAGGGTGTCGCTGTCCCGGGCGTAGCGGAGCGTCACCTCCGTATCCGGCAGCACCTCCGCACGGTACTCCACCCAGAGGGAGTGGAGGGCGTGGGTGCGGAGATAGTCCAGGGGGAGCAGATCCTCCGCCCAGTCCACATAGTGGCTGTTGTTCAAATGCCCGTTTACATCCAGTTCGCTGCTGCGGGGGACGCGCAGCTCCGTCTCCGGCAGGTCGGGGGGGAAGGGGAGGCGGCGGGCGGGGTCAGGCAGCTCCCCGGGCCGCTCCACGGCGGCGATGTGCACGCCCAGCGTGTCGGGGTTGAGCATATGTCTCGTCTCCGCGGAGATCAGCAGATACTCCGAGCGGGCGCGCAGCAGCACAGCGCCGGCGGCGTCCTGCATCTCAAAGGAGCGGGGCATAAACACCCGTCTGGTCTGCCCCGGCCAGGTGAGGACGGCGCAGCGCTCTCCGGCGCGGGGGAGACGGTCGATCTCCATGGCGGTGCGGACGATGACCCAGAGAGCCCCCTTGCTCTCCGTCAGCTCGTGGCCGATGTGCAGCGCCTCCGCGTGCTCCGAACCCGCATCCTGGAGCAGACGCAGCAGCGCGCCGGGGTGGATCCGCCCCCGGCAGTCCGCCTCGCTGTCGCCTACGGTCACGGCGCGGGTAAAGACCGGGGCGGTGGTGTTCTCCTCAGGAGGACGGTTGTTCGTATGTTCTTTGCGTTTGAACATGATAACCCTTCTTTCCGATGAAAATTATAACAAATCCTTCCGGATAAAGCAACATGGCATTGCATGGGTCGGGGAAATGTGGTACACTTCACGAAATGCTTTGCAGGAGGAGAATACTTATGATACAGTTTCAGTGCGACTATCTGGAGGGCTGCCACCCCCGGGTGCTGCAGGCGCTCGTGGAGAGCAACGCCGACCAGGCCGCAGGCTACGGCGAGGATCCCATCTGCGAGGAGGCCCGGGATATCATCCGCCGGCTCTGCCATGCGCCGGAGGCTGCCGTGCACTTTTTTGTGGGCGGCACCCAGGTAAACCGCACTCTGATCGCCGCCACGCTCCGGCCCCACCAGGGCGCCGTGTCCTGCGACACGGGTCACATCGCCGTCCATGAGAGCGGTGCCATCGAAAGCAGCGGCCACAAGGTGCTCACCACCCCCAACGACAACGGCAAGCTCACCGCCGCGGCGGTGGACGCGCTGTGCACGGCCCACTGGAGCGAGGCTGCCCCCGATCACATGGTGCAGCCCGGCATGGTCTATATTTCCAACCCCACCGAGAACGGCACCGTCTATACACGGGAGGAGCTGCTCTCCCTCCGGGCGGTCTGCGACAAGTGGAAGCTGCCCCTCTATCTGGACGGGGCCAGGCTGGCCAGCGCCATGGAGTGCCCCCTCTGCGACTACGACTACGCCTTCCTGGCGGAGGTCTGCGACGCCTTCACCTTCGGCGGCACCAAGCTGGGCGCGTTGTTCGGAGAGGCGCTGGTGATCACCAACCGGGAGATGAACCGGGACTTCCGCTACATTCTCAAGCAGAACGGCGGTTTGCTGGCCAAGGGAAGGCTGCTGGGGCTCCAGTTCCGGGAGCTGCTGAAGGACGGACTCTATAACGAGATCGGCCGCCGGGAGAACGAGATGGCTCTGTATATCCGCCGCAGCCTGGAGGAAAAGGGCTACGCCTTCCTCATCGACTCCCCCACCAACCAGCAGTTCCCCATCTTCCCCGACGACCTGCTGGAAACGCTGAAGGAGAAGTACAGCTTCGGCTTCTGGGAAAAGACCGATGCACGCCACAGCTGCGTACGCATCTGCACCAGCTGGGCCACCCGGCAGGAGGATGTGGACGCCCTCCTTGCGGATATCCCCGCGGCGAAGTAACGGCGCTCACGCAACAGATCCGACAGGATGTGCCGAAAGCAGGGATGGGACTGGCGATGGTTAGGAAAAAAGAGAAAAGCTGCGGCGCCGTGGTATTCCGCCGGGAAAAGGACGGCCTTGTCTTTCTCATCGAGACCATGGCACTGGGACATATCTCCCTGCCCAAGGGGCATGTGGAGAATGGCGAGACCGAGGAGGAGACCGCCCGCCGGGAGATCCGGGAGGAAACCGGCCTTGATGTCAGAATCGATACCCGCTTTCGCCATACCATCACCTACTCCCCCCGCCCGGGGGTGGAGAAGGACGTGGTGTTTTTCGCTGCGGAGGCCGAGGCGGGGGACATCACGCCCCAGCCGGAGGAAGTGAGAAAAGCGGCGTTTCTCCCCATGGATGAGGCGATGAGGATCCTGACCTACGCCTCCGACCGGGAGGTGCTCCGCGCCGCCGGGGAGTATCTGGACGCGGAAACGCCGGACTGCCGCCGGGGCCGCTCCGCTCCGCTGGATGGCCGCTCCCCCGCAGCGAAATCGTGATACCCCGGAACAGAAAAGAGGCCGTGCCCGCAAACAGACAGGCACGGCCTCTTGGTTTCTCCATGATGATTTACATAATCCTGTTTACATAATTATTGCCCTTCCCACGCCCGCACCACAGGGAAGATCCGCAGATCCTCCGGCAGCGGGGCGCGGCACTCGATGACCTCCCCGGTGATGGGGTGGGTGAAGCGGAGGAGGAAGGAGTGGAGGGCGGGGCGGCCGGGCTCCGCCGCGCACCCTCCGTAGAGCGCGTCTCCCAGCAGCGGGTGGCCCAGGGCGGAGAGGTGGACGCGGATCTGGTGGGTGCGTCCGGTGTGGAGCGTCAGGCGAAGCAGGGACAGCCCCCCGTGGGTGAGGAGGGTGGCGTATTCCGTGTGGGCACTCTGACCCTGCCGGTCCACCCGCCGCCGCGGTGTTCCGTCCGAGCCGATGGGGAGGGTGATGTGGCCGCAGGGCGGGTCCATGACACCCTCCACGAGGGCCAGGTATTCCCGGCGGAGGGAGTCGCTGTGGAGGGCGAGGCGGAGCCGGTCGTGGAGGTAGGCGCTTTTGGCGATGAGCATCAGCCCGCTGGTGCCCCGATCCAGCCGGTTCACCGGGTGGAAGGTCTGCTCCCGGCCCCACCGGGCGGCCAGCGCGTTGGCCACGGTGCACGCGCCCCCCTGCAGGGAACCGTGTACCGCCATGCCGGCGGCCTTGTTCAGCACGGCCAGGTATTCGTCCTCCCACACAAAGTCCAGCGGCGCCTCCATGGGCTGCGCGGGGTTTTCCCCGCGACCGTCGTCGATCCGCGACGCCAGCATGTCCCCCGGGCGGAGGACGTCGCTGCTGCGCGCCCGCTGCCCGTTGAGCAGCAGTCCCCCCTCCCGGAATTTCAGGGACGAGAGGTGGGAGGCGGCCATGTGCCCCTCCCGCAGCAGCACCGAGCGCACCGTGCGCCCGGCCATGGCCTCTTCAATTTTGATCTCCAGCATCTTCATGGGCCCATTATAGCCCTCCGGCGGGAGAGAGGGCAAGAGGAGCCGGAGAAAAAGGGAAAAAGAGATTTTCATTTGCCCCCGTGCGTGCTATGATGGGGAAAAACATCGGGGAGGTGGCGGATATGGCCGCAACGGTGGGGCGCTTCGCCCCCACGCCCAGCGGGCGGATGCACCTGGGCAATCTGTTTTCCGCGCTGCTGGCCTGGCTCTCGGTTCGTGCGGAGGACGGGGAGCTGCTGCTGCGCATCGAGGATCTGGACACGCTGCGGTGCAGCGAGGAGAACGCGGACATTCTCCGGGAGGATCTCCGCTGGCTGGGACTGGACTGGGATCGGGAGATGCCGCCCCAGCACAGCCGCAGCGGCTACTATGAGTCGGTGCTGGAGCGGCTGCGGGAGCGGGGGACGGTGTTTCCCTGCTGGTGCACCCGGGGGGATCTGAAAAACGCCCCCAACGCCCCCCACGCCTCCGACGGGCACCCCATCTACCCGGGCGCCTGCCGCCGCCTGAGCGCGGCGGAGCGCGCTGCAAAGAGCGCGGAGCGCCCGCCCATCACCCGCCTGGCCGTGCCGGACGAGACCATCTCCTTTGTGGACGGGAATTATGGCCCCTACAGCGAAAACCTCAGCCGCGAGTGCGGGGACTTCATCCTTCGCCGGGCGGACGGGGTCTTTGCCTACCAGCTGGCGGTGGTGGCCGACGACATCGCCGGAGGCGTCAACCAGGTGGTACGGGGGCGGGATCTCCTGTCCTCCACCCCCCGGCAGCTCTACCTCTACCGGCTGCTGGACGCCCCGCCGCCCCGGTATTTCCATGTGCCGCTGCTCACCGCCCCGGACGGGCGGCGGCTCTCCAAGCGGGACGAGGATCTGGATATGGGCATTTTGCGGGAAAAGTACAGCCCCCAGGAGCTGCTGGGGGCCCTGGGCCACGCGGCAGGGCTGCTGGAGCGGAGCGAGAGCGTCACCGCCCGGGAGCTGACCGGCCTTTTCGACCCTGCGAAGATCGGGCGGGAGGATGTGGCCATCCAACTGGAGGCGCGGGGATGAAGACCGTCACGCTGAACTGCTGGGAGCATTTTCGCTGCGTGGCCGAACGCTGCCGCCACAGCTGCTGCGTGGGCTGGGAGATCGGCGTGGACGAGGAGAGCCTGCGCCGCTACGCCGCCGTGGAGGGAGAGTTCGGACGGCGGCTGCGGCGCAGCATCGCCGTGGGGGACGAGGGAGCCTTCTTCGTGCTGCAGGGGGAGGAGGAGCGCTGTCCCTTCCTCAACGGGCGGGGACTGTGCGACATGATCCTGACGCTGGGGGAGGACAGTCTCTGTGACATCTGCGCCGAGCACCCCCGCTACCGGCACTGTTTCACCCACCGGGAGGAGGTGGGCTTCGGGCTATGCTGCGAGGAAGCGGCCCGGGAGCTGCTGACTTTCCCGGGGAGACTGGAACTCGTCGCTCTCTGTGAGGACGGCGAGCCGACGCCCCCGCCCACGGACTGGGAGCGGCAGCTGCTGGAGATACGGGAGAGACTGCTGGAGACGGCTCGGGACAGGAGCCGGAGCGTCTACGCGCGCTCGGAGGCGCTGCTGCGCTGCTGCGGCGCGGCGCTGCCGGAAAAGAGCGGGCGCGAGTGGCGGCAGGTGTTGGAGCGGCTGGAACGGCTCAGCGGCGACTGGGATGCCGTGCTCTCCCGGCTGGACGCCGCCCCGAAGGGGGAGCAGAGCGGCCTCGCGCACCTTTCGCTGCCGCTGGAGCAGCTGCTGGTGGGGTTTCTCTACCGGCACCTCTCCGGCGCGGAAGACCCCGGCGGGCTTCGGGGGCGCGTGGCTTTTTCCGTGCTGAGCTTCCGCGTCCTCTACGCCCTTGCCGCCGCCGGGGAGGGCAGCGTGGAGGAGCTCTGCGAGCTGGCGCGCCTTTACTCCGGGGAGATCGAGTACTCCGACGAGAACCTCCCCGCCCTGCTGGCACTGTGCGCGACATAGAGATTGCCGGATATGGCTCCATTATGGGAAATTATGGTGAAAACCCCTTGGAGTACTTGACTTTTTCCCTGCTTGATGTAAACTGTTTGTGTATATTCAAAGGATGGAAAAGGGGGCGTGATCATGGGCAAAAAACTGCTCTGCGGCATCCTCGCCGCGCTCTTGCTCCTGTCGCTGTGCCCCTTGACCGCGCTGGCGGAGGGGGAGGACACGACGGCGGCTGAGATCACCGCGCCCACGCCCGCCCCGGAGCCGACGCCCGCGCCCACCCCGGAGCCGACGCCCACGCCCGCCCCGGAGCCGACGCCCGCGCCCACCCCGGAGCCGACGCCCGCGCCCACCCCGGAGCCGACGGCGGCTCCGGAACCCACGGCTGCGCCCACCCCGGAGCCCACGCCCCTCCCGGCGGAGGCGCCGGAGGAGGAAGTGCCCCTGCACATCAGCACCCCCGTGGCCGTGGCGGGATATTATGATATGTGCCCGGAGACCGGAGAACTGTACGAGGTGCTCCGGGGACTGAGCATGGAGCTGGCCTGCTGCCTGGAGCAGACCCGCCGGAGCGTTTTGCCTCTGAACGCCGCGGAAGTGCGCTATGAGAAGGGGGAGGCGGGGTATCTGGACTCCCTTGCCGGCGTGGCGGCGGTGTTCGCCGTGCGCATGGGCTGGGAGCGCCCCGACCAGCAGACGCTGGACGCGGAGAGCATCGCTCTGCTGCGGAAGACTTTCTGGGGAATGGTGTCCGTGTACCCGGTGCTGGAAGAAGACCGCAGTCTCAGCGGCGCGTACGATGAGACAGGCCGGCCACTGTACCGTACGGAGCGCACCTTGCGCATCCATGTCTCCGTCCACACGGCGGAAGGCATGGCGTGGCGGCTGGGATTTACGGAGGAGCAGCGGGAGAGAGCCATGGCGCTGGAGGCGGACGGGAGCGTCCGCAGAGCGTGCTCCGGCCGGAGCGACGCCGCCGCGCTGCTGGAGGAATACCGCGTGGAGCTTTCGCCCACCCTGCCGCTGATCCGCCGGCGGGTGGTGGAGGCGGCCCTCTCGCTGGTGGGACGGCTGTCCTACTGCTGGGGCGGAAAGCCCCTGACCACGGATTGGAACGAACACTGGAATGTGCCCGCCGTGCTGGACGTGAACGCCGGGGAGGCCGCCGGGACCATCGCTGTCCGGGGGCTGGACTGCTCGGGCTTCGTGGGATGGGCCTACGGCACCGCGGCCGGCGACATCGAAGCGGCCCTGGAGCTGGGCTTCGGCACCAGCGCCCAGTGGCAGAACAGCCGGGAGGTGGAGCCGGAAGAGCTGCGCAGCGGCGATCTGGTCTGGCTGAGCCTGGGCGGCGCGGAAGCGTCCCATATCGGCATCTTCGTCGGCTGGGACGACGAGGGACGGATGGTGGTCTGCCACTGCAACGCCGCGGGCGGCGTGGAGCTGTCGGCGCTGGACGGCTGCGAGAGCTGCCGCGTGGCGGAACGGTTTTTTGAGAAGTACAGCATGGGCGAGAGCCGCCCCGACATCAAGCGCTGCGGCAGCGGCGAGGGCACCCAGTTCCTCAAAGGCGCCAAAATCGGATGAAAAAAGAGGGCGGATGTTTCCATCCGCCCTCCCAGCGTCCCGTCCTTTGTCAATCCAGCGGGATGCCCAGCATTTCCGCCAGACCCGAAGTGCGCAGCAGCTCCAGCGCCTGGGAGCGAAGCCGGGCCTGATTGTCCGGGGAGAGATTTTGATAATCGTTCTTGATCTCGTTCCCCCGCTCCAGCAGCTTCTTGCAAAACGCGATATATTCCAGCTCATCTTTGAAACCGGCCATGGTCGGCACCTCTTTCGGCAAGTATTTTGCCCATTATAACCCACCGTCCCCCAAACTGTCAAAGGGAAATGGCATCTCCGGCCCGGCGGGCGTCAGCAGGGAGAGGAAGCGCCGCTGTATGTGAGCGTAATCGAAGCTCCGCAGCTGCCGCGCCTCCTGCTGCCGCCAGTACTCCCGTTCCGCGAGCAGCTCCTCCATGCCGTCCGCGATGGCCCGGAAGCTCCCCCGCTCGAAGAGCAGCCCCCCGTCCCCCACCGTCTCGGTGACGGCGCTGCTCCGGCAGGCGGCGATGGGCACCCCGAACGCCATGGCCTCCACAAGAGGTACGCAAAATCCCTCGTGGCCGCTCATACAAAGATAGAGGTCCCCCGCACGGTAGAGGGCCAGCAGCTCCTCGAAGCGGATGTGCCCGGTGAACTCCACCCCCTCCGCTCCCAACTGCCGGATGTGCCGCCGCAAAAAGCGGTAGTACCCGTCCTCCTCCCCGTAGGAACCGGCCAGAATCAGCCGGGAGCGGGGATGGCGCTCGTGAAAGACCGCGTAGGCGGAGATCACGTCCTCCAGATGCTTATTGGGCACGATCCGCCCCACACTCAGCACATTGATCACCCCGTCCCGGTAGCGCCGCAGCCACGCCGCGTCCGGCGGGCGGGTGTAATCCTCCCAGCGCAGCAGCACGGGCAGCACCTCCAGCGGCCCCCCATACCCCCGGAGCCGCAGATCCTCCGCGCTGAAGCGGGAGGCGGGCAAACACCCGTCCACCGCCGGCAGGATCTCCGGCAGCTGCCGCAGCGCGTTGGCCGTGGCGCTCTCCGCGGCGGCGTCGTAGCCGTGGAAGTAGGTGCTGGGGGTCACGTTGTGATAGCGCAGCAGCACCCGGCAGGGGAGAGATGCGATCTCCCCGGCGAAGGGGCACTGGGAGGCAAAGTGGTAGATCAGCAGATCATCCCGCCCCAGCGGGGGCAGGTGGGAGATCACCCGCACGGGCAGGGCGTCCCAGCGGCTGTGCCGCCAGCCTGTCCATATCTCGCTGGCGTAGCGGTTCCGCCGCAGGATCTCACCCATGGCCGCCACCTCGTTGCCCACGGCGTCCCCGCAGTTGAGACAGGACACCAGCTGTACGACTCTCGGCCCCTCCCGGGCAGCCTCCATCATATCCTCCCCCCGCAAAGCGCGGAGGGCGCTCCGCCCCCGGTGGTAGAGAGCGGACAGCGAGCGCGGCGCTTCCATTTCATCGTCTCCTTTCATAAGCTCCCGGGGCGCGTCTGCCCCTATGGCATTTATGCACACCCCCGCCGGGAACTATTCCCGCCCCGCCCCGAAAATGTGGCCGGGAACGGAGAAAAACGCAGCCGGGTCATAGAAAAATCAAAAAAAGATAAAAAGATTTTGAAATTGACGCGGATTATTACCGGTTTTTTAACCGGGGCGTGGTATCTTCGTGCCATAAGGAAGGGGGGTGGGCCTGTGCCGGCGTATTTTCCAAAGAACGTCGTGGTTCTGTGCGTGGATAAGAAGCGTGGCTTCAACTTCGCCGGACGGATGTACCACTTCTATGAAAAAGATGCGATCCCGTTTTCGTCTTTTGTCGAGGCGCAGATCCGGATGGAGCGGTTTTATGACGAACTGGGCTTCCCGCAACCGTCCATGAAAGCGGCCAGCTTCCCGGGTATGAAAGGATCGGAAAGAAAGGAGATGACGATTTTGCAGAGCAGTGATTCCCTGGCGGCGCAGAAAGGTGATATCGCCACCTTTATCATACATGTCCAGCACCGGCAGAACGCCACGTGGCAAGGCAACATCGTCTGGGCGGACAATAAGAGCAAATGTACATTTCACAGTGCGCTGGAAATGTTGAAATTGATGTCGATGGCTCTTGAGAGCGTAGATGATAACGAGGAAGAAGGAGGGGCCTGATATGGAAATGAAGCGTATGAGAAAGAAGTCTGTACTGGCTAAGCTGCTGAGCCTGGTGCTCTGCATGGCCATGGTCGGCTCTATCTGCGCGCCCCTTGTGGCGGCGGAAGAGGGGGCCGTGGGCGAGGCCGAGGTCATTTACGGCGAGGCCACACTGGTCGGCGGCGGGGACGGCGGCTCGGATACGCAGTACGCCGACGCCATGGAGGTCACGGCGCTCTTCGAGCAGATGATGCGCATGACCGACCCCAACGAGCTGGCCAACGCCATCGCCTCCCTGACCGAGGTGCAGCGGCAGCTCCTGGGCGAGGAGCTGCTCCGCCAGTTGGAGGCCCGGCTCTATGCCCTGAAGGTGGCGGTCAACGCCCCCATCCTGCCCGCGCCCGAGACCCCCGCCGAGAGCGGGACTCCCGCCGGGAATGAGACCCCCGCCGGGAACGAGACTCCCACCGTGCCCGAGGCCCCCGCTGAGGAGGAGGCCCCCGCCGGGAACGAGACCCCCACCGTGCCCGAGGATCCCGCTGAGGAGGAGACCCCCGGCGCGGGCGACGAGCTCTACGCCCGGCTCTCCGCCATCACCGATCCCGCCGCCCTGCTGCTGGCTGCCAATGCTCTCACCGAGGAGGAAGTGGCCAGCCTCAGCGAGGAGCAGCGCGCGGCGCTGATTGATCGTCTGGATGCGGCGGAGGCAGAACTGGCGCAGACGGAGGAAACCTATGAACTCATGCCCCCCACCGTGAATTACACCTGGGTGGCCCCTTTCGGCGCGCCTGTCGCGGGAGCGCCCAGCAGAAAGCTTTTCTCCCGGATGTTCAGCAATTTCAGCCTCCGCTCCTCGGAAGCTCCCTCCACCTACGGGAATGATGGGGCGAGCGCCTCCTCCGGCCTGGAACTGAGCAAGACCGTTACGGCCGACCCCGACGGCGGCTACACCGTCCGTCTGGAGGCCTACGCCACCGGCGAGACCGTCACGACCACCGTCACCGAGGATGTTCCCACCGACATCGTGCTGGTGCTGGACCAGTCCGGCTCCATGGGGAGTTGCATTGTTTGCGGAAAAGAGAATAGCAGCAAACACAAAGTGTACAACGCGGCCACACAGATCAACACCAGTGGCACCCCCTACTCTATCCAGACCATCAGCGGATATAGTCGGGTATATTATTGCACCGGCAGCCATAGCTGGTGGGAGGGGGGAAACTGCAAGGGAGGCGCCGGCTGGTACACCAGCGAGGACCGCGACGACCACACCAGCGCCAACAAGATCACGCCCAAGACGAGCGATCATCCGGACGGCACCCAGTTCTATGTGGCCACATCGAAGTACGAGGAGTGCACCACCCGCCTCGCGGCTCTGAAGACTGCCGTTACGAATTTTGCCAACAGCGTGGCAACAAAGGCCAAGGGCGCGGACGGCAAACCGGGCACGGACGACGATGTGAACCACCGCATCGCCGTGGTGGGCTTCGCAAGCGAGTCCGGTTACGGCAATAACACAGAGCTGCTGTCCATCAGCGGCAGTAACAGCGGCAGTGTGGGTGTGGCCTACAAGAACATCAACAATCGGAACCTGATCGACGTGCTTCAGGACATGGATTCGGCTGGCGGCCAGACCATGGTTACCAATGCGATCAATGCGCTGGCGGCGAATGGCGCGACGCGGACGGATCTCGGCATGGATATGGCGCAGCGCATCCTGACCGAGAATCCCGTGCAAACCGGGGAGAAGCGGAATCGCGTCGTGATCGCGTTCACGGATGGTATGCCTACCTCCAGTGACAAGTTTGATAGCACCGTTGCCAACGACGCCATCAGCGCGGCAGACTCTCTCAAGAGTACGGGTGTGACCGTTTATTCCATTGGCATCTTCGACGGGGCCGACGCCACCAGCGCGGGCAACTCTGGCGGTACTGATACCCAGAAAGCCAACTGGTTCATGCAGAAGCTCTCCAGCAACAACGGTACGCCTCGGTCCCCCAGCTACTACCTCTCCGCCGGCGACGCCGGTTCTCTCAACAGCATCTTCCAGCAGATCTCCAACCAGATCCAGAGCG
>JAQXJT010000011.1 GCA_029009095.1 bacterium
AATGTGGTTTGCGCCGCCGGGCATCTTGCTGTTTACCCCATACTTCAGGATATTCATGGGATATTGTTAAGCTCTGGATGGGTTTATAACACCACTACTACGAACTGGTTTAACGCAAGCACGAGCCTGTACTCCGCAACAAGCGGAACTCTTTATTCTGGCGGAGCTGCAATGGGTTGGAATGTTGAGCTGGGACACTATACAGGATATACTCTGTATAGATCGCCTGGATTGTCGATTGGTAGCAAATCGGCAAATGAAGCCATAGACGGTGCGTACAAAATCAATAGTCATGGGCAAACTTATGGCGTGTTCAGCGATACAACAAAAGAATATCCGGATTTAGTGGGGGCCGTTGGAGTAGATGGCACAATTGGTTATGTTTATTCCAAAGATCTGTTTGAAACGGATATCCCTGCCTCCCCGCAAGAGGCTGTCGCCCGCATGAACGACAAGGAGTATATTCAAGGCAGATTGATTAACCTCTATGCAAATGATGGCGTTACTGTTATCGGTCAATACAGGACGGATTGTCTCATCGGCGTTACAGTTCAGGAAAACGCCGTAAGCAAAACCTATCATGCAGACGGCACTATATCCATAACTTATTCCGATGGCAGGGAAATGACTGCACGTTGGAAGTGATTCTTGCTTTAACTCGAAGGAAAGGATCAAGGTGGGAATAGAGGCTTCGCGCTTTGGATGCTATAATTCCGATCAACAATCGATACCGTTTGCAACGGATGCCTTTATACTATCGCGACTGATAGCATTTTGATAACGTGGGATTTTCCGGAGCTGTCAAAAGCGCTCCAACGCCTGCCCCAGCAAAAAGAGCGCTCCGCCCTCCCTTTCGGGAGCGGTGGAGCGTTTCTCATCCCTTATTTATCCGTATTATCGTCCTTTTTCCCGTCCTTATTGCCGAAGAACTCCTCGAAGTAATCGCGGAATTTGTCGTCGTCGTTGGCGGTGGGGGAGGCGGGATCGCTGGGGCCGGGGCGGGCCGAGGGGCGTTTGGCGGGGTTCTTCCCGGCGGCGGGCCGGGACGCGGCGGCGGAGCGGGCGCTCTTGCCGCTCTTGCGGACGGGGTGCTTCTTCCTTGCGGAGGTTCCGCCCCGGGGGGCGGGGCGCTCGCCCTCGCCGTCGTTATACCACTCCCGCACATCCGCGTCCCCATCGGCGATCTCCTGGGCCACCCGGGCGTGGTTGACCCTGGCCAGGTAGGCCCGGCGGCGGTTGCGGTAGCGTACCACGACGAATATGTAGAAGAGGAAGAGCAGCACCAGCAGCCAGAAGGTCCAGCGAACCAGCGGGCGGTGGAGGGTGTTGCTGATCTCCGTGCGCATATAGAGCACCCGGGAGAGGTTCACATCGGTGCTGGCCACCAGGGAGGAGGAACCCACGGTGCGGCCGTCCTTCACCACGCTGATCTCGCCCAGTACCTGCCCGGCGCTGATGGGAGCCTCCAGCTCCCTGCCGTCCTCCTGGGCATAGATGACGGGCACCTTCTGGTAGGTGGAGAGATCCTCGTCGTTGGGCAGCAGGCGCACGATGGAGGAGCTGGGCCGCACGGACACGGTGTCGGTGCCGTCACCCATGGTCACGGGCACCTCGGTGATGATGTCCGTGGACTTGATGACCTCCCGGTAGCTCCAGTTGTCGAAGCCCCAGTCGAAGAGCCGGGCGGAGTCGGTGAAGTTGCAGTAGCGGTCGATGATCCCGTCGGCGTTATCATCGTAGGCGGGGGCGTGGAGCACGATGGAGAGGAGCTGGATGTTGTTCACGCCGTCCCGGGTGGCCAGCGCCGCCAGGCAGTAGCCCGCCGCACCGGTGAAGCCGGTCTTGATGCCCGAGGCGCCCTCGTAGAGATAGTTGCCGGGGTAGTGCTCGTTGGAGTTGAGGAGGGCGTTGGTGTTGGAGAGCACCCGCCCGGAGGACATATTGGTGGGGTTCAGCCCCTTGCTGCGGGTGTTGCACAGCTCCCGGAAGAACGTGTGCTGCACCGCTTCCCGGGCGATCAGGGAGAGATCCCAGGCCGTGGTGTAGTGGTTTTCATTGGGCAGGCCGTGGGTGTTGGCAAAGTGGGTGCCGGTGCAGCCCAGCTCCGCTGCCCGCTGGTTCATCATCTCCACGAACTGCCCCACGCTGCCGCCGATGTACTCGCCGACGATGTTGCACGCTTCGTTGGCGGAGGAGAGCATGGCGCAGTAGAGCAGATCCTCCAGCGACATGGTCTCGCCCAGCATGATGTTCTCCGTGGAGCCCTCGGCGATGAGGTCAAAATCGAAGCCGGCGTTGGCGGTGACCTGGTTGCTCAGGGCGGCCACCTGGCCGTTGGGCAGCGTGCGCTGCTCCTCCACGGCCTCGATGGCCAGCAGCACCGTCATCATCTTGGTGAGGGAGGCCGGGTAGGCCCGCTCGTAAGCGCCCTTTTCAAAGAGCACGGTGTCGGTGTTGGTCTCCAGCAGCACACAGTAGCTGCCCTCCACCTCCGGAGCGTCCAGCGCGGAGGCCGCAGGCGCGGCGAGGGTAAAAAACAGCGTGAGCAATAAAATTAGTGAGAGAAACCTGATTTTTTTCATTGTGAAACTCCGATGGAAATGATATGATGGGGATGTTTCTTCATTATAATCAGAAAAGTGCGGAAAAGCAACAAAAATCCACGGAGATCAACCATGACAAAATTTGAGAGGTGTCTGCTGGCCGCCGCCGCAGGGCTGTTTTTGCTGCTGCTTCGCCCGCCGGCCGCCGATGCGCTGCGGGAAACGGACTCCGGCGCTCCCGGGGCATCGTGCGCCGTGCGGGCGGGAGGCGTGGATCTCAACCGTGCAGACGGGACCGCTCTCCGTTCTCTCCCCGGGGTGGGGGAGGCCCTCGCCGGGCGGATCGTCCTCTGGCGGGAGGAGCACGGCGGCTTCCGCTGTGCGGAGGATCTGCGCTATGTGGACGGCATAGGCGAGAAAACAATGGAAAAAATATACGAATGCAGGGAGGATTGACCACCATGGAACACATCAAGGGCATACAGGCCGCGCTGGAAAAAGAGGGGCTGGACGCCATTCTCTTCACCGACCCCATCAGCTGCCGCTACGCCACGGGCTTTTTCTTCACCGACGGCGCGGTGCTGGTGAGCCGGGAGAAGTCCTGGCTGCTGACCGATTCCCGCTACACCGAGGCCGCCGGGCAGCAGGTGAAGGAGAGCGAGGTGCTGGCCTTTGGCATCGGCCGCCCGCTGTACGGTCTCCTGAAGGAGCTTTGCGCCGCGATCCCCGGGAAGCTGGGCGCGGAGGAGGAGCGGATGTCCCACGCCGCCTGGGGCAAACTGGAGAGCGAGCTGGGGCGGGAGCTGACCCCCGCGGGAAAGCTGCTGACGGAGCTGCGCGCCGTGAAGGACGCCGAAGAAGTGGAGAACATGATCGCCGCCCAGCGCATCGCCGAGCGGGCGCTGGAGGACGTGCTGAACATCCTCCGTCCCGGCCTCACCGAGAAGGAAGTGGCCGCGGAGCTGACCTACCGTATGCTCCGCTACGGCGGCGAGGAGAACAGCTTTGACCCCATCGTGGTCACCGGCGCCAAGAGCAGCATGCCCCACGGCGTGCCCGGGGACGTGGTGATCCGCAGCGGCGACTTCGTCACGCTGGACTTCGGCACCAAGAAGGGCGGCTACTGCTCCGACATGACCCGCACCGTGGCCGTGGGCCACGCCACCGAGGAGATGGAGAAGGTCTACGACACCGTGCTTCGCGCCCAGCTGGCGGGCATTGCCGCGGCGAAGGCCGGGGTGGAGGGCTGCGTCATCGACAGCGCCGCCCGGAAGGTGATCGAGGACGCGGGCTACGGGGCGTATTTCGGCCACAGCTTCGGCCACTCGCTGGGTCTGGAGATCCACGAGGCCCCCGGCGCCGCCCCCACCAGCCGCGTTGTGCTGCCCGAGGGACTGGCCGTCTCCGCCGAGCCCGGCATCTACCTGCCCGGCCGCTTCGGCGTGCGCATCGAGGACGTGATCATCCTCCGCGCGGACGGCTGCGAGAACATCACCAAAGCGCCCAAGGAATTGCTGGTGCTCTGATAGAAAACTCTTGCAATCTTGCCTTTGACAGTATAAAATAGTACAGCCTGTTCTGCGGCATGGTTTTGTAAACGAAAAATTGATATACAGGAGGACACAAACATGATCACTGCTGGTGATTTCAGAAACGGCGTCACCTTCGAGCTGGACGGCCAGGTCATGCAGGTCATCGAGTTCCAGCACGTCAAGCCCGGCAAGGGCGCCGCCTTTGTGCGTACCAAGTACCGGAACGTCATCACCGGAGCCGTCATCGAGACCAGCTTCAACCCCACCGCCAAGTTTGAGAACGCCTATGTGGAGCGCCGTACCATGGAGTACAGCTACAACGACGGCAACCTCTACTACTTCATGAACCCCGAGACCTACGAGCTGGAGCCCATTGACGAGAGCGTCATGCCCGATGCCTTCAAGTTCGTCAAGGAGAACATGGAGTGCACCATCTGCTCCTTCAAGGGCAAGGTCTTTGCCGTGGAAGCCCCCAACTTCGTGGAGCTGGAAGTGGCTGAGACCGACCCCGGTTTCGCCGGCAACACCGCCACCAACGTCACCAAGCCCGCCACGCTGGAGACCGGCGCCGAGATTAAGGTGCCCCTCTTCATCAACCCGGGCGACCGCATCCGCATCGACACCCGCACCGGCGAGTATCTCGAGCGCGCCAAGTAATCACCGCCCACCCGTTCACCACAGATTAGGAGGGACTTATCATGACCGCATTGGAAAAAGTCGCGTATCTCAGGGGCCTGTGCGAGGGCATGGACATGGACGAGAACAGCCGCGAGGGCAAGCTCTTCCGCGCCGTGATCGACGTGCTCACCGACCTGGCCGGGGATCTGGAGGACACCAAGGACAGCGTGGAGGATATGGCCGACTGTCTGGACGAGCTCACCGAAGAGCTCTCCGAGCTGGAGGATGAATTCTACGAGTGCGTCTGCGACAGCTGCAGCGACTGCGACGAGTGCGATTGCTGCTGCGACGACGATGAGGATGACGACGACGATGAGGACGTCTCCTTCTTCCGGGTAGAGTGCCCGGGCTGCGGTTTTCTTCTGACCGTGGACGAGGACACCCTCAGCGAGGGGAGCTTTGAGTGCCCCGAGTGCGGCGAGGTCGTGGATCTGCGCCACTCCCACGTGGAGGAAGTGGACTTCGAGGACGACGAGGACGAGTAAAAGCCCCGTGAAAAAAAGGAGCCGCAAGGCTCCTTTTTTTCGCATGGCGGGCGGCAGGGGACTCCCCTGCCGCGACGAATTTCTGGACGAAAGGAAAGCTATGGCAGATTATTCCGATACCATCGCCGCCATCGCCACGGGCGGCGTGATCTCCGCGGTGGGGATTCTCCGTCTCTCGGGGAAGGACACCATCGCCGTGGTGGACAAGGTGTTCCGCCCCCTGAACGGGCGGCCCATGTCCCAGACCGAGGACCGCAAGCTCATGTTCGGCTCGCTGCTGGACGAGGAGGGGGAGCTGCTGGATCTCTGTCTGTGCACCGTGTCCCGCGCCCCCCACAGCTACACCGGGGAGGACACCGCCGAACTCCAGTGCCACGGCAGCCCCATGGTGCTGCGTCTGGGACTGCAAAGCCTCTTCGCCGCCGGCGCCAGGCAGGCGCTGGCCGGGGAGTTCACCAAACGGGCCTTTCTGAACGGGCGCATGGATCTCTCCTCCGCCGAGGCGGTGGCGGACATCATCGACGCGGAGACCCCCATGGCCGTGCGCAACGCCGCCGGGCAGCTCAACGGCGCCATCTTCCGCCGGGTGCAACTGGTCTACGACAGTCTCACGGACATTTGCGCCCATTTCCACGCGGTGCTGGACTACCCCGACGAGGACATCGAGCCTTTCGAGCTGGCCGCCTACGCCGACACCCTCTCCGGCGCGGAGAAGGATCTGCGCGCCCTGCTGGAGACCCACCGCCGGGGCCGGGTGCTGGACCGGGGGATTCCCACCGCTCTGGTGGGCAAGCCCAACGCGGGCAAGTCCTCCCTGCTCAACGCCCTGCTGGGCTACGACCGGGCCATCGTCACCAGCGTCCCCGGCACCACCCGGGACACCATCTCCGAGCGGGTGCTGCTGGGCAGCACGCTGCTGCGTCTCACCGACACCGCCGGTCTCCACGACACCGCCGACGAGGTGGAAAAGCTGGGCGTGGAGCGTACCCGGGAGGCCATTGAGGCCGCCGAGCTGGTGCTGGCGGTGTTCGACGGCAGCCGGGACTGGGACGGGGAGGACGAGGAGGTGCTCGCTCTGTGCCGGGGGAAGGAGTGCATCGCCCTCGTCAACAAATCCGACCTGCCCCAGCGGGAAGTGGCCGCCCACCTGGCGGAGCTGGGCCGGGTCTGCGCCGTCTCCGCGCTGAGCGGGGAGGGGCTGGAGGAGCTGAGCGCCATGGTGGCCGAGGCCTTTCCCCTGCCCTCCGCCGCCGTGGGCGAGATCCTCACCAACGAGCGGCAGGCCGAGGCCGTCTCCCGGGCCGTGGAGAGTGTTTCCGCCGCTCTTTCCGCTCTCCGCTCCGGCTTCACTCCCGACGCGGTGCTCACCGAGGCCGAGGCGGCCATGGCCGCGCTGGGCGAACTCACCGGGCAGAACATCCGGGAAGAGATCACCAACCGCATCTTCTCCCGGTTTTGTGTGGGTAAATAAAATTTGCTATGGTGCAATCTGTTAATTTGTAAATAGTGGTTGTTTTTCCGGTTTTTGGAATGGTATAATAGGCAATAATCACAACGCAGGCGGATCCACTATCGATTAGGAGGATGTATTCAACATGGGCAAGAAATATGTTTATCTCTTCAGCGAGGGCAACGCGGATATGCGTGAGCTGCTGGGCGGCAAGGGCGCCAACCTGGCCGAGATGACCAACATCGGTCTCCCCGTGCCCCAGGGCTTCACCATCACCACCGAGGCCTGCAACCGTTACTACGCCGACGGCCAGCAGATCGCCCCCGAGATCGAAGAGGAGATCTTCACCTACCTCCGCAAGCTGGAGGAGATCACCGGCAAGAAGCTGGGCAACAAGGAAAATCCCCTGCTGGTCTCCGTCCGCTCCGGCGCCCGGGCCTCCATGCCCGGCATGATGGACACCATTCTGAATCTGGGCATCAACGAGGACGTGGTGGAAGTCATGGCCCGCAAGTCCAACAACCCCCGTTGGGCCTGGGACTGCTACCGCCGCTTCATCCAGATGTACTCCGATGTGGTCATGGAAGTGGGCAAGGGCTACTTTGAGGAGCTGATCGCCGAGGCCAAGGCGCGCAAGGGCGTGAAGCTGGACACCGAGCTCACCGCCGAGGATCTCAAGGAGCTGGCCTTCGCTTTCAAGGCCGAGTATAAGGAGAAGGTGGGCAGCGACTTCCCCACCGACCCCAACGAGCAGCTGATGGGCGCCGTCAAGGCCGTGTTCCGCTCCTGGAACAACGCCCGCGCCATCGCCTACCGCCGCATGAACGATATCCCCGCCGACTGGGGCACCGCCGTCAACGTACAGATGATGGTCTTTGGCAACATGGGCGACGACTGCGGCACCGGCGTGGCCTTCTCCCGCGACCCCGCCACCGGCGAGAACACCCTCTACGGCGAGTTCCTGATGAACGCCCAGGGCGAGGACGTGGTGGCCGGCGTGCGTACCCCCCAGACCATCGACCAGCTCCACGAGACCAACCCCGTGGCCTACGAGCAGTTCGCCAAGTGCGCCAAGGATCTCGAGAAGCACTATAAAGACCTCCAGGACATGGAGTTCACCATCGAAAACAGCAAGCTCTACATGCTCCAGTGCCGCAACGGCAAGCGCACCGCCTTCGCCGCGCTGAAGATCGCCGTGGACATGGTGGAAGAGGGCCTTTGCACCAGGGAAGAGGCCATTTTGAAGATCGAGCCCAACCAGCTCAACAGCCTGCTGCACCCGCAGTTTGACCCCGCCGCCCTCCGGGAAGCCGTGCCCGTGGCCAACGGCCTGGCCGCCTCCCCCGGCGCTGCCTGCGGCGGCGTGTACTTCACCAGCGAGAGCGCCCGGGACGCCGCCGCCCACGGCCCTGTGCTGCTGGTCCGCAACGAGACCACCACCGAGGACATCGAGGGCATGGCCGCCTCCCAGGGCATCCTCACCGCCACCGGCGGCCGCACCAGCCACGCTGCCGTGGTGGCCCGGGGCATGGGCACCTGCTGCGTCTCCGGCTGCGCCGCCGTGCGCATCAACGAGAAGGAGAAGTACCTGACCGTGGGCGGCGTTCGGGTGAACGAGGGCGAGTTCATGTCCATCGACGGCTCCACCGGCAACGTGTACGTGGGCAAGCTTCCCACCGTGGACGCCACCGTCTCCGGCGACTTCGCCACCGTGATGGCCTGGGCCGACGAGATCCGCACCCTGGGCGTCTGCGCCAACGCCGACACCCCCCGGGACGCGGCCCGCGCCCTGGAGCTGGGCGCCGAGGGCATCGGTCTCACCCGTACCGAGCACATGTTCTTTGATCTGGACCGTATCCCCGTCATGCGCCGCATGATCCTCTCCGACACCGAGGAGCAGCGCCGCGAGGCTCTCGCCCAGCTGCTGCCCATGCAGCGGGGCGACTTCGAGGGCATCTTCAAGGCCATGGGCGGCCGTCCGGTCACCATCCGCCTGCTGGATCCCCCCCTCCACGAGTTCCTGCCCACCACCACCGGGGAGATGGAGCTGCTGGCCCGGGACATGGGCAAGACTCTCGCGGAGATCGAGGACCGCTGCAAGGCCCTCCACGAGACCAACCCCATGATGGGCCACCGCGGCTGCCGCCTGCCCGTCACCTACCCCGAGATCGCCGAGATGCAGGCCCAGGCTATCATCGAGGCCGCTATCAATGTCAACGCCGAGTGCGGCTACTCCATCGTCCCCCAGATCATGATCCCCCTGGTCTGCGAGGTGCGGGAGCTGCGCTATGTCAAGAACATCGTCACCGCCACGGCGGATAAGGTCATCGCCCAGCGCGGCGCCACGCTCCGCTACGAGGTGGGCACCATGATCGAGATCCCCCGTGCCGCCCTCATGGCCGACGCCATCGCCGAGGAGGCCGAGTTCTTCTCCTTCGGCACCAACGACCTGACCCAGATGACCTTCGGCTTCAGCCGCGACGACGCCGCCAAGTTCCTGCCCAGCTACTACGAGAAGAACATCTTCGAGCAGGATCCCTTCGAGAAGCTGGATCAGAGCGGCGTGGGCCAGCTGGTGGAGATGGCCGCCCGCAAGGGCCGCGCCACCCGTCCCAACATCCACATGGGCATCTGCGGCGAGCACGGCGGCGAGCCCTCCAGCGTGGAGTTCTGCCACCGGGTGGGTCTGGACTATGTGTCCTGCAGCCCCTTCCGCGTGCCCATCGCCCGCCTTGCCGCCGCTCAGGCTGCGGTGAAGAACCGGTAAACGGCCTCCGCCGGGCGCGACACGGTTTTTACGCAAAGCAAGACCCCGAAGCCTTCATCCGGCTTCGGGGTCTTTTCCTTTTATGCGATCAGTCCCTGCAAAAACACCAGCAGGATGAGCAGCGGCAGCGCGAATTGCAGATACAGCTTCATCCACTTTGATCCGGGCATACGCAGCCCCCGGCCGGTGTTGGCTTCCCGCAGAAACTCCCCGTAGCCCCAGCCGGCCCGGCTGACGCAGAAGAGCACATAGACCAGCGCCCCCAGCGGCAGCAGCAGGTTGCTCACCAGAAAATCCTCGCTGTCCAGCACATCCCGCCCTCCGATCAGCCGCAGCTCGCTCCAGAGATTGTAGCCCAGGGCACAGGGCAGCCCGGCGATGAGCAGAAAGACGGCGTTGGTGGCGCTGGCCTTCTTCCGGCTCCAGCCGAAATTCTCGATGCAGCAGGCCAGAATGTTCTCAAACACCGCGATGATGGTGGAAAAGCTGGCAAAGGTCATGAACAGGAAAAACAGCGTGCCCCACAGCCGTCCCCCCGGCATATTGCCGAACATCCGCGGCAGCGTCAGGAAGATCAGCGGCGGACCCTGCTCCGGCTGCACCCCGTAGGAGAAGCAGGCCGGGAAGATGATCAGCCCGCTGGCGAAGGCCACCAGCGTGTCCAGCAGGGAGATGCGGATGGCCTCGCCCCCCAGGGTGTGTTCCCGGGACATATAGCTGCCGAAGATCTCCATGGCGCCGATGCCCAGACTCAGCGTGAAGAACGACTGATTCATGGCGGCGGTGATCACATTGCCGAGGCCGCTGTCCACCGCGCGCTCCCAGTCGGGCACCAGAAAGAACTTCAACCCCTCCGCGGCGCCGGGCAGCAGCATGGAGTGGATGGCCAGCACCAGCACCAGCGCCAGAAGCGCCGTCATCATGACCTTGGTCATGCGCTCCAGTCCCTTTTGCAGACCCGCGCTCACCACCAGGAAACCCGCCAGCACCGTAAGCGCCATCCAGAAGCACATCTCCCCGGGGTTGGCCAGCATACGGCCAAACACGTCCCCCGCGGCCTCATTGCCCAGCCCCTCGAACGAGCCGGTGAGGAACTTCACAAAAAACGCCAGCATCCAGCCGGAGACGGTGGTATAATACATCATCAGCAGATAGCAGCCCAGCATACACGCCCAGCCATGGAGGTGCCAGCCGCTGCCCGGCTTCTCCAGCGCCCGGTAGGCCACCATGGCGCTGCCCCGGCCCGCCCGGCCCACGGCCAGCTCCATCATCAGCACCGGCACCCCCATCAGCAGCAGGAACAGCAGGTAGAAGAACACGAAGATCCCCCCGCCGTACTGCCCGGTGATATACGGAAAGCGCCACACATTGCCGATGCCGATGGCGCAGCCCGCGCTCACCAGCAGAAAGCCCAGGCGCGAACCAAAACTCTCCCGTTTCATTGTACTCTCCCTTCTCCCGCCCGCGTTTTCCCGCAGGGCCGGGGGCGGCGCGGAACGCCGGGCTCAACCCGGCGCCTCTGCGCTCTCCGGTTTCCGCTATTATAAACACGATTCTCCTCTTTTGGCAAGGCACATTTTCCCTCCGCGGCGCATAGAATGGCTTTGGGGGCTTGACAGGACCCGTGCTTTTTTGTATAATCACAAAAATCCTTGCACTGCATATAGCTACAGTACAAACTGATCAGATCCGCGCCGAGGGCGGCGTTTGGGTCGGGTTACCAACGTAACAGTGGACATCACCCCACGGGACAGTAAGTTACATTACCGTTTTCGCGGGGTTTTTCATACTCTCGAAGCCTCCCGAAAACAGCAGATGCCAATGGGTTATCTTATGTTTCAGGAGGTTATTCTTATGTCCAAAACCGTCGCCACGCCCAGGGAAGAGAGCGAATTCACCGCCACCGCCGTCCGGGTGTCCCGCCTGAGCGTGTGGGGCAACGCCATCCTCACCCTCTTCAAGCTCTTCGCCGGCATCATCGCCCACTCCGGGGCCATGATCTCCGACGCCGTCCACTCCGCTTCGGACGTGCTCAGCAGCTTTATCGTCATCATCGGCGTGCGTCTGGCCGCCCAGGACTCCGACGCGGAGCACCCCTACGGCCACGAGAAGTTCGAGTCCGTGGCCGCCGTGATCCTCGCGGTGATCCTCTGCATCACCGGGCTGTTCATCGGCCACTCCGCCATCGAAAAGCTCCGGGGCAACACCCCGGAGGCGCTGGTGATGCCCGGGGTGCTGGCGCTGGTGGCCGCCGTGGTCTCCATCGTGGTCAAGGAGGCCATGTACCGCTACACCCGGCACTTCGCCAAAAAGATCGACTCCCCGGCCCTGATGGCCGAGGCCTGGCACCACCGCAGCGACGCCCTCTCCTCCATCGGCTCCCTCATCGGCATTTATGGCGCACGGAAGGGTCTGGCCTGGTTCGACCCCGTGGCCAGTCTGCTGATCTGCGGCTTTATCCTCAAGGCCGCCTACGACATCTTCGCCGACGCCATCGAAAAGATGGTGGATCACGCCTGCAGCGACGAGACGGAGCGCGCGCTGAAGGACTTCGCCGCGGCGCAGGAGGGCGTGCTGGGGGTGAAGAGCCTGAAGAGCCGGGAGTTCGGCAGCAAGGTCTATGTGGATCTGGTGCTCTACGCCGACGGCTCTCTGACGCTCACCCAGGCCAGCGCCATCGCCCAGCAGGTCCACGACGCCATGGAGCGCGAGTTCTCCAGTCTCAAGCACATCATGGTGCGGGTGGACCCCGCCCCCGCCGGGGAGAGCGGGGAAGCGTGAAAAAGAGCGGAGTTCCAAGAAAAAAGAGGAAAAAATCCTCTTGCATTTTTCTCCCGTTTCCTATATAATATTCGGGCATTACACATGGGAGTGGACTGGCGACCCCGTGGCACACCGCCGGGTCGGGCCGGGATGAAGCGCCCAGAGGTAATAACAAAATAAAGGAGGAACCCAAGCAATGTCTGTCGTATCTATGAAGCAGCTGCTGGAGGCCGGTGTCCATTTTGGTCACCAGACCCGCCGTTGGAACCCCAAGATGGCCGAGTACATCTACATGGAGCGCAACGGCATCTACATCATCGACCTGCAGAAGACCGTGAAGAAGCTGGAGGAGGCTTACTCCTTCGTCCGCTCCCTGGCTGAGAACGGGGAGAGCATCCTCTTCGTGGGCACCAAGAAGCAGGCGCAGGACGCCGTCAAGGAGGAGTCCGAGCGCGTCGGTATGTACTATGTGAACGCCCGCTGGCTGGGCGGCATGCTCACCAACTTCCGCACCATGCGCACCCGCGTGGATCGTCTGGCCCAGCTGAAGAAGATGCAGGAGGACGGCACCTTCGACATGCTGCCCAAGAAGGAAGTCATGAAGCACCTGGGCGAGATGGCCAAGCTGGAGAAGTACCTGGGCGGCGTCAAGGACATGAAGAAGCTCCCCGGCGCTCTCTTCGTCATCGACCCCCGCAAGGAGCACATCGCCATCGCCGAGGCCCGCAAGCTGCACATCCCCGTGGTCGCCATCGTGGACACCAACTGCGATCCCGATGAGGTCGACTACGTGATCCCCGGCAACGACGATGCCATCCGCGCCATCCGGCTGATCTCCGCCACCATGGCCAACGCCGTGCAGGAAGGCCGTCAGGGCGTTGACGCCGCGACCGAGGCCGAGGCCCCCGTCGAGGAAGTCAAGGAGGAAGAATAATGGCTAACATTACCGCTGCTGCTGTTAACGAGCTGCGTCAGGCCACCGGCTGCGGCCTGATGGACTGCAAGAAGGCTCTGGTCGCCACTGAGGGCAACTTCGAGGAGGCCGTCACCTACCTGCGCGAGAAGGGCCTGGCCTCTCAGGCCAAGAAGGCCACCCGCGTGGCCGCCGAGGGTATGGCTTACGCCACCGTGGTGGACGGCGTGGGCGTCATCGTGGAAGTGAACTGCGAGTCCGACTTCGTGGGCAGCTCCCCCCTGTTCACCTCCTTCGTGGAGGGCGTGGCCGCCGTGATCGCCAAGTCCAACCCCGCCAATGTGGAGGCTCTCATGGCCTGCCCCTGGATCGAAGAGGGCAAGACCGTGGACGACGCCAAGAACGAGGTTTTCCTCTCCCTGCGTGAGAACATGCAGATCCGCCGCTTCGAGCGCGTGGAGGGCTGCGTGGCCGTCCCCTATGTGCACATGAAGGGCAAGGTGGCCGTGCTGGTGAAGCTGGACACCGAGGCCGACGCCGATGCCGTCACCACCCTGGGCAAGGATGTGGCCATGCAGATCTGCGCCCTGAACCCCCAGTATCTGGATCAGGCCAACGTGCCCGAGGACTTCATCGCCAAGGAGAAGGAGATCCGTCTGGTCACCGCCAAGCAGGATCCCAAGAACGCCAAGAAGCCCGAGCAGGTGCTCGCCAAGATCGTGGAAGGCCAGATCGGCAAGATGTACAAGGAGATCTGCCTGCTTCAGATGCCCTTCGTGAAGGACGACAAGCTGAGCGTGGCTCAGTATGTGGAGTCCGTGGCCAAGGAGCTGGGCAAGGCCGTGAAGGTCACCGGCTTCGTCCGCTTCGAAAAGGGCGAGGGCATCGAGAAGCGCCAGGACGACCTGGCCGCCGAGGTGTCCAAGCTGGTCAACGGCTGATTCCCCCATCGTTACAGAATAAAAAACGCGCCGGAACATTCCGGCGCGTTTTTGCGTCTGGTAGGGTGGAGGCCCCGTTCCTCCCGCGCCCATAGGCGATATTTTCCCCCTTTTCCGTGAAAAAGGGCTTTCCTTTCACTGTACCATGTGTTATAATACATTCTGTATCCTTGGCCGGATAACAGCAAATTCGTTCCTGAAAGGAGACGAGCTATATGTTACATACCGGTAAGAAATATCTCGCTCTGCTGTTGGCGGTACTCATGGTCTGCGCCCAGCCTCTGGCTGTGCACGCAGCGGGGCACCACGACGGCTACGCGCCCTTCCCGGAGGACGGCAATCTGGCCGTCGGCGGGGAATACTATCTGGAGAATGATGTGGCCATACCCACGTCGGAGACCGACCACACGCTGAAGCCCCTCGTTCTCGCACCCAATGTCACCATCTGCCTGAACGGACACTCCATCTCCAACAGGCTGAACGCCAACCCGGGCCTTCTGGTGTTGGACAGCTGCAGCGGCGGCTCTGTGGCCGAGGTAGTGGGGGCATCCGCCGCCCCCATGGAGTTTGCCGGCAATGTCACGGTCACCAAGGTGGAAGTGAAGGGCGGCACCTTGAAGCTTTCCGGCAACGCCACGGTTGCCAGCGCCACCTTCACCTCCGGAACTCTGACGATCGGCGAAGGCTGGGCGCCCAACGCTGAACTCGTCCTGAAGATCAACGGCAGCTACCCCCCCCCTGATGTGGTTGGACGTGTCACTCCCGAACAGGCCAACATGATCGAGGACGATCCCGCCTCCAGCTACCATAAGGTCTACGATGAAACCGCGGAGTCGCTTTCCTGGGAGAAAAACGCTGCCATCACGCTGATTACGGATGCGATGCCCGGAACCTCCGCCGGCGGCACTGCCTCCGCCTCCAACCCGAATCCTGTGCCCAACCACGCTGTCACCCTGACCGCCACCCCCGCCGCCGGCTGCGTCTTTGACCACTGGGAGCTGGACGAGGGGAACGTAACGGAGAATCCCCACACCATCCAGGCCACGGGTGAATCCATGACCGCCAAGGCCGTGTTCGCCCCCGCCGTTGGCGTCACCGGCGATGTTCTCTGCGCTGTGGGCAACCCGACCACCCTCGAGGCCTCTGTGGACACCGCTCTTATCACCGACCCCGTCTACGCCTGGACCATTGACGGCGATCCCGCCGGTACCGGGAGCACGCTGACGCTGCCCGCCGATATGGCCGCCGGGACCCATGTCTGCGCGCTCACCGTTTCCAACGGCGAGTGGAGCAAGCTCATCGAGACCACGGTCTATGTGAACGGTATCACCGATGAGGGTAAGACCGACTTCACCCTCGGCAGCGTAGCCCCCAGCGCCACGGCTGCGTTCGGCACTGTTACCTACACCTACGCCAACTCCGAGTCCGGCCCCTACTACGCCACCCTGCCCGACACGCTGGGCCAATGGTATGTGAAGACCGCCGTGGCCCGGGATGAGGCCGCCCACGCCGCCGCGGTGGAAGAGGTCTACTCCATCACCGTGCGGCCCGCCGTCGCCCCCGCCTTCGGCGCCATGAAGGTGGGCGAAGAGCTTGTCCTCTCCGCCGGAGCCGGCGCCTCCTACCAGTGGTCCTGTGATGGCAGCCCCATCGACGGCGCCACCGGGGACACGTACACCGTGCGCGCCGGTGAAACCGGCAAGGCCGTTTACCTCTGCAAAGTGGACGGCGTTGAGAGCAACGGCGTCACCGTGACCGTCAACGACATCACCGGTCTCACCATCACGGGCTGGGCCGTGGGCGAGACGCCCAATGACCCCAGCGCCACCGCCGCCTTCGGCACCATCACCTACACCTACGCCCCCTCCGAGTCCGGCCCCTACACCACCGATGTGCCTAAGACCGCGGGCAACTGGTATGTGAAGGCCGCCGTGGAGGCGGGCACGGATGCGGATGGCGCCGCCTACGCCGCCGTAGAGGCCACTGTGCCCTTCACGATCGCCGCCGCCCCTGCTTCCGTCAGCGTGATGGCGGACTGCAACGCCCTGACCATTGAGGATGGCAAGAGCGGCAGCGTGAATCTTGCTGCCACCGCCAAGGAGGCCGCCGAGCCCATCACCTATAAGTGGACGCGCAACGGCGTCGAGGTGAAGGACGCCACCGGGGCCACCCTTGCGGAGACCTACACCGTTCCCGGCACCTACACCTACATCTGCACCATCACCGACAAGGACGGCAAGACCGCCGCCAGCGACCCCGTTATCGTGAAGGTCAACGGCATCACCGGGTTGAAGATCGCCGGCTGGGCCTACGGGGACACCCCCGCCGCCCCCAGCGCCACGGCTGCGTTCGGCAAGATCTCCTACACCTACGCCCCTGCTGGCAGCACTGACTTTACCGCCGCCGCGCCCACTCTCCCCGGCAGCTATGTGCTGAAGGCCGCCGTGGCCGCAGGCACGGATACTGACGGCCACGCCTACACCGGCGCGGAGGCCACCGTGAACTTCACCGTCAGCAAAGCCATGGGCCCCGCCGCCCCCAAGCTCCGCTACATGGACAGCGTCATCGGCTACAACACCGGCATGATCTTCGATCTGGACGCCACCATGGAGTACCAGCGGGCGGGCGAGACCGTCTGGCACGACTGCACGGAGCCTACGCTCCGGGATCTGGCCGCGGGCACCTATTACGTGCGCGTCAAGGAGACCGCCACCACCCTGCCCAGTGTCTCGGTGCTGGTGGATGTGAAGTCCGGCAACATTCCCCTCTCCGCCCGCTACCGCTTCACCTATGTCCCCCTGACCACCCTGCCCGACACCCTCAAGAGCCACTATGCCACCTTTGAGGATCTGCGTACGGATATGCTCAACAAGGTCAAGGCCAACGCCATGGGCGGCGCGGCCCCCGAGGGCTACGCGCTCTACGACGTGTCCGTGCAGTTCAGCGTGGACAACGGCCTCAAGTGGTATGTGGTCACGGACAACATCTTCCCCGCTCAGGGCGTGGCCATCTCCCTGCCTTATCCCATCGGCACCAGCGGCCCCAACTATGATTTCTACTGCGCCCATGTTTTCACCGCCACCGGCAACGGCCACACGGTGGGCGCCTATGAGTACCCCAAGGTGGCCGAGGGCAGCAGCTATCTCCAGGTGGTGCTCTCCGGCACTTCCCCGCTGCTCATCGCCTACCGCAACAGCAACAGCACCGTCACCGACCCCAGCACCCCGCCCATCAATAACACGGGCAACGGCGGCACCGGCGGCGCTGTGGCCACCGGCGACACCAACAATCCCCTGTTCTGGAGCGCCCTGCTGGGCATCAGCGCGCTGAGTCTCGGCGCCGTCGTGGCGCTGCCCAGGCTCCGCAAGCGGAAGAACCGGGGCGAGAACTGAAAAACCGTATAAAAGGCGCGCCGGTTAACGGCGCGCCTTTTGCGTTATACCGGCCCGGCGGGGCGGAAGCTACGATTTGACACAGGGAGGCACCCCATGAAAATCACCGTGGAAAAGGCCGCACTCTCCCATCTGGAGGAGATCGGGCGGCTGTACGACACACTCTGCGACCAGCTCCGGAGCGGGCGCAACTATCCCGGCTGGCAGAAAGGCGTCTACCCCACCGCGGCGGACGCGGAGCGGGGCAACGAGCCCGCGGAACGGCTCTACCGGCGCTGCGGCTTCCAGTATGTGGGCGCCGCCAGTCTGGGCTACGAGGCCTACGGCCTGCCGTGGTTCGAGCTGTTCGAGAAGATGCTGTGACATTCCGGGACCGGCTGCGATAAAGAAAAAAGACACGAGCAAAAGCGTGTCTTTTTTCATCTGCCAAAGAACGGCCAAACGGAAATAAAAGCGGGGAAAGAACCACCAAAAGTACACCCAAGCACAACCGGTTACTCCTGTCGGTTCAACAGGTAATCTTCCAATGCGGTATTTGAAGTCGTGGAACATTCCAATTGGTTCACCAGCGAATCATGACCCTTGATTGTTTCGCACAGCTTAATAACTTTGACTGCGAAATCAGTTGAAATTTCACGAAGTTTGGATTCGGACATAAAAACACCGCCTTTTCTAATCCGAATTATGCAGCAGAAAAGACGGAATCTGAGTGAAATATCCTTCAGATGTGAAATAAAGTAGTATGAATTTTCTATTTGTCCGCTATCTTTTTGCTCAACTGATAAAAATAATCATTATATGTGTAGTAGTCATCACTTTGATAAACAAAATCTTCACAAAAGTCAAGAGAAGCAACCGCTCGTTCTTCAAAGGGATTTGTTTGATCGAACAAGTCAAGCATA
>JAQXJT010000012.1 GCA_029009095.1 bacterium
ATCTCCACGTCCAGCAGCTTCAGCTCATGCTCCCGGTAGAAGCGCAGGACGCAGTCCAGCGTCTGCTTGCCGTTGTATTCCATGTAGAGGTTGATCTCCTGGGCGTGCTCCAGCATATGGTACTCCAGCTTGGAGAACAGCAGCTCCGCCAGAAGGATTAGGATCGTGGCCAGGATGCCGCCTTCGTAGAAGCCGGCGCCCAGCGTCAGACCAATGATGGCCGCCGCCCACAGTCCGGCGGCGGTGGTGAGGCCCTTCACCCGCTGGCGGCGGGTGACGATGATGGTGCCCGCGCCGATGAAGCCCACGCCGGCAACCACCTGGGCGCCCAGACGGGCCATATCGGTGTAATAGTGCAGCACCAGATACAGATACTGACTGGTCAGCGTGGTCATGGCCGCGCCGAGACAGATGAGAATGTGGGTGCGGAAGCCCGCCGGACGGCGTTTGTACTCCCGCTCCATGCCGATGATGCCGCCGCAGACTGCCGACAGCAGCATCCGCACGGCCACGGACAGGACCGTGATATCCCGCAGCGGGTCGAAAATGGATAACATGACGCCGCCTCCTATACTTCGTCGATCATGGTGATGGTCTCCAGTTCTGCAATGGCCGTCAGCACCTGCTCATGGGCCCGGCGGTGGTTCAGCCGGATGGAGAATACGGCGCTGGGCTGCTGGGCGCGGCTCTCTTTGCCGCGGGTGATGTCCACCTCATAGATCTGGGCGTTCTGGGCCTTGATCTGGCCGATGATCCTGCCTACATCGTCCATGGAGGTGAATTCTACGTAGATGTTCATGTTCCGGGCCCGCTCCACGACGGCGGTCTCCAGATAGGGGAGGAACCGGATGCACAGGAAGATCAGCAGGAAGGCCAGGAAGACGCACTCGTAGAACCCAGCGCCGATGGCCAGGCCCATGCAGGCGGAGGCCCACAGTCCGGCGGCGGTGGTGAGGCCCTTGACCTCCTGTTTGCCCGTCACGATGATGGTGCCGGCGCCCAGAAAGCCGATGCCGTTGATGACCTGGGCGCCGAACCGGGAGACGTCGGTGCGGATACCGATCTCTCCGGCGATGTCGTTCCAGGCACCGTTGAGCATCAGATATTCATACTGGCTCAGCAGCATGGTCAGCGCGGCGCCCATGCATACGAACATGTACGTCCGGAAGCCCGCTGCCCGGCCTTTCCGGCCCCGCTCGATGCCCAGCATCCCGCCGAACAGCATGGAGAGGATCAACCGGAGGGCGACAGACGGCAGCGTACACTCGCGCAGAAATGCAAATGATTCGATCAAAGAGAATGCCCCCTTTCTGCCGCCCCGGCGGACAGCATCCCGTCGGGATCCGGCACATCAGGTATTCTATGAAAAGGGACGCCGGTCCGTGTCTGAGGACGTGTCCTCACAGCTGACGGGAATGGCCGTCCCGGTCCCGCAGCTTCCGCATCAGCCAGGACAGAGGGGTGCTGCGGGACTGAAATTTCTGGCCGCAGCGTCCCTCCAGGAAGGTCCGGAAGGCCCGGGACTGATCTCCCAGGGCCGCCTTGGGGATCATGTAGCCCCCGTACTGGTCCCGGAAGATGTAGTAATACTGGAGATCCTCCCCCAGACGGTACACCTCGCTGTAGGGCAGCAGGGTCTCCCGCTCCTTTCCCTCCGGCAGGGGCACCACTTCCATGGCGTTTTTCCGGAAGCGGTACCGGGAGGCGGGGAAGGGCATGCCGGACTGCCGGACCTGGTCCGCCAGCTTGTGGGCCGTGTGATTGGCGGAGCTGTACGTGCTGGTGGTGAGATAGCAGCCGTAGGCCATGATGAGGATGCCCCACCAGCTGGAGAAGTTTACGATGCCCACCAGCACCAGGGCCAGGCTGATGAAGGACCGGGCCGCCCGGTTTTTCCCGCAGAACAGGTTGTACTGCATGTGGGCCAGAGCCTCAAAGCTCTCCTCGCTGTGGTGCATTTCGACTTCATACTGCATGAGAACCCTCCGGAAAAACGTGTTGACACGGGGCATTGGGGTAAAAAATCTGAGAGGCCCCGCAGCCTCTCAGATTCCCGGCTGCCGCAAAAGCCCGCTGGACTCTTGCGGCAGCCTGAAAAATGCCGTTATTTCTGCGCCGTGCGGCGCGAAAATTCTTTTCAATGAACAGGGATCAGCCGGCGGCTCCGTACAGCAGATCCGGCACGATGGTGATCAGCACCGGGCAGAAGGTCAGGAGCAGCAGCACCAGCAGCAGGCACACGATAAATGGCCAGACCTCTTTCAGGAACTCGCTGATGGGACACCCTGTGATGCCGCAGGTGGTGAACATCATGGAGCCGAAGGGAGGCGTGATGCCGCCGATCATGATGTTGACGATGGCCACCAGACCGAAGTGGTACACGTCCACGCCCAGAGTCCGGGCCACGGGCAGCAGCAGCGGCGTGATGATCATCAGCGCGGCGCCGCCCTCCAGGAACATGCCCATGATCAGGAGCACGACGTTGCACAGCATCATGAACACGTACTTGTTGCTGGTCATGTCCAGAATGGCCGCTGCCACGATCTTGGGCAGGTTGATCCAGGACATGTAGTTGCCGAACACATTGGCGGAGACCATGATCAGCACGACGGAGGAGGTGCCGGCGATGGTGTCCAGCAGGATGGGGATGAGGTGCTCGCGGAATCTCAGCTTCTTGTAGACAAACTTGCCGATGATGCAGCAGTAGAGCACCGCGAACGCGCCGCCCTCGGACGGGGTGAACAGGCCAAAGCGCATGCCCAGGATGATGCCGAACGGGAAGAACAGACCCCAGAAGGAGGTCAGGCCCTGCTTGAGGATGACCTTGGCGGGGGGCAGCTTGTCGCGCGTCTTGGGGTAGTTGCGCTTCTTGGCGATGATGGCGGTCGTGATCATCATCGCGATGGACATGAGGATGCCCGGCACATAGCCGGCGGCAAACGTGCGGCCGAGCGAGGCCTGCGCGATGAGGGTAAAGACGATCAGGTTGACTCCCGGCGGGATGACCGGCGTGGCGGCCGAGGAAGCCGCGGTGATGGCCGCGGAGAACGCCTTGGAGTAGCCGCGCTTTTCCATCTCGGGCACCAGCATCTTGGACTGCATGGCGCAGTCGGCGTTGGCGGAGCCGGAGCAGCCGCCCATGAGCATGGACAGCAGCACGTTCACCTGCGCCAGACCGCCGCGCATGTGGCCGGTCACGCACTCGCAGAAGTCCATCATCTTGTCGGAGATACCGCCGAAGTTCATGACGGAGCCGGACATGATGAAGAAGGGGATGGCCAGCATGGAGAAGGACTGCGTGGAGTTCATGACCTTCTGCAGAATCAGCCACGGCTGGGAGGTGGTGTCGATGAACAGGAAGTAGAAGAACGTGGAGCCGAACAGGGAGTACACGATCGGCATGCCCAGGAAGTAAAAGACGAACACCAGAAGAATGGGCAAAAGATCCAGGAATGCAAGCGTCATTCTTTCACCGCTCCTCTCTTGGCGTCCAGATAGGCACGCACGTTCTTGACCATGAAGTAAACGGAATAGATGACCGACAGGCCGAAGCCGATGGGCACCGCGATGCCGGTCCACCACTTGGGTACGCGCAGAAGATCGGTCATGGCGATCTTGAGCTTACCGGAGCGGCTGAAGATGAGGTGATAGACGTACTGCGAGCTGATGACGGTGAGCATGATCAGCACCAGCAGCTCGACAACGGACATGATTGCCTTGACAATGCCCTTCACTTTTTCGGGCAGCATGTTGATGACGATATCGACGCCGAGGTGGGAGTGCTTGCGATAGGCGTATGCGCTGCCGATGAAGACCGTCCAGACAAAGAGGCTGGTTACCACTTCCTCCGCCCAGTGAATGGGGGAATTGAGGAAGTAGCGCATGATCACATTGGCGTTGACGAGCACAACGCAGATCGAAAGCGTCACTCCGGTGATGATGGCGTCGAGGTTCGTGAGAATGCCCTTGAGTGTAATCTTATTCTTCATCGATTGATCCTCAACTGTGATAATGTAAATCCCCTGGGATTCCAAAGAATCTCAAAGGGGACTGCCGGAGCATCCTCGGGCAGTCCCTCGTGGATTCAGAATACGACAGCGGTTTGGCGGCTATGCCCCGTCAAATCGCCTTTCGATCTGCGGATTACTGCTTGGCCGCGCGGAAGTCCTGAACGAGCTTGACCAGCTGATCCTTGAGCTCCGGATTGGCGCCGTACTCCTCCACGATCCAGTCATACACCGGCGCGCAGGCAGCGGTGAAGGCATCGAGGTCAACTTCGTTCCAGGTGACGCCTTGCGCCTTCAGGTTCTCGATCTGAACGGCTTCGTCCTCGGCGCACATCTGCTGCTCCCACAGGCCGCACTCAAGCGCGCACTCGTCGACGATGTTGCGCCACTTCTCCGGGATGGACTGATAGAGATCCTCCGGCATGAACAGCCAGCGGGTGGCGATCAGGTGGTTGGTCAGAGCGACCTTCTTGACGAGCTCATAGGGAGCGCCGGCGCCGGCCAGGGTGGAGGTGGAGCCTTCAAAGCCCTCAACCACGCCGGAGGAGATGGCGGACAGGCACTCGGTGAAGCTCATCGGGGACGGGATCGCGCCCAGGCACTCGACGGTCTTGGAGAACATGGCGGAGGAGGTGGCGCGCAGCTTGACGCCGTTCAGGTCTTCCGGCTTGTAGATGTCACGGTTGGTGACGACGGAGCGGAAGCCGAAGGAGTAGTGGGTATCCAGGATATGGATGTTCTCCTCAGCGAGACGGGCCTTGACATCGGCGACGATGTCGGAATCCATCACGTAGTTGTACTCCTCGTTGCTGCTGTAGAGCATCGGGCCGATGAGCAGGGCGGCGTCGCCGCAGTAGTCGGCGAACAGGGACGGCTCTTCAAGACCCATCCACAGGGAGCCGTTGACCGCCTGGGTGACGGAGTCGCCGTAGCAGTCGAGCTCGTTCTGGCCGTAGTAGGTGACGGAGATGTGGCCCTCGGTGCGCTCGGTGATCATCTCAGCGAGCTTCTGGGAGGCCTTGTAGTTCCACTCGGTCGGCTGGAACACGTTGGAGAACTTGATTTCAAGATAGAAATCATCGGCTTCGTCGGCCAGGCAGACGCTCATGGTCAGCATCATGAGAGCGGCCAGCAGCAGGGCAAGGTACTTTTTCATGGTTTTCTCTCCTTAGTCAAAATTTCCCGGTACATCCACCGGTTTCCTTGTCTACAATTCTATGCCATTTCCACAAAAAAGTCAATGGTCATTCCGCCTTTCGGGATGTATCGAAAAGTGAGCAATAGCAGAGTTTTGTAAAGAACGTGTAAAAATGATAAAAAATAAACAATTCGGAAGCCCGGATTGCAAACAGGTATCGGAGCATAAAAAACCGCTCCGGCTGCGGAGCGGTCTGCCTGACGGCAAAGGGCGAGCGATCGGGGCTGCCGAAGCAGCGGGACGATCTGCCCGGGAACTGCGTCATTCGCGGAACAGGGGGGTGGACAGGTAGCGGTCGCCCAGGTCGGGCAGGAGCGCGACGATGGTCCTGCCTGCGTTTTCCGGCCGCCGGGCCAGAACGAGCGCGGCATGCAGGCACGCGCCGGAGGAGATGCCCACCAGCACGCCCTCCTGCCTGCCCATGCGCCTGCCGGCGGCGTAGGCTTCCTCCTCGGTGACGGGGATGACCTCGTCGTAGACCGAGGTGTCCAGCACGGCGGGCACGAAGTTCGCGCCGATGCCCTGCAGACCGTGCGCTCCGGCATGACCGCCGGAGAGCAGCGGCGAGGCGGCGGGCTCCACGGCGACGACCCGGACGGACGGCTTGCGTGCCTTCAGATAGCGGCCGACGCCGGTGATGGTGCCGCCGGTGCCCACGCCCGCGACGAACACATCGACCGCGCCGTCCGTGTCGTCCCAGATTTCCGGGCCGGTCGTCGCGAAATGCGCGGCGGGGTTGGCGGGGTTGTCAAACTGCGCGGGGATGAAGCTGCCGGGGATTTCGTCGTGCAGCGCGTTGGCCCTGTCGATGGCCCCGGCCATGCCCAGCGCGCCCGGAGTCAAAACGACCTGCGCGCCCAGCGCGCGCATGAGCAGCTGGCGCTCCACGCTC
>JAQXJT010000013.1 GCA_029009095.1 bacterium
GCTCAAACAGAAAAGGAAACCCTTATTACCATCCGAGTGGAGTTGCGTTTTTACCGAACTCATATCGGATGATAACCAAAAAAGGGTATAATATCCCCTTGGTATAAAAGATCACCTTTTCGTTATTTAGCTTTGTTTGGCATATATAGTATATCACAGAAGCACGAAAAAGTAAAGAGGGCTAAAAAATTACAGTTTAGAAATAATAAAAAACTGACTTCAAATATACCTTGAAGTCAGTTTTTTGATATTTACTGTTTTATGAACTCCCCCGGCTATGCCGGGGGAGTTTTGTTCTTTGCTGCCGGAGCGGGCGAAGAGAGCGTTCCGGCCGGGATGGCCGGTCACTGGATACCGGTCACCTGATAACCCTGCTCGCTGACCGCCTGCTTCAGCGTGTCGTCCGCAACATCCTTGTCCAGAGTCACAACGGCAGTTCCGGTCTTGTGGCTGACCTCGGCCTTTACCACACCGTCGAGGGCTTCCAGGGCCTTCTTGGTGTGCATCTCGCAGTGAGCGCACATCATACCTTCGATTTTCAGCGTCTTTTCCATGGGTTTTTCCTCCTTTTGGTTTGCGTTGTTTGATTTGTTTCTGATTTTGTGATCCCGTTTGGAATCATGCATCCTGAAGAAATTCAAGCGCAGGGCATTGGTGACAACACTGAAGCTGGACAGGCTCATGGCTGCCGCGGCGAACATCGGGTTGAGCTGCCAGCCGAGCAGGGGGATGAATACGCCTGCCGCCAGGGGAATGCCGATGGTGTTGTAGATAAACGCCCAAAACAGGTTTTCGTGGATATTGCGCAGCGTGGCCCGGCTCAGGCGGATGGCCGCGGGCACATCGGACAGACGGCTCTTCATCAGCACCACATCCGCCGCGTCGATGGCCACATCTGCGCCCGCGCCGATGGCGATGCCGATATCAGCGCTGGTCAGGGCCGGGGCGTCGTTGATGCCGTCGCCGACCATGATGACCTTCCCCTGCTGCTGCAATTCGCGGATCACGCTGTCCTTTCCGTCGGGCAGGACACCTGCTATGACTTCATCCACGCCCGCCTTTGCCCCGATGGCTTTCGCGGTGCGTTCGTTATCGCCGGTCAGCATCACCACGCGAATTCCCATGTTCCGCATTTCCCGGATGGCCTGGGGGCTGTCCTCCTTGATGGTATCCGCCACGGCAATGATGCCGCAGAGCGCGCCGTCCCTGGCAAAAAACAGGGGCGTCTTTCCCTCTTCCGAGAGCTGCTCCGACCTGGCCTTCATCCCGGCAGGCACCTGGATCATCCCGCTGATGAACGCGTAGCTGCCGCCGTACAGGGCCGCGCCGTCGAGAGAAGCGGTCAGGCCGTTGCCGGGCAGCGCCTGGAACTTATCGACCTCGACTGCCGTAAGCCCGTCCTGCTCAGCCCTCTGGTGGATGGCCCGGGCCAGCGGATGCTCGCTTTTTTTCTCCAGAGTGTAGGCCATGGCCAGCAGCTCCGTTTTGTCCATGCCCTCGGCCGGAAGGATATCCGTGACCTTCGGTTCGCCGAGGGTGATCGTCCCCGTCTTATCCAGCGCCACGATCCGCACTTTTCCGGTCTCCTCCAGAGACACAGCCGTCTTGAACAGAATTCCGTTCTTTGCGCCCATTCCGTTGCCTACCATAATGGCCACGGGAGTGGCAAGACCCAGCGCGCAGGGACAGCTGATGACCAGCACGGAGATACCCCGCGCCAGAGCAAATCCTGCCGTCTGCCCGGTCAGGAGCCAGACGATCACGGTCACCACCGCAATGGAGATCACAGCGGGGACAAATACGCCGGAAACCCTGTCGGCGACCTTGGCGATCGGCGCTTTCGTCGCGGCGGCGTCGCTGACCATCTGAATGATCTGAGAAAGCGTGGTGTCCTCGCCGACTCTGGTGGCCTCACAACGGAGAAAACCCGACTGGTTCAGCGTCCCTGCGGAGACCGTGCTTCCTTCCGCTTTGTCCACCGGAATGCTCTCGCCCGTCAGGGAGGATTCGTCGACCGCGCTGCTTCCCTCCAAAACGGCTCCGTCCACAGGGATATTTTCGCCGGGACGCACCACAAAGACATCGCCCTTGGCCACCTGCTCGATGGGCACGGTGATCTCCGCGCCATCCCGCAGGAGCGTGGCGGTCTTGGGGGCGAGCTTCATCAGGCCCTTAAGGGCGTTGGTGGTCTTTCCTTTCGAGTGTGCCTCCAGCATTTTGCCCAGAGTGATCAGCGTTAGGATCGTGGCGGCGGACTCGAAGTAGAATTCGTCCATATAGACCATCACGGCCGCCATATCGCCCCTGACCTGCGCGTCCGTCATGGCGAACAGGGCAAAGGTGCTGTAACAAAAGGCCGCCGTGGCGCCCAGCGCAACCAATGCGTCCATGTTCGGGGCGCGGCGCCACAGACTCTGGAACCCGCTGATAAAGAATTTCTGGTTGATGACCATAACGATCACCGTCAGCAACAACTGCAAAAGACCCATCGCCACATGGTTGCCGGCAAAAAACGACGGCAGCGGCCAGCCCCACATCATGTTCCCCATGGAAACGTACATGAGTACGATCCAGAAGCCGAGAGAAGCGAAGAGCCGTTTTTTCAGAACCGGGGTCTCCCTGTCTGCCAGCGCATCCTCCTCGGACAAGGGCCGGGCGGCCCGATCCTGATTTCCTTTTTTCAGCGCCGCTCCGTATCCCGCGTCGCGGACTGCCGCGATGATTTCCTCCGCGGAAGCGCTTCCTTCCACGCCCATGGAATTGGTCAGCAGGCTCACCGAGCAGGAGGTGACGCCTTTTACGCCGGATACCGCTTTTTCCACCCGTGCAGAGCAGGCGGCGCAGCTCATGCCCGTTACTGTATATTGCTCCATAATTGAATTGCAGACCCTCCTTTTTTATTTCATCAACTTTTGCAGTGTTGCCACCAGCTCGTCGATCACTTCGTCCTTGCCTTCCCGGATGTCTCTGGCAACGCAGCCCCGGATGTGGCTGGCCAGCAGCTCCTTATTAAAGGCGTTGACGGCGGCGTTGACGGCGGCGGATTGCACCAGAATATCCGCGCAGTAGGCGTCGCTTTCCACCATCCCGCGAATTCCGCGGATCTGCCCTTCGATTCGGTTGAGCCGGTGGATCAGCTTTTTCCGTTCATCCTCCGTCCGGTCCGTCGTCTTCCCGCAGCATCCGCATGTTCCTTTTTCAGCCATGGCGTCTCCTCCGTTCCACATATACCCCCAGAGGGTACCTGTATTCTATACCCCCGTGGGGTATTTGTCAATAGAAAAAGGGAAAGTCGCTGATTTTCTGCAAGCAGTTTATTTCGATATCCGCCATTTATGATCTGACAAAGCAGTGTAGATAGGAAAACAGCAGCCTGATTTCTCAAGCCGCTGAATTCCAGACAGAAATTATATGAAACGGAGAATCACTTTTCCGTTTATCCTTCCTTTTTCCTGGTGAATGCAGCATGATCAAGAAAGTAGAAATGGATAATGAGATAGACGGACTTTGGGGTGAATGAAGATGTTGGGCGGATTGGTTTAAGGCTGCGGCTGCCCGGTGATGAGCGGCTTTCCGTTGGTATCCAACAGCGGCGTCAAATTTTCCCGGACGGCGGCGTCTACGGACGGGCTGAAGCGGAGACGGTCGTAGTTTTTCAAAACGAACTCCCACACCTCGTTGTCCCGCGGCTCCGCGCCAAAGGTGACCTTGCACGCCGAGTGTTTTCCGTTTTCCACGCGCTCAAATACGCCTACCCAAAACGGCTCCTCAAAAAAGACCGTCAGTTTTCCGTAGTGTCCGTCCGTAGCTTTTCCAGCCGCACAACGCCGTCCCGGTCCGGCTCGGTGACGCCGTTTTTGTACCTGTAGCCCATTTTCCGGTAGAACCCCACGGCGGTCAGGGAGGAGCCCACCTCCGTGCGCCACGCCCGGCGGAAGTATTCGTCCGCCTCCAGCGTTTCCACGATCCGGCGCCCGACGCCCCGGCCCTGACAGGCGGGCAGAACAAAGATGGTCGTCAGATAACTCTCCGTCTCACTGCCCCAATAGCCGGTGATCCCGCCGCAGCCGATCACTGTGCCGCCGTCGCAGGCAACATAAAAATGGGACTCCCGGGCCCGCGCCCGAATGACTTCGGCGGAGTGGCTTTCGATGTTCTCCCGGATGAATTCCTCCGGGTAATCCCGGCTGTTGCTGATCTGAAGGGTCTCCCGTACCACCCCGGCCACGGCGTCCTCGTCGCCCTCCTGAAAGCTGCGGATCAGAATATGCTCCATCCCGTGCCGCCTCCTTTCCTGTGAGATGTTTTTCCGGGACGCGCCCTTGTCATTTCGCCGTGAGGGAGCGGAACACCGCATCCCGCTCGAAGGTCCCGGCGGTGAACCCCGGGATCTCCTTGATGGCCTTGCAGATGCTGACGCTGAAGCCCTGCAGGATCTGCGCGATCTCCCTATCGGAATAGGGGCACCCGCCGGTCACAATCAGGGTGGCAAGACTGTGAACCACCAGCCAGAGATCCCGGAAATACAGCCGGGCGTCCTCCTCGCCGATGTGATAGGCGCTCTCCAGAAACGGCCGGACGGCGGACTGAGAATGTTTCATGGCCTCCAGCGCCCCGCTGCTCCCGTCCACCGTCGTCTCCAGAAACAGCAGCCTGTACAGCTCCGGCTCCTCTCTGGCGAAGCGGATATACTGCATACCAAAGCCCAGAAAGGGGATCTCCTGCCCCAGCCCCTCCGCGGCGTAGCCATCGTACACCCGCTCGGCGGCGGCGCGAACCTCCCGTTTCACGGCGTCCATGGTGCCAAAGCAGGTGAAAACCGGCTGGGTGGAGCTTCCCAGCTCCTTCGCCAGCGTCTTGGCCGTCAGGGCGGGCAGACCTTTGGCACGGACGACCCGCAGGGCCGCGGCGACCATCGCTTCTTTCGTGTACTTGTTTTTGGGCGCCATGGGGCCACATCCTTTCCGCTCACACGAAGTGCTCTATGTATTATAATGATGATTATATATCCGGGACGATTATACCCGCCCCGGCACGGCCCGTCAACCGGGCAATCGCCTCCGGAGCGGGGGAGGGGAAGAGGCGGCGCTTTTATCTCCGCTTCTTTCCCCACAGGGCGTTCATCGCCACATACAGCCCCAGAATGAGCACGGTGGCCGCGATCAGCACCAGATACATGGCGCTCCGGCTCACGCTGCTCCCGAAGAAATAGAGGTTACAGTCCACGCTGTCCCGGATGGCCTCCACCACTTCCGCCGGGAAGCCTGCCCGGCCCATCTCTTCAACCACGCCCCGCATGGCGTGGTTGTGCAGCAGGGAAGTGCCGCAGGAGCCGGGCAGGAGGGAGATGACCTTTTGCAGCCCCCCGCTGAAGTTGGAGATGGGCATATACGCGCCGCAGACAAAGCCGTAGCCCGCGCTGACGATGGTACCTACGGCGCTGGCCTGACCGCTGGTGGACAGGGGATAATTCACGCAGGAGGAGAGGGCCGTGCCGAAGAGCACCAGCAGCACCACGTCCAGCAGCAGCGCCGCCACGTCCCCCGCGCTCCGGGAGTTTTCCAGAAAGTCCCGCCGGTACTGGGAGGGCGTGCCCCCCCGGCTTTTCTGAATGCTTTGGTGAACACCCGGTAGTCCCCGTAGCCCGATTGCTCCGAGATCTCCGCATGGACATCTTCTGCTCCGCCAGCTCTGCTCGCAGCGCCTCCGGATTTTCCAGCGTCAGATAGAAGGACAAAATCATCAGCGTGCTGCCCATGCCTCTGATGAGCCAGGTGTGGGGCAGGCCGCAAAAACTTCTATTAACCTATTGACATAGTAGGTAAATGGAATTATAATGACGGCAATCAAACAGAAAAGGAGAACAGACCATGTCGAATATCTATACATCCGCCGACCAGCTGATCGGCAAGACCCCGCTGCTGGAGCTGAGCCGGATCGAGGAGGCGCTGGGGCTCAAAGCGAAGATCCTCGCCAAGCTGGAGTATTTCAATCCCGCCGGATCCATCAAAGACCGGATCGCCAAAGCCATGATCGACGACGGGGAGAAGCGGGGACTTCTGAAGCCCGGCTCCGTGATCATTGAGCCCACCAGCGGCAACACGGGCATCGGCCTTGCCGCTGTGGCGGCCGCCAGGGGCTACCGGGTGATCATCGTCATGCCTGATACCATGTCGGTGGAGCGGCGGAAGCTGATGAAGGCGTACGGGGCGGAGCTGGTGCTCACCGAGGGCGCCAAGGGCATGAAGGGAGCCATCGCCAGGGCGGAGGAGCTGGCAAAAGAGATCGAGGGGAGCTTCATCCCCGGCCAGTTCGTGAACCCGGCCAACCCCGCCATCCACAGGAGCACCACCGGCCCGGAGATCTACGCGGACACCGATGGGGCCGTGGACATTTTTGTGGCCGGCGTGGGCACCGGCGGCACCATCACGGGCGTGGGCGAGTACCTGAAGGAGAAAAAGCCGGGGGTCAGGGTCGTGGCCGTGGAACCGGAGAGCTCCGCCGTCCTCTCCACCGGCGTGGCGGGCGCTCACAAGATCCAGGGCATCGGCGCGGGCTTCGTGCCCGCGGTGCTCAACACCGGCGTCTACGACGAGATCGTGACCGTGTCCAACGAGGACGCCTTTGAAACGGGCAGACTGGTGGGCCGGAAAGAGGGCGTCCTGGTGGGCATCTCCTCGGGCGCGGCCCTTGCGGCGGCCATCCGTCTGGCACAGAGGGAGGAAAATGAGGGCAAGACCATCGTTGTGCTCTTCCCCGACACCGGCGAGCGGTATCTCTCCACGCCGTTGTTCGCGGAGTGAGGGGAGAAAGGAGAAGCAATATGACCATCTACGCAGATAACGCGGCCACCACCTGTATGAGCCCGGCGGCCATCAGCACCATGGAACGGTACATGGAAAGCTGTTACGGCAACCCCTCCAGCCTTCACAGTCTGGGACAGAGAGCCGCGGAGGCCCTGCAAAGCGCCAGAGAAGAGATCGCGGCCTGCCTCGGATGCCGTCCCGCGGAGGTCTACTTCACCTCCGGCGGCAGCGAGGCGGACAACCAGGCCATCCTCTCGGCGGCCAGGAACGGCGGGAAAAAGGGGAAAAAGCACATCATCTCCACGGCCTTTGAGCACCACGCCGTGCTGCACACCCTCGGGAAGCTGGAAAAGGAGGGCTTCACCGTGGAGCTGCTCCCGGTGGGGGAGACGGGGACGGTGAGCGCGCAGCAGGTGGCGGAGGCCATCCGGGAGGACACCTGCCTTGTGACGGTGATGTTCGCCAACAACGAGATCGGCTCCGTGCTGCCCGTGGCGGAGATCGGCGCGGTGTGCCGGGAAAAGGGCGTGGTCTTCCACACCGACGCGGTGCAGGCGGCGGGACACCTGCCCATTGACGTGGAGGCGCAGCACATCGACATGCTCTCCCTGTCGGCCCACAAGTTCCATGGGCCCAAGGGCGTGGGCGCGCTGTATGTCCGGAAGGGCGTGCGGGTGAGCAGCCTCATTGAGGGCGGCGCCCAGGAACGGGGAAAACGCGCCGGGACGGAGAATGTGCCGGGCATCATGGGCATGGCGGCGGCGCTGACGGAGGCTTGCAGCCACATGGAGGAGAACGCCCGCCGGGTGTCCGCTCTCCGGGACAGGCTGATCGAGGGGCTGAAGCCCATCCCCCATTCCATCCTCAACGGCGATCCGGTGAACCGCCTGCCGGGGACGGTAAGCTTCTGCTTTGAGGGCATCGAGGGGGAGAGTCTGCTGCTGATGCTGGACGAAAAGGGGATCTGCGCCTCCTCCGGCTCCGCCTGCACCTCCGGTTCCCTGGATCCGAGCCATGTGCTGCTGGCCATCGGCCGGCCCCACGAGATCGCCCACGGCTCCCTGCGTCTGTCGCTGTGCGAGTATACGACGGAGGAAGAGGTGGAATACATGATCCGCGAGGTGCCCAGGGTGGTGGAGTATCTGCGGAATATGTCCCCGCTCTGGCGGGACAAGGTCAGCGGGAAAAAAGAATTTATCTTGAAGTGAGGGAGAAAAAATGGCTCTTTACAGTGAGACGGTCATGGATCATTTCCGCAACCCCCGCAACGTGGGCGTGCTGGACGACGCCGACGGCGTGGGAGAAGTGGGCAACGCCAAGTGCGGCGATATTATGAAGATCTATCTGAAGATCGAGGACAATGTGATCGTGGATGTGAAGTTCGAGACCTTCGGCTGCGGCTCCGCCATCGCCTCCAGCTCCATGGCCACGGAGATGATCAAGGGGAAGCCCGTGGCCGAGGCGCTGGCGCTTTCCAATAAGGCGGTGGCCGAGGCGCTGGACGGGCTGCCCGCCCACAAGATGCACTGCTCCGTGCTGGCGGAGGAGGCCATCAAAGCGGCCATCGAGGACTACTGTACGAAAAACGGCATCCCGTTCGATACCCTGCGCCCCGAGGGAGAATGATTTCCTCCCCCGCGAGCTTGCGCGGCGGCGAGAAATGCGGTATGATGCGGGAAAAGGTGTGAAGGAGGGGTCGCCATGATTTCAACGCGCGGACGCTACGCCCTGCGGGTGCTGATCGACCTGGCGGAGCACGACAGCGGGGACTATATTCCCATGAAGGAGATCGCTGCGCGGCAGGGACTCTCCCGCAAATATCTCGAGCAGATCATGCCCATCCTGATGAAGGACAATCTGGTGGACGGCATGGCGGGCAAGGGCGGGGGGTACAGGCTGAACCGCCCGGCGGAGGAGTATGTGGTGGGTCACATCCTGCGCCTGACGGAGGGCGATCTGGCCCCGGTGGCCTGTCTCGGGTGCGAGGCGGAGCGCTGCGACCGGGCGGATAACTGCAAGACGCTGCCCATGTGGGAGAAGTACAACGACATGACCAACCGCTACTTTGACAGCATCACGGTGGCCGACCTGCTGAAAAACGGGACTGCCGCGGAATAAAGAGAACGCCGCTGCGGCGCAAAAAGACCCGGCCGGGGAACTCCCCGGCCGGGTCGTGCTGTATTTATCTGTCCTCTTCCATGGACGACACGCCGATGGTCAGCTCCTCCAGCACGTCCAGCAGCACCCGCACGGTGTCCAGCGAGGTGAAGATGGTGACGCCGTTCTGTTTGGCGCAGCGGCGTATGGCCACGCCGTCCTCGTAGTGGACGCCGGAGAGAATGGCCCGGGTGTTGATCACGCAGGCGGCGTGGCCGCTGCGGATGGACTCGAGGATCTCCGTGCTGCCCTCGCTGGGCTTGTGGAGCGTCCTTGTCCGGACTCCGTAGGCTTTCAGATACTCCGCCGTGAGCGTGGTGGCCTCGATGCTGTAGCCCATGTCGTAAAAGCGCTTGACGAGGGGCATGGCCTCCACCTTGTCCTCGTCGGCCAGCGTGACGATGACGGTGCCGCTCTGGGGGATCTGCACCCCGGAGGCCAGCAGCGCCTTGTACATGGCCCGGTGGAGCTTCCTGTCGTAGCCGATGGCCTCGCCGGTGGACTTCATCTCCGGGGAGAGGTAGGTGTCGAGCCCCTCCAGTTTGGTAAAGGAGAAGGCCGGGGCTTTCACATACCAGCGCTTTGGCTGCGCCTCCGGCAGATCCATGACCCCCTGCTCCCGCAGGCTCTTCCCCAGACATACCAGCGTGGCGATGTCCGCCAGGGGGTAGCCGGTGGCCTTGGAGAGGAAGGGCACGGTGCGGGAGGAGCGGGGGTTTACCTCAATGATGTATACCTCGTCCCCGGGGGTGACGATGAACTGGATGTTGTACAGCCCCACGATGCCGATGCCCAGGCCCAGACGGCGGGTGTAGTCGAGAATGGTGTTTTGCACCTGCCGGGAGACGCTGAAGGTGGGATAGACGCTGATGGAGTCTCCCGAGTGGACGCCGGTGCGCTCCACCAGCTCCATGATGCCCGGGATGAACACATCCGTGCCGTCGCAGATGGCGTCGGTCTCCAGCTCCCTGCCCCGAATGTACTTGTCCACCAGCACCGGCTTGTCCTCACCCAGCGCCACGGCGGTGCGGAGATAGCGCCGCAGATCCCCATCCTTGGCCACGATCTCCATGGCCCGGCCGCCCAGTACATAGCTGGGCCGCACCAGCACCGGGTAGCCGATCTCCCGGGCGGCCCGGACGCCGGATTCGATGTCCGTCACCGCCCGTCCGGGGGGCTGGGGGATGCCCAGCGAGAGCAGCAGCCGCTCAAAGCCGTCCCGGTTCTCCGCCCGCTCGATGGCCTCCACGCCGGTGCCGATGAGCTTCACGCCCCGCCGGGAGAGAGACTGGGCCAGGTTGATGGCGGTCTGTCCGCCCAGTGTGGCGATGACCCCTTCGGGCTGTTCCAGCTCCAGCACGTTCATCACATCCTCGGCGGTGAGAGGCTCGAAGTAGAGCTTGTCGGCGGTGGTGTAGTCGGTGGAGACGGTCTCGGGGTTGTTGTTGATGATGATGGCCTCGTAGCCCGCGGCGCGGATGGTCATGACGGCGTGGACTGTGGAATAATCAAACTCCACGCCCTGCCCGATGCGGATGGGGCCGGAGCCCAGCACCACGATCTTCTTTTTCTCCGAACAGCGGGACTCGTTTTCCTCTTCGTAGGTGGAGTAGAAATAGGGCACATAGCTCTCAAACTCCGAGGCGCAGGTGTCGATCATCTTGTAGACGGGGAAAAGGCCCTCCTGCCTGCGCAGCGCAAAGACCTCCTCCTCCGCCACGCCCCAGTACATGGCCACGGCGGCGTCGGAGAAGCCCATGACCTTGGCGCGGCGCAGCTCCGCCACGGAGCCGGGGGCGGAGAGGAGCCGGCTCTCCTCCCGGACGATGTTTTTCATCTTGCTGAGGAAGAAGCGGTCGATGCCCGTGGCGGCGGCCAGCTCCTCCTCCGTATAGCCCAGACGCAGCAGCTGCGCCAGGGCGAAGAGCCGCTCGTCCGTGCCCTCTTTCGCCAGCTCCAGCAGCTCCGCGCCCTCCCGTCCGTCGAATGGGGGGAGACGGAGATGGGAGGCGCCCACCTCCAGCGAGCGAACGGCCTTCAGGAGACTCTCCTCGAAGGTGCGCCCCACCCCCATGGTCTCGCCGGTGGCTTTCATCTGGGTGCCCAGCGTGCGGGAAGCGCCGGAGAACTTGTCGAAGGGGAAGCGGGGGAGCTTGGTCACCACATAGTCCAGCGCCGGTTCAAAGCAGGCGGGTGTGTTGGCCAGGGGGATCTCGTCGAGCGTCATGCCCACGGCGATCTTGGCCGAGACCCGGGCGATGGGGTAGCCGCTGGCCTTGGAGGCCAGGGCGGAGGAGCGGGAGACCCGGGGGTTGACCTCAATGAGGTAGTATTGGAAGGAGTGGGGGTCCAGCGCGAACTGCACATTGCACCCGCCCTCGATCTTCAGAGCCCGGATGATCTTCAGCGCGCTGTCCCGGAGCATCTGGTACTCCCGGTTGGTCAGCGTCTGGGAGGGGCAGACCACGGCGCTGTCGCCGGTGTGGATGCCCACCGGGTCGATGTTCTCCATGTTGCAAACGGTGATGGCTGTGTCGTTCCCGTCCCGGATGACCTCGTACTCGATCTCCTTGTAGCCCTTTACGCTCTTTTCAATGAGCACCTGCCCCACGGGGGAGAGCTCCAGCGCGTTGCGGATGAGGGCGGCAAACTCCTCCCTGTTCCCGGCAAAGCCGCCGCCGGTGCCTCCGAGAGTAAAGGCCGGGCGCAGCACCACCGGGTAACCGATCTCTCCGGCGGCCGCGAAGCCCTCCTCCGGGGTGTTCACCGTGACGGAGGGCAGCACCGGCTCGCCGAGGCTCTCGCACAGCTCCTTGAACAGCTCCCTGTCCTCGGCCCGCTCGATGCTCTCCCGCCGGCTGCCCAGCAGCTCCACCCGGCACTCCCGCAGCACGCCGGACTTCTCCAGCTTCATGGCCAGATTTAGCCCCGTCTGGCCGCCGATGCCGGGGAGGAGGGCGTCGGGCCGCTCCCGGCGTATGATTTTGGCCAGATACTCCTCCGTCAGCGGCTCCATATAGACCTTGTCCGCTACGGCGCCGTCGGTCATGATGGTGGCGGGATTGGAGTTGCAGAGGATCACCTCGTATCCCTCCTCCCGCAGCGCCAGGCAGGCCTGAGTGCCCGCGTAGTCGAACTCCGCCGCCTGTCCGATGACGATGGGCCCGGAGCCAATGACCATGATCTTGTGTATATCCGTCCGTTTGGGCATATCACTTTGCCTCCATCATCTTGAGAAACCGCCCGAAGAGATAGCCGCTGTCCTGGGGACCCGGGGCGCTCTCGGGGTGGTACTGTACGCTCATGAGCCTGTCCGCGGGGCTTTCCATTCCCTCCACCGTGCCGTCCAGCAGATTGAGGTGGGTGACGCGCAGGGGCGTGCCGGAGAGGCTCGCCGCGTCCACGGCGTAGGAGTGGTTCTGGGAGGTAATCTCGATCCGGCCCGACGCCAGCTCCCGCACCGGATGGTTGCCGCCCCGGTGGCCGAATTTCAGCTTGTAGGTGCGCCCTCCGCAGGCGAGAGCGATGATCTGGTGGCCCAGACAGACTCCGAACATGGGATACTTTCCCCGCAGCGCGCGCACCAGCGCCACCACGGGGGCCGCGTCGGAGGGGTCGCCGGGGCCGTTGGAGAGGAAGATCCCGTCCGGGCGCAGCGCCTCCACCGTCTCCGCCGCGGTGTCCCAGGGCAGGGCCATAACGGTGCAGCCCAGGGCGTTCATGCGCCGCACGAGGTTTTGTTTCATGCCGCAGTCCACGGCGGCCACGCGGAATTTTTCCTCCGCGGCCGGGTAGGTCACGATCTCCTTCCGGCTCACCCGGGCGACGGCGTCGTGGGGCGGCGCGTAGCTCTCCAGCAGCGCCAGACCCTCCTCCAATGGCAGCGCCGATTCCGCCAGCAGCGCGCGGCAGCAGCCCTTCTCCCGGATGTGCCGCACCAGCTTGCGGGTGTCCACGCCGGAGAGACCGGGGATGCCGAAGCGGCGCATCATCGCCGGGAGGGTCTCCGCGCTGCGGAAGTTGGAGGGCGCGTCGCAGCAGTCCCGGACGATCAGCGCGCCGATGGTGGGCGTTTCGGTCTCAAAGTCCTCCGCCGCCACGCCGTAGTTGCCGATCAGCGGGTAGGCCATCACCACCGCCTGATCGGTGTAGGAGGGGTCGGATACGATCTCCTGATAGCCCACCGGAGAGGTGTTGAACACCAGCTCCGCCAGCTGCCTCCTTTCCGCGCCGAAGCGCCGCCCGAACAGCCGGGTGCCGTCTTCCAATATAAGCTGACCGTCTTTTTCCATGGTCTCTCCTCCGATTCTTTGCTCTCTTATTCTCCGGCAAAGGCGCCGATCTTCTGCTCGAAGCGGTCCTTGCGGGTGTCCGTGGGAACGCGGGTGGGGTAGTCCCCGTCAAAACAGGCGCTGCAATACTCCCCGCATCCGATCATGTCCCGGAGCGCCTCCACGGGCAGATAGCCCAGAGAGTCGGCTCCGATGATCCGGGCGATCTCCTCCGTGCTGTGGTGGCAGGCGATCAGGTGCTCGGGGGAGTCGATGTCCGTGCCGTAATAGCAGGGGTGGAGGAACTTGGGGGAGGAGACGCGCATATGGACCTCCGTGGCCCCCGCCTCCCGCAGCAGCTTCACGATCCGGGCGCTGGTGGTGCCCCGGACGATGGAGTCGTCGATGAGCACCACCCGCTTCCCCGCCACGCAGTCCGCCACGGCGTTGAGCTTGATGCGCACCTGATCCATCCGCTCGCTCTGGCCCGGCTGGATAAAGGTGCGGCCGATGTATTTGTTCTTGATGAGCCCAATGCCATAGGGAATGCCCGAGCGGAGACTGTAGCCCAGCGCCGCGTCCAGCCCCGAGTCCGGCACGCCGATGACCACATCCGCGTCCACACCGTGCCGCTCCGCCAGGATCTCTCCCGCCCGCTTCCGGGCCGCGTGGACGGAAAACCCGTCCAGCACGGCGTCGGGCCGGGCGAAGTAGATGTACTCAAAGGCGCAGAGCCGCCTGGGCGCGCGGGAGCAATGGGTGCGGATGGAGCGGGGCTCGCCCCCGGTGAAAACCAGGATTTCCCCCGGCTCCACATCCCGGACGAACCGGGCGCCCACCGCAGAGAGAGCCTGACTCTCCGAGGCCACCACATAGGCCCCGTCCTCACGCCGTCCGTAGCAAAGGGGGCGGAAGCCGTGGGGGTCCCGGGCGCAGAGGAGCTTCCGGGGGGACATGAGGACAAGGGAGTAAGCTCCCTCCAGCGTGTCCATGGCCCGGCAGAGGGCCTCTTCAATGGAGGCCGAGGACAGCCGCTCCCGGGTGACGATGTAGGCAATGGTTTCCGTGTCGCTGGTGGTGTGGAAGATGGCCCCGCTCAGCTCCAGGGCGCTGCGCAGCTCCGCGGCGTTGACGAGATTGCCGTTGTGAGCCAGCGCCATCCTGCCTTTCTGGTGGTTGACCAGAATGGGCTGGCAGTTGCTGCGGCTGGAGGCCCCGGTGGTGCCGTAGCGCACATGGCCCATGGCGATGTCCCCCCGGGGAAAGGCGGCCATGGTGTCGCTTTTGAATACGTCGCCCACCAGACCCAGATCCTTGTGGGCGTAGAACAGCCCCTCATCGTTGACCACGATGCCGCAGCTCTCCTGGCCCCGGTGCTGCAGGGCGTAGAGCCCGTAGTAGACGATGCCCGCCACGTCCTGCCGCTCCGGGGCGATGACGCCGAAGACCCCGCACTCCTCATGAATGCTCAAATCCGCCGTCCCCCTCTCTCAGATGTGCTCACAGAGCCGCCGCATGACCTCCTCATAGGCCTCTTCCGTGCCGCCCAGATCACGCCGGAAGCGGTCTTTGTCCAGCTTCTCGTGGGTCTTGCTGTCCCAGAGACGGCAGGTGTCCGGGCTAATCTCGTCGGCCAGGACGATGGCGCCGCCGGGCAGCCGCCCGAACTCCAGCTTGAAATCCACCAGCGTGACGCCGCACTCCAGCCAGAATTCCTTCAGCAGCTCGTTCACCGCCAGCGCATAGCGGCGGATGGCCGCGATCTCCTCCTCCGTGGCCAGCCCCAAAGCCAGGGCGTGGGAGTCGTTGAGCAGCGGGTCGCCCAGGGCGTCGTTTTTATAGGAGAACTCCAGGGTGGGGGCGGCAAAGACGATGCCCTCCTCCACGCCGTAGCGTTTGGCGAAGGAGCCGGCGGAGATGTTGCGGACGATGACCTCCAGCGGCACGATGGCGACTTTCTTCACGAGGGTGTCCCGGTCGCTGAGCTGTTTGACAAAATGGGTGGGGATGCCCTGCTGCTCCAGCCGGGCCATCAGCAGATTGGTCATTTTGTTGTTGATGACGCCCTTGCCCGCGATGCTGCCCCGCTTGAGACCGTTCAGAGCCGTGGCGTCGTCCTTGTAGGAGACGACGAGCAGTCCCCCGTCGTCCGTGGCGTAGACCTTTTTCGCTTTTCCCTCGTACAGAAGCTCTCTTTTTTCCATGTTTTTGTCCTCTTTCTGTTAATTTATGGCGCGGCTGTGGGGCCGCACCCCCTTTTTGGATGCGGCCCCACGGGAATTTCTGTCATTCCACGTCCTGCAAGGCGTCGTAGCCCTCCTCGCCGGTGCGGACCTTGACCACGTTTTCCACATCGTAGACGAAGATCTTGCCGTCGCCGATGTGGCCGGTGTAGAGCACCTTTTTGGCTGCCTCGATCACGGAGCGGACCGGCACCTTGCTCACCACGATGTCGATCTGCACCTTGGGCAGCAGCGTCTCCTCTACGGTGAGACCCCGGTAGTACTCCTTCTTGCCCTTCTGGAGACCGTAGCCCATCACATGGGACACCGTCATGCCGGTGATGCCGATCTCGCTCATGGCCGCTTTCAGCGTGTAGAGCTTTTCCTCCTTGCAGACGATCTCCACCTTGGTGAACTTGGGCCGGGTTCCCTCGGCGAAGGCGGGGACACTCTTGACGGGAATGGCCTCGGCGGGTGGCACATCGCCGCTCACCGCGGGGACGGGGGCCTCCTCGCCGGCCACCAGCACCTCCTCGGGGGTGGTGGCGAAGCCCGCGTAGGCGGTGAGCAGTCCGTGCTCGGAGATGTCCAGACCGGCGATCTCCTCCTCGGGGGTGACGCGCAGTCCGATGGTCTTGCGGATGATCAGGAACACCACGGTGATGACCGCCGCCACATAGACGGCGACGCTCACCACGCCCAGCAGCTGCACCAGGAAGAAGTGGGTCCCGCCGTACACAAGACCCTTTTCCGTGGAGATGCCGCTGGCGAACACGCCGGTGAGGATGGTGCCCAGAGCGCCGCACACGCCGTGGACAGAGACGGCGCCCACCGGGTCGTCGATCCTGGCTTTCTGGTCAAAGAACTCCACCGACAGGACGATCACCACGCCGAAGACCACGCCCATCACCGCGGCGGCCCAGGGCTCCACCGCGTCGCCCCCGGCGGTGATGCCCACAAGACCGGCCAGCGCGGCGTTATAGGTCATGGACACGTCGGGCTTTTTGTAGCGGATCCAGGTGAAGATCAGCGTGGTGCAGCAGGCCACCGCCGCGCAGAGGTTGGTGTTGAAGAACACCAGACCCGCGCTGACCATCAGCTCGTCGGTGTCCATGCCCACGGTGGAGGCGCCGTTGAAGCCGAACCAGCAAAACCAGAGGATGAACACGCCCAGCGCCGCGAAGGTGAGGTTGTGGCCGAGAATGGCCCGGGGGTTGCCGTCCTTGTCGTACTTGCCGATCCGGGGGCCCAGCATCCACGCGCCGATCAGCGCGCACACGCCGCCGACCATGTGTACGCAGGTGGAACCGGCGAAGTCGTGGAAGCCCAGTTCACTGAGCCATCCGCCGCCCCAGATCCAGTGGCCGGAGATGGGGTAGATGAACAGGGAGATGGCGGCGGAATAGAGGCAGTAGGCGGAGAACTTGGTGCGCTCGGCCATGGAGCCGGAGACGATGGTGGCCGAGGTGGCGCAGAACACCGTCTGGAAAATAACGAAAGCCCACAGGGGAACGCCTGCGGGGAGGATGGCGCTGTAGTCGCCCCGGATCATCGGGTCGATGCCCCCGAGGATCGCCGAGCCCGCGCCGAACATGATGCCGAAGCCAAAAAGCCAGAAGCAGGGCGTGCCGATACAGAAGTCCATCAAATTCTTCATAAGGATGTTGCCGGTGTTCTTGGCCCGGGTGAAGCCCGCCTCGCACATGGAGAAGCCCGCCTGCATGAAGAACACCAGAGCTGCTCCCAGAAGTACCCAGATGGTGTTGACTGCGCTGTACGTCATGATCTTTCCTCCTTTTGTGATCCCAATGGCAAAGGCGCCTTTCGTGTCTGCCGCACAAAAGACGCCTCTGCTTTTTCTCTTTCTCTTTTCCCGCAAAAAAAGGGACAAAGACGCCTCGGAAATCCAGTTCCGAAGACGCCTTTGCCTTCATGCAGCGTATTCTACGCCAGCCCCCCGCGCTTTGTCAACCCCCCTTTTTTCCTTTCCTCTTTTCTCACGAAGACACTGGAAATGGACGGGGAGAGGTGGTATAATATGCCCAATTTTTCACGGGCCCGGCCCGGGGGAGAGCAGGTGCGCTATGAATTACACACGGCAAGAGGTCATGCAGTTTGTCCGGGAGGAGGATGTGAAGTTCATCCGCCTGGCCTTCTGCGACGTATACGGCAAACAGAAGAACATCTCCATCCAGCCCGGGGAGCTGGAACGGGCCTTTGAAAACGGCATCGCCTTCGACGCCTCCTCCATCGCCGGCTTTGGCGACGAGCTGCGGAGCGATCTGTTCCTCCGCCCGCAGGAGGATACGCTGACGGTGCTCCCCTGGCGGCCCGAGCACGGGCGGGTGGTGCGGATGTTCTGCGACATCACCCGGCCTGATGGCACGCCCTTCGAGGGGGACGCCCGGCAGTTTCTGAAGAGGGCCGTGCGGGAGGCGGAGGAGGAGGGATTTACCTTCCGCTTCGGCTCGGAGCTGGAGTTTTACCTCTTTGAGCTGGACGAGCGGGGCAAACCCACCCGCATCCCCTACGACGAGGCCGGGTATATGGACATCGCCCCCGAGGATCGGGGCGAGAACATCCGGCGGGAGATCTGTCTGACGCTGGAGCAGATGGGCATCACCCCCGAGAGTTCCCACCACGAGGGCGGCCCGGGCCAGAACGAGATCGACTTCCGCCACGCCGGAGCCCTCGCCGCGGCGGACAACGCTGTGACTTTCTGCGGCGTGGTCAGAACCATCGCCGGGCGCAACGGCATCGCCGCGGACTTTTCCCCCAAGCCCCTGCCGGGGCAGCCCGGAAACGGGATGCACATCAATTTCTCCGTCCGGGGCCGGGGAGACCAGCACGACATGATCTCGGCCATCGCCGGGGTGCTGGAGAACATCTCCGCCATGACGGCGTTCCTCAATCCGCTGGAGCAGTCCTATGAGCGCCTGGGCAGCCACAAGGCCCCCCGGTATATCTCCTGGTCGGCGGAAAACCGCTCCCCCCTCATCCGCATCCCCGCGGCCTTCGGGGAGCAGAAGCGGGCCGAGCTGCGCTCCCCCGACGGCTGCGCCAACCCCTACATCGCCTACGCGCTGCTGATCTACGCCGGGCTCGACGGCATCCGCCGCCATCTGGAACTGCCCCCCGCCGCCAACATCAACTTCTACACCGCTCCGCCCGAGCTGCTCTCTGCCTTCCGCCGCCTCCCTGCCACGCTGGAGGAGGCCCGGGCCGTGGCGGGAGAGAGCGAATTCATCCGCGCCCATGTGCCGGAGATCATCCGCCGCGCCTATACCGCGTGACGCGTGTTTCCCAATTCATCGGAGGGGAGGGAGAGGCATGCCGCTCCGGGAACACGTTTACAGCATTCTGATCGTCTCCGCCTCGGAGAAATTCAACGCGGCGCTGCGCCCTTTGCTCCCCGAATCGGACTATGACCCCGTGCGCTTTGCCGTCAGCGTCAGCGAGGCGCAGCGGCTGGTGCAGGAGAGGAGCTTTGACCTTGTGCTGGTGAACACCCCGCTGCCCGATGACTTCGGACGGCGTCTGGCGGTGGACATCTCCCGGCGGGAGAACAGCGTGGCGGCCATGCTGGTGCGCGGCGAGCTCTACGACGAGACCTACGCCCGGGTCTTTGCCCAGGGGGTCTTCACCATCCGAAAGCCCGTGTCCCCCGCGCTGCTGATGCAGTCTCTCGACTGGATGCGTACCGCCCGGGAGCGCCTCCGCGCCATGGAAAAGCGGACGGTGTCCCTGGAGGACAAGATGGCGGAGATCCGTCTGGTGAACCGCGCCAAGTGGACGCTCATCGAAAAGCGCCACATGACCGAGGCCGACGCCCACCGCTACATTGAAAAGGAGGCCATGGATCGCTGCATCACCCGCCGGGCCGTGGCGGAGCGCATCCTGCGGCCGGAAGAATAGGAGGAAGCCATGGAGAAAGACCTGATCGCCGCTCTGACGGCCCGGGACGGGAAATACGCCTTCGCCGCAGCGGAGCGGCCTGTCGCGGGAATATTTCGTTGCAATTCCATAATTTTGTGTTATACTGACATGGATTAAAGACATAACCGCGCAAAAGCAAGGGGAAAAGAGGAATATTATGAGAATCGGCATCGGCATTGACACGGGCGGTACCTGCACGGACGCGGTCGCCTACGACCTTGACGCGAAGAAGCTGCTGGCCAAGGGCAAGGCCCTGACCACCCATTCCTGTCTGGAGGTGGGCATCGGCAAGGCGCTGGACACGCTGCCCCAGGAACTGATCGCCCAGGCGGAGCGGGTGGCGCTCTCCACCACGCTGGCCACCAACGCCTGTCTGGAGGACATGGGCAGCCGCTGCCGTCTGGTGATCTTCGGCCAGACGGAGGAGATGGTGCGCCATCTGAAGATCGACGAGAAATACGGCATCCCGCTCAACCATGTGCTTTGCGTGGATACCCACGGCAGCGCCGACGGACTGCGCATCGATGTGCCCGACTGGGACGAGTTCTTCTCCAAACACAGCGCCTGGCTCTCCGACGCGGAGGTGCTGGCCTGTTCGGAGCTCTACTCCGCCAGCAACGGCGCGCCCTGTGAGAAGGCGTTCAAGAAGCTCACCGTGGAGAAGCTGGGCGTCAAGTCCATCTGCGCTTCCGAGCTTACCGACGAGATCAATGTCATCGCCCGGGGTGCCACCGCCATGCTCAACGCCCGGCTGCTGCCCATCATCAACGACTTTATCTCCGCCATTCTGCACGATCTGGAGAAGCGCGGCTGCAAGGCCAGCATCTCTGTGGTGCGCAGCGACGGCAGCATGATGAACGCCGCCTCCACCCTGGACAAGCCCGTGGAGACCATCCTCTCCGGCCCTGCCGCCAGTGTGCTGGCGGGCGAGGCTTTCTACGACGGGGAGAACTACCTGACCGTGGACATGGGCGGTACCACCACGGATGTGTCCGTGGTCATCGGCGGCAAGCCCACGCCCGCCCAGGGCGGCATCCGTCTGGGCCACTGGCGCACGGTGGTGCAGGGGGTCTTTGCCGCGCCCTTCGCTCTGGGCGGCGATACTCACATCTGGATGGACGACAGGACCAAGACCCTCTCTCTGGGCGTGCGGCGGGTGAAGTCCCTCTGCTCCACGGCGGTGGAGTGGCCGGAGATCAAGGATATGCTCCGGCGCATCGTCAACGTGGAACGCAAGCACATCAACCGCTTCCCCCTCCACGAGGTGATCTACCTCCAGCACCGCCCCGAACGCACGGAGATGTACAACAGCTACGAGCGCCGCCTCCTTGCGGCGCTGGAGGACGGCCCCATGCTCCTGGAGGATCTGGAGAGCCGTGCGGGTCTGGATATCTACGATTTCTCCATGGAGCGGCTGGAGTCCGAGGGCATCATCATGCGCTGCGGTCTGACCCCCACCGACTTCATGCATATCAAGGGCGATTATAACGGCTACGACCGGGAAGCCTCGGTGCTGGCCGCCCGGTATCTGCTGGCGGCGCTGGGTCGGGAGGACACGGAGGAGGAGCTGCTGAAGCTCTGCGACGAGGTCTACGAGACGGTGGAGGAGCGGATGTACTGCAATCTGGTGCACGTTCTGCTCCGCCAGCTCTACCCGGGCCAGTTCGAGGACGGGCTGGATCCCCAGATGGAGATGCTCATTCGCCGCACCTGGCAGACCCGGAACAGCCCCAAACACCCCTTCCTCTGCCAACAGTTCGAGACGGGCATGGCCCTGGTGGGCGTGGGCGCGCCCATCCATATCTTCCTGCCCGAGGTGGCCAGAGCGCTGGGCGCCAGGTGTATCCTCTCGGAGAACCACGATGTGGCCAACGCCCTGGGCGCGCTGCAGGCCAAGCTCAACGCCACGGTGCGCGTGGGCATCAACCAGATGCTCAAGGACGGCGCCATCTTCTATGTGGCCCACCTTCCCGACGGCGCCGTGCGCTACGACCACTTCAGCGACGCGGTGGAGGCGGCCAAGAAGGCCGCGGCGAAAAAAGCCGTCGAGGAGGCCAGAAAGCGCGGCGCCGTGGGCGAGCTGGTGCCGGAGGTGCGGGTGAACCGCACCATGGTGCGCGACGAGCAGAGCGGCCGGAACCTGCCCATCGGCACGGTGGTGGAGGCCGAGATCACCCAGCGCGCCTGAGAAGTGCATCCGCACGGGAAAGGAGAAAAACATGCAGGAACTGGAGATGAGTGTTTTCCGCAACTTCGGCAAGGACTGGGCGCTGGTGACGGCGGGGAACATGGAGAACTACAACACCATGACCATCGGCTGGGGCGGTCTCGGCACCCTCTGGGGCCGGGATGTGGCCACCATCTATGTCAAGCCCATCCGCTATACCCACGAATTTCTGGAGAAAAACGAGTACTTTACCGTGACGTTCTTCCCCGGCGAGTATAAGAAGGATCTCTCTTTGCTGGGCAGCCGTTCGGGACGGGACGGGGACAAGGTGGCCGCCACCCGCCTCACCCCCGTGGCCGTGGGGGAGAGCGTGGGCTTTCAGGAGGCCTGTCTCACGCTGCTGTGCAGGAAGATCTACCGGCAGGACATGATCCGGGAGGCCATGCCCCCGGAGGTGGCGGAGCGCTGGTACAGCGACGAGGAGCCTCACACCATGTATGTGGGCGAGGTCGTGGAGATCCTGCGCTGAGAAAAATATTCTGCGCATCAAGACCCCGGCGGAACTCCGCCGGGGTCCTTTCCGTCCAATCTTCAAAGCCCTTCTTTCTCCCGCCGCCAAAGCCGCCGGCAGGAGGGAAAAAGAGAAAGAGCGGCGCATTTTGGGAGGTTTTGACAGATTGACATAATTCCAGCAGCATGATATAAATATACTTACGCGGGCTATTCCCGCCATACGGAATGAAACCGACAATCTGACAGCCCGGCAAGACGGGCAGGGTGCATACATAATGAACGATGAACTGAAAAACAACGCCGGCCTCCCCGGGGAAGAGCCGGAGCAGAGCGCGGAGATCGGGGAGCAGACGGAGATCGAAGAGGTCGCCGCCCCGGCGGAAGAGAGCGCGGAAGAGAAGGTGGAGGCCCCCGCGGCGAAAGAAGAGCCCGAGGAGCATACCCGGGTGTTTTCCGTGGAGGATCTCAGCGAGAGCGGGGAGAAGAAGATGGACGGCGTCCGTCTGGCCGTTCAGCTCTGCCGCACCGTAATGGAGGCGGTGGGGGAGGACGGCTTCCACGGCGGCGTCCGCCCGGACAATGTCTCGCTCAGCGGCGAGAATGTGACTCTGGGCAGCCCGCTGGAGCACGGCGTGGGCGAATTCACCCCCCAGGAGCTGGAGTATATGGCTCCCGAGCTCTTCTGGGACGGGAAGCGCGGCGCCACGGCGGACGTGTATTCCCTGGGTCTGGTGCTCTATGCTTTGTATAACCACGGGCGTATGCCTTTCTGGCCCGAGGAGGGGGACGCCTCCCCCAACCTCCGGGCGGCGGCGCTGCAAAAGCGCATGAGCCGGGAACCCATCCCCGCCCCGGCCGGGGCGGGCGAGGAGCTGGGGGGCATCATCCTCAAAGCCCTTGCCTTCAGCGCGGAGGAGCGCTGGGCCAATGTGGGCGAGCTTTGCGCGGCTCTGGAAGGCTGCGGGGAGACACAGGTGGATCCGGCCGATTTGGCGGAGATCGCCGCGGGCATGAGCGTCCGGGCCGCCAGGCCCGCAGAGAAGAAGGACGAGGTGGACTCTCCCTTTGTGGCCGGGCTGGAAGAAGACTCTGCCCCGGAGGAGGAGCCCATTCCCCGGGTGAAGGTGCGCCGCAGACACCGCCGTCTGGCACAGGCGATCGTCTATCTGGTGCTGGCTGTCTCCATCGTGGCTATCGTGCTGCTGCTGCGGCGCTGCGCGGAGCTGGACGACGCCGCCCGGGTGACGCCCACCCCGCCCACCGTGGACGCGATGTCCCCCTCCGGGGAGGAAAAGGTGATCGACGGCAACCTCACCGAGCCCACTCCCCAGCCCACTCCCCAGCCCGAGGAGACGGCTCCCGCGGAGCCTGAAAACCAGGTGGAGCCCATCGTGGAGTACACCGCTTACCGGGAGGATGTGAGCTGGACGGAGGCCGTGCAGCGCTGCAAGGACATGGGCGGCACGCTGGCCATGCCCACCAACTACAGCGAGTTCCAGCAGATCACCGCCGCCTGCGAGGAGAAGGGCCTCACCTATGTGTGGCTCAACGCCCGCCGGGACGAGAGTGACAACTGGGTGAATGCCGACGGCGAGCTGGCTGCCTACTTCTTCGCCTGGGGCGACGGGGAACCATCCCGGGTGGACAGCGGCGACGGCGCGGCGGAGGACTACTTCCTGCTCTGGAACATGGGCGGACGCTGGAGCGGCAACGACAGCCGCGAGGATCCGCTGGACGGCTACTGGACGGCCTACACCGGCAAGATCGGCTTTGTGTGCAAGACCGTGTCCTATCCCCTGGCGGATGAGACGGCGGACACCGCCGCCCAGAGCGGCCAGGAGGGCTGACAAAAGAAAAGATGAACGCGGCCCGGGTATGCCCCGGGCCGCGTTTCGTAAAAGCGGCGGCACGGATTTTTTCCGCGCCGCCGCTTATATTCTGACCGGTCTTATTCCGCTGCGGCCGTCTCGTGCTCCACGGCCTTAAAGTAGGGCCAGCCCACGGCCAGGAACACAAAGCCCGCCACAAAGAGCAGGATCAGCGAGAGGATGCCGAAACTGGGTTTGCCGGAGAGCCCGTAGACCAGGGCGTAGAGCGCCGGGCCGATGACGCAGGCAAACTTTCCGAAGATATCCAGAAAACCGAAGTATTCGTTGGAGCGCTCGGGGGGGATGATCTGGCCGAAGTAGGAGCGGGAGAGGGCCTGGATGCCGCCCTGCACCGTGCCCACCAGCGTGGCCAGACACCAGAAGAGGGCGCTGCTGATGGAGATGGCCTCCTCCAGACTCAGACCCAGCACATCGTAGAAATCGACCATGAAGCCCATGACGAAGCCCACGATGGTGATGACGGCGTAGACGCCCACAGCCACGGTGATGAGCTTGAGCGCGCCGAACTTCCGTCCCCAGTGGCCGAAGAGGATGGAGAAAGGCACCGCCACGATCTGGGTGACCAGCAGCGCCAGGATCATGCCGATGGTGCCCAGCCCCAGCGTGCTGCCGTAGTTGGTGGCCATGGAGATGATGGTGTCCACCCCGTCAATGTAGAAAAAGTAGGCGATGAGGAAGAAGAGCACAGCCTTGTTGTGGAGAATGTCCCGGAAGGTGCGGACGGTGTTCTTCCAGGCGGCCCGGCCCAGCTCGGCGGGGGGCGTATCCACATAGTGCTGCTGGTGCACATTCTTCATGAACGGCAGGGAGAAGAGCAGCCACCAGACAGGCACGATCAGAATGGCGATGCGGAAGCTGAGATCGCTCATGTTCATGAGCATCATGATCACAATGGAGATTACAAAGGGGATGGTGCTGCCGCCGATATAGCCCATGGCGTAGCCCCAGGCGCTGACCTTGTCCATGCGCTCGGGGGTGGTCACGTCCGTGAGGAAGCTGTCATAGAAGAGACAGGAGCCGGTGAAGCCCACGCGGGAGATGATAAAGCCCACCAGCATCAGCTGCCAGGAGCCGAAAATGCCCATAAAGGCGGTGAACACCACACCCATAATGAGAAAGGTGGTCCACAGCTTTTTCTTCATGCCCTTGAAATCGCCGATGGAGCCCAGATAGGGTGCCAGGGCGGCTACCACCAGATTGGCGATGGACACGGCGTAGCCGTAGACCACGTTGCCCGTGGCGCTGGCCTTGGAGGCAAAGTAGATGGGGAAGATGGCGGCCGCGATGTTGGTGGCCCAGATGGAGTTGGCCCAGTCATAGAAGATCCATGACCACTCCACCTTGTTGAATAGTTTTTTCAAGCTGATCACCCGATTACTTAAAAAATCTGATGCAATCACTATACTATCCCCGGAGGAAGATTGCAAATTTTTTTTGATTTTTGTCGAAATCGGGTGGTTCAGGTCTCAAAACAGGGAGATCGCCATCACCGCCAGTACGCAGAGGAGGAAAGCGGCCATACCGCTGTTGCCCGCCACGGTGGCGAGCCGCCGGCCCCGGGGCAGGGTATATTCGTCTCCGGCAAAGCGGAGCTGCCTCCGCCGCAGGAAAAAGACCACCATCCCTCCCGTGGCGGCGGCCAGCAGGAGGATCCCATAGAGCGCGTACAGACCCGTGGGGGAGAAGAGCAGCTCCCGGAGGCCCATGCCGCCATCGAAGGCGGGGCCGTCACCGTCCATCCGTCCCAACACCCAGGGAGCCACGATGCCCCCGAGGAAGTTGATGAACATATGCAGCCCCACGGGGCACCAGAGCCGGGAGGTGCGCAAGTACACATAGCCGAACACCAGCCCCAGCGCGGCGGCGTAGAAAAACTGGGAGAGGTTCCCGTGAAACAGCCCGAAGAGCAGTCCCGAGAGCAGTACTGCCAGCTTCTCCCCGTGGATGCGCAGCCGGTCGATGAGCATTTTCCGGAATACGATCTCCTCCAGGATCGGGGCGAGGATGACGAAGAAGAGACACTTCACCGCCAGCGACTCCTCCGCGGCGTAGGCCGTCAGGGGGTTGCCGGACTCCACCCCGGGGAGCAGGTTCAAAAGCGCCGTTGCCAGGGAGCCCAGTATGTTGCCCGCATACAGGAAGAAGACGGACACCAGCACGGCTGCGGCGCCGTCCCGGACGCTCACGGGGCCGCGCTTCCCCGCCCGGGCGGGAACGCTGCGGAGCAGCAGGATCCCTGCGGGGAAGGCGATCAGGTAGAGAGGGGCGAAGGTCACCGCCCAGAGGGCGTAGGGGGCCTCCGCCCAGCCGGAGACGAAGCGGTTGAGGAGGGAGATCAGCCCCAGCTGCAGGGCCGACCCGCCGCCGAGGATGACGGCCAGCGCCCAGCCTGCCCGGGAGAACTCTCTGCGCGCCTCCCGGAGATCCCCGGCGTAGTCATACGCCGCAGGGGCGGGCCGGCAGGGCGGATCGAGGAAGAGGGGCGTCAGGGCGAAGAACACCAGCCCCAGCAGGATGTTCACCGCGGCGGACAGAATGGCGGCAAGGGCGGTGTGCCCCGTCACCAAGCCCACGGCCATGATGCCCATGTCCGGCAGCAGTCCGAAGTAGACGAACATCACCTGTACGATGCTCTTGACGGTCTTGCCCGCGCTCACGGGCACGGAGAGGTTGATAAACGCTCCCACGGTGGTGGCGTAGAAGTTGATGGAGACGATGAAGGGCAGCCAGCCCAGCGCCTCGGCAAAGTGTCCGCCGCCCAGCGCGGCCGCCAGCAGCAGCGGCAGCGCCACATCCAGCAGACAGTCCGCCGCTGCGGAGAGCAGGGAGAAAAATAGCTTTTTCCACAGGCTCTCGGGGATGAGCAGGAAGAAATCCATCTGCGTGTCCGTCTCCAGCGGGTTCCCCATGGCACGGAAGTAGGCAAAGCCCGCCAGCGTCAGCACCATGGGCAGGAAAGGATCGGTCTTGAAAACCGTATTGCACAGGAGAAAGACCGCCAGCACCGTTACCAGATAGGTCTCGATGGTCTTGGTCAGGAAGCCGAAATGAGCAAAACGGCGGCGGTTATACATATTCTTATAGAAGAACACGCTGCTGCCCCAGCCGTGGCGCAGCCCGTCCCGAAGGAGGGAGTCGCTCCTGTCCTTCCTGCGCTTGCCCATGGCCACGCTGGTCTGCTCCGACTGGGCCCGGCGGCGGGCCTCCGCCGTCTCCTCACTCCTGGCCATGGCGTCCTCGTAGAAGTCCGCGGGGATGTGCCAGATGATATAGACGAGGATGCCCTGCGCCGCGAAGAGGGCGAGGAGGAAGAGCAGCGCGGGGAGCCACCGACCCTCCACTATGGCCCGGAGGAAGCCCCGCAGGAAGCCCCAGAGGGGGATAAAGCGGGTGAGGGGGGCGTTGAAGAACTTAGCCGCGCTCTGCCAGGGGGTCAGACCGGAGGAGAGGTGGAAGAGTATGTATCCGCCTGCCACGGCGGCGATGGCGGCGTAGACCCAGTAGCGGAGCTGCCGGCGCAGCCGCGGCCGGGTGGAGCTGAGAGTGTAGAGCAGCACCTGCAGCAGCTTGCCTGTGAGCGCCGCCGCGCAGAAGGCCACGATCAGTCCCAGAGCCGCCGGCAGGCTCATGCCCATGTTCAGCGTCAGGTTGGGCAGCTGCAGCAGCAGGTAGAACACCATGAAGACCGCCGTGCCCATCTGGGTCAGCAGACGGAAGAGCAGCACCGACTGGGGCTGGAGGGGCGAGGCGAAGAGCAGATTTACATCGCTGCTCTGGAAGATCTTGCCGCCGTTCCTGTCGGCGGAGAGCGCGTCATAGGCGAAGAGGATCAGCATCCCCACGCTGAAGATCAGCTCGAAGCGCTCTTCGCTGCCCAGATCGATCTTCCGAAGGACGGAGTCGTGCTCTTCCTCCGCCGCTTCCGGGAGGATCTCCTCTTCACCCGTGTTTTCTTCGGCCATGTTCTCAATGCTGGCGGCCCCGTAGCCGATGATGCCGCCCAGCAGTCCGCAGCAGAGGAAGAAGATCAGCACCCAGGTCTTCATGAGCTTGCGGATCTGGTTGACGGTGGTGTGGAAGGCGTAGTAGAAAAAGAGCTTCATGCCTCCGCCCCCTCGCCCAGTCCCTCCGTCACATCAAAAAAGAGCTGCTCCAGCGTCCGCCCGTCCTCTTCCAGCTCCTGCCGGGTGATGTTGCAGCGGACGACGCCGTTTTGCATGATGATGGTGCGGTCCCAGAGCATATCCACGCTGTCGATGATGTGGGTGCTCACCAGCAGCGTTTTGCCCTGCTGCCGCATCTCTTCCATGATGTTTTTGAGCTCCTTGATGGCGTGGGGGTCCAGGCCGATCATGGGCTCGTCCAGCAGCAGCACCTGCGGATCGGGCAGCAGCCCCAGACAGATGTTCAGTTTCTGCTGCATACCCTTGGAGAGCTCGTCTCCGAATTTCCTGCGCTTGTCCTGCAATTCAAAGCGGGTAAAAAGCTCCTCCATCCGGGGCTTGTAGTTCTCCATGCGGTAGGCCCGGGAGAGAAACTCCATGTGCTCGGAGACGGTGAGATTGGGATAGAGGGAGGGCAGCTCCGGGACATAGCCCAGCAGCCGCCGGGCCTGGGGGGTCTTGTTGGGCCACGTCCCCACGGTGATCTCCCCTTCGTAGCGGAGAAAGCCGATGATGGACTTCATCACCGTGCTCTTGCCCGCTCCGTTGGGGCCCAGCAGCACCGTAACGCTGCCGTCGTCCAACGCAAAGTCCACGTCATCGCAGGCGGCCAGCTTGCCGTATTTCTTTGTCAGATGCGATACCTTCAGCATTTCTCTTCTCCTTTGCCGCGTTCGGTTAATAACTATTAACCACCAGTATAGTCAGCGCCCCTGCGCCTGTCAAGAGGAAAATGGGCCGGTCATAAAACAGTCAAAAAGTATTGACATTGCCGGAAAAATGTGATAGTAATGACGATCAAAGGTGCTCGGTGCATCTCACTGGCCTGCTGTATTTTTGTGAAAGTTGGTGCTGCCTTGTATCCCCTGCTGATCGTTCGGGAGGAACTCGTCTGCCTCGTGATCCTGCTGTTTTTGCTGCTGAACGCCCATTTTTACAAGATGGGCAAGGACAGCGGGAACTTTTTGCGTCTGGCGATCCTGGCCGTGGGTCATGTGGTTTTTGATATTATCACAGTCATCACCGTAAACCACCGGGAGGCGGTGCCGCTGTGGCTGAACAATGTGCTCCATGTGATCTTCTACTTTTTTGCCATCCTCTTTGCCTATCAGTTTTTCTGCTACTGCGTGGAGATCTCCCTGCCCGGCGCGAATGTGCGCAGGATCTGTCTCATGGGCCTGCTGCCGCCGGCCGTGGGGCTGATCGCGCTGCCCTTTCTCTCCATCGACTATCTTACCGGCAACGGCACGGACTACAGCTTCGGCCCGGTGGTGTTCGTGGGCTACGGCATCGCCATGTTCTATTTTATTTGCAGTCTTGCGCTGGTGCTCTGCCGCCATAGGCATATTCAGCCCCATGTGAAGTTTGCCCTCTATCCCATGCTGCTGGCCTTGATGGCAGCGGTGCTCATTCAAATCCGGGTGCCGGAGCTGCTCTTCACCGGCGGCGCGGTGACCATCGTTACGGTGGGGTTCTTTTTCTCTCTGGAAAACCCGGCGGCGGTGTTCCGGCAGAAGGTGCAGACCGACGCGCTCACCGGCGTGCAGAGCCGCCACAGCTACGAGGAGGACATCGTCCGGATCGAGCGGGAGTACGCAGCCGGGGTGCGGGGCTACTGCGCGATTTTTTGTGATATCAACCATCTGCGCGATGTGAACAACCGCTACGGACATCTGGAGGGCGACACCTATATCAGCAATGTGGCGCTGATCCTCCAGCAGGAGATCCGTCACGCCACGGGAATATACCGCATGGGCGGGGACGAATTTCTGGTCATCTGTAAAAACTGCACGGAGGACGCCCTGGCCCGGGATATCGCCTCTGTGTCCCGGCGCTGCGAGGATCTCAGCCGGCGCAAGGGCTACCCCACCGAGGTGGCCATGGGCTACGCCCTCTCCGGGGAGGAATACCCCAGATTCAAGGATGTGATCGAGGCCGCCGACTACCGGATGTACCGGAACAAGGCCGCCGCCAGGATGCGGCGGCTGGAGGAGGCGGGGAAAGAAGAGGTCTCCGGAGAGAACTTCGGGGCGTTTGCCGCCTCCGGGGATCGGGGCTGCCCCTTCGTCTGCAATCTGGACGCCAATATCACCCTCCTCAACCGAAGCTGGGTGGAGGAGTTCGACCTTCCCGGGGAGGTCATCCATGACTTTCCCCGCTGCTGGGCGGAGCGGGTGCATCCGGACGATCTGGAGGAGTATCACCGGGTCAGCCGGTTGATCGTGGGCGGGAAGGTGCGCGAGTGCGACATCCTATACCGGGTCAGGAACAAACGGGGCGAGTATGTTCGCTGCGCCTGCCGGGGCAGCGTCTATCCGGGGAGAGACGGAGGGCCGGATCTCTTTGTGGGCGTGCTGGTCAATTACGGCGTGGCGGAAGGGAAAGAGGAAGACGGAGCGTCCAAAGGGGCGACCGGGTGAAAAAGAGTCCACCTGCCTCCCCACCGGGGAGACGGGCGGGCTTTTTACGCATGATTTACTTGCGCCCCGCCGGGATGTGTGGTAGCATGATCGCCGGGGCCAGGCCGGAAATGTCTGGGTGCTTCCGGCGACTGTCCTGGGAGAGCTGAGAAAAGGAGCAACATGAAAAGAACTTCCCTGCAACAAAGGATCTTACCCGACTACACGCCGGGGGAGGAGATATTCAACTGCCTGTCCCACGCGCTGGGCGCTGTGTTCGGGGCGGTGTGTCTGGTGCTCTGCCTGCTGCGCTCCGCCGGACTGCGAAACGGCTGGGCGGTGGTGAGCAGCGCCGTGTACGGCGGCTCCATGATCGCGCTCTACACCATGTCCAGCGTGTACCACGGGCTGAGGAAGGGCACGGCCAAGAAAGTGATGCAGGTGATCGACCACTGCACCATCTACTTTCTCATCGGAGGAAGCTACACCCCCGTGCTGCTCTGCTCCATCCGGCCGCTGTCGCCCCGCTGGGCCTGGGGGCTCTTCGCGCTGGTGTGGGGACTGTGCGTTTTCGCCACGGTCTTTACGGCCATCGACCTGAAAAAATACGCGGTGCTCTCCATGTGCTGTTATATCGGTATGGGCTGGAGCATCGTGGCCGCCGCGAGGATCACCTTGCAGGCCGTACCGCTGGCGGGGCTGGGCTGGTTGCTGGCGGGGGGCGTGGCCTACACGGTGGGGGCGGTGCTCTACGGACTGGGGAAGAAGAGACGCTATATGCACTCGGTGTTCCATGTTTTCGTGCTGCTGGGCAGCGCACTGCAATTTGTCTGCGTATATTGTTATGTGCTGGTGTGAAAGGCGCCGGCAAAAGAGAGAGAAGAGAAAACCATGAAAAATCGTACTACCCTGAGGCTGACCCAGGCGGCCATGATCGCCGCGCTCGCGTACGTCGGCTTCCAGTTCCTGCGCATCGACATCCCCGTGGGTCCCGAGCGCACCGCGTTCCACCTGGGCAACACCTTCGTGGTGCTGGGCGCCCTGCTGCTGGGCCCGGGCTGGGGCGGCGCTGCGGCCGCCATGGGCCTGACGCTGGCTGATCTGACCAGCGGCTATGTGACCAGCGCCCCCAAGACCTTTATCCTCAAGCTCGTCATGGGCCTGCTGGCCGGTACGGTGGCGAGAAAGTGCTTCCACATGGAGCAGGAGACCTCCGCCAAAAAGCAGAGCGTCATCGCGCTGGTGTCCTCCGCCGTAGCGCTGGGCTGCAATGTGGTGCTCGACCCGCTCTTCGGCTACTTCTATAAGAAGTACCTCTTCGGTGTGCCCCAGGAGATCTCTGCGGCGCTGGCCAAGATGGGCAGCGTGACCACGCTGGTGAACGCGGTGCTCTCCACCGTGTGCGTGTTTTTGATCTGGACGGCCCTCTACCCGGCGCTGAGCCGGGGCAATATGCTCATCTGGCAGAAAAAAGACTGAAAAACAGCCCCAACGGAAGAAGCTTCTCTCCCCTGTGAAGAAACAGGGGAGAGAATTTGTCAAAGGGGCAAAAAAAAGCTCCATTCGGTTTGACTTTTGACAGGAGCTGTGCTATATTTTTTTCACGGATATGACGGAAAGAAATAGGCAAGTGCTCCGGACAGGGCTGTGTTCATGTACCTGTTCGGGGAGAATAGCGAATCGGGTGAGAATCCCGAACGGAACCGCCGCTGTATGCGCTGAGACCGCTCAAGGATGAAAATCGGTCACTGGGAAACCGGGAAGGCTGAGCGGGCGAATGGGGAGCGTTCCCCGAAAGGCGTGAGTCAGAAGACCTGCTTGCCGCCGCTCCCACGGGGGGCGGTCTCTGTGTGCGGGAATTCGGCCGCAACAGTTTCGACTGTTGCGGCTTTTATTATTGGTGTGAATTATGAAAAAAAAGCTATCGCGTGTTCTGATCGCGGGCACCAACAGCGGCTGCGGGAAGACCACCATGGTCTGCGCCCTGCTGCAGGCGCTGGTCAACAGGGGGGAGGCCGTGGCCTCCTTCAAGTGCGGCCCGGACTACATCGACCCCATGTTCCACAGCAGCATCATCGGCGCCAGGTCCCGGAATCTGGATCTCTTCATGCTGGGCGGGGACACGGCCCGCTACCTTCTGCTGCGCAACGGCGAGAACTGCCGCGTGTCCGTGGTGGAGGGCGTCATGGGCTTCTACGACGGGGTGGGCATGACCACGGAGGCCAGCTCCTACGCCCTGGCGAAGGCCACGGAGACCCCGGTCATCCTGGTGGTGAACGCCTCCGGCGCGGCCCACTCGGTGCTGGCCACCATCTCCGGCTACGCGGGGCTGTACCCCGACAGCGGCGTGGCGGGCGTCATCCTAAACGGCTGCTCCGGGATGCTCTATCCCCGGCTGAAGGAGCTGATTCTGGCCCACTTCCATGGCGCCATCCGTCCGCTGGGCTATATGCCCAAAATGCCCGACTGCGCTCTGGAGAGCCGACATCTGGGGCTGGTGACGGCCGCGGAGGTCACCGACCTCCGCGGAAAGCTCCGGCGTATGGCGGAGCAGGCGGAGAAGAGCCTGGACATCCCCGGCATCCTGGCTCTGGCGGACGAAGCCGTCCCGCTGGAATATGAGCCGCCCCGGCTGCCCGGGAAGGGCGAGCGTGTGCGCGTGGCCGTGGCCCGGGACGCGGCGTTCTGCTTCTACTACGAGGACAGTCTCCGGCTGCTGGAGGAGCTGGGCGCGGAGCTGGTGCCCTTCTCTCCGCTGGCGGATCGTGACCTCCCCGAAAACATCCAGGGCCTCTATCTGGGCGGGGGCTACCCGGAACTCTACGCAAAGCCCCTCTCGGAGAACAGCTCCATGCTCCGCGACATCCGCGCCTATCTGGAGGCGGGGCGGCCCTGTGTGGCCGAGTGCGGCGGCTTCCTCTACCTCCACGAGGAGCTGGAGGGCTACGCCCAGGTGGGCTATCTGAAAGGCAGGGCGGTGAACCGGGGCAAGCTGGTGCGCTTCGGCTACACCACCATGACCGCCAAAGAGGACAACCTCCTCTGCCGCAAGGGCGAGACGCTGCGGGCCCATGAGTTCCACTACTACGATGTGGACGACCCCGGCTCGGCCTTTGTCGCGGAAAAATCCTCCGGCGCAAAATGGGACTGCGGCGTTTGCAGCGGCACGCTCTACGCGGGCTTCCCCCATTTTCATATGTATTCTCATCCACAAATGGCCGCGAACTTTCTCGAGGCCTGTCGAAAGGAACTGATATGATGGAAGTTATCAAACCCATGGACATCGAAAAACGCAGCTTTGAGATCATCACCGAGATCCTCGGTGAGCGGCAGCTCCCCCCGGAGAACGAGCTGGTCATCAAGCGCGTCATCCACACCTCCGCGGACTTTGACTATGTGGACAACCTCTGCTTCTCCGAGGGCGCGGTGGCCAGGGCGCTGGAGGCGCTCCGGGGCGGCTGCGACATCGTCACCGATACCCAGATGGCCAGGGCCGGCATCAACAAGACCATTCTGGGCCGCCTGGGCGGACAGGTGCACTGCTTCATGTCCGATGAGGACGTGGCCAAAGAGGCCAGGGAGCGGGGCATCACCCGCGCCACCGTCTCCATGGAGCGCGCCGCGGCCCTGGACAAGCCCTGCATCTTCGCCATCGGCAACGCTCCCACGGCGCTCTTCTCTCTGGACGCCCAGATCAAGGCCGGGAAGATCCGTCCCGCGCTGATCATCGGCGTGCCGGTGGGCTTTGTGAATGTGGTGGAGAGCAAGGAAATGATCATGGAAGCGGGCGTGCCCTACATCGTGGCCCGGGGCCGCAAGGGCGGCAGCAACGTGGCCGCCGCCATCTGCAACGCGCTGCTCTATCAGATCCAGCGCTGATGAAAGAATTCATCATCAAGGACGGGAAGCGTCTGGCGCTGGGCTATACCACCGGCTCCTGCGCGGCGGCGGCGGCCAAGGCTGCCTGCTGGATGCTCCTGACGGGCAAGCGCAAAGAGCAGATCTCCCTGATGACCCCCAAGGGCATCCCGCTGGAGCTGGAGGTGCGGGAGATCGATATGGCCGAAGGCGCGGTGAGCTGCGCCATCGAAAAGGACAGCGGCGACGACCCGGACATCACCCGGGGGGCGCTGATCTTTGTCAAAGTGGAACCCGCCGAAGGGGAGGACGTCCTCATCGAAGGCGGCGTGGGCGTGGGAAGGGTCACCAAGCCGGGCCTTGACCAGAGCGTGGGCAACGCGGCCATCAACTCCGTGCCCCGGCGGATGATCACGGAGAATGTCCGGGAGGTCATGGCGCTCATGGATTACCACGGCGGCATCCGCGTCACCGTCTCCGTCCCCGACGGGGAACGGCTGGCGGCCAGGACCTTTAACCCCCGGCTGGGCATCGTGGGGGGCATCTCCATTCTGGGCACCACCGGCATCGTGGAGCCCATGAGCGAGAGCGCGCTGGTGGAGACCATCCGTGTGGAGCTGCGCAGTAAGCGGGCGGCGGGGCAGGACTATGTGCTGCTGACCCCCGGCAACTACGGCTCCGACTTCATCCGCGACGGCATGGGTATCGACCCGGATTGCGCGGTGCAGGTCTCCAACTTTGTGGGGGACGCGCTGGACTACTGCCGGGAGCTGGGCTTCCAAGGCGCGCTGCTCATCGGCCACATCGGCAAGATCGTCAAGATCGGAGGCGGGATGCTCAACACCCACTCCAAGTACGGCGACTGCCGCATGGAGATCCTCGCCGCCATGGCGGGGGCCGAGGGCGTGGAGAGCGGCGTCATCGCGCAGATGCTCGAGTGCGTCTCCTGCGACGAGGCCATCCGCCTGCTTGACGAAACCGGGAAGCGGGAGCAGGTCATGGCGCGGCTCATGCGCCGGGTCGGCTTCCATTTGCAGTACCGCGCCGGGGAGAACCCGGAGCTGGGCTGCGCCACCTTTTCCAAAGTATACGGTATGCTGGGCATGACCGATAACGCCAAAACTCTTCTACAATCCATACGGGAGGAATAAATCATGGTACATTTTGTGGGCGCCGGCTGCGGCGCGGTCGATCTCATTACGGTGCGGGGCGCGCGGCTGCTGCGGGAGGCGGATGTGGTCATCTACGCCGGTTCTCTGGTGAACCCCGATCTTCTCAAGGACTGCAAGGAAGGCTGCGAGATCTATAACAGCGCCACCATGACGCTGGAAGAGACCCCCGCCGTGATCGTGGCGGCGGAGGCGGCCGGCAAGACCACCGTGCGCCTCCACACCGGCGACAGCAGCATCTACGGCGCCGTCCGTGAACAGTTCGACGAGCTGATCCCCCGGGGCATCGAGTTCGATGTGACCCCCGGCGTCAGCGCGTTCTGCGGGGCGGCCGCCTCTCTCAAGCAGGAGTTCACCCTGCCGGAGGTCTCCCAGACTGTGATCATCACCCGTATGGCGGGGCGCACCGCCGTGCCGGAGAAGGAGTCCATCCGCTCCCTGGCGGCCCACCGGGCCACCATGTGCATGTATCTGAGCACCGGGCTCACCAAGGAGCTGCAGGAGCAGCTGCTGGAGGGCGGCTACCCCGGCTCCACCCCCGTGGCCGTGGTGTTCAAGGCCTCCTGGCCCGATGAGCGCATCTACCACTGCACCGTGGACACCCTCCATAAGACCGTCACCGAGAACAACCTCACCCGCACCTCCCTCATCATCGTGGGCGACTGCATGGGCGAGGAGTACACCCGCTCCTTCCTCTATCACCCCGATTACGAGCGCGTGATCACCGAGGCGGCAAAATGAAACTGGCCATCCTCGCCTTCACCCGGAACGGCTGTGACACGGCGGAGAAGATCCGCGCGTGTCTGGCGCCGGAAGCCCGCATCTACGCTCCGGAGAAGTTCGCCTCCGACACGGTGGAGGGCTATGCCCCGCCGCTGAGCACGCTGATGGAGCCGCTTTTTGGCTGGGCGGAGCAGCTGATCTTTGTGGGCAGCTGCGGCATCGCCGTGCGCGCCATCGCGCCCTATGTCCGCAGCAAGAAGACCGACCCCGGCGTGACCGTGGTGGACGACAGGGGAGAGCATGTGATCCCCATCCTCTCCGGGCACATCGGCGGGGCTAACGCCCTGGCGAGGACTCTGGCCGCCGCGCTGGGCGGGGAGGCAGTGCTCACCACCGCCACGGATGTGAACCACCGCTTCGCCGTGGATGAGTGGGCGGCGGGAAAGGGGCTGACCATCCGCGGGATGAAGGCGGCCAAGGATGTGGCCGCGGCCATCCTGGAGAAGGATATCCCCATCTCCTGCGAGTTCCCCATCATCTCGGCGCTGCCCGAGGGCTGCTACGCCGGGGACAGGGGAGAGATCGGCATCCACATCGGCGTCCATGTCCGCTCCCCCTTTACCGAGACGCTCCGCCTGGTGCCCCCCGTTGTCCAGCTGGGACTGGGCTGCCGGCGCGGCACGCCCCGGGAGAAGATCGAATTCGCCGTGGAGAGCGTGCTGGCGGAGGCGGGAGTGGACCGCGCCGCACTCTGCTGCGCCGCCAGCATCGAGCTGAAGGAGGACGAGGAGGGCCTGCTCTCCTTTGCCCGGGAGCGGGGGCTCCCCATCCGCTTTTACTCTGCTGAGACTCTCCGCGCACTGCCCGGGGATTTCACCGTCTCGGATTTCGTCCGCTCCGTGACCGGGGTGGACTCGGTATGCGAACGCGCCGCCATGGTGGGGGCGGACAGGCTCATTTGGAAAAAGACCGCCGTGGACGGGGTGACCGTCGCACTGGCTATAAGAAATTGGGAGGCAGAATTTTGAAGCTGTATGTGATCGGAATTGGCCCGGGGAACTATGAGAATATGACCGTGCGCGCGGATCGGGCCCTGCGCGAGAGCGATACCATCGTGGGTTACCATGTCTATACGGATCTGGTGCGGCCCATTTTCCCCGATAAGGAATACGTCACCACCGGCATGACCCGGGAGGCCGACCGCTGCCGCATGGCTCTCGAGGAGGCCAAAAAGGGCAAGACCGTATCCATGGTCTGCTCCGGCGACAGCGGCATCTACGGCATGGCGGGACTGATCTATGAGATCCGCGGCGAGGACGAGAGCGTGCCCGTGGAGGTCATCCCCGGTCTTACCGCCGCCTGCAGCGGCGGCGCGGTGCTGGGCGCTCCGCTGACCCATGACTTCGCTGTGATCAGCCTCAGCGACCGGCTGACTCCCTGGGAGAAGATCGAGAGCCGCCTGGCCAACGCGGCCGCCGCCGACCTCTCCGTGGTGCTTTATAACCCCAAGAGCAAGGGCCGCCCGGATTATCTGGCCCGGGCCTGCGACATCCTGCTGCGCACGCTGCCGGAGGACCGCCTCTGCGGCGTGGTGCGCAACATCGGCCGGGAGGGCCAGTCCCACGAGCTGATGACTCTCCGGGAGCTGCGGGACTATGATGCGGATATGTTCTGCACCGTGTTCATCGGCAACGCCATGACCCGCCGGATCGGCAACGCCATGGTCACGCCCAGAGGGTACAGGGATGTATAAGATCTGTATCTTCGGCGGCACCACCGAAGGGCGGAAGCTGGTGGAATTCCTCTCCGGGCAGGAGATCGAGGTCTATACCAGCGTGGCCACGGACTACGGCGAGACGCTGATCGCGCCCGCTGAAAATGTGACCGTCTCCGTGGCCCGGCTCACCGCCGAGGGCATGGCCGCGCTCTTCCGGGAGCAGAATTTCGACTGCGTGGTGGACGCTACCCATCCCTACGCGCCGGTGGTCACCGACAACATTCTCACTGCCTGCCGGGAGGTGGGGGTGGACTATATCCGCCTCCTCCGGGAGGAGGACCGGCTGCCGGAGAACGCCATCGTGGTGGAGAATACCCAGGGCGCGGTGGACTATCTGAGCACTTTTGAAGGCAATGTCTTTTTGAGCACGGGCAGCAAGGAGGTGGCCGCCTACAGCGCCATCCCCGGTTTTGCCCAGCGGGTCTATGTGCGGGTGCTGCCCATGGCCGACTCTCTGGCGGCCTGCGAGCGCTGCGGGCTGCCTGCGGCCCATGTGCTGGCCATGCAGGGGCCCTTCTCTGAGGAGATGAATCTGGCCATGCTCCGGGATACCCACGCAGATATTCTGGTGACCAAGGACTCCGGCAGCCGGGGCGGCTTCCCCGAGAAGGCCGCCGCCGCCAGAAAGGCGGGCATCCCGCTGCTGGTGGTGGGCCGTCCCGCCCAGGTGGCGGGCAGCAGTTACGAGCAGGTGGTGGAGATCCTCACCGAGCGCTACCACCTCCGTCCCGAACAGGGCGGGAGCGTGGAGGAGCGGCCCTGCGTGGAGAAGCCTCTGGTGAGCATCGTGGGCATCGGCACCGGGAACGAGGAGGAGCGCACCGTGCGCTGCGAGCGGGTGATCCGGGAGGCTGACTGCCTCATCGGCGCCGAGAGGATGCTGCGCGCCGCCGCCCGTCCCGGCCAGCTCTGCCTTACGGCCATCGCCCCGGAGGCCATCCGGGATATGATCCGCTCCCACCCCGAGTGCCGCCGCTTTGCGGTGGTCATGTCAGGGGATGTGGGCTTCTTCAGCGGCACCAAAAAGCTGCTGCCGCTGCTGGACCGGGAGCAGGTGGAGCTGGTGCCCGGTCTCAGCTCCATGGTGGTGCTGTGCAACCGCCTGGGCAAGTCCTACGAGGATGTGGCGGCGCTGAGCCTCCACGGCCGAGAGGGAGATGTGGTGGCCGCGCTGCGTCAGCATAAGCGGCTCTTTGTGCTGGTGGGCGGCGAGAACGGCGCCGGTGAACTCTGCCGCCGTCTGGTGGAGGCAGGCTATGGTGAAGCACAGATCTCCGTGGGCGAGCAGCTGGGCTACAGTGGGGAGCGTATCCGCTGCGGCAGCGCCGCAGAGCTGGCCAACGAGCATTTCCACTCCCTCAGCGCCGTGCTGGTGGAGCATGAGGGCGGCGCGGTGGTGACCCACGGGCTGCCCGACAGCGCCTTCGTCCGGGGCAGGCAGAGCGACGGCCGGGCTGTGCCCATGACCAAGCGGGAGATCCGCTCCGTGGCCATCTCCGCGCTGGCGCTGACCGGGGACGCCGTCTGCTGGGATATCGGCGCGGGCACCGGCTCTGTGTCCATCGAGATGGCCCTGCAGGCGCCGGCGGGCAGCGTTTACGCCGTGGAGAAAAATCCCGCGGCGCTGGAGCTGCTGGAGGAGAACGCCAAACGCTTCCACACATCCAATCTCCATGTGGTCAGCGGCAGCGCGCCCGAGGCCTGCCGGGATCTCCCCGCCCCCAGCCATGTGTTTATCGGCGGGAGCAGCGGCAATATGGGCGAGATCCTCGCTCTGGCCCGGGAGAAGAACCCCTCCGTGCGCATCGTGGCCACTGCCATCGCGCTGGAGACCGTGAGCGAGCTTACCGCGTGCATGGGGCGCTTCGCCCACAGCCAGGTGGTGAGCATTGCCGCCGCCCAGGGCCGTGAAGCCGGGCCGTACCACCTGATGTTCGGGCAGAACCCGGTGTATGTGTTCACCTTTACCGACGGGGAGGAAGAGGAATGAAGCTGCGGGCATTGGCGCTGGCGCTGGGCTTTCTGATCGATATGCTGCTGGGCGACCCCCACAGCCTGCCCCATCCGGTGGTGGCCATTGGCAAGCTCATCGCCGCGCTGGAAAAGGCGCTGCGCCGTCTCTTTCCCGCCACTCCCGCGGGGGAGCGCTGGGCCGGAGGCGTGCTGTGGCTGCTGACGGTGAGCATCAGCGGCGGCGTGCCCTTTGCGCTGCTGTACGCCTGCGCGCAGGTCAGTCCCTGGCTGCGCCTGGCTGTGGAGAGCCTGATGTGCTGGCAGATCCTGGCGGCCCGGTCTCTCCGGGACGAGAGCATGAAGGTCTACGCGGCGCTGAAAACCGGCAATCTGGAGAAGAGCCGCTACGCCGTGTCCATGATCGTGGGACGGGATACTCAGTACCTGGACGAGCAGGGAGTGACCCGGGCCGCAGTGGAGACCGTGGCGGAGAACTGCTCCGACGGTGTGATCGCCCCGCTGTTCTTCCTGGCGCTGGGCGGCGCCCCGCTGGGCTTTTTCTACAAGGCCGTGAACACCATGGACTCCATGCTGGGCTATGTGGAGCCGCCCTATAAGGACATTGGCTTCTTTCCGGCCAAGCTGGACGATGTGTTCAACTACCTGCCCGCCCGCCTCTCCGCGCTGCTGATGTTGCTGGGCGGAGGACTGCTGGGGATGGATATGAAGGAAGGCTGGCGGATCTACCGCCGGGACCGGCATAACCACGCCAGTCCCAATTCAGCCCAGACAGAGTCCGTCTGCGCGGGACTGATGGGGCTGCGCCTGGCGGGCGACGCCGTCTACCACGGCGTCCTCCATAAAAAGCCCTATATCGGCGATGCCCGCCGGGAGATCACGCCCGAGGACATCCCGCTGAGCTGTAAACTGATGTATGCTACCACAGTGCTGATGCTCCTGCTGTGCGGGGGCGTCCTGCTGTGGCTGTGAGGAACAAGTATGCTGTATCAAAGAGAGAACCCCCACGGCGGCGATGTTTACTCCGCGCCCGTCCGACTGGACTACTCCGCCAACATCAACCCTTACGGTACCGCCCCCGCTGTCCGTGCGGCGGTGGAGCGCTCCCTCTCCGAATTGTTCCGCTACCCTGACCCCTACTGCCGGGCACTGAAGGCGGCGGCGTCGGAGTTCGACGGTGTACCGGAGGACTGGCTGCTTTTCGGCAACGGGGCGGCGGAGCTGATCTTCTCCTGGTGCCTGGCGCTGAAACCCCGCACCGCGCTGCTGCTGGCCCCCACCTTCTCCGAGTACCGCTCGGCGCTGGAGTCCGTGGGCTGCACGGTGAGAGAGCATATGCTCCGCGCGGAGGAGGACTTCGTCCTCACCGAGCGGCTGCTGGAGCAGATCAGGGCGGAGCGGCCGGAAGTGCTGGTGCTCTGCAACCCCAATAACCCCAGCGGCAAGACCGCGGGTCAGGGCCTGCTGGAGCAGGTCTGCGCGCTGTGCGGGGAGCTGGGGGTGCGGATGATGGTGGACGAGTGCTTTCTGGATCTGACCGAGAACGGTGAGGCCCATACGCTGAAAGGCTCCCTGCACCGCTGGCGGCATATCCTGCTGCTGCGCGCCTTTACCAAGAGCTACGGCATGGCCGGGCTCCGCCTGGGCTACTGTATCAGCGCCGACAGCGCGCTGCTGGAGGCCATGAGCGAGACAGTGCAGCCCTGGAACATCTCCGTTCCCGCCCAGTACGCGGGCGTGGCGGCGCTGGGGGAGCGTGAATTCCTCCGCCGCACCAACGAGCTGATCCGCGCCGAGCGCGCCTATCTCAGCAGGGAGCTTGCCCGGCTGGGACTCAGGGTAGTTCCCTCGGAGACCAATTTCATCCTTTTCCACAGCGACAGAGAGCTGAAAGGCCCCATGCTGGAGAAGGGCATTCTCATTCGAAGCTGCGCCAACTATTCCGGGCTGGGCGAGGGTTGGTACCGCATCGCCGTCAAGCTGCCGGAGGAAAACCGGGAACTCATTGCAACAATGGAGGGGATTATCCATGGCTAAAAATATTATGATTCAGGGCACCATGTCCAACGCCGGCAAGAGCTTGCTGGTGGCGGGACTGTGCCGGGTGTTCAAGCAGGACGGCTACCGCGTGGCCCCCTTCAAAAGCCAGAACATGGCGCTCAACTCCTTTATCACCGCCGCCGGCGGCGAGATGGGCCGGGCGCAGGTGGTGCAGGCGGAGGCGGCGGGGATCGCCCCCGATGTGCGTATGAACCCCATCCTCCTGAAACCCACCACCGATGTGGGCAGTCAGGTCATCGTCAACGGCGTGGCTCAGGGCAACATGAACGCCATGGAATACTACCGCCGCAAGCGGGAGTACGTCCCTGCCGTCATGGAGGCCTATAACTCTCTTGCCGCGGAGAACGACATCATCGTCATCGAGGGCGCCGGCAGCCCCGCGGAGATCAATCTGAAGGCCGAGGACATCGTGAACATGGGTCTCGCCGAGCTGGTGGACGCCCCTGTGCTGCTGGTGGGCGACATCGACCGGGGCGGCGTGTTTGCTCAACTCTACGGCACCGTGGCGCTGCTGGAGGAGAAGGAGCGCGCACGCATCAAGGGCACTGTGGTGAACAAATTCCGTGGCGACCGCTCCATTCTCGACCCGGGCATCGAGCAGCTGGAAAAGCTCTGCGGTGTGCCCGTGGCGGGCGTGGTGCCCTACCTCCATGTGGACATCGACGACGAGGACAGCCTCAGCGAGCGCTTCCACACCGGCTCCGAGCGGAAGGCCATCGATGTGGCCGTGATCCGTGTGCCGCGCATCTCCAACTTCACCGATATGAGCGCGCTGGAGACCTATGAAAACGTATCGCTGCGCTATGTGGAACGCCCCGAGGATCTCCACGAGCCGGATATGATCATCCTTCCCGGCACCAAGAGCACCATCGCCGACCTCCTCTGGCTCCGTCAGAGCGGCATGGAGGCGGCCATCTGCCAGCGTGAGGCCAAAGGCTGCCTGATCTTCGGCATCTGCGGCGGTTACCAGATGCTGGGCGCCAAGGTCTCCGACCCCGATCAGGTGGAGGCCGCGGGCGTCACTGAGCTGGCAGGTATGGGCCTGCTGGACATGGAGACCGTGTTCTTCGGGGACAAGGTCACCCGTCAGACCAGCGGCACCTTTGGGGAGGTGCCCGGCATCCTCTCCGGCCTCAGCGGCATGGGCTACACCGGCTATGAGATCCACATGGGCCGCTCCGGCAACGAGCAGGCCATCCGCTGCAACGGCAATGTCTACGGCAGCTACATCCACGGCATCTTCGATGCTCCTGGCGTGGCAGACACCATTCTGAAGGCACTCTGCCGCAAAAAGGGCATCGATGAGTCCACGATCCACAGTTTTGACCGGGAGGCCTACCGGCAGGAGCAGTACGACATCCTGGCAACCGCCGTCCGGGAGGGGCTGGACATGAACTATGTCTACCGTGTGCTGAACCGGGAGGTCTGAGCGGACATGGTACATCTCTACTGCGGCGACGGGAAAGGAAAAACCACCGCCGCCATGGGGTTGAGCATGCGCATGGCCGGGGCGGGGCAGCGGGTGCTGATCGCCCAGTTCTTCAAAGACGGCAGCTCTTCGGAGATGTCTGCCCTCAAAATGCTGCCCACCGTGGCGCTGCGGCACTGCCGGACGGTGCCCGGACGCTATGCCCGGCTCACCCCGGAGCAGCGCCAGCAGGCCCGGAGGGACTACACCGGCTTTCTCCGCTCCGTCCTCGCCGAGGCGGTGGAGTACGATCTGCTGGTGCTGGACGAGGTGGTCTCCGCCTGCAACCGGGGGATCGTCCCCGAGGAGGAGCTGGTGGAGTTTTTGCGGAGGGAGCGGGAGCAGCGGGAGATCGTTCTCACGGGCCGCGACCCCTCGGCGGCGCTGCAGGAGCAGGCCGACTACATCACCGAGATGAAAAAGCTTCGCCACCCCTTTGATGAGGGCGTTGCCGCCCGCTACGGCGTCGAATACTGAAAATGAATGAGAGGCAGACACGCTCCCGTGTCTGCCTCTCTGTTCAGAAAATCCGGTCAAAAACACCGGCTTCACGGAGAAGCCGGTGTTTTTACATCCGCATGCCCGCTCGCTTTTACCTCTTTCCGGGTCCCATGTCCCGCAACAGCCGGTTCGCCTCGTTCAGGGGGGCAAAGTCCTCTACACAGCAGCGAAGCTCCGCACAGACGGAGAGCACCGCCCGGGCCTCCTCCAGCCCTTCCTCCAGCGGGTGGTAGGCGGGGACGGAGATGAGCCGGGAGGCCAGCGCCCGGGCCACCGGGTAGTCCAGATCGTTCTCCGGCAGGATGCCCGCGGCAAAGGGGATGCCACGGCGCTGCAGCTCCCGGTAGACGGGGATGCCCTTCCCGCCGCCGCCGATGACGAACACCTGGGGTTCGCCCCGGCAGGGCTCCAGTTCCACGGTACCGTAGGCGGATTCGTAGCTCCCGTCGGTGATGCCGTAGAGCTGGCGGATGTAGTCGTCCCGGAACACCTCCTCCGGGGTGCCGGAGAGGGCAATGCTGTCGCCCTTCACGCAGACCACCCTGTCGGAGATCCGCTGGGCCAGATCCAGCTCGTGGAGGGAGAGGATCACGGCGAGATTTTCCTGCCGCACCATCTCCTTCAGCAGGGTCAGCAGCTCCAGCTTGTGACGGATATCCAGAAAGGAGGTGGGCTCGTCCAGCACGATGATGTCGGGTTCCTGGCAAATGGCCCTGGCCAGCAGCACCCGCTGGCGCTGCCCGTCGCTGATCTCCAGAAAGTCCCGGTCCCGCAGCTCCAGCGCGTGTACCCGCTCCATGGCGCTGCGCACCACGGCCTTGTCCTGGTCGCTGAGGATGCCCAGACGGCCGGTATAGGGATAGCGCCCTGTGGATACCACATCCTCGCAGGTCATCAGCTCGGGGCGGATGCGGTCGGTCATGAGCACGGACAGGTGGGTGGAGAGCTCCCGCTCACTGAGGGTGTCCATGTTTTTTCCGTCCAGCACCACTGTGCCCGCCACCAGCTTCAGCTGGCGGATCAGGCTTTTGAGAATGGTGGACTTGCCCGCGCCGTTGGGGCCGATGAGGGTGAGGATCTCGCCCCGGCGCACGGAGAGAGAAATATCCCGGATAAGGGCCTCTCCACGGTAGCCCACGCTGATTTTTTCGGTTCGCAGATAGCTCTGTTCCATGAGAAGCCCTCCTTACTCGCCGCGCCGCCGCCGCAGCATGATGGAGATCACGATGGGCGCGCCGAAAACGGCGGTCACAGAGCTGATGCTCAGCTCAGTGGGCGCAAAGCAGGTACGCGCCAGCAGGTCACAGCCCAGACAGAACACCGCGCCTCCCAAAAAACAGGCGGGGATGATGACGATGGGCTTGGCGGTGGAGAAGAGGCCCTTCATCAGATGCGGCACCGCCACGCCCACAAAGGAGATGGGCCCAGCAAAGGCCGTGACGCAGCCGGAGAGGATGCTGGAGAGCAGGATCAGCAGAAAACGGAACACCTTGATGTTCACGCCCATGTTCTGGGCGTAGACCTCACCCATCTGATAGGCGCTGATGGGCTTGGAGAGAAAGAAGGTGAAGAGCAGCACCGGCAGAACCACCAGCGTCATCACCCACACCTGCTCCCAGTAGAGGCCGGAAAAGCTGCCCAGAGACCAGTTGTGCAGGTTGACGATATTGGCGTCGCTGGCAAAGGTCACCACAAAGTCCGTGATGGCCGAGCAGATATAGCCGATCATCACGCCGCTGACCACCAGACCCGAGGTGCGCTGTACCTGCCGGGAGAGCAGCATCACCACGCCCATGGACAGCAGGGAACCCACAAAGGCGGCCAGGATCATGCCGCCGGAGGAGATGTGCAGCCCGCGGCTCAGGGAGAACACCATGAGCACCGAGACCACCACCTTGGCGCCCGAGGAGATGCCCAGCGTGAATGGGCCGGCGATGGGGTTGCCGAAGAAGGTCTGGAGCAGAAAGCCGGACACGGAGAGGGCGCCGCCCATCAGCAGGGCGGAGATCATTCTGGGGTAGCGGATCTTCTGGATGATGGCCACGCCGCCGGGGCGAAAGAGCAGACTGTCGATCAGCTCCTGCGCGGTGAAGGACACGCTGCCGATGGCCACATTCAGCACCATGAAAAGTACCAGCAGCACGATGAGGAGGGAAAAGGCGGCTGTATATCGTTTGGACATGATCTGACCTCCTTACTGGAGAGGATAGAGGTAGCGGAGGGAGTCGGGGTTCTCCTCGGTGAGGATGCTGTGAATGTCCAGAATCAGCCCGCCCAGCCGCATGGTTTCCTGAAAGAGGTTCCGGGAGGTGCACCAGACGCGCCCTTCCTGCACGGCGGGGAAGTCGGAGAGCAGGACGCTCTCGCCGATCAGCTCGTCCAGCGAGGAGAGCTGGCCGTTGATGGTGCTGTTGTAGATGAGGATGTCCGCGCCGATGGCGCCGTCATAGAAGGCCTCCATCTGCATATTCAGGGTGGTCACGGCGCTGTCGTCGGCCCCAAGATCGGGGAAAATGTACCGGCCACCCGCCAGCTCGATGGTGCGGGCAATGTAGTCCCCGGACTTGCGGACGGTCACGGAGCCGTTGGAGTTGATGCTGAAAAAGGCCACGGTCTTGCCGGTGTTCTCCTGGGAAAGAACCCCCTGCAGCTGATCGATCTCCTGCCGGTAGAGTTCTTCCGCCTCCGCGTCCCTGCCCAGCAGGGCGCCGTAGACCTTGACCCACTCCATGCGCCCCAGCGGGTGCCGCTCATAGCTGGAGCGCTCCACGAACACGGGAATGCCCAGCCGCTCCAGCTGCTCCTTCACCTCGGGGGTGTGGTAGATCATGGTGGACTCAATGGCCACCGAGCACTTCTCCTGACAGATGCGCTCATAGTCCGGGGCGCTGTACTTCCCGGCGTAGAGCATCTCGCCCCGCTCCATGGCCTCGGCAGCCTCGGTGATGTACCAGTCCGACTGCTTCAGCCCGGAAAGACGGATGCAGTCCACCGCGTCCAGCGCACGGAAAAGATCCATGGCGGAGGTGGCCACCAGATAGATGTTGCTGAGCGGCTGCTGCAGCACGGTGATGTCCTTATCCAGCCCGGAGGGGACGCTGACGCCCTGGGGAACCACCAGGTAGCGCTCTCCGTCGGTGATGGAGATGAGTTTCCGCCCCTCCTCGTAATTGTCGATGGAGAACTCCGTGGCGTAGGAGAGAGGGAGAGTGGAGAGAGGCTCCATGCCGCTCCAGTCCGGGCCGGCCTCCGCGCCGCGGACGCCGGAAGCGGAGCCGCAGCCGCACAGCAGCGCGAGGGAAAGGGCGCAGAGCAGGGAGATCAGACGCTTCTTCATCGTTCTGCCGCCTCCAGCGTGGCGCTGTCCAGGAGCAGCGTGTACTCCACCTCGTGGGGGGCGCTCATGGCCACGGTGTCTCCGATCAGAGCCAGCTCCTGATCCAGTGCCGACACGGGGATGCGGAAGGTAGAGCCGGGGTCAGTGGTCAGCACATCATAGCGCGTGCCGTCCAGCACCACATAGTCGTAGTTGCCGCTGACGAACACCAGCGTGGCGGTCATCCTGCCGCCCTCCACCGTGAGCGCCGTGGGATTGATCAGCCCCGATTTACCGCTGCCGCCCCGGAGCGTGGCCTGGACGGTGTACTCTCCATCCGCAGGGATGGCGGGGGCCTTTTCGCCGCAGGCGCTGAAAAGCGGCAGGGCGAGGAGCAGCGCCAACGTCAGAATGCGAAGAATACGTCTCATACGATCACCTCAAAAAAAGCAAATAACCCTCGGGAAGCCCCTTCCCCCCAAAAGGGGAAGAGGCTCCTTACGGTGTGGCAGATAAACGATAGGATCCGGCTTACGCCGTTTCTTTATTCGGCCATGGCCTCGCGGGTGTGCTGCACATAGAGTTCCTGGATGGCGGGGATGCTGCCCATGCCCGTGATCTGGCACTCGACGTTCTCGAAAGCGCCGGAGGCAAGGAACAGGGACTTCCAGGAGTCCTCTTCATCGCCGGCCATGTCGTTGTTGGCGTGGTCGCCGGCCACCACCATCAGCGGGCGGAGGATGACTTTCTTGTAACCGGCGTCCTTCACGGCGGCGATCACGGCTTCCACTTCGGTCTCCTCAGGCTCGCCCTCCACGGTGCCGATGAAGACATTCTCGTAGCCCAGTTCGGACATCTGCGTGATCATCTGGCTGTAGGTGACCTTGGCGGTGTGGGAGGTGCCGTGGCCCATGAGCACAAAAGCAGTGCCGTCCGCGGCGGCCTCGTCGCAGCTCTTGTACCCGGCGTCGGCCAGAGTGGCGGCCACCAGCGCTTCGGCGGCGGCGGCCTTGTCGGCGTTGATGACGGTGGCGTCGTTACCCACGGGGCCCAGCATCGGCTCGGCCACGGTGATGGTTTCGAACTTGTCGCTGTACGCGTCCAGAGCTTCCATCATCTCGTCGTACTCGGCGCCGTGCATCAGGTGGGTGGGCTGCACCAGCAGCTGCTTGACGCCGTTCTTCACGGCGCGCTCGAGAGCCTGATCCATGTTGTCGATGGCGACGCCCTCCCGGGCCTGAATGTGGTTGATGATGATCTGGGCGGTGAAGGCGCGGCGGACGCTCCAGTCGGGGAAGGCGGCGGCCAGGGCCTTTTCGATGCCGCCGATATCCTCGGTGCGGCTGTCGTTGAAGCTGGTGCCGAAGCTCACCACGAGGATCTCCTTCTCGCCGATGCCGTCGGCGTTGAGGGGATCATCCAGAGAGCCGTCGCCGGTATCACGGCCAAAGTAGTCGGGGTCGGCGTTCTCGCCTTCCACCAGTTCCTTCTGCGCGTCGGTAAGGGCGTCCCAGGCGGCCTTGGCGGCGGCGCACTGCTCATCGGTCTTGTCGGTGCGCTGCTGGACATAGATGGCGTCGATCAACGCGGCCACCTTGTCTGCGGCGGCCTGGTCGGCGTCGACCTCCGGTTCCGCGGGCGCCACGGTAGGCTCCGTCACAGGGGCGGAGGTTTCATTGGACTTGCTGCCGCACCCGGAGAACAGGCCAAGGAGCAGGCAGAGGGCACAGAGCAGTGCCATGGATTTTTTCATCTCATTTTCCTCCTATGTAAAAAATCCCTTCGGTCGGACAGCCAACCGAAAGGATTGCAGCACAAAGGAGTTCTCCAGCGGCAGTGCGCCACAGTCCCTGCCCCGAAGAATTGTGCGGAACAAACCAATTACTCGTGGTCATCCGGCCAAAACACCAAGCAGGTCTCCTGACTTGCAGCGCTTCCCCCAACCGTCTTCCCGTTTCCAGTGACCGAGGCGCGACCCTCCGGGCCGGGGGCATCTCTGCTTACAGTGACGAGTTCGTACAGGATTTTCACCTGTTTCCCTTTTCAGCGAAAACCGCCACTTGGTGATGAAATTATTCTATCAGAATTGCGAAAAAAGTCAATGGTTTTTTCGGTGTTTTGTGCACTTGTCAAAAAGCCGCCGGTGTGTTACAAATATACCATATAATACATAGTGAAAGTGAGGTACCTTTCCCATGAAAAAATGGATGGTATTATTGACCGTTGCTGCGCTGATTTTTGCCTGTGGCTGCGCCGGCAGCACCAAGGCAGAACCCACTCCGGAGCCCACTCCGGAACCGGATACCCCTGTGGCGGAGAGTGGAGAGCGGGTGGACTGCCCCCTGGAGGACGGCACCTATACGGCGGAATTCAAGACCGACAGCAGTATGTTCCATGTGAACGAGGCTCTGGACGGCAAAGGCGTGCTGACTGTGGAGAACGGGCGCATGACCATCCATGTGACCCTGGCCTCCACCTCCATTCTGAACCTCTACCCGGGCAAGGCGGAGGACGCGGCCAAGGAGGGAGCAGAGCTGCTGGAACCCAGCGAGGACACGGTGGACTACCACGACGGCACCACCGATGTGGCCCATGGCTTTGATGTGCCCGTCCCGGCGCTGGACACGGACTTTGATCTGGCTATCATCGGCAAGAAGGGCGTCTGGTACGACCATGTGGTGAGCGTCACCAACCCCGAGCCCGTGGAGTGAGAAGGGCTGGGGGGAGCCCATGAGCGATTACATTTTCCTCTTTGATCTGGACTCCACACTGACCCGCTGTGAGATCCTGCCCACTGTGGCCGCCGCCATCGGACGGCAGGAGGAGATGCAGCGCATGACCGAGGAGGCCATGCGCGGGGACAGACCCTTCCGCGAGAGCTTCACCGAGCGGGTGGGGCTGCTCTCCTCCCTCCCGGTAGAGGAGGTCAGCGAGGTGGTGGCACACACCCCTCTGAACGAGGAGATGGCCGCCTTTCTCCGGGAAAACCCGGAGCGCTGCTATGTGGTGACAGGGAACATCGACTGCTGGATCGAAAAGCTGCTGCACGGGCTGACGCCGGAGGGGCATCTGATCTGCTCCCACGCCGCCGTGGAGGACGGACACATCCGGGAGCTTGTGACCATCGTGGACAAAGCCGAGGCGGCGGCGCGGTTCGACGGCCCGCTGGTGGTCATTGGCGACGGAGACAACGACGTGGCCATGGCCGAAAAGGCGGAGATCGTGGTGGGCTACGGAGGCGTGCGCGAGGTGGCTCCGGCCCTGCGGCGCATAGCGGATCGCTGCTTTACGGACGAGACGAGCTGCGTGGCCTATCTGAAGACCCTGCTGTAAGCGCGCCGAAGAAGTCCTGCGGCGTAAATCAAGAAAAAGACGCATCCCTTCTGTAAGGGGTGCGTCTTTTCGTTCATTGGGTTTTCAGAGCAAAGAGGGAGTCCACCACCTGGGTGTATTCCTTCTGCCGCTCTTCGGTATCCAGACTTTTCAGTACCAGAATGGGGTCGCGGATGAGCTTTTTCAGGGAGGCCCGTAGGATCTGCTGCAAGAGCTTCTCCTCCCGGGCGGTCAGATCCAGCTTCCGGTCCAGATAGCTGTAGCTCTCCGCGCAGATCTCGTCGCAGCGCTGTTGGAGGGCGTCGATGGTGGCGTCCACCCGGCTTTCAAAGAACCAGCGGGAGGTCTCCGCCACCGCCTCGTTGAGCCTGCCGCTGCACTCTGCCACCAACCGCTCCCGCTCGTGCTGGTTCTCCCGGGAGATGGCCTCCAGCGTGTCCAGATTGATGAGCTGCACGCCGTCCACCTCGCCGAGCTTCGGGTCGATGTCCCGGGGAGCCGCCAGATCGAGGAAGGTCAGCGGCCCGGCCACCTGGCAGCGCTCCGCCTCAATGGCGAAGTGGGGGGAGGAGGTGGCGGAAATGACGATGTCCGACTGGGAGATATAGCGGTGCCGCTCCTCGTAGGGCACGGTCACGGTGCCGGGGAACTGGTCGGTGACGCTTTTGGCGTGGGCGGGGTTGCGGCTGCACACGGTCACAGAGGCTACGGGATATTCCGTGACATACTGAAGCGCCAGTACCGCCGTGGCGCCGCTGCCCACCATCAGCACCCGTTTCCCCTCGAAGCCGCAGCGCTTCTGCACCTCCTTGATGCCGATGTAGCTGACAGAGAGGGGGATCTCGCTGAAGCGGTAACGGGTCTTCAGCTCCTTGGCGCAGCTCACCGCGTTCTCCACCACCCGGTTGAGCTCCTTGCGGGTGCAGCCGAGAGTGCGGGAGAGGGCAAAGGCGTCCTTCAGCTGGCCGAGGATCTGATCCTCCCCCAGCACGGCGGACTCCAGCCCCGCAGCGATGCGGAAGAGGTAACCCAGCGCGTCGTCGCCCTGAAGCTCCATCAGGTAATCCTCCAGCGGTACGTCGGGGAAGAGCGCCAGATAGGCGCGCCGCAGCGCTTCCCGCTGTTCAGGGGCGTCGTAAAAATAGAAGACCTCGCTCCTGTGGCAGGTGGCCAGCACCAGACACTGCTCCACCCCCAGCGTTTCCGCCAGCTGCAAGAATTCGATCTTCTTACTGTCCGTAAAGGCGCTGTGATCGCGGATGCTCAGCGGGGCGTTTTTGTAGTTAATTCCCAGATAAGCAAATACCATGACTGAAATATTCCTCAATGACCTGACAGGTTCTTTCCAAATCCTCGTCGCTGTGGGCGTCGGACACGAACAGCGCCTCAAACTGAGAGGGGGCCACATAGATGTTCCGCTCCAGCAGGTAGCGGAAATAGCCGGCATAGGCCGCCGTGTCGGAGGCAGCGGCGGAGGCGTAGTCCACCACGGGTCTGTCCGTGAAAAACACGCTCATCAGCGAACCCACCTGGTTGATGTGGATGCCCCTCCCGGCAGAGAGAAAGGCTGCCTTGAGCCGCTGGGTCTTCTCCTCCAGCCGCCGGTAGATATCCGGGTCGCTGCGGAGAATGTTCAGCGTGGCGAGTCCCGCGGCGGTGGCGATGGGGTTGCCGGAGAGGGTGCCCGCCTGGTACACGGGGCCATCGGGGGAGACGCTGCGCATGATCTCCGCCTTGCCGCCGTAGGCGCCCACGGGCATACCGCCGCCGATGATCTTGCCCAGGGTGGTCAGATCGGGGGTGACGCCGTAGTACTCCTGGGCGCCGCCCAGAGCCAGGCGGAAGCCGGTGATGACCTCGTCAAAGATGAGCAGGGCGTTGTACTTATGGGTGATTTCCCGAAGGAAGCGCAGGAACCCCCCGGCGGGGAGCACCACGCCCATGTTGGCGGCCACCGGCTCCACGATCACGGCGGCGATCCCGTCGGGATTGGCCTCGAAGGCGTCCCGGACGGACTGCTCGTCGTTGTACTGGGCCACCAGCGTGTGCCTGACAAAGTCCGCGGGCACGCCGGCGGAGTCGGGCACGTTGGTGGTCAGCGCGGCGGAGCCGGCCTTCACCAGCAGCCCGTCGCTGTGGCCGTGATAGCAGCCCTGGAACTTGATGATCTTGTCCCGGCCCGTGTAGCCCCGGGCCACACGGATGGCGCTCATGACAGCCTCGGTGCCGGAGCTGACCAGACGGCTCACCTCCATGGAGGGGATGAGCTCGCTGAGCAGCTCGGCCATCTCCACTTCCCGGGCGGTGGGGGCGCCGTAGGTCAGTCCCGCATCGCAGGCGGACTTCACTTTCTCCAGCACGGCCGGGTGGGCGTGGCCCAGAATACCGGGGCCCCAGGAGCAGACATAATCGATCATCTCGTTGCCGTCCACATCGGTGATGTGGGAGCCGTGGGCGGCGGCGATAAAGCGGGGCGTGCAGCCCACGGAGCGGAAAGAGCGCACGGGGGAGTTCACGCCGCCGGGCAGATGCCGGCAGGCGCGCTCATAAAGCAGCTTGGAAGTGGCGTCATTCATGGTGCTTCACCCAATCTTTCCCTCCCGGATCATCCGGGCAATCTCTCTGGCGTAGTAGGTGATGTAGATGTTCACACCGGCGCGGAAGGCGCTGACGGCCATCTCGGCCACGATGCGCTCTTCGTCGATCCAGCCCTTCTGGGCGGCGGCCTTGACCATGGCGTACTCGCCGCTGACAGAGTAGGCGGCCAGAGGGATCTCTACAAACTCGGCGGCTTTGGCCACGATGTCCAGATAGGACAGAGCGGGCTTGACCATCACGATGTCCGCGCCCTCGGCGATGTCGGTCTCGATCTCCTTGAGACCCTCCCGGCCGTTGTGGAAGTCCATCTGGTAGCTCTTTCGGTCGCCAAAAGCGGGGGCGGAACCGGCGGCCTCCCGGAAGGGGCCGTAGAAAGCGGAGGCGTACTTGGCGGAGTAGGCCATAATGGGCACATTGGTGAAGCCATTCTCGTCCAGCCGCTCCCGGATGGCAGCCACGCGGCCGTCCATCATGTCGGAGGGCGCCACCATGTCGGCGCCGGCCTGGGCGTGGGAGAGGGCGGTCCTGGCCAGCAGCTCCACGCTCTCGTCGTTCATGACGCTCTCACCGCAGATGATGCCGCAGTGACCGTGGGACATATACTCGCACAGGCACACGTCGGTGATATAGTACATATCCGGGCAGCAGCGCCTGCCCTCCCGGAGGGCCCGCTGCACCACGCCGTCCGGGGCGTAGGCCTGAGAGGCCATCTCGTCCTTCACCGCAGGGATGCCAAAGAGCATCACGGCGTGGACGCCGTCGGCGTAGAGGGAGCAGAGAGCCTCGCCCACCTTGTCCACGGTGTAGCGGTACTGGCCGGGCATGGCCTCAATCTCCTCCACCTTGTTCTCCCCGTCCATAACGAACATGGGATAGACCAGAGAATCCGCGCTCACGCGGGTTTCACGAACCATTTTTCTCAGCGTCTCGCTGCTGCGGAGACGGCGGGGTCGCATGATAAGCTCCATTTTACTCTACCTCATCTTTCTGATCATGTAGGATGCACTCGCAGATACTGTCAATGGTGGCGGCCTGGGAGGTGATGGTGCGCAGATGGTAGCCCTCGGCGGCCTCCCGGGTCTGCCGCCCGATGCAGACTCCCAGCACCCTGTCGAGATTTTCCCGGTTCTTCACCATCTGCACGAAGTTGTGGACGGTGGAGGCGCTGGTGAAGGTCACATAGTCCACGCTGCCGCTCTCCAGCAGCTTGTCCAGATCCAGCCAGGGATGCTCCTGGGGCAGCGTCTCGTAGACGGGCACGTCCACGATTACCGCCTCGCTCTCGGAGAGGATCTCCGGGAGGATGGGGTTGCCGATGGCAGCCCGGGGAATGAGCACCTTGTCCTCAGCGGTGAGCTTTTCCACCAGCAGCCGGGCCATGGCCTCGTTCTCATAGACCTGCGGCATCAGATCCGCCATGCAGCCGTGCTGCTCCAGCTCTCTGGCCGTACCGGCGCCCAGCACGGCGAAGCGGCAGTTGTGCAGGCTGCGCACATCCTTCTTCATGGCGCGCATCTCCCGGAAGAACACATCCACCCCGGTGGGGGAGGTGAACACCACCCAGGTGTACTCCCCGATACGCTCGATCTGACCGCGCAGGAAGCTGTTGTCCTCCAGCGGTTCGAGACGGATGGAGGGCAGCTCCACCACCTCCGCGCCCAGACGGCGGAGCTTCTCGGTGAGCTGGGAGCTGCGGCCCCGGGGCCGGGTGACCAGGATCTTTCTGCCGAAGAGGGGTAGGTTTTCCCGCCACTGGAGCTTATCCGCCAGAGAGCAGACCTGCCCCACCACAATGATGGCGGGGGTGGCGACGCCCCGGCGCGCCACCTCGTCAGGCAGCGTGCCCACGGTGGCCACGATCTTCTTCTGCCCGGCGGTGGTGCCCTGGGAGAGGATGGCGGCGGGCATATCCGGGCTCATGCCGGCCTCCAGCAGCCCGCTGCATATATCCCGGAGGGCGGAGACGCCCATCATGAACACATAGGTGCCCCCGGCCTCCACAAAGGCCCGGAAGTTGATGTCCAGAGGCATGTCCTTCTTCCGGTGGGCAGTGATAAAGTGGACGGACGCGGCGAAGTCTCGGTGGGTCACGGGGATGCCGTTGTAGGCGGGGACTGCCACGGGGGAGGTGATGCCGGGCACGATCTCAAAGGGCATACCCCGCTCCACCAGATACTCGGCTTCCTCGCCGCCCCGGCCGAACATATAGGGGTCGCCGCCCTTGAGCCGAACCACCCGGTTCCCGGCCAGGGCCTCCTCGTAGATGATGCGGTTCATCTCGTGCTGGGGGATGGTGTGGTTGCCCGCGTGCTTGCCCGCGTCGATGCAGCGGGCCGTGGGGGGGATCATGGCGAGAATACCCTGCCCCACCAGCGCGTCGTAGATCACGACCTCGGCCTGCTCCAGCACGCTTCTGGCCCGAAGCGTCAACAGCTCGGGGTCACCCGGGCCGGTGCCCACCAGCCAAACTTTTCCCTGACTCATACGCCGTCTCCTTTGTTATCCCGGAACCAGTCGCCCATCTCCACGCCGATCTCCTCGGCGCAGGAGCGCTCTCCGGTCATAGTGTGTTTTCTGTAGCTCCCCCGATCCTCGTCGTAGTAGAGGGCGGTCAGCTCCAGCAGCTCGCCGCGGAGCACCGCGTGGGCGGCCATGGGGGAGGAGCAGCCGCCGTTGACCCGCCGGACAAAGGCCCTCTCCGCCAGCGCGGCGGCGCAGCCATCGGGGTCATAAAAGCCCTCCATCATACTGTAGTCCTCGCCCCGGCGGCCCTGAATGGCCAGAATGCCCTGACCGGCGGCGGGGAGAAGCTCCTCGGTGTCAAAGCAGCGGGTGATCCGATCGCCCAGACCCAGCCGTCGCAGTCCTGCGGAGGCCAGTACCAGCGCGTCGTACTCGCCGTTGTCCAGCTTTTGCAGCCGGGTGAGCACGTTGCCCCGGACATTCCTGAACTCCACGCCCGGGTAGAGGGCCTTGAGCTGGAGCTGGCGGCGGAGAGAGGAGCAGCCCACCACCATGCCGGGGCGGAGTTCGGCGCCGTCCCGGCCCATGACCAGCGCGTCCCGCTCATCCTCCCGCCGGGAGAAGCCCAGCAGGGGCAGCTCCTCGCTGACCTCCATGGGCACATCCTTGAGCGAGTGCACGGAGATGTCGCTGCGCCGCTCCATGAGCGCCACATCCAGTTCCTTGACAAAAAGCCCCTTGCCGCCGATCTGGTAGAGGGGGCCGTCCAGCTTGATGTCGCCGGTGGTCTTCAGCGCCAGCAGCTCCACCTCCAGCCGGGGGTAGTTCTCGCGCAGGTAGTCGATCACAATGTTGCTCTGTACAACGGCCAGCTTGCTCTCCCGGCTGCCGACCACGAGCTTAGTTCTCGTCATGGTATCCATCCAGAAACTCCTGTAACTTTTTTCTCATCTGTTTTGTCAGCGCGGGGGTGCGCTCCGTGGAGCACAGCCCGGCGGTCATTTCCCCGGTGAGCGCCAGCGCGGGGAAACGGAAATCGCACAAATCCATGTCGGAGGCCACATTTTTGATGATGCCCCTGCCCGCGCAAAGGGCGGCGATGCGGGCGTTCTCCTCCTTGTTGTCCGTGGCGATCACGGCCAGCCAGACCCCCTCGAGGTCGCCGTCCTCAAACCGCCGCTCCACCAGCTCCAGTCCGGGCATCTCCCGGAAGCCCGGAGCGAATTGGGGGGCCACCACGGTGATGGCGCAGCCGAAGGGGAGCAGGGAGCGGGTGCGCCGCTCGGCCACGCTGCCCGCGCCCACCACCAGCACCTTCTTCCCCTCCAGGGAGACGAACATGGGAAAATACCGGCTCATCCTCTCAGCCCTGCAGCTTTCTCTTCACGAAGTAGTTGAGGATGCCGCCCCCCACGATGATGCCCAGGGCGATGAAGCCCACCCGCTTGGCGGCCTCCTGGGGGAGGGCGCTCTTGGAGTCGATGGCGTCGGAGTGGAAGGTGAGGAGGTAATGCACCTCATAGGGGGTGCCCATGGCGGTGGTGTCGCCGATGACCTCAATGGGCGCGTCCATGGCGGTGATGGGCACCACGAAGCTGGAGTTGGCCCCCTCCTCGGAGAGGTTCAGGTACTTCTCGCCGTTGAGCACCATGTAGTCGTAGCTGTCGCTGCTCCAGACCAGCCTGGCGTAGGCCCGGCCGCCGCGAATGGTCATCAGCGCCGGGGAGGAGACGAAAGCCTTGCCGCTGCCGCCAACGATATCCACGCCGATGGAGTACTCGCCGTCCTCCAGATCCAGCAGGATAGCGCCGTCCTCCTCCGCCGCCATGGCGGCGGGAGTCAGGAGCGAGAGGAGCAGCACGGCGAGCAGTACAAGGGATAGCTTGCAATATTTCATGTGTACACCCCTCTCAGTTGTTCTTTTTGCGGTAGATATACACCATGGCGATGCCCAGAAAAACCGCCAGATAGCCCAGCAGGATCACGATCCCCCGGATACTCACCCCGCCGCCGGAGGCGATGGAGCGGATGATGGCGCTGGCCTGGGAGAGGGGCAGATACTCCACGATCTCCCGGAAGCCGTGGGGGATGCGCTCGGGGGCGAAAAAGGTGTTGCAGAGGTAGGCCATGGGCATGATGAAGTAGTTGGAAAACCGGGGCACGTCCGCGTGGTTCTTGGCCAGAAAGGACACCACCACGCCGATGGAGGAGAACACCGCCCCGTTGAGGAGCATGACCAGCACGGACCAGCCGTTGAAGACCAGATCCTTGGCGATGGGGGTGGTGAGCAGCAGGATAACGCCGCCGGCGTAGAGACCCCGCAGGCTGCCCGCCAGCACCTGCCCCAGAATGAACTGCCAGAGGGGGGTGGGGGAGATCATCACCTGGTCGAAGGCCCGCTCGTAGAGCCGCTGGACGTTCAGACTCTGGGCGATGGCGTTGAAGCTGCCGTTCATGGTGGTCAGTGCCACCACGCCGGGGATGAGGAAGTTCAGATAAGGCTCCCCGTGGGAGCTGATCTGGATGCCAAGGGAGAAAACCAGCAGATACATCAGCGGGGCGATCATGGCGGCGATGGTGATCTTGTAGAAGTCCCGCCGGAACTCCACCCATTTCTCCCAGAGTACGGCCACAATGCCCATTACCGTTTCTCCCCCCTTTTGCTCTCGGCGATGCGGGTGACGAACACATCCTCCAGCGTGGTCGCCCGAAGCGTGGCGCTGCGGGAGAGGGTGGATAGATAGGCCATGGCCTCCTCCCGGGTGGAGAAGAAGCGGCTGTGGGTCTCGTCGTTCTCAAAGCTGTCCACGGCGTACTCGCCCAGAGAGTGAATGAACGCCGCGGGGGTGTTCACCTCGGTCATGCGCCCCTTGTTCAAAAGCGCCACTCTCCCGCAGAGCGATTCGGCCTCCTCCATGTAATGCGTGGTCAGGAGGATGGTCAGACTGCGGTCGTTGAGCTTGCGCAGCATACTCCACATCTGCCGGCGGGACAGGGCGTCCATACCGGCGGTGGGCTCGTCCAGCAGGATGATCTCCGGCTCGGTGAGCAGCGCCCGGCACACCATGAGCTTGCGCTTCATGCCGCCGGAGAGCTTGCGCACGCTGCGCCGCCGGAAGTCGGAGAGCTCCGCGAACTCCAGCAGTTCGTCGGTGCGCTGGCGGATCTTTTTCTCGGGCATGTGATAGAGCAGCCCCTGATACTTCATGACCTCCAGCATATTCATATCCTGGCGCATGGAGTATTCCTGGGTGATCACGGAGATCTTCCGCTTCAGCTCCGGCCGCTGCCGGGTGAGTTCCTCCCCATCGATGAGCACTCTCCCGCTGGTGGGGAGCACCAGCGTGGAGAGCATACTGATGGTGGTGGTCTTGCCCGCGCCGTTGGGGCCAAGCAGACCGAAAAACTCTCCCGTACCGATGCGGAGACTCAGATCGTCCACGGCGGTGAAGTCGCCGTATTTCTTGGTCAGATGCTCAAGCTCGATCATTGCTCTTGGGGGCGTCTTTCACGATGAGCAGGGAGTAGTAGCTGCCCTTCTCGGGGATCTCTTCGGTACTGTAGTGGATCCGTTCGTCGGCCATGCCGCAGTTTTCGATCATCATGGCCTGCTGGCCGTTCTTCCGGAGAATGGCCTTCACCTTGTCCAGCTTGCTGGCGGCCTTCATGAGCACCTTGTTGCCCGGGTAGGTGAGGGCGGTCTCAATGTCGTAGGAGGCGGGGATAATGTGGAGCTGCTCCTCCCGGTCGGCCAGGCTGTCGTTGAAGCGGGCGGCCACGGCGCAGAAGGAGGGAATGCCGCTGACGATCTCGGCAGCGTAGCCGTCGGCCACAACGAAACGCTGCACATACATATAAGTGGAGTAGACCGTGGGGTCGCCCAGGGTGATCAGCGCCACGCTGCGCCCCGCATCCAGCACGCCCTCCACCTTTTTGGCACACTCGGCGTAGTTGGCGTTGAGCAGGGAGAGATCCTTGGTCATGGGGGTGGGGAGGAGCAGATGCTCCTTTTCCGCGATCTCCGGGCAGGCGGCCACGGCGATCTTGTAAGCTACGCTCTCGCTGGGATCCTTGCCGGGGATACCGATGACCTCACATTCGCGCAGAAGACGGACCGCCTTCAGCGTCAGCAGTTCCGGGTCGCCGGGACCCACGCCAATTCCGTAAAGTTTCGCTTGCATGTCGTACACTCCTTTTTTGTGTTAATGCCGCTTCAACTCATGGGGGAGAGGACAGCCGACGGCAAAAAACGGCTGCCGCATCTCTGCGACAGCCGTGAGCCCAGTGGAGACAAAGCCCCCCCTTGGAAAAGGGAGAGCAAACCACAGTCAAAATGGGAACCGATCCGTAGACAGCAGATGCAGGATTCCACACAAAGGCAGGTTCCTGGCTGCATAAGCCTCCAGCCCGCCGCCGTTTCCGGCAGTCGGGGGGAGCAACTTACTCACAGTGACCGTATCGTTCCGGATTCTCACCGGATTCCCTTTTCATCCGCAGGCGCGGCAACCCCTGTGTACATGTCTATTGAGTTTGGCGGGATTATATCACAGCAGGAGAAGAATGTCAATTCGTGCGGGAACAAAAAGGTGAAAATCATGCACTCAGTGCATAGAACTCTTTCCGCAACCGCCAGGGGATATGTACTCTTGATTAAATAATAGGATGAAAAATATTTATAATATATGGAAACTCCTCTTGACAGGTTAACAGAAATTAACTATACTGGGGTTAATAGTTATTAACTGCTTTGACAGTGCGAAAGGAGGGATGGTGTTGTGGGGGTGAGAGCGGATAACACCCGGGATCAGTTTCTGGTGGAGGCGCTGCGGCTCTTTGCCGAGAAGGGCTACGATGCGGTGAGCGTGGCGCAGATCGCCGCCGCCGTGGGGTGCAGCGCGCCGGCGCTCTATAAGCACTACAGAAGCAAACAGGCGCTGCTGGATACGCTCATGGAGCGGAGCCGGACGGGCTTCGAGCGGCAGATGTCGCGGCTCCATGTGGACTTCCGCTCCGTGGAGCACCGCTCCGGCTTTGTGAAGCTCCCGGAGGAGGAGCAGGAGGAGATCATGGTGCAGTTCTTCCGGCACGTCCTCAGCGACGAGTTCCCCAGTCTCTTCCGGAAGTTCATGACCGTGGAGCAGTTTCGCCGCCCGGACGCCGCCCGGCAGCTCAACGAGCGGTATGTGGACAGCCAGTACGAGGCATTTTCGGCGCTCATGGAGGAGTTTATGGCGGCGGGCATCCTCCGGGAGGGAGACGCGCGGGCCATGGCCATCCAGTATGTCTCGCCCGTCATCGTATATCTGGGCGTCTGCGACAGGGACGGGAGCAGGGTGGAGGAAGCCGAGAAGGCCATCCGCGCCAATCTCAGGCAGTTCAACGCCGTGTACCGGCTCCGCAGGGAGTGAGCGGGAGCAGGCCGCCGGTGCGGCGGAGAAGAAAAAGGAGGTTTTTCCGGTGAAATACAGCAAAAGTGTGACCCTGCGCGATGGCAGGACCTGCATCATCCGCAGCGGCGAAGCCGGCGACGCGCAGGGCGTGTACGAGAGCTTTATGCGCACCCACGGGGAGACGGATTACCTGCTGTCCTATCCGGAGGAGAACAGCATGGATGTGGAGCAGGAACGGAAATTCCTGGAGGAGAAAGAGGCCAGCCCCAACGAAGCGGAGCTGTGCGCCCTGGTGGAAGGCAGAGTGGTGGCCACCGCCGGCATCGAGCAGGTGGGCGCCAAGCAGAAAGTACGCCACCGGGCGGAGTTCGGTATCAGCGTGGAGCGGGCGTACTGGGCTCTCGGCATCGGCCGGGCGCTGACCCTCGGGTGTATCGAGCTGGCGAAGCAGGCGGGCTACTCCCAACTGGAGCTGGATGTGGTGGGGGAGAACCGCCGGGCCATGGCGCTCTATGAGAGCGTGGGCTTCCGGGAGTACGGGAGAAATCCCCGGGGCTTCCGGGGCAAAAACGGCTGGCAGGAGCTGGTGCTGATGCGTCTGGAGCTGGACGGAGAATAAAAAAGCGCGGCGGGGAGTGGAAGTTCTCCCCGCCCGCTTTTTTCATACATGGAACCGATCGTAGGTACCGCAGCAGTCCAGACAGAGCGTTTTGCCGTTTTGGATGCGGACCCAGTTGGCACCGGTGCTCTCTCCGCAGCGCTCGCAGACATAGGAATCGAAAAGCCTGGCCTCGGATGGGAGGGCAATGGTGGCCTCTTTGATATCGAACATCTCCCCGGCGGGGACGCTGTGGTAATATTCGAAGGACTCCTCCCGGCTCATCTCCCGGGGTTTGGGCTTGAGCACCAGCCGGACGGACTTCCCGTTGCTGCGGTTGTAGAACGAGAAAGCCTGCTTGCCCCGCATGTGGAACAGCAGGTTTCCCTTGCCCACGCTGCACCCCAAAATCACCTGGATGGCGTCCACGCCGCAGGCGTCGTTTTCGCTGATGCACACCACATCCTCGTCCTCCGAGAAGGTCAGACCCAGCAGCTCAGTGGCGTACAGGGCCGCCCGGTAACCGATGGTCAGTCCGGGGCAGACATGGCCGTGGAAAGCGGCGCATTTGTTCCATAATTCCTTGTTTTCGTCCATTTTGTTTTTTCCTTTCTATATGTTGTCATTGCACCGCGGCCGCCGTTTCCCGGGGACAGGGGACGATCACGGGGACGGCTCCGCAGCGTACGATCTGTACGGGCATATGGTACACACTTTCTATGGTTTCGGGCGTCATACTCTCCATCCCGCCGTAGCTGTATACGGAGGAATTCTTCAGAAACAGGAATTTGTCGCAATAGCGGACGGCGAGGTTCAGATCGTGGATGACGATGGCCGCGCAGATGGCTCTTTTGCGTACCTCTTCCCGGATCAGAGCCATCACATCGTGCTGGTTGCGGGGGTCGAGATTGCTGGTGGGTTCGTCCAGCAGCAGGAGCCGCGGCTCCTGCACAAGAGCTCTCGCCATCATGACCTTTTGCGCCTCGCCGCCGGAGAGCTCGGAGACATTTCGGAGAATGTACGCATCCAGACCCATCTGGTGAATGATCCCGCTGGCCATCTGCCGGTCGCGGGCGGTGGCGTCCCACTGGATATACGGTTTCCTGCCCAGCAGGACCGCGTCAAAGACGGTCATTTGCATGGCCCCGGCGTTCTGGGGGACATAGGCGACGCGCCGCGCCAGGGCCGTGCCGCTCATCTCCAGGACATTCTCGCCGTCTATCGTCACCGTGCCGCCCGTTACCGGGTGGATGCGGTCGATGCACTTGAGCAGCGTGCTCTTTCCGGCCCCGTTGTTGCCCAGAATGGCCACCACCTCGCCGGGGCGGATGTCAAATCCCACATCCTCCAGTACGTTCCCGGCGCCGCGGCGGTAGGCGTAGGTGATGTGCTCAATCTTTACCATGACCCACCCCTCCTTTGAACAGCAGCATCAAAAACACGGGCCCGCCCAGGAAAGAGGTGATGGCGCCGATGGGCAGGATCACCGGGGCGATCACGGTCCTCGCAAAGGTGTCCGCCAGCACCAGCAGCAGCGCGCCCGCCACGGCGGAGCAGGGTACCAGGTAGCGGTAGTCGTTGCCCACGAACCGGCGCATGATGTGGGGCGCGATCAATCCCACAAAGCTGATAATTCCCACAAAGGACACGGAGATCGACGCGGTCAGGGAACAGATCACCATGCTCCAAAGCATGACGCTTCTTGTGTTGACCCCGAGACTTTGTGCCGTGTCCGCCCCGCCCTCCATGGCGTTATAGTTCCAGCGATTCAGCAGGAAGAACAGCATGGACGCAGCAAATACGGCGGCGAGGAAGCCGATCTCCCACCAGCTGCTGCCGCCCAGATCGCCGAAGGTCCAGAACACGACGGCGCCCAGTTTGGTTTCGTCGGCGAAGTATTGCAGCAGGGTGCTGCCCCCGGCGAACAGGGAGCTGAGCGCGGTGCCCGCCAGCACCAGCCCGCCGGGGCCGATGGACTTTTTGAACCGGGAGATGGCGATGACCACGAATGTGGACATGGAACCGAAGAGAAAGGCGCAGAGCGTGACGGTAAAGGGATTGCTGACGGTGACCGCTGCCGCTGCCGAAGGGGAGTTCACCGTGCCGCCCCCGAACACGATGATGCCGATGGCGGCCCCGAAAGCCGCCCCTTGGGACACGCCCAGTGTGGAGGCCGACGCCAGCGGGTTGCGCAGCACGCACTGCATCACGGCGCCGGAGGAGGCCAGCAGACCGCCCACCAGCAGTCCCGCGGCGATGCGGGGCAGGCGGATGCCGAAGAGCACAGTGTTGGCCTGGGGCGTTCCCTTTCCCAGCAGGGTGCGCAGGATCTCGGAGAAGGGAAAGTGGAGGGTGCCCGCCCCGGCGGAGCAGAGCGCCGCCACGACGGTGGCGATGGCGGCGACGATCAGGGCAAGGCGGCGCCGGAAGAGAAATTTCTCATACTTTTCCAGTTGGGGGATGTGCGTCTGCTCCATACTCACTCACCCAGCGTGACCTTGCCGTAGCAGAGGGAGTAGTCCGTCAGAACCCGCAGAAAATCCGGCTCGCCCAGAAAGGCGTCGAAAATTTCCGCCGCTTTCGCCTCAAAGTCCACATCCGCAAAGGCCTCGGGGTAGAGCAGCGCCCCCACATAGTAAGAGGAGACCAGGGGGATCTCCACGTTGGAGCTGTGCCAGGTGGAGTTGGGCCACTGGTAGAGTTCGCCGTTCCGCACAGCCTTCAGCTGCCGGAAGAAGCCGGGCTCGGCGGCGTAGTCCGCTTGAACCAGCTCCATGCTGCCCGCGTCGAAAAAGATCATGTCGGGATCCCAGGCGAGGATCTGCTCCCGATCCACCAGAAGTCCGCCGGACTTCTCGGAGATGCCCTCGGCCACGTCGTTGGCGGAGAGCACCTGGAACACGGGGTAGTTGGCATAGACGCCGTCGATGCTGTGCCCGCCCTTGAAGGTGGCGGCGGCGGCCAGAACCCGGGGCTTGCTGTCGTCGGGAATGTCTTTCGTCCTGCGTTCCAGATCTTCCAGGCAGCCCGTCAGGAAAGCAATCAGGCTCTCGGCGCGCTCGCTGACGCCGCAGGCCCCGGCGATCAGGCGCAGGGAGTCGTTGTATTCCTCGCTGAACAGGGAGGGAGAGGCGATGGCGATGGTGGGGATGCCGGTCTGGTTTTGGATGTCGTCAGCAATGTCCCCGGTGTAGGTGGTGACGATCAGATCGGGAGCGCAGGCCACCAGTTGTTCGGCATACCACTCTCCGGCGCCCAGCGAATCGTTGCCCACATCGGGTAAGTCTTTCCACAGAGGGTCGTTCACCCACTGGTATGCCGCGAAGGGGCTGCTGGGGTGCTCGCAGACGGGAACGCCCACCACCCGGTCTGCCAGCCCCAGATAGGTGACCATGCGGGGCGCGTTGCCCAGCGGGACGATGCTCCTGACCGTGGCGGGGATATCCACCACGCGGCCATAGCTGTCGGTGACAGTGCGGGTGGAGGGCGTTTCGGCGGGAACGGTCTCCGCAGCGGTGGGGGCGGCCTCCCCGGTCTTGGAGGATGCGCAGCCGGCCAGAAGTCCCAGCGCCAGCACGCCGGCCAGCAGCAGGGAAATGCGTTTCGTATTCATCTTTGGCTCTCCTTGTTCTGAATTTGCAGTCGCCTCGCGGCCCCTGCAAACGCAATATACCATGTCCCCGCCCCCGGCGAAAGCTCCCCCCGGGGTTGAAAAACTGCATAAAATGTCCGGAAACAAAAATAGACTCTTGACAAATTTCTTAAAATAAATATAATGAAATTAAAATAATTCTAATTGATGGGCCTGATGACCATGACGAAATACGAGAAAGCCATCTATGACATCGTTACGGAGAGCCATGAGCACCTGACGGTGCAGCAGGTTTTCGAGCGGCTGAGGGTCAGATACCCCAAGGTGGTCCCGGCGACGGTGTACAACAATCTGAACAAGCTGTGGGACTGCGGGCTGATACGCAAGGTATCCACGGAGGGACAGCCGGACCGCTACGATTCGGTGCAGAAGCACGACCATCTGGTTTGCAGGCACTGCGGGAAGATCATGGACGTCTCCTTTGAGGATCTGACCGCCCCTCTGCGCAGCCAGTTGGGGGAGGACTTCCTGTTCTACGATCTGAAGGTGTATTATCTCTGCCCGGACTGCAGGGCGGCGAAGGGAAGGGAGACGGAGTGACCCTGAGCGGGGAAGAGCAAATACGGGCGCCGGCGAGCGGCCTGTAAATATAGAGCCAAAGGAGTTATGAAGATGAGAAGCATTACGACACTGGATCTGCAGTACGCGCACAGATTTTATGGTTTCCAGGGCGAGGCCCAGTACCTGCACGGCCACACGGGCGTGTTGACCATCGAGGTGGAGGACACCGTCGAGCCCGGCGTGAACATGGTATTCCCCTGCAACGAAATTCAGAAGACGGCCTGGGAGGTCCTGAAGAACTTTGACCACGCGCTGATTTTGCGGGAGGATGATCCTCTGCTGCCCGCGATCCTGGACGTCTACGAGAAGCAGGGCATCAAGAACGGTACGCCCGCGAACAAGATGAAGGGCCCCGCGTTCAAGACGGAGCTTGCGACCGCTTACCCCGAGTGCCGCCTGGTGGTGACCAAGGAGACCATGACCGTGGAGGGCATGATCAAGATCGTCTACGATCTGCTGAAGGACAAGCTGAACATTGCCAAGCTGACCTTTACCAGCGGCGTCAACGCGGCTTCCGCGGAATTTGAGACCAAAAACCAGATCGACCGCTGCCCGCTGTGCGGCGTGGCCCTGAACGGGGACGGCGTCTGCCCGAAGTGCGGATACAGGAAACACTGAGCCTTCTCACGAAAATGAGGCGCCGCGGATAAAACGGATATAGAATATGGGCGTTGAGGACACTCGTCCTCAACGCCCGGTTTTTTGATTTCATTGCTATTTGGTGCGGGCATGGGGACTCGAACCCCAACGCATCGCTGCACGAGAACCTAAATCTCGCATGTCTGCCAATTCCATCATGCCCGCGTGTGCACAAAGTTTACCACAGGCGTTTCCCCCTGTCAAATGCTTGACAAAGAAAAGAGGGCGGGGTAGAATTCTCCATTATTCTCACTTTTGGGAGGGATCGCCATGCCGGCAGTTTTTGTGAATATGGGTACGGTTTTTCTGGGCAGCCTGATCGGCATACTGTTCAGCAGCCGCCTGAGCCAGCGGCTCCAGGACGCCATGATGACGGCGCTGGCGCTGTGCACGGCGGTGATCGGCATGAGCAGCGCCTTGGCCACCGGAGACATTCTCTGCGTGATCCTCTGCATGGCGCTGGGCACCGCCCTGGGCGAGACGATGCGTATCCACGACGGCATCGGCCATGCGGGAGACTTTATCAAGACAAAGCTTCTCAGGGGCAGGGCGGGGGAGAGCCGGTTTACCGAGGGCTTCGTCTCCGCCTGCATCCTGTTCTGCGTGGGTTCCATGACCATCATGGGCTCGCTGGAGGCGGGCATACACGGGGACTACAGCATCATCTTTGCCAAGAGCGCCCTGGACTTCGTCTCCTCCATGGCCTTTGGCGCGGCCATGGGCATCGGCGTCACATTCTCGGTGGTGTTCATTCTGGTCTTTCAGGGGGGTCTCACCCTCCTCTCCGGGCTGGCCGCCCCCTATCTGAGCGCGGCGGTGGTCACGGAGATGTCCGCCGTGGGAGGGGCCATTTTGCTGGGTATGGCCGTGAATATGTTGGGGCTGAGAAAGGAGGAGATCCGGGTGGCCAATATGCTCCCGGCCATTTTCCTGCCGCTGCTGTATGTCCCGTTGAGCGCGTGGGTCACCGGGCTTTTGGGCTGACGGGGGAAAAGCGAAAAGCTGCTGAAGAAACTTCAGCGGCTTTTCTCATTTTCCGGGAGGGTTGAAGAAGCTGGGCAAATCTGCTATGATAATACAAATACAACATGACCTCAGAAAAGGAGAAACAGAGAGCCATGACCCCCGATTTGAAACAAATCTGCCTTTCTCTTCTGACCGCCGCGCTGCTGGCGCTGCTGATCGGCTGCGGAGGCCCCGGACGGGAGGAAGCGCCGGGGGAGAACGGCCCGGGCTCCGCGGAGGAGGTACAGGAGACGGAGACGCCCCGGGAGACGGCGCTGCTCCCGGTCAGCGGGACAGAGGACATTCAAAAGGAGATCGGCGACGCGATCCGGGAACTGCGGCAGCCGGCGGAGATGGATGTTTCTACTCTCGCACTGGGCGAGACGGCGGAGATGGAGATCAAAAACCTCTACTACGCCCTGCTCAGCCAACACCCGGAGTTTCGTTACGCTTATGACCTCTCCGCGGAGCTTGAAAACGGCTGTCTGCGCGTGCGCATTGCCTATATGCCCTATAAGACCGGCATCTGGCCCGAGGGTTGGGAGGGGCTGCCCGTTTCCGATCTGAACGGGCTTCTGGCTGCGGCGGAGGAGCACATGGGCGCGGAGCCGTTCCCCATCCGCCTGACAGACCCCTCTCTGACGCCGGACGAGATGAGCGCCGTGCTCCGGCAAGCAGGGGGCGGGTATATCCTCTGCGCGCTGAGCCGGGACGGGACGGAGATCATCTGCACGCCGGCCGTGGGCATGACCATGGAGGAGTGCCTTTCGCGGCTGGAGCAGGCGGAGGCGCTGGCACATCAGGCGGCGGAGCAGACCCTGACCGACGGCATGACGGAGCGGGGGCGCGCGGCGGCGCTGTACGGCTATCTGACAGAGACGGTACAATACGACCGGCGCTATTACGCCGACCGGGCCCACATGCCCATCGAGTCCCAGACGGCCCTCGGTGCGCTGCGGGATGGGGTGGCTGTCTGCGGCGGATACGCCCTGGCTCTCGAACTGCTGTTCAGGGAAGCCGGGATCCCCTGCTACACGGTCAGCGGGAAATGCGGGGGAGAAAACCATATGTGGAGTATTGCCCGGCTGGACGGGAAATGGCTCTGGTTTGACGCCACCGCCGACCGGGGGCTTGCGCCCCGCTTTGAACCGCGGCATTTCGCGCTGGAGGAACTGGAGGAGCGGTATTCCTGGGACAGCTCGCAGATCGACGGACTGATTGCCGCTGTCGGGAAGGGATAAAAGGACGGCGCGGGTAGGGTATCATGCAGTCAAACAACAGCGCTTCCGGGAAAGGGGAGAGGAAAACATGATTTTCTGCGTGGAGGACGATAAGGAGATCCTGGGGCTGATGCTCTATGCCCTGAACGCCGCCGGGTATGAGGCGGAGGGCTTCGCCGACGGCGCCGGGCTCTGGGCGGCGCTGGAGCAGAAGAAACCGAGACTCATCATGCTGGATATCATGCTGCCCGGGGAGGACGGCATCTCCATCCTGAAAAAGCTCCGCGACCGCGGCGACACCGGGGACATCCCGGTGATCATGGCCACCGCCAAGGGCACCGAGTACGACAAGGTCATGGGGCTGGATCTGGGAGCGGACGACTACCTGGCCAAGCCCTTCGGCATGATGGAGATGATCTCCCGGGTCCGGGCGGTGCTGCGGAGGACTGCGCCCAACGAGACGCAGCGACAGCTGCGGGCCGGAGAACTGGTGATGGACCGGGCCCGGCACACCGTGCAGGTGGCGGGGACGGAGGTGCGGCTGACGCTGAAGGAGTATGAGCTGCTGCAGCTTCTGCTGGAGAGTCCTTCCCGGGTGTTCAGCCGGGAGCAGCTGCTCTCGGCGGTGTGGGGGGCGAACTTTCTGGGGGAGACCAGAACGGTGGATGTGCATATCGGAACGCTGCGCACCAAGCTGGGCAGCGCGGGAGCGCTGATCGAGACGGTTCGGGGCGTGGGCTACAGGTTGGGAGTGAGGCATGAGTAAACGCATTTTCCGCTCGGTGCTGCTGGTGGCGCTGCTGGTGTTCCTCACCACGCTGATGCTGACGGTGGGCGTGCTGTACAACTATTTCTCCGATGTGCTCATGTCCCAGCTGAGAAACGAGACGGAGCTGACCGCCCGGGGCGTGGAGAACGGGGGCGTCGGGTATCTGGACACGCTGGAGCGGGGGGATTACCGCATCACATGGGTCGGCGCGGACGGCACGGTGCTCTATGACAGCAGCTCCCGCAGCGACGCCATGGAAAACCACCTGCAGCGGCAGGAGGTGCGGGAGGCTATGGAGAAGGGCTATGGGGAGAGCGTCCGCTACTCCACCACCACCGCCATCAAGCTCCTCTACGCCGCCCGGCGGCTCTCCGATGGCACGGTGCTGAGAATGTCCATCAGCCAGTATTCGCCCCTCCGTCTGGTTGTCGGCACCTGGCAGCCCCTGCTGGTGCTCTTTGCCATGGCGGTGCTGCTGAGCTTTGTGCTGGCCCGGTGGCTCTCGGGAAAGATCGTCAAGCCCCTTTTGCAGATGGACATCAACGAGCCGGTGCCCGAAAAGGGCTATGAGGAGATCGCCCCGCTGCTCCAGCGGCTGCGCACCCAGCAGTTGCAGCTCCGGGAGGATCAGGTGGCGCTGAACAAGACCGAGGAGATCCGCCGGGAGTTCACCGCCAATGTGTCCCACGAGCTGAAAACGCCTCTGCATACCATCTCCGGCTATGCCGAGCTCATCAAGGACGGGCTGGTGCGGCAGGAGGATATCCGGCCCTTTGCCGGAAAGATCTACTCTGAAGCCTACCGCATGACCCAGCTGGTGGACGACATCATCGAGCTCTCCCGGCTGGACGAGGGGGCTGCGGATACGGAGCGGCAGGACTGTGATCTGGCGCAGATCGCGGGCAACGCGGCGGACGCCCTCTCCACGGTGGCCACGGAGAAAAATGTGACGCTCCTCTGCCTCCACAAAAGCGGCGTACCCATGGTGGGCGTGCCCCAGCTGCTCTACGGCATCGTTTACAACCTCTGTGACAACGCCATCAAGTATAACCATCCCGGCGGCAGCGTCACGGTGACGGTGGAAAACCGGGGGGATCAGGCGCTGCTGCGGGTGCAGGACACGGGCATCGGCATCCCGGAGGAGCACCAGGACCGGGTGTTCGAGCGCTTCTACCGGGTGGACAAGAGCCATTCCAAGGACATGGGCGGCACAGGACTGGGCCTGTCCATCGTCAAGCACGCCGTGTTCATCCACGGCGGAAAGATCCAACTGGAGAGCACCCCCGGCGTGGGCACGGCCATAACGGTCACCTTCCCCCGGGGCGAGCGTGGTGCGGGAAACATTTTACACTGATTTTACAAAAACCGAATGTACATTTGACACGCCTGTGGTATGATGGCAACATTACGGTGATAAAGGAGCGTCCCTTGAATATTTCGATCGTTCTCTCCCTGCTGGGCGGGGTGGCTCTCTTCCTTTTCGGTATGCTGCTCATGGGCGACAATCTGAAAAAGGTGGCGGGCAGTAAGCTGGAACTGGTGCTCTACCGGCTCTCCGGCACCTCCCTGCGGGGCATTTTGCTGGGCACCGGCGTGACGGCGGTGATCCAGTCCTCCTCCGCCACCTGCGTCATGGTGGTGGGCTTCGTGAACTCCGGCATGATGAAGGTGCGTCAGGCCATCGCCGTGACCATGGGCGCCATCATCGGCACTTCCGTCACCGGCTGGATTATCTGTCTCTCCGATCTGAGCGGCAGCGGCTGGCTGAGCCTTTTGTCCACGGACACGCTGACCTCGGTGGTGGCCGTGGTGGGCATCGTGCTGAGTATGTTCTCCAAGAAAGCCTCCCGGAAGAATGTGGGCGGCATCCTCATGGGCTTCGCCGTGCTGATGTTCGGCATGAAGACCATGAGCTCCTCCGTGGCCTCTCTCCGCAGCAACCCCGTCTTCCTCCAACTGCTCACGGGCTTCTCCGCCCCGCTGATGGGCGTGCTGGTGGGTGCGCTGTTCACCGCCGTGATCCAGAGCGCCTCCGCCGCCGTGGGCATTTTGCAGGCGCTCGCGATCACCGGCGTGGTGACTGTGGAGGTGGCGGTGCCCATCATCATGGGTATCTCCATCGGCGCGGCGCTGCCGGTGATCCTCTCGGCTCTGGGCGCGTCGGCGGAAGGGCGGCGCTCGGCGCTCTCCTACCTGGTGATCAATACCGTGGGCTCCGCCGTTTTTGCCCTGCTTTTTTACGGGGCGAACACCCTGATGGACTTCTCCTTTATGGACTTCACACTGAACTCCGTGGGCATCGCGCTGCTGAACTCGGTGTTCCGCGCCATGATCGTGCTGCTGGAAGCGCCTTTCCTGGGGGCGCTGGAGCGGCTGGTGACGGCCATGGTACCCTCCCGCGAGAGCGCGGAGGAGGTGGCGGACATCGACCGGCTGGAGGAGCGCTTCCTGTCCAACCCGGCGCTGGCGGTGGAGCAGAGCCGCCTGACCGTCTGCTCCATGGCGGAAAAGACCATGGAAAACCTGCTCTGCGCGCTGGGGCTTATCAGGGACTACAGCCCGGAAGGCTTTGAACGGGTGGAGAAGGCCGAGGATGTCATTGACCGCTACGAGGATAAGCTGGGCAGCTATTTGGTGAAGATCACCGCCGGCGAGCTGGACGAACAGCAGTACAAGGCGGTGGGGGAGTACCTGCGGGCCATCACCGACCTGGAGCGTATCGGCGACCATGCCGTGAACCTGGCCGAGAGCGCCGGAGAGATCTGGGAGAAAAAGATCACATTTTCCCCGGACGGCGAGCGGGAGCTGGGCGTGCTCATCGCCGCCGTGGAGGAGATCGTGCGTCTCACGGTGGCGGCCTTTACGGAGGGAGATGTGTCCCACGCCTACCGGATTGAACCGCTGGAGGAACTGATCGACGGGCTCTGCGACGAGATGAAGCAGCACCACATCCAGCGGGTGCAGTCCGGCGGCTGCACGCTCTCCAACGGCTTCGTGTTCAACGACCTGCTCACCGACCTGGAACGGGTGGCCGACCACTGCTCCAACATCGGCGTGGCCATGATCGAACAGACCGTGGAGCTCAACGGCGCCCACGATTACCTGCAGGAGCTGCGGGTGTCCCGCACGGCCGCGTTTGAACAGTACATGACCGAGTACGCCGGGCGGTTCAAGGTGTAAAAGGAATAAAGCCATAGTATTGGCCCGGACAGCGCTGCGCTGTCCGGGCCTTTTCCCATATTTTCATCCCTGCCGTCCCGCCAGCTCCGTGACAACATGCTGGGCCAGGAGCATTCCTGCGGTGGCGGTCACCCAGACAAGGCTGCCGGGTACACTGCGCCGCCCGGGGGGCGGGGTCTCGCTGCTGTGGTTCTCCGCGGCCTGCTCGCCGCTGAACACCACCGTGTGGTGCTCGATGCCCCGCCGGCGCAGCTCCTTGCGCAGCACCCTGGCGAAGGGGCAGCCCTCGGTTTTGGCGATGTCGGTGATGCACAGCCGGGCAGCGTCCAGCTTGTTGCCGGTGCCCAGAGCGGAGATCAGAGGGATGCCACGCTCCCGGGCAGTCTCGATGAGATCCAGCTTGCAGGACACCAGATCAATGGCGTCCACCACGTAGTCGTAGCCCCCCGCAAAAAGGGCTTCCCTCGTCTCCGCGTCGTAGCGCATTGTCCGGGGGAACACGCGGCACCCCGGGGCAATGGCGCGGCATCGCGCGGCCATCACCTCCGCCTTGGGCAGTCCGAGGGTCTCCTCCGTGGCGCAGAGCTGGCGGTTTATATTGCTGCGCCCCACGGTGTCCTGATCCACCAGCGTCAGCGTGCCCACGCCGCTGCGGCAGAGAGCCTCGGCGCACCAGGAGCCCACGCCTCCCAGCCCGAAAACGGCCACATGGCTGCGCTGTAGGCGCTCCATGGCCTCCTGGCCCAGCAGGGCCCCGGCGCGGATCAACCGTTCTTCCATGGCGTCCTCCTTCACAAAAACGGCGCGGCTCTTCCTGGGAGCCGCGCCGGGGTATTTGGGGAAATCAGATATAACGGTACATGAAGCCCTCTTCCACTTCCGCGTCGCCCACCAGCTCGGTCTGCCAGCTCTGGAGACGCTCGGAGGAGATGGCGTTGCGGGCCAGGGTACGGGCATAGCTCTCGCCCTCGCCCACAAAGTAGATCAGGTGGTACCCGGCGTAGGCGGAGCTCTCGCCGTAGACGATGGCGCTGTCGCCGCTCTTCACATCGTCGCCGAAGACGAAGTCGTTGAACTCGCTGACCATCTGGCCCTTGTAAATGTCCTCGTAGAGTCCGCCGTTGTCCACAGAACCGGCGTCCTGAGAGTACTCCTTCACCAGCTCTATGAAGTTCTCCTCGCTGCCGTCCCACTGATCGCGGACGCTCTCCAGCTTGGATAGAGCGGCGGCCTTCTCCTCGTCGCTGTAGGCGCCGTCGCCGTCAGTGTCCTCGGCCTTGATGAGGATGTGGCGGGCGGAGACGGTGTTATAGCTGTTGTCCTCCAGACGGAGATAGCAGTAGAGGCGGATGCCGGTACCCTCCTCCACGGTGAGCACATCGCCCTCTTTCCGCTCCCCGGAGGCGAACCACTCCCGGTTCTCGCCGAAGTTGGCCGGGGCGTTGCGGCTCTCGGTGGGCTCGGAGCCAAGCTGGATGAGAACGGCGGCCTTGAAGGAGTCCACGGTGTTCTCGCTGATGCCCAGAATATTGTCCACCTTCGTACGGGCAGCGGCCTTCTCCTCCTCGGTGACCTCGCTGTTCTCGCCATCCCCGGAGCTGTCGGTCTCCTCGGTCTTATACGGCACCAGCGCGGTCAGGTAGCTGACGGTGTTGTAGCTGTCGCGATTCTCGGCGTAGTATTCGTCCAGCTCCTCGCCGGTGAGGGCGGCGGCCAGGCTTTCCTGCTTGTCGTTGGCATAGGCGGAGGCGATGAGGGAGCGCTCCATCATGGCACGGACGCTGCGCTCGTTGTTGCCCTCGCCGTAGCAGGCAGCGATGTAGCCATCGGTGGTGTAGCCGTAGGTGCTGGCGGAGAGGGAGATCATCTCCAGGTTGCTGTCGATGAGCGCCGCGTCGTCCTCGGTGAGAGTGTAGCCCTCGGCAATGGCGGCGTTATAGAGCGCCGTGGTCTGGCGGAGGTAGTTGAGACCCTCCTGCAGGAAATACTCGTCCCAGGTGATCTCGCTGTTGAACATGCACTGCTGTTCGTCCAGAGGCTTGGAGGTGTCAAGCAGGTAGGAAAGGAAGCTGCTGTTGCTGGAGCAAAAGCTGCTGTAGGTCATCTGCTTGGCATAGCGTACCTCCGTCGCGGTGAAGGTGTCGTCGCCGATCGTCACGGCTGGCACACGGGTATCAAAGAAGGTGGAGTTGATAAGGATCACGGCCGCGATCAGCAGCACCGCCGCCACAGCGCCCACCGCGGTGAGAATGTGGTTCCTGCGGGTCTTCTTCTGCGCCGCCTGCTCAGCCAGCTCCCGGGGAGAGAGCGCGCCGCTGCTGCGTTCCTCACTGCGAACTTTTTTGTATTTGGATGCACCCATGATATTTCTTCCTTTCACGGAGTTTAGCCCGCTTATTATACTCCAGAGCAGGCGGGGTTTCAAGCCCTTTTTCGCCCGTAAGCTCCGGGACAGCAGAGAAAACCCGCACGGATGTCCGTGCGGGTTTTCGATCAGGGCGTATGTGCCTTACAGGGTCTTCTGGGCGTTGATCTTCACGCCGGGGCCCATGGTGGAGGCGGTAACGCAGCTGCGGACATACTGACCCTTGGCGGTGGCGGGCTTGGCGCGCAGAATGGCGGTGATCAGCGCGTCGTAGTTCTCGGTGAGCTTCTCGGCACCGAAGGACACCTTGCCGATGGGGCAGTGGATGATGTTGGTCTTGTCGAGACGGTACTCGATCTTGCCGGCCTTGACTTCCTGGATGGCCTGGGTCAGGTTGTTGGGGCTGACCACGGTGCCGGCCTTGGGGGAGGGCATGAGACCCTTGGGGCCCAGCACTTTGCCGAGACGGCCCACAACGCCCATCATGTCCTGGCTGGCCACGACCACGTCGAAGTCGAACCAGTTCTCGCCCTGGATCTTCTGCACCAGCTCAGCGCCGCCCGCGTAATCGGCGCCGGCAGCCTTGCACTCTTCCTCTTTCTCGGGCTTGCAGAACACCAGCACCTTGACGGACTTGCCGGTGCCATGGGGCAGCACGATGGCACCGCGGACCTGCTGGTCGGCGTGACGGGAGTCGACGCCCAGCTTCACATGCAGCTCGACGGTCTCGTCGAATTTGGCCTTGGAAGCCTGCACGACCAGCTCAAAAGCCTCCTTGGGCTCGTACAGGTTCTGCTTATCAATGAGCTTGGAGCTCTCTTTATAATTCTTACCTCTGAACACTTGAAATTCCTCCTAAAATGTGGTTTTTCGGAAGGTTACTTCCTCCCACGTTTGCGCATCACTCGCCGACGAGAACGCCCATGCTGCGGCAGGTGCCGGCGATCATGCTCATGGCGGACTCGATATCGGTGCAGTTGAGATCGGGCATCTTCTGCTCGGCGATCTTACGCAGATCCTCGCGGCTGATGGTGGCGACCTTGTCACGCTGAGGCACGCCGGAAGCGGTCTCGATGCCGCAGGCCTTCTTGATGAGCAGGGCGGCAGGGGGGGTCTTGGTGACAAAGGTGAAGCTGCGATCGGAATAGACGGTGATGATGACGGGGATCATCATGCCGATGTCGTTCTTGGTGCGCTCGTTGAAATCCTTAGTGAACTGAGAAATGTTCACGCCGTACTGGCCGAGGGCGGGGCCCACGGGGGGAGCCGGAGTGGCCTTGCCGGCGGGAACCTGAAATCTGACGTATCCAACTACTTTCTGTGCCATTGTTTCAGCACCTCCGTATTAATCTTCTTTTACCGGCTCGACCTGATCCAGCTCCAGATCCACCGGCGTCTCCCTGTTGAACATGGAGACAATGAGACGGACGCTGTCCCGGGCGGGATCCAGCTCGTCCACAGTACCGAGAAAACCTTCGAAGGGGCCGTCGATGATACGGACGGTGTCGCCCAGATCGAAGCCCACGGTGTATTCTCTGCGCTCCACACCCAGATCGAGAACTTCCTGCTCGGTCAGCGGGATCGCCTTGCCGCCGGTGCCCACAAACCCTGTGCAGCCCCGGCAGTTGCGCACCAGATGCCAGCTCTCGTCGGTCAGAACCATCTTCACCAGAACGTAGCCGGGGAACACCTTGCGCTCCACAGCCTTGTCGCCCTGATCGGTGTGCTCCACGATGGTCTCCATCGGGATGTTCACTTCCTGGATCAGATCCTGCATCCGGCGGTTCTCGGCGGCCTTCATGATGGCGGCCGCCACGGAATTCTCATATCCGGAGTATGTGTGGACCACATACCACATTGCGTTTTCGGACATCTCAGCCTACCTGTGTCAGCTTGAGCAGAGCGGACACCAGAGCGGAGGCCAGAGAGTCGAAGCCCCACAGGACGACGGCGGAGAGCGCCATCATACCCAGCGCAACGCCGGTATTCTTGCCGAACTGCCTGGGAGTGGGCCAAACGACCTTCTTGAGTTCGCTCCGCATTTCCCGGAACCACTTTTTCACGCGGGCAAAGAAGCCAAGCTTTTCGTTGGTCCGCTTGACAGCGCCGCCCTTGCTCTGGGGCGTGACTGCCTTGTTTTCGTTTTCAGCCATTTCGATGCTTCCTTTCGCGTGTCACTTGGTTTCCACGTGCTTGGTATGCTTCCGGCAGAAGGGGCAATACTTGTTCAGTTCCAGCTTGTCCGTGGTGTTCTTCTTGTTCTTGTTGGTGTTGTAGTTGCGCTGCTTGCACTCGCTGCACCGCAGCGTGATCTTGATACGTGCACCTGCTTTCGCCATTTTTCGGCACCTCCTTTTTATTTGCGCCTCGTGGGACGCATGCCTCCCTGTGTGGGCGGTTTTGGCCGCAAAAATACAGCCTGTACCACCGACAGGTGCTGATACTATACCACAACATTTTGTGGCGGTCAAGGACTTTTCACGGATTTTTCCCGGAATTCCGGGACTTTTCCCGGCTTCCTGCGGCCCGCCGTCCCCGGGGGAAGGGCGGCACGGGAAAAAGGAAACCGGAAGGGCTTTTCGCCCTTCCGGTGGATGGTTTTTTCGCTCTTACAGCAGGTTCATCAGGTTGTAGGCCACGATCAGGCCGGAGAACACGATGGACACGGTGGAGCAGAGCTTGATGAGGATGTTCAGGCTGGGGCCGGAGGTGTCCTTGAAGGGATCGCCCACGGTGTCGCCCACGACAGCGGCCTTGTGCTGCTCGCTGCCCTTGCCGCCGTGATGGCCGGCCTCGATGTACTTCTTGGCGTTGTCCCAGGCGCCGCCGGCGTTGGACATGAACACGGCCATGGCGAAGCCGGTGACGGACACGCCGCCCAGCAGGCCCACCACGCCGGTGGGGCCGAGGACCAGACCGGTGAGCAGGGGAACGATGATGGCGAGGAGGGCGGGCACCACCATCTCGTGGAGGGCGCCCTTGGTGCAGAGGTCCACGCAGGCGGAGTAGTCGGGGTCAGTCTCGCCCTGCATGATGCCCTTGATCTCGCGGAACTGGCGGCGAACCTCCACCACGATGGACTGGGCGGCGGTCTGCACGGCGCTCATGGTGAACGCGGCGAAGATAAAGGTCAGCATGGCGCCCACGAACAGGCCAACCAGAACGGTGGGGCTGGTCAGGGTGAAGTTCAGCGTCTCGCTGGTGCGGGTCTGCACGATGTTGACGTAGGAGACCAGCAGAGCCAGGGAGGTCAGGGAAGCGGAGCCGATGGCGAAGCCCTTGCCGGTGGCAGCGGTGGTGTTGCCCAGGGAGTCGAGGGCGTCGGTGCGGTTACGAACCTCCTCGGGGAGGCCGGACATCTCGGCGATACCGCCGGCGTTGTCGGCCACGGGGCCGTAGGCGTCGGTGGCCAGAGTGATGCCCAGGGTGGAGAGCATACCGACGCCGGCGATGCCGATGCCGTAGAGGCCCTTGTTGAAAGCTTCGGTGAAAGCGCCGTTGGCATCCACGATCTGGAGGGAGCCGCCCGCAGCGAAGTAGCTGAGCAGCACGGCCACGGCCACGATGAGGATGGAAGTCATGGTGGACTTCAGACCCAGAGACAGACCGCCGATGATGATGGTGGCGGAGCCGGTTTCGGAGGCGGCAGCCAGCTGCTGGGTGGGCTTGTAAGAGTCAGAGGTGTAGTACTCGGTGAAGTAGCCGATGGCGCAGCCGCCCACCAGACCGCAGACGATGGCCACATAGACGCCCCAGCTGCCCAGCAGCCAGTAGGTCAGGGGAGCCGCGGCGACGGCGGCCAGCACAGCGGCGGTGTAGGTGCCGGTGCGGAGGCTCTTGAGCAGGTCGGTCTGGGTGGCGTCTTCCTTGGTCTTCACCAGGAAGGAGCCCAGCAGGGAGCAGAGAATGCCCACCACGGAGAGAGCCACGGGGAGCAGCATGCCTTCGAAGCCGTAGCCGCCCACGGCGGAGAGGGCGAAGGTGGCGAGAATGGAGCCCACATAGGACTCGTACAGGTCGGCGCCCATGCCGGCCACGTCGCCCACGTTGTCGCCCACGTTGTCGGCGATGGTGGCGGGGTTGCGGGGGTCATCCTCGGGGATGCCGGCTTCGACCTTGCCCACCAGGTCGGCGCCCACG
>JAQXJT010000014.1 GCA_029009095.1 bacterium
AGCTTCATAGAACAAGTCGATATTTTTGAGGAAGAGCAGCCGGATGGCCGTATTCTCAAGCACATTAAGTTCCGATTCCCTGTGCATTTTAATGGAAAGGAGATACAGGAGATTGGTTGGGACAAAGAAACAACAGTCGAGACGGTATGTCTTCTGTCACGAAACAAGTAAAAAAGTACAGGAATAAGGGATTCTGAGAGATTTGCCGAATTTGGCAGTCTCCTGGAATCCTTTTTTTCGTGTTTTGACAATAGCATCATAGTCTGCCTTTTGATAGGTTGAGACAAGAAACTGCTTTTTCGCCTGTTGAGACAATAGGACTACTGTCAACGGGATGATAGCCAGTTGCATTCTACACAGTATTTGCCGTATAATGGTCTCATAAATTAAGACACTTTTTCGGACAGATTTAATGAATCTGATATACTTAAGTCAGTATGAAAGAGAGGATTCATTGTTATGTCCAGACAAAGAAGAAATTTTAGTGCCAAATTTAAATCAGAGCTTGTAATTGAACTGCTTCAGGGGGAGAAAGATCGCAGTACCTTTGCAACAGGAAACAATTGCCAGAAAGAAGAAAACTAAGTAGGGCTGACAGGTTACTTCACCTACGAAAAACAGGCGTTCAAACATGCTCCTATTTTTCGTGAGTTATACTAGTGGACCGGAGGTTAACTATGAAAAATAAGATGGGTAAAAATGCGGGAATCTTTGAAGGAAAAAAGTGGATAGAGATAATTCTGTTTTTAATTTTTGCAGCTCAATTTTTACTTTTATGCTATTTTAACTTGAAATTATTGGGGAATCACACGGGATATGACTCTTCGTGGTCCTATTTAAAGGCTGCTTTGATGTGGAAAGAAAAATCACTAAACAGCTCTATGTGGATTGACCAGACAAGTTTATTTCTTGATAGTTCGATGACACTGGCGACAATCATATATGGAATTACAGGGAATTTATTCGTTTCCTATGGGATTGCAAATCTTGTTGTAGTTGTTTTGATTTTAGTTTGTATGTATGCAATTCTATCTAAATTGGATTTGGGCATCCGGGCAAAGGTTATTGCTTTGAATTTAATTGTGTGTCCATATTTAACGAATGGATTTGATATTGGAAATGACCTTGGATATTTTAGTAGTCTGTTGTCTGGGGCTGCATTCTACAGCTTGAGGGCGTTGATTGTTCTTATCATTATATACGAATTCATTTGCATTAAGCAGAGAGATAGGATTGATGTAGTAGGATATATATCATTTTTCCTTTGCGCATTGGCAGGAGTATCAAGTGGCATTTTTATTATTGTTGTTATTCTTTTGCCATATATTGTTTATGAATTAGAATTAGTTCTTATAAAAAATGATTGGAAGCAGTTAACAAAAAAAGAATGTATATATGTGTATGGAAATTGTATTAGTGTCATTTGTGGGAAGTTATTTGCAAAATATATATTAGGAAGTAAAGTTATTGATGAATCTAGGACGTGGACATCATTAGAACAACTATGGACTAATATTGGTTCTGTAATTCAGGGATTTATGAAGTTGTTGGGTGTTTTGCCAGTTAGTGATACAAGTATATCAGTATTATCAGCAGAAGGTATCTACAGAATTTTTCCTATAATAATATTTTGCATTGTGATTATTAGTATTGGATTCTTTGTATTCAAAATACGTAATAATTTGCTTGAAAAGGATGGGGTATTATTATTCCTTTTAAATATTATTCTTGTAAATTTCCTTGTATTTTGTTTATTCAACGTTCGATATGGAGCGGAACTTTTTGAAGAGAGATACTTAGTTAGTACTTATATGGTTGTAATTGTTATGATTGCATACTATGTTAATCAGTTGCACGCTAATAAGATTTTTTCTCAAGTAATTATTTGCGGCTTAATTTTGGCATTGCTCGGAAATAATTATGTTTCTGATAAAAAATATATTGAAACAACAAACGATTCATGGCAGATTGCGGAAATTTCTTCAATTGTTGATACACAGGATGCTGATTTAATATATTTTTGGGGAGATGAGATTAAGCCTCTTGGAAGAACAATGAGAGTTTATGATTTGGATCATATTTATAAGGAAATTGTAACTTCAGGTGGATATGATCATTGGGGAGATTACTTATATTATGATGATAATGGTGATTATACAGGCAGTACACTCCTGATAATACCCAAAGGAACAGATGTAGTTCCAGAGAATATTTTGAATCAGTATAAATTTATTGAGGACTTAAATTGGGTCTCAGTTTATAGATGTGATTATAATCCTATAGATATGACAGTTGGAATTACAGGGGATACGAGCATAGATTATCCTTCTACAAACGGAATGGGTGTTCAGCATGGCTATTTTGATGGGAATAGTTATATAACGGATGGAACTGGTGGATTTGTTATGTGGGGACCATATTGTGTCACGGAAAACGGATCATATGATTTCATTTTAGATTATCAAATAATAGATGGAAGTACAGCAACATTTGATATAGCTATTGATAGCGGAACAATACAATTGGGGGCTAAAGAATTAACGAAGCTAAATACTGAAGCTGTAATATCGGATGTTCAATTAGAGGATGGTCATACATTAGAATATAGAGTTATGTGCGAGGAAGGAACAAAAATTCAAATAAACAAAGTAACAATTATGAAAAAATGAAAAGAAAAATTGAAAGCAGTTTGGATGGTCTCTGAAAGCATAAATGAAATCTGCTCCGGAGTTCTTTGCTATCCGTAAGAACGGGTAAGCATTTTCATAAAGAGTTTCAAGGATAATGGACGTGGCAGAAAAATTTAGGCACAAGTGTTAGAGAAATGCTTGACCACAACATGGTCTTTATAAATTAAAGTAAGGGGATAAAACAAATGAAAGATGTATTAAAACTGTTCCGTGTGAAGCATTATATCAAAAATCTATTAGTGTTTGTTCCGTTATTTTTTGCTGGAGAGATCTTCAATATTTCATTAATGAAATACGCCATTGTGGGATTTGTTTGTTTTTGTTTAATCTCCTCGGCTGTGTATATTCTTAATGATATTCAAGACATTGAAAAAGACAGGCTTCATCCCAAAAAGAAAAACAGACCCCTCGCAAGTGGAAGAATATCCATAAAGAAGGGAATTTTATTTTTTGCTGGATGCATTCTGATTGCATTTTTAATATCTGGTTTTCAAATGAAATTATCCGGAGCGGCAGCTTTATTATTGTATTTTATACTTAATGTTGCATATAGTATGGAGTTAAAAAATAAGCCAATTATAGATATCGTAATACTTGCATCAGGCTTTGTAATCAGAATCATTTACGGAGGATTGATAGTGGGTATCCCAATATCAAAATGGTTATATCTTGTTGTTGTAACGGGTTCGCTTTTCATGGGGTTAGGAAAGAGAAGAAATGAATTAACACAGCAGGGAAATACTCGTGAGGTGCTTAAATACTATTCTGAGTCGTTTCTTGATAAAAATATGTATGTTTGCTTTACTCTTGTAATTGTTTTTTACGCAATGTGGACACTTGACTCTGCAAATGCTAAAATGATTTGGACAGTACCAGCTCTGATTATTATTTTGATGAAATACAGTATGGACATTGAAGGGGACTCGGATGGGGATCCAGTGGATGTTCTTTTAAATGATAGAATATTAGTTTTTTTGGTACTTCTGTATGCAGTCTGCATATTTTTTATGTTATATATGGTTTAGGAAATAAATATGAATGTATATGATTTTGATAAAACAATTTATGAAAAAGACAGTACAATAGATTTTTATTTGTATTGTATGAGGCATCATCCCATGATCATACTATGTTTACCTCATCAGATAATTTCCTTCCTTAAATACAAAATGAAAATGATTCATAAGACCCAATTTAAAAGCGATTTCTTTTGCTTCATGAAAAAATTGGATAATCCACAAGAGGATATCGTGAGATTTTGGGATTTAAATCAGAAAAAAATTAAGCAGTGGTATATAAAGCAACAAAAACATGACGATGTAGTGATTTCTGCGTCCCCGGCTTTTTTATTGAAGGTAATTTGTGATCGCTTAGGCATAGAATTTCTGATTGCGTCGGAAGTAGATATTCATAGCGGAAGATTTATCGGAGAAAACTGTTATGGAACAGAAAAAGTAAATCGTTTTAAGCAGGTATTTAAAGAAGAACCGATTCACCAGTTTTATACCGATTCTTATTCAGACCTTCCCCTTGCGCAAATAGCGGAAGAGGCATTTATTGTAAAAAAAGACCGTATTTTATGTTGGAAAAGTAAGAAATGAGAAGGAAGTTAAAATGGTAAGCAAAGAGAATTCTATAAAGTTTGTATTGTCAAGTTTTCTAAGTCTTTGGATATTGTTTATAGGAATAAAGACCATTCTGTGGACGCCTGTTCCTATGGGAGAATCTGATGACTATATGTTAACAACGGTATCTCTGCAGTATGAGCATAATTTGGGTTTGCATGAGGCTGATATTCTTAATTATGAGAAAAAGAACACGCCAGCTATTGATTGGGAGATGAAGACGAGGGCATAGCAATACAGATTACCTCGGATAAAACTGGAGAGAAAATTAAAGGCACAATTAATAAGTTCCTTGAAAAGAATCTTGATAAGAAATATTCTCGATTAATAGTTGTTCTTCTAGTGCAAAAACAAAATAGTTTGTTGATGCAAAGCAGAGGCGGTAACTATAATCGTGAAAAACTCCCATCATACTTTTAATGTTCTAACGCCATTTTTGGGAGGAGGACAGGATGAACACCATATGGTCGGATCACATTCAGGGGGTCATGACGCTCTATCTGAGCCGGAAGCTCCGCTTCCACGACCTTTTTTCCGGGCAGTACAAAGCACTCTTCTCTCTGGACGGGGGAAAAGATCTGAAGATCCTGGAGATCGGCTGCGGCCCGGGCGCTCTGGCCGGTGCTCTGCGCCGCTGGTATCCCCGCGCATCCATCACCGCCATCGACCGGGACAGCCGCTTCATCGATTTCGCACGGGCCAATGTGGAGGGCGTGGAGTTTCTGGAGGGGGACGCGGCGGCGCTGCCCTTTGAGGACGGCTCCGTGGATGTGACCATCTCCCACACGGTCTGCGAGCACGTCCCCCCTGACAGATTCTTCGCCGGGCAGCGGCGGGTGCTGAAGGAGGGGGGCGTATGTCTGGTGCTGTCGGCCCGGCGCGGCGTCCGCCACACGGCGGACTGTCTCGCCATGACAGAGGAGGAGCGGCGCTTCTGGGAGGAAGTGAGCGCCGGGGACGACACGCTGGAAAAGTACGGCGTGGGGAAGTACCACATGACCGAGCAGGAGCTGCCCCGCGTCATGGAAGCCTACGGTTTTTCCCGCGTGTCCACCGGCTACGCGGTGGCCGATCTGACGCCGGACGACCCCAAATACTCCCCCGCCATGGCCGGGGACATGATCAACGCCGGGCGGTACGGGCAGATCGAGGCGCTTCGCTCCACCCGCCGCGAACAGGCGTCCCAACTGATCGACCTGGTCAACCGGAAATACGATGAACGCCTGGCGCTGTACCGCAGCGGACAGAAGCAGTGGGACACCGAGACCTCCATCACGCTGGTCGTCCGGGGCGTGAAGGAAGGATAACGGAGGGAACATGGGCACGGAAAAGGTCGAACTCACCGTTTTGTGTCTCGTACACCGGGACGGATGGTATCTTTTGCAGGATCGGGTGAAGGAGGATTGGCGGGGCTACGCGCTCCCCGGCGGCCACATCGAACCGGGGGAGTCCATTGTGGACGCCGTCATCCGGGAGATGAAGGAGGAGAGCGGCCTGACGGTTCTTCATCCCCGGCTGTGCGGGGTGAAGCAGTTCCCCATCGAGGGAGGACGGTATCTGGTCTTTCTCTTCGAGGCGCACGAATTCGAGGGGGAACTGTGCAGCTCTGAGGAAGGACAGATGCACTGGCTGCGGCGGGAGGAACTGGCAAGCGTCCCGCTGGTGCCGGACTTTGCGGAGCTGCTGCGGGTGATGCTGGACGAGAGCCTGACGGAGTTTCAGTATGTTGTGGAGGGCGGGGGCTGGCAGGCCATTACGAAATAGTCCGCCCCGGAAAAGCCGCCCCGGGCGGTTTTTCCCTTTTTCAACCATCCGGCGCTTTTCTCCGCCTCTCCGCCGTGGTATAATGCTCCCGTAACTGCACGAAAAGGAGGCGGCGTTCATGCCGACAGGCGACGAGCTGCTGTTTTTCAACGCCCACCCGGGCTTGCTCCCGCTCTACGAGGCGCTGCGCGGGAAGATCCTCGCGGCCCAGCCCGATGCGAGCGTCCGCATCTCCAAAACCCAGATCTCCTTCCGCAGCCGCTATATCTTCGCCATGGTCTCCCTGCCCGTGCACCGGAGGAAGGGCTGGCCGGAGGAATACCTGCTCTTCTCCTTCGCTCTGGGCCGCCGCCTGGACTCCCCCCGCGTGGCGCAGGCGGTGGAACCCTATCCCAACCGCTGGACCCACCACGTCCTCCTCACGGAGCCGGGGCAGCTGGACGGGGAGTGGATGGGCTGGGTGGAGGAAGCCTGGCGCTTTTCCATGACAAAGTAAAGGAGGTGCTTCCCCGTGGCTTTTGATTACAAGAAAGAGTACAAAGAGTTTTACCTGCCCGGGTCGAAGCCCGGGCTGGTCACCGTCCCGGCCATGAACTATCTGGCCGTCCGGGGCCTGGGCGACCCCAACGAGGAGGGCGGTGCGTACAAGGCGGCCATCTCCCTGCTCTACGGCGTGGCATACACCATCAAAATGAGCAAAAAGGGCGACCACCGGATCGAGGGCTACTTCGACTATGTGGTGCCGCCGCTGGAGGGCTTCTGGTTTCAGGAGGGCGGCGCGGGCTTCGATTGCACGCGCAAGGACGATTTCCACTGGATCTCCGTGATCCGCCTGCCGGACTTCGTCAGCCGGGAGGACTTCCGCTGGGCCGTCGAGGAGGCCACGCGGAAGAAAAAGCAGGACTTCTCCCCCGTGGAGTTCCTTACGGTGGAGGAGGGGCTGTGCGTGCAGATGCTGCACCATGGCTCCTTTGACAGCGAGGCGGCCAGCATAGCGCGGATGGACGCCTTTTTGGAGGAACAGGGCTACGAAAACGACTTCTCCCCCACCCGGCTCCACCACGAGATCTACCTCTCCGACGCCGCCAGGGTCCCGGTGGAAAAGTGGAAAACGGTGATCCGCCACCCCATCCGGAAAAAGGAGGCGCGGCCATGAAAAAAGCGGTCCTCTATGTCCACGGCAAGGGCGGCAGCCCGCGGGAGGCGGAACAGTACGCGGAAAACTGCCCGGGCTTCGATCTCTATGGCGTGGACTACGGCCCCTCTTTCCCCTGGAGCGCGGAGGCGCCCATCCGGGCAGATCTCGAGCGCCTTCAGCGGCGGTATGAGCGTGTGGTGCTGATCGGCAACAGCATCGGCGCGTACTTCGCCATGAACGCCCTGCAGGGGCAGGCGCTGGCGCGCGCCCTCTTCATCTCCCCCATTCTCAATATGGAGCGGCTCATTCTGGATATGCTGGGCTGGGCCGGGGCCACGGAGGAGGAGCTGCAGCGCAGGGGCGAGATCGTCACGGACTTCGGCGAGACCCTCTCCTGGGCATATCTGCGCTATGTCCGCTCGCACCCCATCCAATGGGATGTCCCCACGGACATCCTCTACGCGGGGCGGGACAACCTGACCTCCCGGGAGACGGCGGAGGACTTCGCCCGGCGCCACGGCGCCAGCCTCACCGTTATGGAAGAGGGGGAGCACTGGTTCCACACGCCCCGGCAGCTCGCGTTCCTCAACGGGTGGATGCGCGATGTCATGGCCGGGCTGTGAGCCGCCCTTTCCATCGAAGAAAGGAGCGCGAGCCATGAAAACACTCTATCTGGTGGGCGGCACGATGGGCGTGGGCAAGACCACGGCCTGTCAGGAGCTGAAAAAGCTGCTGCCCCACAGCGTCTTTCTGGACGGGGACTGGTGCTGGGACGCCGACCCCTTTGTGGTAACGGAGGAGACCATGGCCATGGTGCGGCAGAACATCTGCTTTCTCCTGAACCAGTTCCTCCGCTGCTCGGTCTACGAAAATGTGATCTTCTGCTGGGTGATGCACCAGCAGGAGATCATCGACTCCCTCCTCGCGGAGCTGGACCGGAGCCGCTGCGCCGTCCGGGCGATCTCCCTCGTTTGTACGGAGGACACTTTGCGGCAGCGGCTGGGCGGGGATGTGGCCGCCGGAAGGCGGACAGCGGATGTGATCGAACGGAGCGTGGCGCGTCTCCCCCTTTACGGCGCTCTGCGCACCCTCCGCGTCCCCACCGACGGCAAAAGCCCCAGGGAGGTGGCCGAGTCCCTGGCCGCGCTGGGCAAAGCGCCTCCCACCGCCCCCTGAGCGGCGCATACAAAGACCGCCCCGCCATCCGGATCCGGATGGCGGGGCGTCCGCTGTTTCTTCTTACGATTCATCTCAACCCCAGGGGCGCGTGGGTCCTTTGGCCTCTGTGGAGAGCACGAGCTGGTCATAGTATTCGTACCAGACCTCCTGTCCCTCTTCCAGTCCCGAGAGGATCTCCGCCCATTCTCCGTCGCTCCAGCCCACGCTCACCCGGACGGCGCCGGTGAATTCCCCGGTCTTTTCCTCGTAGCCGGTGTAGGCCACCGTGCTCTTTCCCTCGTCCGTCAGCGCGGCCACCGGGAGGACGAGCACGTTCTCCCGCCGCTCGAGAACAAATGTCCCGGAGACATTCATGCCCGGAAGCATCCCCTCGGCGTAGGGAAGGGTGAGGGTCACGGCGAATTTGCTGCTGCCGCCGTTGTTGGAGCCAAATTTGGAGAGAGAGGTGACCGTGCCGGTGAAGCTCCGCCCGGGCAGGGCGTCCACGGTGAGGAGGGCCGTCATACCCTCGTGAAGCTCCCCGATGTCCTGCTCGTCGATGGCCATGGCGACGCTCATCTCGGCCACGGGCACCACGGTGCAGAGCACGGTGTCGGCGGCGGTGTCACTCTGCTGTCCGGACTGCTGCGAGCCGCTGCCCGCGCCGTTCCCCAGGCTGCCGCTCCAGCCGCCGGCTCCGCCCTGGCCGCCGGCGCCGCCCTGGCCCGCTTCGCCCTCACCGGGCGTTTCTCCGGGAATGGGCGAGGGGCTGGGCGAGGGGGTGGGATCCCAGTCCGCGGCGCGGCCCAGTTTCACCACCCACACGATGCTGCCGCCCGCGTCGTAGGTGAAGAGCAGTATATCCCCGCTCTCGGCCCCCGCGGCGGCGCTCCACTCCTCTCCCTGCCGCGCGAACATGGGCGCCCCGCCGGGATAGGTGCCCCGGGCGGTCATGGCGTCCAGAGAGGCGTCCACGGCGGAGAGGTCGGCAAAGTCCCCAATGGCGAGGGGGTTGGGGTTCATGCGCATCTCCATGGCTCCGTCCACCACGCTGTCCACCACGCCCACGAAACTTAGATAGCTCTCCCCATCGTCCCCGTAGGGGGTGTTGCTGGCCAGCAGCGTCACCCGGGCGGAGGAGGCGGAGGAGGCGAGGGACTGCACCACGCTCCTGTCCAGCCCGTCCACCAGTCCCGCCTCAGGGGCGGTGACGGCGCCGTTATAGTAGAGCCGGAACAGCTCCAGCAGCGTCTCCTCGCAGTTGCGGTGCCGCTCGGCCAGGGTCATGTACTCGGCGTAGTCTCCGTAAGCGTCGCCTGAGAGCTCCCGGCCGTTGACACAGACCTTGCCGTTTTCATCGGCTGTGAGAGGCCCGGGGGTCACGGCGATGGCGTTCATGCTCTCGCGGATGTCCTCCAGCGTCTGCTGCGTCTCCCGCACGGCGGACATGACGGACACCCGGTCCACCGCGGCCAGCGCGTCGCCTTTTTCCACCATGTCCCCGTTGTGCGCCAGCAGCTCCGTGATCTTCACGCCGGAGGGCACGGTGACGCTGCTGGCCTCGCCGCCGCTGAGGGCCCCGCCGCTGCGGAGGGTTCGCTCCATGTCCCGGCGCTCCACGGCGCATTGGAGGACGCTGGGGAGAATCTCGCCGTCCTCCTCGGGCTGCTCCGTTCCCGGCAGGGTGAGCAGCAGCGCCGCGACCAGCGCCAGCGCCACGGCGCCCGCCCATTTCCCGATGGTTCCTTTTCTGGTTTTCTCCATGTCTCAACCTCCGTAATGCAGCGCGTCGATGGGCTTCATCTTGGCAGCCTTGTTGGCCGGGTAGAGTCCGAAGATCACGCCGATCATAAAGCAGAAGATCACCGACACCCATACCACGCCGCCGTTCAGTTCAAAGCGCAGACTCAGCCCGGACACCGCCGCGGACACCAGACGGAGGATGCTCCAGGAGCAGAAAATGCCCAGCGCGCAGCCCAGCATACACAGCACCACGGCCTCCATGAGAAACTGCATGAGGATGCTGCCCCGGCTGGCGCCGATGGCCTTGCGTATGCCGATCTCCCGGGTGCGCTCCGTGACCGTGACCAGCATGATGTTCATAATGCCGATGCCGCCCACGATCAGCGAGATGGCGGCGATGCCGCCCAGCAGGATGGTGAGCACGGAGGTGATGCTGCTCATGGCGTCCTCCAGCACATTCTGGGAGGAGAGATCAAAGGCGTCCTCGTCCCCGTCAAAGCGCTCCATCAGCAGTTCCTGCATCCGCGTCTCGGCGTCTTCCAGCGTCCGACCCTCCGCCGCTCCCACGCTGAAGCTGCCGATCTCCCGGCTCACGCTGTCACTGAGGCGGATGAGGGAGGTATAGGGGATGTAGGCCACCTTGCTGTTGGAGGTGAACACCGCCGTCAGGGAGTCGTCATTGTTGCCGAGCACCCCCACCACGGTGTACTTCACCCCGTTGAGAGAGATCTCCTCCCCCACGCAGTCGGTGTAGCCCACAAGCTCCTCGGCAGCGGTCTCGTTGACCACGCACACATAGCTGCCGTTATCCAGATCGGCGCTGCGCAGCCAGCGGCCCATGGACATCGTCAGCCCCTCCACCTGGAAGTAGGCGGGGGTGACCCCGTAGAGGGTCATGGTGGCGTTGCTGCCGCCGTACTTGCCCACCGCCGTGGCGGCGGTGCTGGCGGCGATGGGCCCCAGCTCGCCGTACTGTTCCTCCCAGTCCGAGAGGGTCGCCAGATCCAGCGGCTTGCCCTTGCTGTCGGAGACGGTGACGGTGAGCATACTGCTGCCCAGCCCCGAGACCGCGTCCGTCACGGAGCTGGTGGCCCCGTTGACCAGACTCACCAGCACCACCAGCGCCATCACGCCGATGATGATGCCCAGCATGGTGAGCGCCGCGCGCATCCGGTTGCCGGAGATGCTGCGCAGGGCCATTTTGAAAGATTGGATCATACCGTCACCTCCGAGAGATGTCCGTCGTGGATGTGGACGATGCGTTTGGCCTGACGGGCTATGTCGTTGTCGTGGGTGATAAGCACGATGGTGTTGCCCTGATCGTGCAGTTCCCGGAACATGTCCATGATCTCCCTGCCGGTCTTCGAGTCCAGGTTGCCCGTGGGCTCGTCGGCCAGGATCAGAGAGGGGCGCGTCACCAGCGCCCGGGCGATGGCCACCCGCTGCTGCTGCCCGCCGGAGAGCTCCGTGGGCAGGTGCCTGGCCCGGCGGCTCAGCCCCACACGCTCCAGCGCCTCGCTCACCCGCTGCTGCCGCTCGGCGCGGCCCACCTTCTGGTAGATCAGCGGCAGCTCCACATTCTCCTCGGCGGAGAGCTTGGCAATGAGATTGAAGTTCTGGAACACGAAACCGATCTTCCGGTTTCGCACCAGGGCCAGGGCGTTTTCGGAATAGGACTCGATGGGGATGCCGTCCAGCAGGTAGGTGCCCCCGTCGGCCACATCCAGACAGCCGATGATGTTCATCAGCGTGGACTTGCCGCTGCCCGAGGGGCCGATGATGCTGACAAATTCGTGGGGGGCGATGTGAAGGCTGGCGTGGTCCAGCGCCCGCACCCGCTCTTCGCCCACCTGATAGATCTTCGATACGTCGCGCAGTTCGATCATGTCATCCCCTCATTCCGCCGCCCTGGGGCCGCTGTCCGCCCGGGGCCATACCCTGGGGCGCCTCGCCCATACGTGCGGCGTTTCCCCCGGAGCCCATCATCATGAAGAAGTCGAAGCTCTCCTTTTCCGTATAGTAGACCGTGTCCCCCTCCTTCAGTCCGGAGGTGATCTCCACAAAGTCGTCGTCGGCCACGCCCGCCGTGACCTCCACCATGCCTCCGTACTGTCCCGTGGCCTCGTCGTAAGAGGTATAGACATAGGCGCTGCTGCTGGTGCGGTGCAGGGCGTCCACGGGGATGAGGACGGCGTTGTCCACGCCCTCGATGCGGATGGACACGTCGGCGGTCATGCCCGGGAGCATCCCCTCCTGCCTGGGCAGCGTGACGGTGGCGGAGTAGAGCGTCACGCCGGAGGAGGAGACGGCCACCCGGCTGATCTCCGTGACCTCGCCCTCCACGGTGTCCTCGCCTACGGAGGCCACAGACACCGCGGCGCTCTGTCCCGTTTTCAGCGAGAGGATGTCGCTCTCGTCCACACTGAGCGTCACGCAGACCTTCTCGTCGGGGGCCAGCGTGAACACGGCCGTCTCGTCGGGGGTCGCGGCGGTGTAGGACGCGGCGGCGCCGCTCTCGGCGGTATAGTCCAGAGAGAGCACGGTACCGTCAAAGGGCGCCGTAAAAGTGCCGGTACGCATCATGGCGATCAGCTCCATCTGCCGCGCCTCGGCCTCCTGCCGACTCTGGATCAGGGCGTCGTAGTTGGCGCTGCTCTGCGTGTCGCTCAGGGTGAACAGCGTGCTCCAGGCGTAGACCTTCTGGTTTTCCCGGGCGTAGACGGCGTTCACCGTGCCGGCGTAGCCGGTGACGGAGAGGGGGCTGTGAATCTCCAGCGTGCCGCTGCCCAGCTCCCCGCCGTCCGTTGAGAGCACCGTGGCCCGCTCCCCCCAGACAGGGCCGTTGTCCGTGAGGGTGACGCGGCTCTTGCCGCCCACGCTGCTCTCCACCCGGCCTTCATACTCTTTCCCGTCGCCGCAGCGGACGGTGACGCTCTCCCCGGCAGGGAGGGCGAGCTCCACTTCCAGCACCATGCTCCCATCCAGCGAGAGCACGCACAGCGCGCCGTATTCGCTCATGCAGTCCACCACATCCATGCCGCTCTCCGCGCAGATCCGCTTGACGCGCCCGGCCACGCCCGCGTTCACATAGGCGCTCACCCTGTCGCTGCCGGCGGTGTTGATGGAGTCGTCGAGCTGCTTGATCTCGTCCCGGGTGTCCGAGAGCGCCGTCATGACGCTGCTCATTTTCACCGTGGCCAGGGCGTCCCCGGCTTTTACGCTGTCGCCCGCGCTCACCACGATCTCCCCCAACTCCACGCCGTAGGGCACGGTGAGCTGCCGCTCGTCCACGCTCTCCAGCACGCCGCTGCCGGAGACGGTGGTGCTGACGCTGCCGCGGCTGGCGGCGTAGCTCTGCACCTGGGGCGCGCTGGCGGCGAGGTTCTCCTCCACCTGTCTGCGCAGCGCCCGCATCCCCAGGGCGACGGCCCCCACCACCGCCAGCAGTATGATCAGCGCCACCCGGATCGTCCTGCGGCGCTTTCTCTTCTTTTCGGCGTTGAGCTTCTCGAAAAGCTCCTCGTCCCCGCCGTTCTGTATGTTTTTCACTTCTTCGCTCATGGATCGCACCCCTTGCCGTAATTTGGGTCTCAGCATACCATTTTTCCGGGAATCATACCTGAACGGTTTTTCACTAAATTGTAAACAAACAAAATTTTTCGTTCAAAAATAAGCTGTCCTCCCGTACGGGAGGACAGCTTATTTTTGCCCTTCGGCCGCTATTTCACCCGGTGCTCGCCCCGGCTGGCCCGGCGAAGGCCGATCTCTGTGCCGTCGCGGAGACGGCGGATGTTTTCCCGGTGCTTCCAGAGGATGGGCAGCGTGCCCATGCACAAAATCAGCGCCGAGCAGAGTCCGAAGCGCCAGAAAGCGTAGAGCGGCGCAGAGAAAACGGTGGTAAAGGTGGCCACCACGATGTAGTCCGTCAGGAATGTCAGTATGGCGCACAGCACCATCAGCACAGCCGCCGCCCGCCAGTCCAGCGCCAGCAGCATGCCCAGATAGGACGCGAAGCCCTTTCCGCCCCGGAAGGCGAAGAACACCGGAAACATATGCCCCAGCACGCAGGCAATGCCGGCCAGCTCCCCCACGTGGGCGGCGGGGAAGAAGCGCCGGGCCAGCAGCACCGCCGCGACGGCCTTGAGGATATCGTGGGCGGCCACGGCCACCCCCGCGCCCCAGCCCATGGACACCATGGCGTTGGACGCGCCGGGGTTGCCCGAGCCGGTCTTTCTCAGATCGAAGCCCCGGGCCCGGGACAGATAGAGTGCCAGATTGGAGCAGCCCAGCAGATAGCCCAGTATGGCGGCGCAGAAATAAGAGAGCATGGAACTTTCCTCCCTTTTCCGACGAATTGCACTCCCCGGGATTGTACCACGGCTTATCCCCGCGCGCAATCCCCATTCTTTGCCTCACATTCTGCCCGAGCCGCGGCCAAAGGCGCTGCGGTAGGCCCGCTCCGTGGCGCTGTCCCACACGCCGCTGATCTTCACCCTGTAGCCCAGGGCCGCCAGGTAATGCTGGGCCAGCAGCGGGGTCAGGGCCGCTACCTGGGCGCTGTTGTATCTCTTGCCGGCCGCCGCCAGGCCCATGGCCACCTTGGGATTTTTCATCTCCCAGGCCTCCCGCATTTTCCCGATCTCCTCTTCGCTGTAGCCCAGGCGCGTATAGCCGGAGAAATCCCCCGCCGCAGCCAGGGTGGCGGCGTCCTTCTGCATCTCGCTGCGGCGGAGTTTGGCGGCGGAGACGAGCTGATTACGGTAATTCTCCCCGGCGGCGGCGTTGGCCTTGTCCGCGGCGGCGCGGTAGTCGCTCTCCGCCTGGGCCCCCCGGGCGCGGAGGGCGGCCACGTCGCCGCTCTTCCTGCTCTCCAGCTCGCCCACGCTCTTCTCATAACCACTGCGCAGCGCGATGTGTCCGCTCTCGCTCAGCCCCCCGGTGTAGCCCGCGGCGGCCATTTTCTCATCCATGTGGATTTGGGCGTCCCGGTAGCCCCGGTAAAGCTCCCGGTTTTTCTCCCGGTACTCCCGGTTGATCGCGTTGATCTTCTCTCCGATCTCCCGGAGAGTCTTTTCCGTGGAGGCGGCGGCGGAGGCGTTGTTCTCCTCCACCTGCCGCTCATAGACGGATTTATAGTGTTTCTCCAGTTCCTCCCAGTAGCCGATATCGTTGCCCCGGGCTGCCTCTTTATATGTCATGGATCTCCTCCGTTTCTCCCCTCTCCGCCGCCTCCGCGGGCGGCGCGGCCTCCGCGAAGCGGCGGCTCCAATCCTCGATGATCTCCTGCCTGCCCGGCAGATTGAGCAGATCCAGCTGCGCGGCGAAGAGCTTCCAGTTTTCCGCCGTGACGCTGCTGCCCGAGAGCCGCTCCAACGTCTCCAGCGTGGCCTGTTTGCCCTGCATCACGCTGTCCACGGCGGTGATGCTCACATCCACCCGGGGGAAATAGCGCCATCTCTCCTCCCCGCTGCCCACGGTTCTGGCGCAGCAGTCAGCGTTGAAGACAAAGCTCACCTTCTCCCGGCCCTGCTCCTCGTCCGCGCCCAGATAGATCATCCGGTCCTCATCGTAGAACTCCAGCGCCAGACAGTCCAGCAGCTCGTAGAGCCGCTCGAATCCCCGGTTGCGGTCGGCCCGTTTGATGTCCGCCTGGCTCTCCGCGTCGCTGCGCAGCATGGCCAGGCCGCTGGCCGTGTCCGTGCGCCGGGTCTCCTTGCCGCGGCTGGTCTCGTAGTTCCGGGTGGAGCGCTCGATCTCGTCTTTGTACCACTCCAGCCCCACCGCCGCGTTGGCCATGCTCTGTATGCCGCCCAGACGGCGCACGGCGTTGATGCGGTTGGGCTTTACGTGGATGACGGCGCCGGGTTCGTTGGTGAACTGCTGCCCCTCGCTCAGCGCCCCCTCCTCGGCGAGAATGATGTCGTTGGAGAGCAGCGCGTCCCCGAGCACGCCCATGCTCAGCTTCCTGTCCGCCGCGTCCACCAGATCGAGTACCGGGAAAAGCTCGCTCTTGTTCCAGATCTGGTTTTCGTCCTGCACCCGCCAGTAGTGCACGAATGGGAAGAGCTTGCACTGCCGGTGCGTGCGCCGCCAGTAGTCGGGGATGTACCTGAGTTCCCTGCCCCCGGCCTGTATGCTGCACGCCACGCTCCCCGCCGGAACAAACCGTCCGTCCTCCTCCGTGTCCGCCGGCTGGCGGAACCAGTGCTCCAGGATCTGCACCGTATCGTCCGTCTCGCAAAGGGCGTCATCCATGGCGAAGAGTTCCCCCCGCCCCCCGTCCCGGCCCGTCAGCTCCTCCGCCGCCGCGTCCGCCTCTGCCAGCGTCTCCCCGAACATCTGCACAAAGCGCACCTTGTGCACCCGGTAGACGTAGTCGAGATACTGCCCGTCCTGAATGGTGCCGTCCCGCACGGCAGGGTCGGGGTAGACGGCGTCCACCGGCACATCCCGAATGCGGATGTCCCCCTCCTCCGCGCCGCAGGGCATCTCCGCGTCCCAGTAGGCCTTCCAGAAGGCGTCGCCGTACTTCAGCAGCCTCCGCTCGTTGCGGGTGTTCATGTCCGCGAGACGGTTGTTCTCGCAGATGTAGCGCACCACATACTCCCGCTCCCGGGCGCAGCCGTCGTCCCCCTCGCTGTCCCGGCCCCGAAAGAGGGGCTGGGGCACATGGGGATCCACCTGGCTCTCCACGATGATCCAGGGGTCGGGCACCACCGCTGTGCAGAGGTTCTCCCCCTCCTCCGCGCTCCGCGCAAGCAGCGCCGTGGTGTCGTGGATAAAGTTGTAGTAGTCGTTGTACCGCGTCCACTCCTGCTCCACGGCGCTTCTTGCGCTCCTGGCTCTGGCAAAGAGCGCGCTTACCGTTTCCTCCCGCGCCTCCCGGGTGGAGTAGTCGTAGCCCGTCACCACGCTCTCCGCCGCGGCGCTCTTTCTTCTCTTTTTCATCCCACGCCTCCCGTGATCACCCAGTTATTTGTCGCCACCTTTTTGAGCCCTACCACCGTGTAGCGCTCCGCAAGCGCGATCTCCGTCACCGAACCGAGACTCTGGTGCAGCAGCGCCACCCCCGAGGCTGCCTTCAGCGTGCACGCCGAGCCGGAGTAGCGGATGATCTCGATCTCTGTCCCCGTCGGAAAGGCCACGGCGGCGTTGGCCGGTACCGTGATGCTCACCGCTCCGCTCTGGATGAGGACGCACTTCCCCTCGTGGCTCAGCGTCAGCGTGGTGTCCGCGCTCACGCTCACCATGGCGGCGGAGGCCTGCTCGGCCTTCACCTTTCCTCCCTCCAGCGCCGCCGCGCCCATCTGCTCCAGCGTGATGGGGGCGCTGCCGTCAAAGTCCGCCCCGCCGATCTTTCGCTTTGCTGCCAGCTTCGTGGCCGTGGCCGCGTTGCCCGTCAGTGTCGCCCTGATGGTCTCCGGCAGCTTCAGCACCACGTCTCCCCCGCCGTCGAAGGTGGCGGCAGGCCCTGCGTTGCTCTGGCTGTTGTCCTTGACGGTAAAGCTGCGCCCCGTCTCCAGCTTCGTGGCCGTTTCCGCGTTGCCCTGGCATACGAGGGCCGTGTCCGCCTCGTCCACGCGCCCGTCGTTGTCTTTGTCGTATGCGCTCTTGAGCATATGTTTCTCCTTATCGAATTGGTTTTCTCCCCCGGCCCTTTTGGAGCCGGTCGATGAGTTTTGGTCTCGGGGATGGCGGCTTTTCCCCCTGCTCGGCGCCGATCCAGTAGACGCAGAAGCCCCGCAGCGCGTCCGGGGCATGGGTCAGCTCGTGGGGCTGCCGGGCGCAGTCGGAGGGACGGCGCTCGTCGTAGCGCAGCAGCGGCAGGGTGCGGATGAGATTGGGACAGGTGGAGAAGATGCGCAGCGCCGCCGTGGGGCGCCCGTTCCCGTCCTCCCTCACCCGCAGCCGCTCCCTCACGGCCATCCAGCCGCTCTGCCGGTCGTTGCCGGTTCTGGTCAGATAAAGCCCCTGCTCGGCGAAAATATCCGCCACGCTGCGCCCCGTCTCCTGCCGGCTGTTCCAGAGATCCGGCGGCGCGAGGATCTCGTAGACGCTCTCCCCGGCCACGAGCTCTTTCAGCCGCTCCGCCGCCCGGGAGATGATCAGCCCCTCGTGCCCCTCGCCCAGATCCCGACCCTCGTAAAGCTCCCGGATCACCCAGGCCGTCCCCTCCCCGTCCACGGCGATCACATAGGCCGCCAGCATGTCCATGCCATAGTCCATGGTCACATACCGCCGCCAGCTCCCGCTGACCTCAAAGGGCTCGCAGACATGGACGGCGCGGTCCCACTCAGGAAAGAACTGCCCGGCGAACACGTCCCAGCTTCCGTGGAGCCAGGCCTCCCGCAGCTCGTGGGGGAGGCTCTCCAGCCTCTCCACATAGGCCCGGTCGGCCTCCATGAGCGCGGTGTTGTCGTAGACCTGCGCGGGGATGAAGCGGTACTCCTCCGCCCGCTCCCCCTCCCGGTAGCTCCGCTCGATGAAGAGCCGCTTCACCCAGGCGTGGCCCACCCCGCCGGGGTTGCAGGTGAGGTAGAGCCGCTTGGGAAAGTCGTTCACGCCCCGCAGGCAGCCCTTGAAGGTCTGGAACTGATACTCCGTCAGCTGGGTGGCCTCGTCGAGAAAGACGCAGTCGTACTCCTGCCCCTGGTAGCGCAGCACGTCGCTCTCCGCGTCGCAGTAGCCAAAGCGCAGCGCGCTGCCGTTGGGAAAGAGAAAGGAACGGTCCTTCTCCCGGTACTCCGCCGCCCCGGAGAGCAGCTGCCGCAGCGGGCGGATGTGGTTGTCCTCCAGCTCCGGCAGGGTGCGCCGGACGATCAGCAGCCGGATGCCCGGATAGCACAGCGCGAGGAGCGCCGCCTTCATCCTGACCGCCCAGCTCTTGCCCCCGCCCCGGGCGCCGCCGTAGGCCACATAGCGCTCCCGCGCCAGGAAGAAGCAGCGCTGCCGGGGGTTGGGATGGATCACCAGCTCAACGGGCATACTCCTCGTGCTCCCCGAAATCCACCCGGATCTCCCGGACGCTCTCCTCCGCCTTCTCGCCCACGCCCAGATACTTGCCGATCTCCGTGAGCGCCTTGATGGCGTTGGCCGCGTCAAAGGTGTAGCTGCCGTCCTCCTCCCACTGCCGGGTGGACTTGTTGTAGACCATCCTGGGCGTGTTCTCCATGCACCTCTCGGCGATCTCCATGAGCCGCTGCTCCACCTGGGTGGGGGTAATGCGGCGGCGGCGCGCTTTTTTCCCCTTTTCTTCCACTCACTTCCCTCCTTTTCTCCCGCGGGGCAGATAGTAACTCACCTGGGGGATGTGGAGATGATCCGCCACCGCCTTCTCGATGCGCGTCCTCTCATCCGTCCGCCATCCCTCGGGCAGAAAGATGGCGTCGCAGCGGCTCAGCAGCGCCAGCCGCCCCACCAGCTCCTCCCCCAGCGGCACACAGCTTTTCAGCTCCTCCGGTTCCACCCCCACATCCCCAAAGACTTCCTCCAGCATCTTCCGTCCCATGGGGACCCGCCCGGCCATGTACACAGTCATGTTCTCACCCCGCAATCCATAATTTGTTGAGACAAGCGGGATTATACTACACATATTGTTGATTGTCAAGCATAAGTGTAAACAAATTGTTGACTCTGAGGGGAAACTCGGCTATACTCTATCCAGAAAACACCGATCGAACGGGAGGCCATTGCCATGAACGAGCACGAACGTCTGTCCCGGCAGCTCCAGGCGGAACGGCTGCGCTGCAACCGCTCGCAGAGCGCCGCGGCGAAGCTGCTGGGCTGCACCCCACAGGCCATCTCCAACTGGGAGCGGGGCTATACCCGCATCGACTGCGTCTCCCTCTTCCGGCTGCTGCGCTGGTACGGCACGGACATCCACGCCTTTCTCCGCGCCTGCGGCCTCTGGGAAGGGGAGGACGAAGAGGAGAGCGGCGAGGGGCGGCTGCGGCGGCTCTACCTTGCGCTGGACGAGCGGGATCGGCAGCGGCTGCTGGACATCGCCGCCGTGCTGGCAGAGGAGGATGCGCCGCAGAAGGCCACGGAGACCATCCCGCTCTACCGCTTTCTGGCCGCGGCCGGCTACCCCTCTCCCCAACCGGGCGAGGACTTTGACGAGCTGGAGGCGGATGTCTCCCTCCACGCGGACTTCGCCGCCCGCGTCGACGGGGACAGCATGGAACCGGTGATCCACAGCGGCGAGATCATCTATTGCCGGCGCACCGTCTCCCTCTCGGACGGGGATGTGGGGCTTTTCTATGCCGGGGACGGCATGGTCTGCAAGCAGTTCTTCCGGGACAGCGAGGGGGGCATCCACCTCTTCTCGGTGAACCGCGCCCGGGAGGACGCGGATCTCTACTTCCCCGGGAGCTCGTCCATGACCGTGATCTGCTACGGCAGGGTGATCCTCCCCCACCGCATCCCCCTGCCGCCGGTGTAAACGGGGGGAAAGGATTGATTTCCCCGCCGCCTGTGGTATAATGACATGCAAGACGACTGATCTTTCGGAGGAATTTCATGAAATCATTTATGCAGCGCGTGGATCGCTTCTGCGTCCGGCACCCCAACTTCGGCATCCCCCGCCTGATGCTCTATGTGGTCATCGGCAACGCGCTGGTGTTCGTCTTCTCCCTGATGGACACCACCCATCTCCTTTTGAGCTACCTGGCCTTCTCCCCGGCCCTCATTCTCCGCGGGCAGGTCTGGCGGCTCCTCACCTTTGCCCTGATCCCCAACTCCTCCGGGCTCTGGACGCTGATTTTTCTCTATTTCTACTACTATCTGGGCAACACCCTGGAGCGGGTCTGGGGCAGCGCCAAATTCAATGTGTACTTCTTCTCCGGCGTCCTCTTCACCGTGCTCTACGGCTTTGCGGTCTACTTCCTCACGGGCATCGACCTGCGCGTGAACGCCCATTACATTTACCTGAGTATGTTTCTGGCCTTCGCCGCCAATTTCCCCGAACAGCAGGTGCTGCTGATGTTCTTCATCCCCGTGAAGATGAAGTGGCTGGCGTGGCTGGACGGGGCGCTGATCTTGCTGGGCGTGCTCACCGATCCCTTCCCGCTGAACTTGCTGCCGCTGGTGGCGCTGCTGAACTTCCTGCTGTTCTGCGGCGGGGACGTTTTTCTCCCCGTCCGCCGGCGCAGCCGCGCCGAGCGCCAGACCTTCCGCAACTTCCACCGGGAGATGGAGCAGGCCAACGCCAAGCGCCGCGCCGCGCCTTACCGCTTCCGCTGCGAGATCTGCGGCCGCACCGACCTCACCGACCCCACGCTGGAATTCCGTTACTGCTCCCGCTGCCAGGGCTACCATTGCTTCTGCGCGGAGCATATCAACCACCATACCCACTTCACCGAATAAGCAGGAGCGCTGAACGCTATGGCTCAGAGAAAAAAGAAACATTCCATGGAGCGGCAGCTTCGCCTTCTCAACGGCCTGCTGCTCTCGCTCCTGCTGCTGGTGGCGCTGATCACCGTGGTCTTTCTCCTCCGCGGGAGGCGGAGCGGCGAAGCCCCCGCGCCCACCCCGGAGAGCGTCCCCGCCTCCACCTTCGCCCCCCCGTCTCCCACCTTTGCCCCCACCTCCGCCCCGGAGTCCACGCCCACGCCCGCGCCCACGCCCGTCCCCGAGCCGGAGTATTACACGCTCTCCTTCATCGGCGACTGTACCCTGGCGGCGGACACGGAGAAGAAAAGCTGGGGCATCGGCTTCAACAACGTGGTGGGCAAGGACTACGCCTACCCCTTCTCCAACACCGTGCAGTATTTCGCCGGTGACTACATGACCATCGGCAATCTGGAGTGCTGTCTCTCCGACCGGACCTACTACTCCATCGAGCAGTTCGTCTTTCTCTCCCCCGCCGCCTACGCCAACATCCTCACGGAGGGCAGCGTGGAGTTCGTGACGCTGGCCAACAACCACACCCGGGACTTCGGCGACGGGGCCTACCAGGATACCTGCGCGGCGCTGGACGCCGTGGGGGTGAACTACGCCGGGGAGGACGAGACGTTCCTCTATCAGCGGGACGACGGGGTGAAGATCGGCGTCTATTGCCTCTACGGACAGCTCACCTACAACGCCATGAGTATCCTCTCCTCCTCCCAGCAGGAGACCGTTCTCCGGGATGGGAAGGAGAAGGTGCAGAAGGGTCTTGAGGAGCTGCGCCGCCAGGGCGCGGAGTTCACCGTGGCCTGCCTTCACATGGGCCGGGAGGGCTACTACGAGCCCACCGAGGCGCAGAACGAGCTGTGCCGCTACGCCGCCGACTGCGGCTACGGCCTCGTCTACTGCTCCCACACCCACCGTCTCCAGCCCGTGGAGAGCTATAACGGCTCCCTGATCCTCTACGGCATGGGCAACTGGAGCTTCGGCGGCCACACCAACCCCGGCAACGGCAGCGACGCGGGTGCCTATGACACGGGCATCGTGCAGCTCACGCTCAAGCGTCAGGGCGCGGAGACCACCATCGACTCCTACACCCTCATTCCCTGCTCCATCTCCTCCCAGAGCGGCGTCAACGACTACCGCCCCACCCCCTACGAAGAGGGCAGCCGGGAGTACGAGCGGGCCATGTCCATGTTCTCCGGCACCTACGAGGGAGCCAACTACACCACCGACTACAGTTTTCTTTACAAGTGAGAGCGCCGCGCAAATATTCTCTTGCAATTCCTGTGATAATATGCTATAGTAAGCTGTAGTAAGAAGATAGGTAAGAAAAGAGTGGGTTCCCCCCCACTCTTTTTGTTGGGCAAAAGCCCCGAGGAGAACGATGAGCAAGATAACGGATGCAGTCGCGTCCCTGGCCGCCGCACCCGCCGCGGCGCTGGGTCTGGAGATCTGGGATGTGGAGTTTGTGCGGGAGGCGGGCACGCGCTATCTGCGCATTTATATCGACAAGGACGGCGGCGTGGGCATCGACGACTGCGTGGCCTTTTCCCAGGCCATGGATCCCCTGCTGGACGAGGCCGACCCCATCGCCGAGAGCTACACCTTTGAGGTCAGCTCCGCCGGTCTGGAGCGGGAGCTGAAAAAGCCCGCCCACTTTGCGCGCTATCTGGGCTCCCCCGTGGAGGTGCGGCACTTCTCCCCCGTGGAGGGCAGCAAGAGCCACACGGGCACGCTGCGCGGGTACGATGGGGGCGCGGTGACCATCGAGTGCGGCGGAGAGAGCCGGACTTTTACGAAAGAACAGGTGGCGCAGGTGCGCCTGCGCATGGAATAAACCCCGAGCATAAGGGAAGGAGACAGATTTATGAACGCGGAATTCTTTGCGGCCATTGCCGATCTGGAGAAGGAAAAGGGCATCAGCGCCGACTATATGCTGGAAAAAATCCGCCAGGCCCTGCTGGCTGCCTATAAGAAGGACAACCCCGACTGCGGCGAGAATGTGGTGGTGGACATCGACCCCGAGAAGAAGAGCATCGCCATGTATGTGCAGATGACCGTGGTGGAGCGCATGGAGGATGTCTACGACGCGGAGGCGGAGTTCCCCATTGAGGAGGCCGAGCGCTATGTGAAGCGTCCCAAGGTGGGCGATGTGGTCAACGTGCCCGTGGAGACGAAGAAGTTCGGGCGCATCGCCGCCCAGGCCGCCAAGCAGATCATCACCCAGAGCATCCGGGAGGCCGAGCGGGGACACATCTACGACGAGTTCACCTCCAAGGAGCACGAGATCCTCACGGGCATCGTCACCCGGCTGGAGAACAACGGCGGCGTGTCCATCAAGATCAGCTCCAACTCCGAGTACACCGAGGCCATGCTCTCCCCCTCCGAGCGCATCAAGGGCGAGGAGCTCCGCGAGGGCGACCGGATCAAGGTCTATGTGGTGGAGGTGCGCCGCTCCCCCGCCCGCGGCCCCCAGGTGTTCATCTCCCGTACCCACCCCGGCCTGGTGAAGCGCCTCTTCGAGCTGGAGGTGCCCGAGATCTTCGACGGCACCGTGGAGATCCGCTCCATCGCCCGGGAGGCCGGCAGCCGCAGCAAGATCGCCGTGTGGTCGGCCGACCCCGCGGTGGATCCCATCGGCGCCTGCGTAGGCCCCAACGGCGGGCGCGTGGGCAGCATCGTGGAGGAACTGGGTGGCGAGAAGATCGACATCGTCAAGTATTCCGAGGATCCCCAGCTCTTCATCGCCTCCGCCCTCTCCCCCGCCGAGGTGATTTCGGTGGAGCTGCTGGAGGAAGGGCGCAGCGCCCGGGTGGTGGTGCCCGACAGCCAGCTCTCTCTGGCCATCGGCAAGGAGGGGCAGAACGCCCGTCTGGCCGCCAAGCTCACCGGCTACAAGATCGATATCAAGCCCGCTTCCGCCGCGGAGTAAACTTCACAGGCCCGGCCCTTTTCCCGCCCTGCGGCGGGGAGGCGCGACACAGGGAGGAACCGTTTTGCCGAAAAAGATCCCGATCCGGCAGTGTCTTGGCTGCCGGGAGCAGAAAGCCAAAACCGAATTGCTGCGCGTGGTGCGCTCGCCCGAGGGCAGCGTGTCTCTGGACTTCCGGGGAAAGGCCCCGGGCCGGGGCGCGTATATCTGCCGGAGCGGGGAGTGCCTGAAGCGCGCGGTGCGCTCCCGGGCGCTGGAGCGTTCTCTGGGCGCGCCCATACCCGAGGAGGTCTACGAGCGCCTCCGGGAGGAACTGGAGGCAGGGGATGGATAAGGCGCTTCGCTACCTGGCTCTGGGCAGAAAGTCCGGCAGCGTGGTGCTGGGCGAGGACCGCTGCTGCGAAGCGGCGGGGGAAGGCAGGATGAAGCTGCTGCTGCTCCCCGCGGACGTCGGCGAGCACACGGAGCGCCGGGCCGGCCGCGCGCTGGAGGGGCGCCGCGCTCTGCTGCGCCGCCTCCCCTGGAAGCGGGAGGAACTCTCCGCGCTGCTGGGCGGCGGCTGCGCCATGGTCGGGTTCACCGACGCGGGGCTGGCCGCGGTCTTTGCGCAGAGCATGATGGAAAGTGACAGCGACTGGGAGGAGACCGCGTCGCTGCTTCAATACCGGCGGGACAGGGCCTTGCGCCGCAAAGCCGCCCCGCGCAAGCATAAAAATGGGGAAAGAGGAGGATAAGCGTATGGCAATTGACTTAAAATACAGAATTCACGAGGTGGCCAAGGACTTCAACCTGACGAGCAAGCAGGTCAGCGAGATCTACACCAAGTATTTTTCCGCGCCCAAAAATCATATGCAGGTGCTGGAGGATAACGAGCTGTCCGTGATCTTCGAGGTGCTGACCCAGACCAACCAGATCGACAACATCGCCGAGGTCTTCGCCGTTCCCCAGCCCCGGCAGGAAGCTCCCATGGCGCCCAAGAGCCAGCAGCAGGCCAAGGCTCCCGCCGCCCAGCAGCCCCGGCAGGGAGGGAACGCCGCCCCCGGCGGCAGCGCCCGTCCCGCCGCCCAGGGCGCTCAGCAGCCCCGGCAGCAGCCTGCGCAGTCTCAGCCCCAGCAGCCCAAGGCTCCCAAGCCCCAGCAGCCCCGGCAGGTGGTGGAGAAGCGCGTGGTGGACACCCGCGGCTCCGCCAGCGCCAATCTCTCCAAGTACGACGAGAAGTTTGACCGTATGGCCGGCGACAAGGCGGATATGCAGCGGGGCAAGGAGAAAGTGACCTCCAAGTCCAAGCAGCGCAGCCAGCAGCAGTACTCCGGCGCCAAGAAGCGCCAGGAGGAGCGGGAGAAGCAGCAGCGCAAGATCTTTGAGAAGGCCAAGGCCAAGCCCCTGACCGTCTCCATCCCCGACGAGATCAATGTGGGCGAGCTGGCCTCGCGCATGAAGAAGACCGCCGCCGAGGTGATCAAGCAGCTCATCAAGCTGGGCGTGTTCGCCTCCGTCTCCGACACGGTGGACTACGACACCGCCGCCCTGGCCGCCATGGAACTGGGCTGCAAGGTGGAGCACGAGGTCATCCAGACCGTAGAGGAAAAGCTCATCGACGACCACGAGGACAAGGCCGAGGATCTGGTGCCCCGGGCCCCCGTGGTGGTGGTCATGGGCCACGTGGACCACGGCAAGACCAGCACCCTCGACTACATCCGCAACTCCTCCGTGGCCTCCGGAGAAGCCGGCGGCATCACCCAGGCCATCGGCGCCTACACCGTGGAGATCAACGGCAGCCCCGTCACCTTCCTGGACACCCCGGGCCACGAAGCCTTTACCACCATGCGCGCCCGCGGCGCCATGGTCACGGATATCGCCATTCTGGTGGTTGCCGCCGACGACGGCATCATGCCCCAGACCATCGAGTCCATCAACCACGCCAAGGCCGCCAATATTCCCATCGTGGTGGCCGTGAATAAAATGGATCTGCCCGGCGCCAGCGCGGATCGGATCATGCAGGATCTCACCAAGTACGACCTGGTGCCCGAGGAGTGGGGCGGCGACACCATCGTCTGTCCCATCTCCGCCAAGACCGGCATGGGCATCGACAATCTGCTGGAAAACCTGGTGCTCCAGGCGGAGATCATGGAACTGAAGGCCAACCCCAACCGCGCCGCCCGCGGCACCGTCATCGAAGCCCGGCTGGACAAGGGCCGCGGCCCCATCATGACCGTTCTGGTGCAGAACGGCACCCTCCGTCAGGGCGACATCATCATCGCCGGCACCGCCGTGGGCCGTGTGCGCACCATGACCGACGACAAGGGCCGCCGCATCACCGAGGCCGGTCCCTCCATCCCCGTGGAGATCGCGGGTCTCTCCGAAGTCCCCTCCGCGGGCGACATCTTCAACTGCGTCAGCGATGAGCGCATGGCCCGGGAGCTGGCCGAGCAGCGTCTGCAGGAGCAGCGCGCCGCCGCCGCCAACACCGGCAAGAAGGTCAGTCTGGACGATCTCTTTGCCCGTATCCAGGAGGGCGAGATGAAGACCTTCAACATCATCGTCAAGGCCGACGTGCAGGGCAGCGCCGAGGCGGTCAAGACCAGCCTTGAGAAGCTCTCCAACGAAGAGGTGCAGGTCAAGGTCATCCACGCGGGCGTGGGCGCCATCAGCGAGAGCGATGTGATGCTGGCCTCCACCTCCAACGCCGTCATCGTGGGCTTCAACGTGCGCCCCGACAACGCCGCCCGGGACAGCGCCGCCCGCTCCAATGTGGAGCTGCGGATGTACCGCGTCATCTACGACTGCATCAACGATGTGGAGGCCGCCCTCAAGGGTATGCTCTCCCCCAAGTTCCACGAGGTCATTCTCGGCCACGCCGAGGTGCGCCAGACCTACCACGTCTCCAAGCTGGGCACCATCTGCGGCTGCTATGTGCAGGACGGCAAGGTCTCCCGCAACTGCCAGGTGCGGGTGAACCGCGACAACATCGTGATCTTCGAGGGCAACCTGGCCTCTCTGCGCCGTTTCAAGGACGACGTGAAGGAGGTCGCCACCGGCTACGAGTGCGGTATGCAGATCGAGAAGTTCAACGACATCAAGGAAGGCGACATCATCGAGTGCTTCACCATGGAGGAGATCAAAAACTGATCGTCCCTTCCCCCGCTACGGCGTCAGACCGCATCCGCGCGGACTGGCGCCGTTGGAGAATTTACGCCAAAAGGAGAAGCTATGGCATCCAATCACATTCAGCGCATCAACGACGATATCCAGTTCGCCCTCGCCACGCTGCTGCGGCAGGTGAAGGATCCCCGGGTCCGGCAGGGCGAGCTCACCAGCATCGTCCGCTGCGACACCACGGGCGATCTGCGCTACTGCAAGGTCTATCTGAGCGTGCTGGGGGACATTGACGAAAAGGAGTTCAAAAAGGGGCTCAAGTCCTGCTCCCCCTGGCTGCGCCACGAGCTGGGCGCGGCCCTCTCTCTGCGCTACACCCCGGAGCTGATCTTTGAGCTGGATCACTCCATCGAACACGGCGCCCACATCAACCAGCTCCTCAGCTCTCTGGATATCCCCTCCGATGAGAGCGGGGACGAGGAGGAAACATAAATGCTCACCCGTGAAGAGTGCTGCGACTTTCTGCGGCAGCACGACGATTACCTGATATTGACCCACATCCGTCCCGACGGCGACACCCTCGGGGGTGCCGCCGCCCTTTGTCACGGCCTGCGCCGTCTGGGCAAGCGGGCCTGGCTTTTCCCCAACCGGGAGATCACCCGTACCTACGAGGCCATGATCACCCCCTACTACGCCCCCGGGGACTACGCGGGGCAGACCGTGGTGGCCGTGGATGTGGCCGCCGCGCACATGCTCTGCCGGGGCTTCGAGGGGACGGTGCACCTCTCTCTGGATCACCACCCCCACGGGGGCGCGTTCTCGGAGCAGTGCCTGGTGGATCCCTCCAAGGCCGCGGGAGGCGAACTCATTCTGGAGATTTTGGACGAGCTGCTGGGCGGCATTGACCGGGAGGAGGCCGATCTCCTCTATGTAGCCGTCTCCACGGACAGCGGCTGCTTCCGCTTTGCCAATACCACCGCCGATACCTTCCGGGCCGCCGCCCGCCTGACGGACGCGGGGGCCCGGATCGCGGAGCTCAACAAGCTTCTCTTCCGCAGCAAGAGCCGCGCGCGGATGCTGCTGGAGGGGGCCATCTGCTCCTCCCTGCTCTCCTACCGAAACGCGGAGATCAACATCGCCGTGGTCACGCTGGAGATGATGGCCCACGCCGGGGCCGAAGAGGACGACTGCCAGGACATGGCCGACCTGGCCGGCATGGTCATCGGCAACAAGGTGGCCGTCACGGTTCGGGAGCTGCGCCCGGGCCACTGCAAGATCTCCCTGCGCACCGACGGGAGTGTGGACGCCATTGCGGTCTGCCGGCGCTTCGGCGGCGGCGGGCACAGGATGGCCGCCGGCTGCGAGATCGACCTGCCCCCCTTCGAGGCCGCCGAGGCCGTTCGACAGGTGGTGGAGGAGTACTGGCCATGACCGGTCTGCTGCTGATCGACAAGGAGCCCGACTGGACCAGCCACGATGTGGTAGCCAAGCTCCGCGGCGTGCTGGGCGAGCGGCGCATCGGCCACGCCGGCACCCTCGACCCCATGGCCACGGGATTGCTGGTGGTGCTCTGCGGCCGGGCCACCCGGGCCTCGGAGTACGCCGAGGCCGCGGAAAAGGAGTATGTGGCGGCCCTCCGCCCCGGCATCGTCACCGACACCCAGGACATCTGCGGCGCCGTCCTCCGCCGGAGCGGCGAGCTCCCCACGGAGGATGAGTTCCGCGCCGTTCTCCCCCGCTTCACCGGGGTCATCTCCCAGCTCCCGCCCATGTACAGCGCCATCAAGGTGGGCGGGAAGAAGCTCTACGAGATCGCCCGCAGGGGCGGCGAGGTGGAGCGGCAGAGCCGGGAGATCACCATTCACTCTCTGGAGTACCTGGGCAGGCAGGGAGAGGACTTCCTGCTGCGCGTCCGCTGCTCCAAAGGCTGCTACATCCGCACCCTCTGCCACGACATCGGCGCGGCGCTGGGCTGCGGCGGGGCCATGGCCTCTCTGCGCCGCACCCGCTGCCTCCCCTTTTCGGTGGAGGACGCCTGCCGGGTGGGCGAGGCCGCCCCGGAGCGGCTGCTGCCGCTGGACTCTCTTTTCTCCTCTTCCCCCGCCCTCACGCTGAACGGCCGGCAGGAGCGGCGCTGCCGCTGCGGCAACGCCTTCCCCCTGGACGGGAGCGACGGGACTTACCGCTTCTACGGCCCCGACGGGAGCTTCCTGGCCTACGGACAGGTGAAAGACGGGGTCGCAAGCAATATCAAGAGTTTTTTCGAGGTCTGAAATGACAGAAAAGATCATGGCCTTGGGCTTCTTTGACGGAGTGCACCGGGGCCACGCGGCCCTCCTCCGCCGCGCCGCCGCCCTGGCCGCCGCGCGGGGACTCCGCAGCGCGGCCATGAGCTTCACCACCCACCCCAGCGCGCTGCTGCACGGGGAAAGCCTCCCGCTGCTCAGCGGCGTGGCGGAGCGGCGGCAGCTCATGCAGAGCGTGGGCGGGGTGGACGAGACATTGTTCCTGCCCTTCGACCGGCGGATGCAGTCGCTGCCCTGGGAGCGTTTTCTGGAGGAGCTGACGGAGCAGCAGCAGGTGCGCGGCTATGTGGCGGGCTATGACTACCGCTTTGGCCGCTTCGGCGAGGGCGACGGAGAGAAGCTCCGGCGCTGGTGCCGGGAGCGGGGTTTGCTGGCGGAGGTGGTGCCCGCCGTGGAACTGGACGGAGTGGTGGTATCCTCTACCCATATCCGCGCCCTGCTGGAACGGGACGAGCTGGAGGAGGCGCTGCGCTTCCTGGGCCACCCCTATTTGCTCTGCACGGCGGGAGGCTCGTCTCCCCTCCGCTGGGGCGAGGGCCGTCTTGCCCTGCGCCCAGGCGCCTATCTGGCCCATGTGACGCTGCCCGGCGGCGAGGTACGCGGCGGCGTCCGGGTGGAGGTGACCCCCCGGGGGGTCGTCCTGCCCTTCGCCACCCCGGAAGGGGAGCTGACTCTGGCCATTACGGGCCGGGCCCATAAGGAGTGATGACCATGCCGAAATTCAAAAATCCTCTGGCGGCCGCCGCCGCCCTGGCCGACCGGCTTTCCACCCCCAACGCCGCCCGACGCCGCGCCCCGGAGCGGGCAGAGCAGCCCGGGATCGACGATCCTGCCGGGAGCGCCAAGGCGGAAACCCCCGCCGCGGAAGCCCCAAAGCCGCCTGCCGCCCCGGAGGCCCCGGACAGCAGAGAAAGCGGAGATCCCCGCCGCCCTCATGTGCTGCGGGAGATCGTCATTCCCGCGGCGGAGGAGGAAGCGCCGCCCCCGGTGACTTTCTCCTCTTTCTCCGACCCCGGCGAGGAGGAGGACGGGCCGGCCGCGGAGAGCGCCGCGCCCCCGGCGGAGGGGATCTCGCCCCCCGCTCCGAAACGCCGCCGCTCCGACGCCGCTTCGGAGCTGGCCTCCAGCGTCTGGGCCGCCGCCATTTTGCTGGCCGTGGCCTGCACCGTGGTCGCCTTTTTCGTGGGAGCGCTGAGCTAAGGAAAGAAAATTCGCCGGAGGCTGAGCCTCCGGCGAATTTTTCTCGCTTACATGCTGTTTCTAATCGCCTGCCGCAGCCGCTCGGAGCGCTGTCTTGCCTTTCTCGACAGCTCCCCGTACATCTCTTTACCCCGGCTGCCGGAGCGGGCCGCGTGGGCCGCGTAGCTCTCCGCCGCCCGTTCCTCCCCCAGCGCCGCGCGCCGCAGCAGCAACAGCGTGGCCTCCCGTTCCCCGGGTAGCCTTTCCCCTTCGCAGCGCTCCCCGGTCATCAGGAAGTATTCGCTCTGGAGCAGCCGCAGCTCGGCCTGCTTTTCCCGCCGGAGGCTTTCCCCCTCCCGCCATTGCCGGGAGCGCAGCAGCTCGTAGGCTCCCAGCAGCACCGTGGCCTCGCCGATCTCCCGCCGTAGCTTCGAGACCTCGTCCGTCTCCTCCATCCCTACGCTGACCCGCCGCCAGACCCGATCAAACTGTTCCCGTTCCATCATGTGCTCCACCTCAGAGCAGTCTATTCCGCCCGGCGTGCGGTGGTTCCCCTTGCAATATGGGCGCGTGTGTGCGATAATGGCGAAAAAAGTCGAACACAGGGGGAATCACACCGTGCCAAGATTTTTCATCAGCGGCGGCAGCAGCGTCGCCGGAGGGGTCGCCTTCATTGCCGGGGAGGACGCCGCCCACGCCAGAGTTCTCCGTCTGCATATCGGTGACAGGGTGATCGTCTGCGACGGGAACGGGCAGGATCACCACTGCTCCGTCACCAGGATCTCCCCCGACATGGTGGAGGCGGAGGTGCTGGAGACCCGGTCCTGCCCCGCCGAGCCCTCCGTGCGCGTTACCGTCATGGCGGGTCTGCCCAAGGGGGACAAGGCCGAGTACATCATCCAGAAATGCACCGAGTGCGGCGCCTCGGAAATTCTCTTTTTCCCCAGCCACCGCTGTGTGATGAAGCTGGACAGGGGCGCGGGAGAAAAGAAGCTCAGCCGCTGGCAGCGCATCGCCGAGGAGGCTGCCAAGCAGAGCGGCCGGGGTGTCATCCCCCGGGTGGGGCTGCTGGGCGGGCTGGACGAGGCGTTCAATACCGCCGCCGCCACCGACCTCCCCCTCTTCCTCTACGAGACCGGGGAGCGGGAGACGCTGAAAGAGGCGGTGGAGTCCGCCGGAGCGATCCGCACCGCCGCCATCATCACCGGCCCGGAAGGAGGCTTCGAGGGTTTTGAGGCGGAGCTGGCCGCCATGATGAAGCTCCGCGTCTGCTCCATGGGCCCGCGGATCTTCCGCTGTGAGACCGCCCCGGTGGCGGCGCTCTCGGCGCTGATGTACGCCACGGACAACCTGTAAAGGAAGATTGGAGTTACCTTTTATGTGAATTTTGGATTCCCTTCGGCGTCTGATCGGAGATTTTCGCCTGCGGGCAGACACCCTGGACCGCCGTCTGGTGGAAAACGGCCAGCGCCTGGACGCTGTGGAGGATACGCTGCGCCACCGGCTGGACGCCCTGGAGGAGACGCTGCGCCAGCTCCCCACCCAGGGCGGCGAGCCGTGCCCTGGGCCTTCGGAGCCTTCCCTCCCTGCCAACGTGCAGCGGGACATGCCCTACTACGCCATGTGCGTGCAGGGCTGCACCTATTTCTACCACCACGGCGATCAGATCATCCCCTCGTATATGATCGCCACGGGGCAGACCTTTTCCGAGGAGAACATGCTGGCCTTTGTGCGCTTGGCCGACTCGCTCTTCTACCACGGCCAGCCCCCGAAGGACGGGGTTTTTCTGGAGATCGGCGCCAACATCGGCACCACCACCGTCTATATGAAGAAGAAATGCAAGCCGGAGCTGAAGTTTCTGACCTTTGAGCCGGTGGAGGACAACGCCCGGCTTCTCCTGGCCAACTGCGCCATCAACGGGATCTTTCCCGACGTGACGGTGGTGCACGCCGCCCTCTCCGACGAGAACCGCTCCCAGGCCACCATCTACGTGAACGCGGAGAACCGCGGCGGCAGCGGTCTGGTGGAGGTCTGGGAGGGAGACGGGCCCCTGGAAGAGACTTGCACGCTCACCCTGGACAGCTACCTCCGCCGGCAGCCCGCCGGCCCCATCCGCTATGCGTGGATCGACACGGAGGGCCACGAGTATCGGGTGCTCCGGGGCGCCCGGGAGACCTTCCTCCAAAGGCGCATCCCCACGGTGCTGGAGTATAACCAGGGCGTTTATCGGGACACCGGGGTCTACGAGGACATGCTCGCGCTGCTCGGTGAGCTCTTTTCCTCCTTCCTCGTGTGCTCTGACGTGGCGGCAGGGCGGGATGCCCCCCGCCCCATCTCCGAGCTACCCCTGGTCTGGGAGGAGCAGCAGCACCTGAGTTGCGACCTCATTTTGTTCTGAGGCTGTCAAAAACCGGGCGTCCCCGCGTGGGGACGCCCGGTTTTTCGATATAAAAGCTCTTCTCTCGCCGCCCTTACTTGGTACCGAAGATGCGGTCGCCCGCGTCGCCGAGACCGGGCACGATGTAGCCGATCTCGTTGAGGTGCTCGTCCATGGCGGCCACATAGATGTCCACATCCGGGTGGGCCTCCTGCATGACCTTCACGCCCTCGGGGGCGCCGATGATGCACATGAGCTTGATGCTGCGCGCGCCGGTCTCCTTCAGGAACTTCACCGCGGCGCTGGCGCTGCCGCCGGTGGCCAGCATGGGGTCGACCACGATCACATCCCGCTCGCTGATGTCGGCGGGCATCTTGAAGTAGTACTTCACAGGCTCCAGCGTCTCGGGGTCACGGTAGAGGCCGATGTGTCCCACCTTCACATTGGGCATCATGGCCACCATACCGTCCACCATGCCGAGACCCGCCCGCAGGATGGGCACCACGGCCAGCTTCTTTCCGGAGATACGCTTGCACCTGGCGATGCCCATGGGGGTCTGGACCTCCACGTCCTCCAGAGGCAGATCGCGGGTGGCCTCGTAGCACATCAGCTGGGCGATCTCGCCCACCAGCTCACGGAATTCCTTGACGCTGGTCTCGCTGTCCCGGAGGATGGAGAGCTTGTGCTGGATCAGGGGATGGTCAAAAACATACACCTTGCTCATGATCTTTTCTCCTTTATTTAAGTGTTTTCCTTGCTCAGTCTTTCCTGCCGCTCCCTCTCGGCCTGGGAAAGGCGCAGGTAGATGGGCAGCAGCGTCTCGGCGCTCTGGGGGTTCTTTCCCGCCGCCGCGCAGCAGACGCCCCAGGCGTTCTGGTAGCGCAGCGCCTCCGCGGCCACGGCGCACTCCACGCCCGCCTTTTTCAGCGCCTCCTCCATGACGGCCCAGCCGTCGCCCAGCACATACACCCGCCGTCCGCTCCGCCGTATCTCCTCCGCCAGCTCCCCGGCGTCCACGGCCCTGTCCGGACAGAGCCGGGTCAGGCCGCCCTTCTTCTCAAAGAGCGCGGCATAGACCTGCTGCCGCCTGGCGTCCATGGCCGGACAGATCAGCTCTCCCTCCGCCGCGCCCAGCGCCAGATGGGCCATGGCCTCCAGCGTGGAGACGCCCACAGCGGGTTTCTCCGCGGCCCAGCAAAGCCCCTTGGCCGTGGCCACGCCAATGCGCACCCCGGTAAAGGAGCCGGGCCCCTGTGCCACGGCCACGCAGTCGATCTCCTCCGGGGTGAGCCCCGTATTGGCCAGCATACTCTCCGCCATGGGCAGCAGCGTCCGGGAATGGGTCAGCGCCGTGCGCTGATAGTTCAGCGCCAGCATCTCCCCGTCCCGCCACAGCGCCACGGAGGCGGCCTTGGCAGTGGATTCGATGCCCAGTATCAGCATAACTCCGCCCCCTCTATGGTGATCTCCCGGGCCGTGTCGCCCACCTTGCGGATGGTCACCCGGATCTCCGTGCCGTCAAAGGCCTCGGGCACGTTCTCGCTCCACTCCACGGCGCACACGCCGCCCCGGGCGAGATAGTCCTCCCAGCCGATGTCGAAAAGCTCATCCGCGCCGCCCAGCCGGTACATATCGAAGTGGAAAAGCTCCCGCTTTCCGTAAAGCTCGTTGACGATGGTAAAGGTGGGGCTCACAACCTGCCCGTCGACCTCCAGCCCCTGCCCGAGTCCCCGGACAAAGGCGGTCTTTCCCGCGCCCAGCTCCCCGTACAGGGCGATCACCACGCCACCGGGGGGGAGGGACGCGGCCAGACGCCGTCCCAGCGCCTCGGTCTCCCGTTCATTTGCGGTGTAATAGGTCATAGCCGTCCTCCATTCAAAACCGATTTATTTTACACCCGGCGGGGAGGGATGTAAAGATGCTATTTTCCCCCTTTTTCTTCCGCGGCCCCTTTCCCGGTTGCACCGGGCGCGGCTTTGTGTTATAATACCCGCGTTTACGAGTGTTTTCCGCCCTTCTCCTCGGGGCGCGGCTTTTTCCGGGAGGGATCATTTTGAAGCAACTGCAAAGTCTCCTGCATGATTTTTTTAAAAAAGCAGACCTCTTTCTGCTGGCAATGTGCTGTTTGTGCGCCGTTTTCGGTCTCTTCATCATCGCCAGCGCCACCGCCTCCTACGGCTCGGGCACCTTCGTGGCCGTGCAGCTCTTCGCCTTTTTTATCGGCTTCGCGCTCTACATCGTCTTTACGGTCATCGACCTGGACATCATCGCGGACAAGTGGCCGCTGCTGGCCGCTTTTGAGTTCCTCTTTCTGGCGCTGCTGATCCCCTTCGGCGTGTCCGGCGACACGGGCAACTCCGGCTGGCTCCGCTTCTTCGGCATCGGCATCCAGCCCTCCGAGGTGGTCAAGGTGGTGTTCATCATCCTCATGGCCAAGCACATGACCTACCTGAAAGAGTACAAGGACATCAACAGCGTCCTCTCCATGGCCCAGCTGGTCATTCACTTCGGCGTCACCTTTGTCTGGCTGATGATCACCTCGGACGATCTGGGCAGCGCCGTGGTTTTCGCCGCCATCTTCGTGGTGATGATGGTGGCCGCGGGCATCAAGGGCTACTGGTTCGCCATCGGCATCGCCGCCGTGGCGCTGCTCACGCCGTTTCTGTGGAACAACTTTCTGGACGAATACCAGCGGCTGCGCATCCTGGCCCCCTACGACCACGGCGTGGATCCGGACGGCTGGGGGATCCGCTGGCAGGCCACCCAGTCCACCAACGCCATGAAGGGCGGGCGTTTCTGGGGCATGGGCTACCGCAAGGGCACCCAGACCCAGAGCGAATTCCTCACCGGCAAACATACGGACTTCATTTTTGCCTCCGCCGGGGAGGAGCTGGGTATGCTGGCGTGCCTGCTCATTCTGTTCCTGCTCTCCGTGATCATCTTCCGCTGTATGACGGTGGGCCTCCACAGCAACAACACCTTGAGCTTCCTGGTCTGTACCGGCGTGGCGGCGTCTTTCTTCTTCCAGATGCTGGTCAATACCGGCATGTGCATGGACATCACCCCCGTCATCGGCATCACCCTGCCCTTCTTCAGCTACGGCGGCTCCTCGCTGATGAGTTCCTTTGCCGCCGCAGGTCTGGTCTCAGGCGTCAAGTTCCGGCCAACGCCCGGCCGCTTCCAGCGGGCGGTCTACTGAAAGCATGGAGATCTATTGTCTCGATATCCGCGCCTTCTCCCCCCACTGGGAGGAGGCGCTCGCGCTTGTAAGCGGAGAGCGCCGCGCCCTGGCCCTCCGCCAGCCCACGGAGGACGCCCTCCTCCGCTCCCTGGCCGGGGGGGTGCTGCTGCGCCGCTTTCTGGGGGACGCCCCCCTCTCCTACGGCCCCCATGGCAAGCCCTTCCTCCCCGGCGGCCCGGGCTTCAGCCTCTCCCACGGGGGAGAGCTGGCCGTGCTGGCCCTGGACGGGGGAGAGGTGGGCGTGGATGTGGAGAGCGCCCGCCGCCCCTGGCGCACGCGCACGGCGGAGCGGATGTTCCGCCCCGAGGAGCGCGCCGCGCTCCGCCCCGGAGACGGGGAGGGCTTCTTCACTCTCTGGACGCGGAAGGAGGCCGTGCTCAAATGCTGCGGCGAGGGGCTGCGCCTCTCCCCCGCCTCCTTCTCCGTGCTGGACGGGCAGTGCTCCCTGGGCGGCGTCGCCTACCACCTCCAGACCCACCTGCTCTCCGGCCATGTGCTCTCTGCCGCCTCCCTCCGCCCCTCCCCCGCCCGGCCGCGCCTGTTGAGCTGGGAGGAGCTGCTTGGAAAGGAGATGACCCATGCGCTATAAAACCGTCGTCACCGGCGTCTTTCACTCCCGCCCCAACCGCTTCATCGCCCTGGTGGATGTGGGGGGGCGGGAGGAGGTCTGCCATGTCAAAAACACCGGGCGCTGCCGGGAGCTGCTGCTCCCCGGGGCGCAGGTGGTGCTCTCCGTCTCCGACAACCCGGCGCGAAAGACCAAATACGATCTGGTGGCCGTATGGAAAGAGGGGACGGGGCTGGTCAATATGGACTCCCAGGCCCCCAATGCGGCCGCCGCCGAGCTGCTGCCCCGGCTCTTCCCCGGGGCGGTCATCCGCGCCGAGCAGCGCTGCGGCCTCTCCCGCTTCGACTTCTCTCTGGAGACGGAACAGGGCGTGGGATACCTGGAGGTCAAGGGCTGCACGCTGGAGCGCGAGGGCCACGCCTACTTCCCCGACGCCCCCACGGAGCGGGGGGTAAAGCACCTCCGGGAGCTGACGGAGCTGCGCCGGCAGGGGCGCTGCGCCGCCGTGCTGTTCCTGGTGCAGATGAAAGGCGTCCACGCCTTTTCTCCCAACGACGGCACCGACCCCGCCTTCGGCGCGGCCCTCCGGGAAGCCCGGGGCGCGGGGGTGGAGATCCTCTGCTACGACTGCCTCGTGACGCCTGAGAGCATGATCGCGGATCAGCCCGTGCCGGTGGAGCTGTAGGCGATTTTTTCTCCGCCCCCTTGCGAAACGGGCAAAAACGGGATATACTTTTCCATAATAACGCTGCGTGTTGACGCAGATAGGAGTGATCCCATGAAAACTCTCAAACGCATCGGCATCCTCACCAGCGGCGGCGACGCGCCGGGGATGAACCCCTGCATCCGCGCCATCGTCCGGGCGGCCACCGCCGAGGGCATCTCCTGCATCGGCATCCGCCGGGGTTATGCCGGACTGATCAACAGCGATATTTTTGAGCTGAGCAACTCCGCCGTGGACGGGTTGACCAAGCAGGGCGGCACCATCCTCTACACCGCCCGCTGCGACGAGTTCCGGCAGGAGGAATACCAGAAAAAGGGCGCAGCCACCTGCAAGCACCTGGGGCTGGACGGCGTGATCGCCCTGGGCGGCGACGGCACCTTCCGGGGCGCCGAGGCGCTGTCCCGGCAGGGCGTCATGGTGGTGGGCGTCCCCGCCACCATCGATAACGACATGGGCTGCACCGAGTACACGCTGGGCTTCGACACCGCCTGCAACACCGCGCTGGACGCCATCGACAAGCTCCGGGACACCGGGCAGTCCCACGAACGGGTCTCCGTGGTGGAGGTCATGGGCCGCAACGCGGGCCATCTGGCCCTCTATACCGGCCTGGCCGCCGGGGCCAGCGCCGTGCTGCTCCCCGAGCGCCCCGTGAATTTTGAAAAGGATGTGCTGGAAGTCATCCGCCGGGGCTGCATCCGGGGCCGCCGCCACCACATCGTGGTCATCGCCGAGGGCGTGGGCCACGCCACCACCTACGCCAAACGAATTCAGGACGCCACCGGCATCGAAGCCCGCGTCACCGTGCTGGGCTATATCCAGCGGGGCGGCGTACCCTCCGCCCGGGACCGGGCCAGCGCCGGACTCATGGGCGTCCACGCCCTGGACTGCCTCCGCCGCTATGACGAGGCCCAGGCCGTGGTCATCCAGAAGGGCGACATCGCCCACCTCCCCCTCCACGAAGCCAACGGCATGGTTCGCTCCCTGGACGAGACCATGTCCACCATCTGCAACCGGGTGGACGGTTCCTGGTACTGGGACCGATAAGCTCCCCTCCCCCGGCCGGGTATGTGGGCCGGGGGCTTTTTTTGCCCTCCGCCCCTGTCACTTTTTCCCTTCCCGACACTATTTGTAAAAAATTGTCATTTTTCTCTTGACAAAAGGAGACGACTGTTGTAGTCTCTAAGCAGATTACAACTGTCGTCTCTATCAGGGAGGGAGATCCATGAACCAACTGGCCGAAAAGATTTCCGACGCGGAGCTGTCCATCATGCAGGTGCTCTGGGACGCGGAGGAGGGTCTGTCCATGACGGAGCTTCGTCGCCGTGTCCAGCAGCGCACCACATGGGGCAGCACCACGGTCAAGACGCTGGTGCAGCGTCTCACCGCCAAGGGCGTGCTCCGGCAGGAGAAGAGGGAGGTCTTTTACTACATACCCCTCATCACCGAGGCGGAGTACAACGCCTCCGCCAACAAGAGCTTCATCAACCGGGTCTACCGGGGCAGCGCCCGGGATCTGGTGGCGGCGCTGCTGCGCTCCAACGATCTCAGCGACGAGGATGTATCGGAGCTGAGAGAGCTGTTCCATGTGGAGGGCGCCGATGAGTAAGTTTCTGTGCACGCTGCTGAGCATGTCGCTGGGCGGCAGCCTGATGGCGCTGCTTCTGCTGCTGCTCCGGCCTCTGCTCCACCGCCGGGGCCGCCATACGGCGCTCTTTTACCTCTATCTCCCGGTGCTGCTCCGCCTGCTGCTGCCTCTGCCGGGCTTTCTGCCCTTCTCCCTGCCCCAGACCACGGAGCTCACCGAAACGGTGACCGCACAGGATCGAGCCCCCGTCGCCCGGCCCATCCATGTGGTGGACGATATGACTGCCGGGATGGGAACCTTGGAGGACGCCGCTACGTCTGAACTCACGACCGGCTCTGCGGAGCGCCTTCCTTACGCGGTGGACAGCGACGCCGCGCCCGTCTCCGCTCCTTCCTACTCCCCCCGGTTCAGCCCGGACGGCGCGACCATCGCCGCCGCCGTCTACTTTGCCGGCGTGGCGTTTGCCTTTCTCTACAATTTTCTGGGCTACGCCCGCTTCGCCCGGGCGGTGCGCCGCAGCGGGACGCGGGCGCCGGAGAGCGCCTACGCCGCCCTGGCCGGGCTCTGCCCCGAGGGCACGGTGGGGCTTCTGTGTTCCCCGGCCGCCCCGGTGCCCCTGCTCATGGGACTGCGCTGCCCGCTCATCGTCCTGCCCCCCGACACCGTGGGTGAGGACGAGCTTCCCGATGTACTGCGTCACGAGCTGACCCATTGCCGGCGGCAGGATCTCTGCTACAAGTGGCTGATGGTGCTCACCCTCTGCATCCACTGGTTCAACCCCCTGCTCTACGTCCTTCGCCGCACCATGGCCGCCGACTGTGAACTCAGCTGCGACGAGGACATCATCCGGGACATGAACCCCCGGGAGCGACAGCACTACGGCGAGACGCTGATCCGTCTCTCCGCCCACGACCATCTGCCCCCCTCCCTGCCCGCGGCCACTCTCAGCGAGGGCAAGGAGCAGCTCCGCACCCGCCTCCTCTCCATCATGCACGCCGCCCCCAGCACCTCCGCGGCTGTCCTTACCTGGCTGCTCTGCGCCGTGATCCTCTGCGGCTGCGGCAGCATCATCGGCAGCGGGGCCCGGCGGGAGGCGGAGGCCCCTGCCCCGGACGGTCTCACCCGCCCCCTCCGGGACGAGGAGGGCCGATGGAGCACCGACGGCGACGTCTGGTACCAGCCCGGTCAGTTTGTCTATGACAACCTTGGCCGCTGGAGCACCGACGGCAACGTCTGGTACGGGAACGGCTACTGGACCACCGACGGCAACACCCTCTACGATTACTCCCTCTATCTGGGTGAGCGCGTTCCCCTTTACGCCACCAACGGCAATGTAGATCCTTCCCGCTGCGAGCCGGTCGCCGTCTCCACGGTGGATGAACTGCTCGCCGCCCTGGGGGAATACAGCTACATCACCCTCTCCCCGGGGGTCTACGACCTCTCCCAGGCCAGCGTGGACTTCTACCCCAGCGTCCACTGGAAGCCGGAGGGCGGAGAACAGAAGATGCTCTCCTCCGACCTCTACAGCACCGTGATCCGGGGCGCCACCGGCGACAGCGCGGAAGTAACGCTGCTCTTCGGCAGCGGCAAAAACGCCGCTCTCACCTTTTCCCGCTGCTACGGCCTCAACTTTCAGAATTTGACCTTTTCCTCCTCAGCGGGTGTGGATAACCCGGGACATCTGCTGAGCTTCGAGGACTGTTCCAATGTCTACTTTGGCAACTGCGACTTCACCTCCAACGGCGGCGCCGCCGTCCATCTCCTCAACTCCGGCTTTGTCACCCTGGAGAACTGCTCTTTCCAGCGCACCCTGCAGGGCAATGTGTACGCGGAGAACCACCGGGTGCTTTTGTGCAGGGACTGCGACTTCACCGGCTCCGGCAGCTCCCTCCCCACTCTTCTCAACAGCACCGCCGTCAACTTTCAGGGCTGCACCCTCAACGGGCAGGACATGGACGGGGACGAGGCCTATTATGTGTACAGCTAAACCATGAACATAGAAAGGACTATTTTGCCATGACGCTCTCGAAAAAGCAATTTTGTCTCATCACCCTTGTGCTCTCCGCCGTGTTCCTGGCCTGCCTGCTGCTGCTGTGCGGCTGCGGCGAGAAGGCGGAGCCGGAAGTCCCCGGCGGCGACACCCCGGAGTCCCGCTACGATGAGCTGGGCAACTGGACCACGGACGGCAACATCTGGTACGCCAGCAGCGGCAACGCCTGGAGCACCGACGGCAACATCTGGTACGACTGGCAGTACGCCCGGCCCGAAACCGTGGACGGCGTCACACGCGCCGTTCCCGTCTCCTACGCCACCGAGGGGGATGTGTATGCCACCGACGGGGACCTCTACGCCACCTACGGCAACGCCGAGCAGCTCATCTCCTACGCCACTGACGGCAACGTGGAGACCGGGAGCGAAGTCCATGTGAGCAATGTGGACGAGCTTCTCGCCGCCCTGGCCCCGGGCGCCCACATCTACCTGGCCCCCGGTGTGTATGATCTCAACGCCGCCACCCCCGCTCTCTACGATTACTGCTATTTCCGCCCCGTCTGGGAGGGCGGCCACGAGCTGGTGGTCTGCTCTCTTGGCAATTGCATCCTGGAGGGCGAGAGCGGCGTCGCCACGGATACGGTCATCCTGCAGGCGTCCCGCATGGCCAGCGTGCTGGCGCTGGAGGAGTGCTACGGCCTCCAGCTCCGCAATCTCTCCGTGGGCCACACCCCCGGCGAGGGCTGCATGGTGGCCGCGTTGAAAATGAAGAACTGCGGCAGCGTCTATCTGGAGAACTGTGACCTCTACGGCTGCGGCGCCTACGCTCTGAACGCCAGCGAAGCCCGGGGTGTCACGCTGAAGGACTGCAACCTCCACGATTGCAGCTACGGCGCTCTGTCTCTGGACAACTGCGAGAGCTTCCTCTTCCGCAACTGTAGCTTCACCAACAGCGGCGAATTCGACACCGTTTTCCTCTATAACTGCGGCTGGATCCAGTTTGAGGACTGCTCCTTCACGGACAACCGCAGCAATGTCTTCCTCTCCGCCGCCGCCTCCTACCGCCTCTTCTTCGACAACTGCACCATCTCCGACAGCTCCTTCCACTATCTCTTCTCCCTGCCCTCCGTCTACACTGCGCCGGAGTTCACCAACTGCCGCTTCGAGAATGTCACCGTCAGCAAGACCACTGTCAGCGAGGAGCCGTTCATCGACCCGGATCACTTCAGCTCCCAGTATGTTCTCATGGACGGGGTCGAGTTCCATGTGGCCGGCTCCGAGCTTCCCGAGGGCGTGAGCTATGTGCCCGACGGCGGCTCCACGGAGGGCGGCGAAGTCTATGACGACGCGGACACTTTGGCCGTTTACGACGTGGTGGAGAAATTCTTCAACGCATACCTCCAGGGCGACGCGGACACCATGGGCAGCATGATGTCCGACTATCAGAAGCCCGTGGACATCTGGAGCGGCACAGGCTACGCCACCAGCTACGAGTTCCGGCGTCTCGAGGATGCCGCCGCCCTCCGCGAAGGGGAGGAATGTGAGGTCTCCGTGGCCTTCGTCCCCGCCGGACAGGACAGCTACGTCTATCTGGTGCTGAACCTTGTCCGCACCGCCGACAGCTGGCTGATCACCTGGTACGGTCTGGACGCCTGATCGACCCAACAACAAAAAACGCATCCACCGTCCGTTTGGAACGGTGGATGCGTTTTTCTTTTTATCTCCGGCGAAACCGCTCCTCGATCTCCCGGCTGCCCCGCTGCCAGAGTCTCTCGTCCACGCACTCGTTCAGCAGTTCGCCTTCCCGCTCTGTGCCCCGGCCATGGGGCACGCCGAAAGCGCCGCTGTCCGAGCCCCGGGCGATGAGCACGCCCTTCTCCGCCGCCGTGCGCAGCATCTCCTGCTGCCGCCGCAGCGTCTCCCCGGCGCAGTCCCCGTCGAAGCCCTCCCGGCCCACGAAGCCCGCCACCGCCGCCAGCGTGGGCGCCCAGACGCAGCCGCGCTCCGCCATGGCGTCCACGGCGGCCCCGTCCAGAAAATACCCGTGCTCCACACTGTCCGCACCGGCCTCTACGGCCTGGCGCACCGCTTCCGCCCCGTTCACATGGGCCATGACGGCGCAGCCGGCCTGATGCCCCAGCGAAATCAGCGTGCGGATTTCCGCCCCGGTGAGGGAGGGGCAGGACAGCTCCCCGTATCGGGAGAAGGTGATGATGCCCGAGAGGATGAGCTTGATAAAGTCCGCGCCCTGCTCCCTGGCCTCGCCGATGAGCCGCCCGGCCTCGTCCAGGCTGTCCCAGCCCCGCCCCACAATGGCCCCGTAGCGGCCCTTTTTGTGGATGGCGTAGAGGGGCGTGGCCACGGTGATGCCGTACTCCCCGGCGATCTCCCGGCCCCGGCGGCTCACGCCCCAGGCGTCGCCCCCGTCCCGGAAGTAACTCACTCCCTTTTCCGCAAGGGCCGCCAGATTCTGCCGCAGCAGCCCCTCGTCCACGCCGTGACGGTGCCGTTCCCGGGCCGCGGCGAAATCCGCCCCGTCCATCATCAGGTGGCCGTGGCATTCCCGCACTCTCTCCGCCGGGGGCGTCACTTCCATGTCTCCCACACTTCCGGGCAGTAGCCCACGGTGGCCTGCTTCCCGTTGCGGACGATGGGGGTGCGGAGCCGCTCCGGCTCTTCAAAGAGCTTTTCCAGCTTGTCCTCGGCGTAAGCCAGATAGGTGATCTCCGCCGCCTGGGGGTGCTTTTCGTCCACCAGCGCCTCCAGCCCCACGGCGTTTTTCACGCTCTGCAGCTCGCCCCGGCTCATGCCGTACTTCTTCAGATCCACATACTGGTACTTGATGCGCCGCTCCTTGAAGTACCGCTCGGCCTTTTTGCTGTCGAAGCACTTGCTCTTCCCGAAGATCTGGATGTTCACAGCGCCCTCTCCATATAATCCATCAGGTTGTTCCAGAAAATGTCCTGCACCAGCTCTTCCTTGAGTCCCATAGCCAGCAGAGCTTCGTAGAGCTCCGGCATGTTCTCCACGCCGCTCATGCCCTCGGGCATACTCTCGATGCCGTCCAGATCGCCGCCCAGGCAAAGGGTCTTGCCCGCGCCCAGCGCCAGGAAGTGCTCCACCTGACCCAGCACAGCGTTCATGTCCCTGTCGCCCCCCAGAAAGTCCGGGCAGAAGTTCAACCCGATGACGCCGCCGTTGGCGATGAGGGCGCGGATCTGCTCGTCGGTAAGGTTGCGTTTGTGATCGCAAAGGGTGCGGGCGTTGGAGTGGCTGCACAGCACCGGCCGCTCCGCGATCTCCAGCACATCCCAGAAGGTCTGCTCCGAGGCGTGGGAGAGATCCACACCCACACCCAAATTCCAGGCCGCCTTCACAAAGCGCACCCCGTGGCCGGTGAGGCCGCTGCCGCTGTCCATGGCGGCGCCGCAGAGGCGGTTGTCCTTGTTCCAGACCAGATTGACCAGCCGGACGCCCTCCTTGTAGGCGTAGTAGAGGTTCACCACGCTGCATTCGAGGAGCGTCGCCCCCTCCACGGAGAGCATCACCGCCACCTTGCCCTCCCCGGCGGCGGCGCGCACCTCCTCCGCGGAGGTACAGAGGGTGCAGAGATCGGCGTTCCGCCGCAGCATTTTCTCCGCCCGCCGCCGCTCCAGGTGGTAGCTGTCGGAGCTGTCAAGGCCCGGCGGGGCGAAGATGGCAAAGACCTGCGCCGAGGGGGCAAAGGCGCTCAGCCGCTCCAGATCGAGATGGGTCGAGGGGTTGTGCCGCAGCGCGCGGGGGCGGCCCAGCGTGTCGCAATGGGCGTCAAAACGGGGGATAGCCATGTCTCTTTCCTCCTGTATCTGTCGGATTTTACACTTCCATAATGATGGGCAGGATCATGGGGCTGCGCTTGGTGGTCTTGTAGAGGTAGCCGGAGAGGTTGGACTTCACCCTGCCCTTGATCCCCGTCCAGTCGCTGATGTGGTGGCTCATGCAGTACTCGATGCTCTCCATGGCCACCCGCCGCAGCTCGTCCATAAGCTGGTCGGACTCCTTCTCGTAGACGAAGCCCCGGGAGATGATGTCCGGTCCGGCCACCAGGGAGGCGTCCACCCCTGAGAGCGTCATGACCACCACCACCATGCCCTCGTCGGCCAGGTGCTTCCTGTCCCGCAGCACCACGCTGCCCACTTCGCCCACGCCCATGCCGTCCACCAGCACCTTGCCGGCTATCACCGGCTCGCCCAGACGGATGGTGCGGGCGCTGATCTCAATGGTGCGCCCGTTCTCGCCCACGGCCATGTTCCGCCGGTCATGGCCCATGCTCTCGGCCACCTCGGCGTGCTTGTGGAGCATATGCCGCTCCCCGTGGACGGGGATAAAGTACCGGGGCCGGGTGAGGGCGTAGACCATCTTCAGCTCCTCCTGGCAGGCGTGGCCGGTCACATGCAGGTCGGTGCCCTTCTCGTAGATCACCTCCGCCCCCTTGGAGAGCAGCTCGTCGATGACCCGGGTGATGGTGGTCTCGTTGCCGGGGATGGCCGAGGCGGAGAGCACCACCCTGTCGCTGGGGCCGATGTCCACCTGCTTGTGCTCGGAGAAGGCCATGCGGTAGAGGGCGGACATGGTCTCGCCCTGGGAACCGGTGGAGACGATCACGGTCTTCTGCGGGGGCAGCTTGACGATCTGCTTCATGTCCAGAAGCACCCCGTCGGGCACGTTCATATACCCCAGCTCCACCGAGAGCTTCACGATGTTTTCCATGCTGCGCCCGGTGATGCCCACCTTGCGCTTGTATTTCTGCGCCACATTGAGGATCTGCTGGATGCGGTGGACATTGGAGGCGAAGGTGGTGACGATGATGCGCTTGTTGCAGTCCTTGAAGATGCCGTCGAAGCGATCCTGCACCCGGCTCTCCGACTCGGAGTAGCCGCTCTTCTCCACATTAGTGGAGTCCATGCACAGCGCCAGCACCCCCTCCTTCCCCAGCTCGCCAAAGCGGGTCAGGTCGGTCATCCCTCCCTGGATGGGGGTCACATCGATCTTGAAGTCGCCCGTGTGCACCACCACGCCCAGGGGCGTGCGGATGGCCAGCGCCACGGAGTCGGCGATGGAGTGGTTGACGTGGATCAGCTCCACGCCGAATACCCCCGCGTTGAAGCTGTCTCCGGCCTCCAGCGTGATGATCTTGGCCTTGTTCAGCAGCCCCCGCTCCTCCAGCTTCAGCTCCACCAGTCCGGCGGTGAGCCGGGTGGCGTAGATGGGGGGGAAGCCCAGATCCTCCAGCACATAGGGGATCGCCCCGATGTGGTCCTCGTGGCCGTGGGTCAGCACGATGCCCCGGATGCGCTTGCGGTTCTTCGCCAGATAGCTCACATCCGGGATGACCACGTCCACGCCGTACATATCCTCGTCCGGGAAGCCCATGCCGCAGTCCACCACGAGGATGTCCCGGCCGTACTCATACACGGTCAAATTCTTGCCGACCTCGTTGAGGCCGCCAAGCGGAATGATTTTCAGTTTTGATGCCATTTGATTCTCCTGTTCCGATAGTAATTATGTAAACCAGTCAATGCAGATGTACCCTCATCTGCATAGTATTTCCTTTTTTTGCAAAGTCAAACCCTTCCGGCCTGACCGAAAAGTCCTGTCGTATAGTCCCGGCGCGGGACACGCCTTACATCTCCCGCCGGCCCTCCAGCGCCCGCAGCAGCGTGGCGTCGTCGGCGTATTCGAGGTTGCTCCCCACGGGCACGCCGAAGCCCAGCCGCGTCACCCGGATCTCCAGCGGTTTCAAAAGCCGGGAGATGTACATGGCGGTGGCGTCGCCCTCCGCGTCGGGGTTGGTGGCCATGATGACCTCCCGGATCTCTCCCCCGGCCACCCGCGTCAGCAGCTCCTTGATCCGCAGATCGTCCGGGCCCACCCGGTTCATGGGCGAGATGGCCCCGTGGAGCACATGGTACAGCCCCTTGAATTCCCGGGAGCGCTCGATGGAGAGCACGTCGCGGGGCTCCGAGACCACGCAGACCACGCTGCGGTCCCGGTTGGGGGAGGAGCAGATGGGGCAAAGCTCGTCCTCCGTCAAATTCTGGCAGACCGGGCAGGTGTGCACCCGCTCCCGGGCCTCCAGCACGCTCCGGGCAAAGGCCTCCGCCTCCCCCTCCGGCAGGGAAAGAATGTAAAAGGCCAGGCGCTGGGCGCTCTTGCGGCCGATGCCGGGCAGCGACGCGAAACCGTCGATCAGATTTTCCAAAGAGGCGGGAAAAAAGGAAGCCATGGATCGTTCCTCCGAATGAAGTCAGATAGCCGGCCGCAACGCGGCGATGGCGGCGGCCCGGTCGGCCTTTTTGAACACGGCGCTGCCGGCCACCAGCACATCGGCCCCGGCCTCCAGAGCCAGTGGCGCGGTGTGCGCGTCGATGCCCCCGTCCACCTCCAGCAGGCAGCCGGGGTGGCGGCGGTCGATGGCGGCGCGGAGGGTACGGAGCTTGGGAAGCTGTTCGGCCATGAAGCTCTGTCCCCCAAAGCCTGGCTCCACAGTCATCACCAGCACCATGTCCACCTGTTCGAGCCACTTCTCCGCCTCCGCGGCGGGGGTGGCGGGCTTGATCACCACGCCGCACTGCTTCCCCCGCTCCCTGACAGCGCGGAGCGCGGCGGCGATATTCTCCTCCGTGTCCGCCTCCACATGGACGGTCACCATATCCGCGCCCGCATCGCAGAACTGCTCCACATAGCGCACGGGGCGGTCGATCATCAAATGTACGTCAAGAAACATCTCCGTGGCCTTGCGGAAGGAGGCCAGCACGGGGATGCCGAAGCTGATATTGGGCACAAAAATGCCGTCCATCACATCATAGTGGAGCCAGTCGGCGCCGCCGCGGCGAACGGAGTCGGCCTCCTCGCCCAGCCGGGCAAAATCTGCGGACAAAAGGGACGGGGCAATACGGATCATGTTCTCTCTCCTCCGTGTCAAGTAGGGTTTTTCCCGCATAGGATACCCCAGCGCGGGCAGTGCGCGCGGCCGCTTTGATATACGGGGGCGGCAAAGCCATTGCCGCTCCCGGGTTGGCAGTCCTCCCGCGCCGTAACTCTGGTATTATATACCGCTTCGCGCCCCCTGACAAGCCGGGAACGCCCCTCCCCACCGGGAAAAAGGCAGCATTTTTCGACAAACCGCCGTATATGCACAGGGAGGAGCCTGCCGCTCCTCCCCCCTGCTATCTTCGCACTTCTTCGAGAATATCCTCCCAGCTCTCCTCTGCCACTTCCGGCGTCGGTTCCGGAGCCGGAGACTGCTCCGCCGCCATCCTCCGGGAGGCGGCCTTTTTCTCTTCTTCGCACCGGGTCGCTCTCTCGCTGAGCACCATGAGCGCCACGCCCTCCGCGGCTGCGCAGAGGCTGAGCGCCACGATGTAGATCCGCGCCACATTGTTCACAAGGAAGTTCATCATGGGGTTGCGGAGATCGCAGTAGACCACCACGATCATGGTCACCCCCAGCGCCAGCGAGAACATTCCCAGAAATTTTTTTCCTTTCATTCCTGTTCTCCTCCCTGACGGCCCGAGTCCACGATAAAGAGCGCGTCGCCGACCTCCCGACCGCCGCCGTTGCTCTGGTAATTGACCTTTTCGCCGTTAAAGTACATCACCGAGGAGCCGCCGCCATCCAGATTGTAGGCGGCTTTACAGCCCAGCCCCTGCATGATCTCCGCCAGTTCCTCCAGCCGCAGCCCCACGGACCAGTCTCCCTGCCGTCCGTCAGCCACCAAAAAGCAGTAGTGCCCCGGCTCGTAATAACCCACCGCCGTGCGGGGATTGACATAGCTGATGGCTACGCTGGCGTTGTGGTTATAGTTCACGCTGCCGTCCGGGAGCAGCAGCCGGGGGCCGAAATGCCAGATATGGCGCACCCCGCGCTCGAGCAACTCGTCCATGTCGTATTCGTGCTGGGCATAGGTCTCCATGGTGCCGTCCTCAAAAAGCACACAGATGTCCGTCACGCTCAGTTTGCCCGCCCGGTAGACCTCCCCGTTGCGCACGGTGATGCTGCGCTCGGCATCCAACTGCAAACTGTAGTAATCGCCGTTGATGGCAAGAATGGCGTTGTGTTCCTCCGCCACATCTTCAATGGGCTGGGAGGAATAGAGTCCGAACGTGTCGCCGGCCAGACAGGCTCCGAAGCAATCCAGATCGGCCACATAGATATCCGCTACAAAATACGCGGCCGGGCCGGATTTGAAGTCCCCGTGGTGCTCTGTAATGGTAATGGACACATGGGGGCTGGTGTAGCTTCTGTCCGTTACCACCACCTCGTCGGTGAAGTGCTCGGCGAAGCGGATCTGCCACTGGCTCCGGGGGTCGGGCGTGGCTTCCGGCGTGGGGGCGGGGGTCTCCGCCGCGGCGTCTGTACCGGCGGAGGGGGCGGAGACAACAGCCTCCTGCCAAGTGCGGCGGGCGGCCACCCGGGGCAGCACATGATGGAACATCGCAAAGCTCACCAGCAGCACCGCCGTGAGCAGTACTTCGCCCACCGCTGTGCGCACAATGCGCTTTCTCCTATTATTCATCTCGCCCTTTGTCCTTTCAAAAAAGCATCCCCCGCAGTGCATCACACCGCGGGGGCGCTGGAGCTGGATGTCGGACTTGAACCGACGACCTCATGATTACGAATCAGGTGCTCTGCCAACTGAGCTAATCCAGCGAATGTGCTCTATCCTGCAAGCCGATATAGTATAGCATAGTCCGGCGAAAAAATCAATCCCCTAAATTTCGTTTGGGGGAATTTCCCCGCCTTAAAACTCCCGCAGCACCAGATCGGTCTCCCCGGGATTGAGTCCGCACTCCAGACGCAGCACCTTCTTGTGCCCCCGGTACTCCTGCCGGAGGCTGTCCCGCAGCGCCGTTCCCCCGCGGTAGCCGTGGATCAGCCGCAGCCGGTACACGCTCTTGTCGCAGCGGCGCAGCGCCGCGTCCACGGCGACCTTCGCCTGTACTGTGGTCATGCCGTGGAGGTCAAGCTCCCATATCCCGCCGCTTAACGCCATCTCACTCCCCCGTTTTGTCCGTCAGGTAGAGGATATCGCCCACACCGCGCCCCGCGCCGTTGCTCTGCCGGTTCACCCGCTGCCCGTTGAAGTACATCACCGAGGAGGCGCCTCCGTCCAGATTGTAGGCGCTCCTGCAGCCCAACTCCGCCATGATCTCCGCCAGTTGCGAGAGCTTGAGTCCCACGCTGTAGCCGATATCCCGCCCGTCCGCCACCAAAAAACAGTAGTGTCCCGGCTCGTAATAGCCCACCGCGCTCCGCGGGTTGCCGTAGGAGATGCCCCAATAAGCAGCGTCCAGCCCGCTCACCGCCTGGCCGTTCTCATCCACCAGCGCCGGGCCAAAGTGCCAGATGTGGCGGGCGCCCTGCGCCATCAGCGTCTCAAAATCATACGCCCCGGGGGCATAGGTCTCCATGGTGCCGTCGGCGAACAGCACGCAGATGTCCGCCGTGCTGTACTCCCCGGCCCGGTACACCACCCCATCCCGGACGGTCACACTGTTCTCGTCCTGGTACTGGAAGCAGTAATTGTCCCCGTTGATGGCCAGAATGGCCCCGTGGGCCTCGGAGACCGTGGCCACATCCTCCGTGTAGCCGTAGGCGAAGTTGTCCCCCGCCAGGCAGGCCCCGAAAAGGGAGGGATCTCCCAGATAGACGTCCGCCACAAAATATACGCTCTGGCCCCGGCCTTCCCCGACGGTGTGCCGGGTGATGTCAATAGCCAGATTGGGGCTGGAATAGCTGCTGTCCGTCACCACCACCTCGTCGGTGAAGTGATCCGCAAAACGGATCTGCCACTGGCTCCGCCCGTCCTCCTCCACCGGGGCGGGCGTCTCGCCGGAGAGCTCCGGGGCAGGTGTGACGGCCACCGGGGCCGCCGTAGGCACGACCTGCCGGGCCGACTGCCGCCGTGCGAGCTGTAGGGGCAGCACATGGTGGAAGAACGCAAAAGAGAGCAGCAGCGCCGCCGTAAGCAGCACCGTGCCCGCTACGGAGCGAAACACTCTCCTCTTCTGCCGTTCTCTCACAGTTCTTCCCCTCCCTCTTTCTGTACTGTCAGAGGGTAATTGTACCACTATCCCATGAAAAAGTCAACGCTGACAGGGTCTGCGCGTCCCTTCCGCCGGGGAGGGAAAAAGAAGCTCCGGCGCCGAAGCGCCGGAGCTTTGCGGACTGGGGAAGGATCAATACATACCCTGGTTGCCGGCGGCGGCAACGGGGGCGGGGGGCTCGGGGATGTCCACGACCATGGCCTCGGTGGTCAGGACGGTGGAAGCCACGGAGGAGGCGTTCTCGATGGCGCTGCGGCAGACCTTGGTGGGGTCAACGATGCCGGCGGCGATCATGTCCACGTACTCTTCCTTGTCGGCGTCGAAGCCGTAGCCGGGGATGTTGGCGTTGCTGACCCGCTCGAGGATCACGGCGCCTTCCAGACCGGCGTTGGCGGCGATCTGCATCAGGGGGGCCTTCAGGGCCTTGGCGATGATGGCGGCGCCGGTGCGCTCGTCACCCTCCAGATCGGCAGCGACCTTCTCGGCGGCCAGAGAGGCGGCCACATAGGCGGTGCCGCCACCGGGGACGATGCCCTCTTCCACAGCGGCGCGGGTGGCGTTCAGAGCGTCCTCCACGCGCAGCTTCTTCTCCTTCATCTCGGCCTCGGTGGGGGCGCCGACCTTGATGACGGCCACGCCGCCGCTCAGTCGGGCCAGACGCTCCATGAGCTTCTCGCGGTCGTACTCGGAGGTGGTCTCCTCGTAGACGTTGCGGATCTGGGCGGCACGGTCGGCAATGGCCTCGGGGGTGCCGGCGCCGTCCACGATAACGGTGCGCTCCTTGCCCACCTTGACCTGACGGGCGCGGCCCAGCATGTCGATGGTGGCGTCGGTGAGCTCCATACCCATCTCGCTGGTGATGACGGTGGCGCCGGTGAGGACGGCAATGTCCTTCAGCGTCTCCTTGCGGCGGTCGCCGAAGGCGGGAGCCTTGACGCACACGCAGGTGAAGGTGCCGCGGAGCTTGTTGAGGAGGATGGTGGCCAGGGCCTCGCCCTCCACCTCGTCGGCGATGATCACGAGCTTCTTGCCCATCTTCACGATCTGCTCCAGCAGGGGCAGCAGATCCTGAATGTTGGAGATCTTCTTATCGGTGATGAGGATCAGGGGATCTTCCAGATTGGCTTCCATCTTCTCGTTGTCGGTGACCATGTAGGGGCTCACATAGCCGCGGTCGAACTCCATGCCTTCCACCACATCCACGCTGGTGGCGGCGGTCTGGGACTCCTCGATGGTGATGACGCCGTTCTGGCCCACCTTCTCCATGGCCATGGCGATCTGCTCGCCGATGAAGCCGTCGCCGGAGGAGATGGTGCCCACGCGGGCGATGTCACTGGTGCCGTTCACGGGCTGGGAGATGGCCTTGACCTCGGCCACGGCGGCCGCGGTGGCCTTGGCGATGCCACGGCGCAGCACCATGGGGTTGGCGCCGGCGGCCAGATTCTTCAGACCCTCGTTGATGATGGCCTGGGCCAGCACGGTGGCGGTGGTGGTGCCGTCGCCGGCCACATCGTTGGTCTTGGTGGCCACCACGCGGATCAGCTGAGCGCCCACGTTCTCGGCGCCGTCCTCCAGCTCGATCTCCTTGGCGATGGTCACGCCGTCATTGGTGATCAGGGGCGTGGCGAACTTCTTGTCCAGCACCACGTTGCGGCCCTTGGGGCCCAGGGTGATCTTCACGGTATTCGCCAGCTTGTCGACGCCGGTCTGGAGAGCCTTGCGGGCGTCGTCGCCAAAAATCAGATTCTTAGCCATAATTCAATTTCCTCCTGATTATTCTTCCACCACGGCCAGAATGTCGCTCTGCCGCACGATCACATACTCCTCGCCGTCCAGCTTGACCCTGGTGCCGGAGTACTGTCCGGCCAGAACCTTCTGCCCGGCCTTGACTTCCATGACGACTTCCTTGCCGTCCACCACGCCGCCGGGACCCACCACGATGACATCGTAGATCTCGGGCTTCTCCTGCGCCGCGCTGGTGAGGATAATGCCACCCTTGGTCTTTTCTTCCGCAGCAGCCTGCTTGATGACTACGCGATCAGCCAACGGTTTGAGTTTCATATTGCTTGTTCCTCCTATATCGTTTATTTATTCTTCCTTGTTGTTTTAGCACTCAAATCATCCGAGTGCCAACATCTATAAAATAGCATACATGGGCGGCGATTGCAAGAGGTTTTTTACGCTTTTTCCCAAATTCACAAATTATTTATAAGTTTCCCTCCGGGCCGTTGCATCCCCGGCGCCGCGGGGACGAAAAAACCGCCTGCACCCGGAAAGGGGTGCAGGCGGCTGCCTTGGTTATGGATGCGCGTCAGCGCTTTCCCGGGCTCAGCCCACGTAAGCGTACTGGAAGTACCAGTAGCCGTAGGGGCTGTGCCAGGTGCCCTTGAGCTCGGGCTTCTGGAGCCAGAAGTCGTTGTAGTAGGCCACGGGGATGCAGGCGTACTGCTCCATCAGGACGTCCTCGGCGTCGTGGAGAGCCTGGAAGTGGGCCTCGGCGTCGGCGCAGCGGGAGGCGTCGATGGCGGCGTCAAACTCGGGGATGTTCACGTTGCCGTCATTGTTGCCGTTGGTGGAGTAGAGCAGCTCGAGCATGTTGGAGGGATCGTTGTAGTCCATGACCCAACCGTTCCGGGCGATCTCGTACTCACCGGCGCGGCGCATGGGGGTGAAGGAGGCCCACTCCACCTTGTCGATGTTGAGAGTGATGCCCAGTTCCTTCCAGGCCTGCTGCAGGTACTCGGCCAGAGGCACATGGTAACCGGCCTCGTTGGTGGAGTAGCTCAGCACGGGGAAGCCCTCGCCGTCGGGGTAGCCGGCCTCAGCCAGAGCGGCCTTGGCCTCGGCCAGATTGGCCTCGTAGTCCTCGCTGATGTAGGTGGCGCCATCGTGGGCCGCCTTGGCGTTGTCGAAGAACTGGCCCTTGAAGTCAGCAATGCCGGGGCCCATGAAGTTGTAAGCGGGGGAGTAGGTGCCCTGCATGATGACGTTGGCCACATAGTCGCGGTCGATGGCCAGGCTCAGAGCCTTACGGACGTTGACATCCTGCAGGACCTCCACATCCAGGTTCAGGCTGATGTAGTAGGTGCCCAGCATGGTGTCCACGTAGAACTCACCGCCGTCGCGCAGGCTGGGGATCTCCTCGGTGGGGACATCCTTGATGAACATGGCGGTGTCGTTGTTATACGCGGCGAAAGCAGCGCTGGAATCCTCCAGCAGCAGGAAGGTCAGGGTGTCGGTGACGATGCGGTCCTTGTCCCAGCCGCCCTCGTAGTTGGGGTTCTTGGTGCAGACGATGCGCTCGCCGGGGGTCCACTCGGTGATCATGTAGGGGCCGTTGCAGACATAGGTGGCGGGGTCGGTGGCCCAGGCGTCGCCGTTGGCCTCCACGGTGGCCTTCTGCACGGGGCTCATGGTGCCGAAAGCGGCCAGCTTGTCAAAGTAGGCGCAGGGGTAGGCCAGAGTGACGGTCAGGGTCTTGCCGTCCTCGCTGGCGACCACATTCAGCTTGTCCACGTCGCCGGTCTCCACCACTTCGTCATAGCCTTCGATCATGCCCACGACGGTCTCGCCATAGGGGGCGGCCAGCTCGGGGTCGGCAATGCGCTTCATGGTGTACTCGAAGTCCTTGGCGTTCAGCTCGGTGCCGTCGGACCACTTCAGGCCGTCACGCATGGTGAAGGTCCAGACCAGACCGTCATCGCTGACGTCGTAGCTCTCGGCCTGGCCGGGAACCACGTCCAGATTCTCGTCGACGATCAGGAGGGTCTCGAAGAGGGTGATGAGCATGTTGCCGCCGTCCACCGCGCTGTTGAGAGCGGGGTCGAGGGTCTCGGGGTTGGGTCCGATCTGCACGGTGATGTTGCTCGCTTCCGCTTCTTCCACGGGAGCGGCCTCATTCCCGGTGGTCTCGGCCGGCTTGTCCTCGGTCTTGGGGGTCTCGGTCTTGCCGCCGCAGGCCACCAGGGAGAGGATCATGCACAGAGCCATGACCAGTGCAAGAATCTTCTTCATTTTCTTACCTCCATTTTTTTGCAGTTTCCTGCTGATTTATGATTTACTGCCTCCGGGCAGCAAAATCCCTGTGTGTCTCCGCCCTTTTCCCGAAACGGGAGCGGGCGTTTCCCTTACTCCACCTTGTCCAGATTGTGGCAGGCGGCCCAGTGCCCGGCGGTGACCTCCTTGAGCTCGGGCGTCTCCCGGGCACAGCGTTCGCTGGCGTAGGGGCAGCGGGTGCGGAAACGGCAGCCGCTGGGGGGATTGAGGGGGCTGGGCACGTCGCCCTGCAAAACGATGCGGTGGGAAGAGCGGGCCGTCACCGGGTCCGCCACGGGGATGGCGGAGATGAGGCTGCGGGTGTAGGGATGGATGCTGTGGGCGATCAGCTCGAAGCTGTCGGCCAGTTCTACCATCTTGCCCAGATACATCACGCCGATGCGGTTGGAAATATGCCGCACCACGCTCAGATCGTGAGCGATGAAGAGGTAGGTCAGCCCCATCTCGTTCTGGAGATCCTCCAGCATGTTCACCACCTGGGCCTGGATGGACACGTCCAGGGCGCTCACCGGCTCGTCGCAGACGATGAACTCGGGATCCACCGCCAGTGCCCGGGCGATGCCCACGCGCTGCCGCTGGCCGCCGGAGAACTCGTGGGGATAGCGGTTGGCGTGCTCGCTGTTGAGTCCCACCTTTTCCAGCAGGGCGATGATGCGCTCGTGGCGGTCTTTGCCGTTGGCGGCGAGATGGTGGATGTCGATGGGCTCGCCCACGATGTCGCCGATGGTCATGCGGGGGTTCAGACTGGCGTAGGGATCCTGAAAGACGATCTGCATCTTCCTCCGGTAGGGCAGCATATCCACGGCGGTCTTCTGCCCCAGCCTGGGCTGGCCGTTGTCGTCCAGCACCACGCTGCCATCCTCGTTTTGCAGCGGCACCCGGCCGGAGTCGAAGAGAGTCTTGCCATCGTAGATGATGCGCCCGTCGGTGGGCTCATAGAGCCGGAGCATGGTGCGCCCCACGGTGGTCTTGCCGCAGCCGCTCTCGCCCACAAGACCCAGCGTCTCGCCCTTTCGGATGGCGAAGGAGACGTCGTCCACCGCCTGCACATAGCGGCGGCGGCGGCCAAACCCGCCGGCGGGGAAGTATTGCTGAAGGTGCTGCACCTCGATCAGATTTTTCATCTCGCTCATGCCCCGGCGCCTCCCTTCTCAAACTCTTCCTTTTGCAGCAGCCAGCAGTGGCTGTAGTGGGTCTCGCTCAGATCCGTCCGGGGCGGCATCTCCCGCAGGCAGACCTTCATGCAGTTCTGGCAGCGGGGGGCGAAGGGGCACCCGGCGGGGGGATTGAGCAGATCCACCGGCTGGCCCTCGATGGGCACCAGACGCTCTCTCGTCTCCGCGTCCAGCCGGGGGATGGACTGGATCAGTCCCTTGGTGTATTCGTGGCTGGGCTGATAGAAGATCTCGTCGGCAGTGCCGTACTCCACGATGTGCCCGGCGTACATGACGGCGATCTTCTCGCACATGCTGGCCACCACGCCCAGATCGTGGGTGATCATGATGATGCTCATGCCCAGCTTCTCCTGCAGGCTCTTCATCAGCTCCAGGATCTGCGCCTGGATGGTCACGTCCAGGGCGGTGGTGGGCTCGTCGGCGATGAGCAGCTTGGGCTCGCAGGCCAGGGCGATGGCGATCATCACCCGCTGGCGCATACCGCCGGAGAGCTCGTGGGGGTACTGCTTGAGACGCTTGTCCGGCTCGTTGATGCCCACCAGCTCCAGCAGTTCTCTGGCCCGGTCGTGGATCTGTTTCTTGTCCTTGTCGGTGTGGGTGCGCAGGGCCTCCTCGATCTGGTTGCCGATGGTATAAACAGGGTTCAGACTGGTCATGGGGTCCTGGAAGATGATGGAGACCTCGTTGCCCCGCATCTTGCAGAACTCCTTCTCCGTCATCTGATCCACCTGGTGTCCGTTGAAGCGGATGCTGCCGCCCACCAGACGGCCGGGATAGGCGGTGAGACCCATGATGGAGTAGGCGGTCACGCTCTTGCCCGAGCCGCTCTCGCCCACGATGCCCAGCACCTCGCCCTCCTCCATGGAGAAGGACACGCCGTTGAGGGCCTTGACCTCCCCGGCAGGGGTGAAGAAGGAGAGGTATTCGTCTTTGATCTCGAGAATTGTTTCTGCCATGTTCTCTCTCCTCCTCAGTTTTTCAGCTTGGGATCGAAAGCGTCCCGCAGCCCGTCGCCAAAGAGGTTAAAGGCCAGAATGACCACGCTGATGATCACCGCCGGCAGCAGCAGCAGGTGGGGATAGGTATTCATGCCCTTCACCGCGTCGGTGGCCAGAGAGCCCAGAGAGGGCATGGGAGCCGCCACGCCCAGACCCAGGAAGCTCAGGTAGCTCTCCGTGAAGATGGCGGAGGGGATCTGGAGGGTGGTGGTGACGATCAGGGTGCCGATGCAGTTGGTGAGCAGGTGCTTTTTGATGATGCGGCTGTTTCTGGCGCCCAGCGCCCTGGCGGCGGTGACATACTCCGACTCCTTGAGCACCAGCACCTGGGAACGGGTGATACGGGCCATGCTCACCCAGTAGAGCAGGGCGAACACGATGAAAATGGCGATCATGTTGGGGCCCACCTTCTGCATCCAGAGGAAGCCCTCCCGGGTGGACAGCTCCTTGAGCGGGTCGCGGATGATCATGGAGAGCAGAATGATCAGGAGAATGTCCGGAATGGTGTACATGACATCGGTAATACGCATCATGATGATGTCCACCCAGCCTCCGGCAAAGGCCGCCACGGCGCCGTAGGTAGCGCCGATGAGCAGCACCAGCGCCGCGCACATCAACCCGACCGTGAGGCTGATGCGGGTGCCCATCATCAGCCTCACCGCGTAGTCGCGTCCCAGCTTATCGGTGCCGCAGATGTGGGGGAAGATCTTCTCCCCCGCCTCGATCCGGGCCAGCTCCTTTTCGCTGTAGGTAAAGGGGGCGAGATTTTCGCTGTACTTCACCTGCTGCTCGTAGGTATAGGGCCAGAAGGAGGGCAGGATGTAGGCGAAAACCACGATGAGCAGGATGAAGAACAGGCTCACCATGGCGATCTTGTTTTTCCGCAGCCGGCGCAGGCCGTCCTTCCAGAAGTTGACGCTCTCCCGCATGATCACCAGACTGGTCTTTTCCTCGTTGGTGGCGGGCATGAAGTCCTCGGCTTTCAGCTGGAGGCTGAGGGGATTTCTTTTGACAGTCATTCTCTCTCCTCCTTACTTCAGCTTGATGCGCGGGTCGATGATCTTGTAGAGAATGTCCACGATCACGTTGGCGGTGATCACCAGCGTGGCCAGCACGATGGTGGTGCCCATGACCATGGTGTAGTCCCGGTTGGTGATGGCGGAGACGAACTCACGCCCCAGCCCGGGGATGGTGAAGATCTTCTCCACCACGAAGGAGCCTGTCATCAGATAGGCCAGCATGGGGCCCACATAGGTGACGATGGGCAGAATGGCGTTGCGCAGGGCGTGCTTGAAGAGGATCAGGAACGAGGACACGCCCTTGGCCTTGGCGGTGCGTATGTAGTCCTGCCCCATCACGTCCAGCAGGCTCGAGCGCATCAGCCGGGTGATGTAGGCGGTGGGATAGATGCTCAGGGCCGTCACCGGCATAATGTAGGCCTGCCACTCGTTCAGTCCCACTGTGGGCAGTACATTCAGCTTCACGCCGAAGCCGTAGAGCAGCAGCACGCTGGTGATAAAGCTGGGGATGGCAATACCGCAGGTGCCCAGCACGATGATGATGTTATCGGTCAGCTTGCCGCGGGTGTAGGCGCTGATACAGCCCAGCGGGATCCCCAGACAGAGCGCCACCGCCACGGCGATGCCCGCCAGCTTGGCGGACACGGGGAACTTGGAGAAGATGATATCCGCCACGGTGCGTCCCCGCTGCCGCAGGCTCAGACCCATATCCCCTTTGAGAAAATCGGTGATGTAGGTGATGTACTGCTGTCCCAGAGGCTTATCCAGACCGTACTTGGCCGCCAGCGCCTCCTGGGCGGCCTTGGAGATGGATTTTTCCGCCACAAAGGGGCCGCCGGGCACCAGATTCATCAGAAAAAACGTCAGCGTGGCCACCACGAAGATGCTCAGCAGTCCCATCAGCACACGCTTGACGATGTATTTGCTCATATCTCCCATATTTTGCCTGTCTCCTTTGTCCTCACGGCGTTTGGGAGGCTTGGACGGTCCCCCGGGAAAAGCTGCGGCCCCGTAAAAAAACAAGGCGGAGAGTTCTGCCCCGCGCACGTGATACTTTAGCAATTCCATGCATTGTCCCTTTATTATACAAAAGATTATCTTCCGGGTCAATGATTTTTCTTTCGTCATTTGCATAAAAAGCATGTAAAAAAAGCATCTTTTCCCGTCAAAAAGCTTCTACGGCTTGCAAAACGGCGATTTTGCGATATAATCTTCTTATACGGTTTTTTATGGAAGGAGATACGCGTTATGAAGAAGAGCGAGCTGCGCAATTACGCCGCGCTCATCGCCCGGAAGGGCGGCAACATACAAAAGGGGCAGGAGGTCGTCATCCGTGCGGGGCTGGACCAGCCCGAGTTCGTGCAGATGCTGGTGGAGGAGTGCTACCGCGCCGGGGCCGGCAAGGTCATGGTGGAGTGGAACTACGACGCCCTGGCACGGCTGCACGTCCGCTACCAGAAGGAAAAGACCCTCTGCAAGACGGAGGATTGGGAGCTCGCCCGCCTGACCCACCGCCGGGACACTCTGCCGGTGATGATCCATCTGGAGTCCGAGGACCCCGACGGGCTGAAGGGCATCAACCAGAAGAAGTACATGAAGGCCATCCAGGCCAAAAGTCTCGTGGCCAAGCCCTACCGGGACGCCATGGAGAACAAGTACCAGTGGTGCATCGCCGGGGTGCCCGGGGAGGCCTGGGCCAAGAAGATGTACCCCCACCTGCGGAAGAGCCAGGCGGTGGAGCAGCTCTGGCGGGACATTCTCCGCGTCTCCCGCGCCGAGGGAGACGCCGTCGCCAACTGGACGGAGCACAACGCCGACCTCCGCGCCCGCTGCGACCACCTGAACGCTCTGAAGCTGCGGAAGCTCCACTACACCGCCGCTAACGGCACCGACCTGACCGTGGGGCTCATCCCCGGGGCGGTCTTTGCCGGCGGCAGCGAAAAGACCCGGAGCGGCGTGGAGTTCAACCCCAACATCCCCTCCGAGGAGGTGTTCACCTCTCCCAAGGCCGGGGAGGCCGAGGGCATCGTCTACGCCACCCGTCCCCTCTCCTACATGGGCCAGCTCATTGAGGACTTCTCCGTCCGCTTCGAGGGCGGCCGGGCCGTGGAGGTGCACGCCGGGCGCAACGAGGAACTGCTGAAAGCCGCCATCGCCATGGACCCCAACGCCGCCATGCTGGGCGAGTGCGCGCTGATCCCCGCCTCCTCCCCCATCAGTCAGTCCGGGCTGCTGTTCTACTCCACGCTCTACGATGAAAACGCCTCCTGCCACCTGGCGCTGGGCGCGGGCTTCAATGAGTGCTACCCGGGCTACGAGAAGTACAGCAAGGCGGAGCTGCAGGAGATCGGCATCAACGACTCCCTCATCCACGAGGATTTCATGATCGGCTGCGAGAGCATGGACATCGACGGCTATACCGAGGATGGACAGTGCGTTCCCATCTTCCGCCACGGCGAGTGGGCTTTTTGAGACGCAACAAACAAACCCGGCCGCCACCCTTGTCGGGATGTTCGTAAAACAGTAAAACAGGCAAAAGACGCGACTTTCATGGTCGCGTCTTTTGCCTGTTTTTCATGTTACCGGCCCGGCAAGATCAGTGCCGTAAATCCACAGGATTTCTGTGTTACGGACACCCGCCTCTATCCGGCGGCTGTGGTTAGTTTGCTGCGGGAAAATGCTGCTCTCAGCTCTGGAGCATATTGAGGATGGCCTGGGCGTAGATGGCCACCTGCTGCTGCAATTCGGGGATGCTGAGGGACTCGTTGGCATCGTGGATGTGGTTGTCCCGGCCCGGGAAGGCGCAGCCGAAGGCGATGATGCCCGGAACGGCCTTGGCATAGGTGCCGCCGCCGATGACCATGGGCTGGGTCTCCGTATCGCCGGTGACCTGTACATAGGCCTGGTAGAGATCCTGCACCAGCCGGGAGTCTCTGGGGTAGAAGAGGGGCTTGCCCACATGGAGGATCTCGATGCAGCCGCCCTCATCCTCCAGCTTGCCCCGGCAGGCGGCGCGGAGCTGCTCCTCGCTGAAGGTCACGGGGGTGCGGATGTCCAACGTGCAGGTGATCACGCCGTCCTCGGTCTTGACGATGCCGTTGTTCATGGTCAGCTCGCCGTACTCGTCGCTGAGCTTCAGCCCCACGCCGGAGCCGTCGCAGGCGGTGCCGATGTGGCTGTTGTAGAACGCCACGAAGTCGTCCTCCATCCCGGCAGCGGCCAGCGCGGCCATGGTGCAGCCCGCGGCGTTCACGCCCAGCAGCGGGGTGCTGGCGTGGGCGGCCACGCCCACCGTCTCGATGGTGAGCACGCCGTCGGCCTCGGTGACGGAGAAGGAGCGGAGCGCCGTGGCGGCGAGAGCCTCTTTCAGCTTTTCCCCGTCCACATCCCCGGCGGATACCCGGGTGACGCAGCGGTTGCAGACGGCGTTGGACACGAAGCCGCCGTCCATGCTGAGGATCCTGGTGCGCTTGCTGCGGGCCAGCATGGACATGCCGCCCTTTTCCCCGTGGATGCCGGGGAAGTTGCCGTCGGGGGTGAAACCGCAGGTGACGGGCTCGGCGTTGGCCATATAGTGGCGCATACACTCGCTGCCGGTCTCCTCGGCGCAGCCCATGATCAGCCGCACCCTCTTGGTGAGGGGCACGCCGCTCTCACGCACCAGCTGCATGGCGTAAAGGGAGGCGATCACCGCGCCCTTGTCGTCGCTGACGCCCCGGCCGTAGACCGTGTCGCCCTCCCGGCAAAGGGTAAAGGGGTCGGTGTTCCAGCCCTCGCCCGCAGGCACGATGTCCAGATGGGCGGCGATGCCGATGATGTCCTTCCCCTCGCCCATCTCCGCGTAGCCGCAGTAGTTATCCATATTCACGGTGGCAAAGCCCATCTCCTCCGCGATGGCCAGCCCCTCCGCCAGCGCCGCGGCAGGACCCTCGCCGAAGGGCTTTCCCTCGGCGGGCTCGCCCCGCTGGGAGTTGTGCTTCACCAGACGCTCCAGCTTTTCCAGCATCTCGTCCGTCATGCCCGTGATCTTTTCCATAGTGTCCGTCATATCGTACCTTTCCTTTCCTGGTTTTGCCCCATTATACCGCGTTTCCCCGAAAAATCCAGCCCTACCGCCAAAAAAGCCCGTACAAAGGCGCAACGGACGCCGGCGCGGCGGCGGGGAACAGTCTCCCGTGTGTGTTTCGTTTCGCCGTCTTCTCCTCCGCCCGCCTGGCCAGGGCCGCTTTTCCGCTCAGCCGCCCTTCTCAGTAGCGGCTGATCTCAAGGTTTTCGTCGTCCTCCCCTTTCTCCACAGAGAGGATGGAGCACCAGTAGCCCTCCTCCCCGGAGATCTTCACATAGACCCGTTCCCCGGCACGGTGGCCCAGCAGTGCCTGACCCAGTGGGGATTCCTTGCTGATGAGCCCTTTCAGAGGATTTTGCCGCAGGGTGGTCACCAAGCGGATGTCCATGTCCTCATCCTCATCCTCCATGTGGAGCTTCACCCTGTCAAAGAGGCCGATCTCGCCGCTTTGGGAGTGATCCTCGATGACCACAGCGGAGGCTACCATCTGCTTGAGATAGCGGATGCGGCTGCGGTTGCGCCGCTGCTCGTCCTTGGCGGCCTTGTATTCATAGTTTTCGCTGAGATCGCCGAAGCCCCGGGCCCGCTGCACCTCCCGGATGATCTGGGGCATCAGCACATTCTCCCGGTAGTCGATCTCCTCCTGCATCTTCCTGATGTCCACCGCCGTCAGCTCGTCATGCATCTTCCTCCGCCTCCTCTGCGGGGATCTCCCGCGCCAGATTGTTGTTGTCGTAGCGGTGCTCCCCGCTCACCTCCCGCAGCACACGCAGGTAGGGCGGCAGGGCGTAGTCCGCGTCCTCCCCGGGCAGCTCTACCTCGCAAAAGGCCTGACGCTTCCAGAAGGGGAACACATCCACCTCCAGCAGCCTCCCGCCGTAGGGGATGCGCCAGCGGGTCTTTTCGATGGGGCGCTTGGCAGCGTCCCGTTCCTCCAGCAGCGTTTCGGCCTCCTCCGCCGTGATCTCCCGCTCCCGTTCGATGCGCGTCATGTCGCTCAGGCGGATCTTCTCGGAGTAATACCAGTGCTCCGCGCCGCCGCAGCGCACCCGCCGCACCCGGCGGCTCCCCTGCTCGGGCCTGCCGCTGAGATAAACCTGCCGTATCTTCCACTTTTCCCGGGCCTCAGCGTCCAGCCGCGCCCGGTCGGGCATGGAAATGAGGAATTTCCTTTCGATCTCCAGTGGTTCCCTGTTCCCGCTCATGCCCATGCCTCCAGATAGCGCACGGCGGAGAGGGCCGCGTTGGCCCCGTCGCCCACCGCCGTGGTCAGCTGCCGCACGGCCTTCTTCCGGCAGTCCCCGGCCACGAAAAGCCCCGCCTGCCCGGTGACGCCGTCCTCTCCGCAGTCAGCATAGCCCTCCGAGAGGGGCAGCAGAGCGGCGAAGGGCTCTGTGGCGGGCGTCTGGCCGTAGCACACAAAGAGCGCGGCCGCCGCCAGCTCCCTCGGCTCTCCGTCCGTGGCGCGGCGCAGCGTCAAAGAGGAGAGCTGCCCCCCGCTTTCGTGGAGGGCTTCGATGGTGTAGGGTGTGCAGAAGTCCACATTCTCCCGCTCCCGCAGCCGCCGCAGCAGCGCCGCCTCTCCCCGGAACTGCTCCCGCCGGTGGATCACCGTCACCCGGCTGCAGATCTCCGCCAGCAGCAGCGCCTCCTGCAGCGCCGTGTCCCCGCCTCCGGCCACGGCCACTTCCTGTCCCTTATAGAAGTCCCCGTCGCAGACCGCGCAGTAGGACACGCCCCGGCCCAGCAGCTCCTCCTCCCCGGGGAGGTGCAGCCGCCGGTGGGCGGCCCCCACCGCGAGGATGACGCTCCTCGCCATAAAGCGCTCCCCCTCCCCGGTCTCCGCCGTCCAGATCCCGTCCGCGTCCCGGCGGAGCCCCGTCACCGTGCCCACATCCGTGTCCGCGCCCTGTCCCAGGGCCTGCCCCAGCATCTCCTCGGAGAGGGTCATGCCGGAGACGCTGCCCACCCCGGGGTAGTTCTCCACCCGGGGGGAGTAGGCGATCTGGCCGCCGTAGCCCTCCTTTTCGAGAATGAGCACGCTCCTGCCGCTGCGCCTGCCGTAGATGGCCGCCGTCAGTCCCGCCGGGCCGCCGCCCACAATGAGAATATCGTAGATCATGCCGTCTCCTCCTGTCGTTCCTCCGGAGAGCGCCGCAGTTGGCGGCGCACCCGGTTGATATGTCTCTCAAAATCCCCGCTGTTGAGCAGTTCCGCCAGCAGCAGCTGCTCGAACACCGGCACCGTACAACTGTAAAACCCCAGTTTCTCCCCGTAGCGCTCCAGCAGCGGCGGCGGCAGCAGCATATAGCCCACCCGCAGTCCCGGGCCGATGGTGCGGGAGAAGGAGTTGAGATAGATCACGCCCTCCTCCGGGGACAGGGAGAACACCGTCGGCTCGGCCCGGCGGGAGAGGGTGAACTCCGAGTCGAAGTCGTCCTCCACCAGGATGCCCTGCCGCTCCCGGGTCCAGCGCAGATAGGCCCCGCGCCGCTCCATGGAGGCGGTGACGCCGCTGGGAAAGCTGTGGTAGGGCGTCACATGGAGCACCCGGCCCGTGGCCCGCTCCAGCTCCCCGTCGGGGATGCCGTCCTCCCCCAGCGCCAGCCCCTCGCAGCGGATGCCCTGGGCCTCGTAGACCTGCCGGATGGGGCTGTAGGAGGGTTCCTCCAGCGCGATCACGCTCTCCCGCCCCAGCAGCTGCGCCACCAGCGAGTAGAGATACTCCGCCCCGGAGCCCACCACGATCTGCTCCGGGGTCACGGCGATGTCCCGGCTGCGCAGCAGATAGTCCCGCAGCGCCTCCCGCAGCTCCTCGCAGCCGTTGTTGGGCGAGCGCTCCATGAGCCGCTCCTGCCACTCGGAGATGGTGCGGCGCATGGCCCGGCTGAGCACCGAAAAGGGGAAGGGGAACTCCCCGTACTCCCCGCTGCCGCCCCGGTGCGTCTCCCGCCGCACATCCGCGGGACGGCAGCCCCCCTGCATGTTCAGCGCGTAGTAGCCGCTGCGCTGCCGGGGCTCGGCATAGCCCTCCTCGCACAGCAGGGAGTAGGCGTGCTCGGCGGTGATGACGCTGATGCCCAGCTCCATGCACAGCTGCCGCTTGGAGGGCAGGCGGCTCCCCGGCGGGTATCGCCCTGCGGTGATGTCGTCCCGGAGCTGGGCATAGAGCTGCCAGTAGGCGGGACGGCCTTTCTCTTTTTGAATGGTATATTTCATCTGGTCATACTATTTTTTCACAAACTGGCACTTTTTCTGACAACTGACTTTATATTATAGTGGGCGAAACGACCTTTGTAAAGGAGGAATTCCCCTTGAACCGGAAAACATCCCTGCGTTTGCTCACCGCCTCGGCCCTGCTGATGGCCGTCAATGTACTGCTCAGCTCCTTCGGGCTGCCGGTGCCCGGAGGGCATCTCTATTTGAATGATGTGGTCATCGACACCGCCGCGCTGCTGCTGCCGCCCTTCTGGGCCTTTATGGTGGGCGGGGTGGGCGCTTTCCTGGGCGATCTGATCTTCTACCCCGTGCCCATGTTCGTCTCCCTGGTCACCCACGGCCTGCAGGCGGTGGTCATCAGCCTCTGCTGCCGCGCCGGGGCGCGCCGCCCCCTCCGCAGCGCCATCGTGGGCGTGACGCTGGGCGCCGTCATCATGGTGGTGGGCTACTCGCTGGGCCGGGCTTTTATCTACGCCACCCCCGCCGCCGCCTGGCTCAAGCTCCCTTACCAGTGCCTCCAGGCCGCCGTTGGCGCGGTGGCCAGCGTGCTGATCTGCTTCCGTCTGGGCCTCAAAGTCCGCTTCGAGCAGTGGCAGAACCGGGCGTGAGCGCCCGCTTCCCAGGCAAAAATCCCCCCACGGATGTGGGGGGATTTTTGTTGGCGCGATCTATCTTCGAGGACGCTTCGCGAGGCGGCGCCTGCTATCACAGTATGCGCCGCTTTTCCCGGGAAAACAGCGGAAAAATCTTACATCCACCGCGCCATGGCCTTCTCCGCCTGACGGATGCCGTCCACGGCGGCGGAGAGGATGCCCCCGGCGTAGCCCGCGCCCTCGCCGCAGGGAAAGACGCCCCGCAGGTTGGACTGGCCGCTCTCGTCCCGGAGGATCCGCACCGGGGAGGA
>JAQXJT010000015.1:0-22500 GCA_029009095.1 bacterium
ATTTGACCGGCAACAGTAACACATAACCTCAACCCCGGGGGGGCGCGCCCCCCCCCCCGGGGGGGTTATTGGGCCCCCCCCCCGCTACTGTAACTTTTGTAAATCTTCTCACAGATAGGGGTTGAAGCGCCGCTCGTACTCCAGCGTGGTGGCCCGGCCGTGGCCGGGGTAGACGTCGTAATCCCCCTCCAGCGCGGCGAGCCGGGCGAGGGAGCGGCGGAGGGCCTTCTCGTCGCTGGCGGGGAAGTCGCTGCGCCCCACGCTCAGACGGAAGAGGGTGTCGCCGGTGAAGAGGCAGTCCTCGATGCGGTAGGCAAGTCCCCCCGGGGTGTGCCCCGGACAGCCGATCACCTCAAAGCGCAGCTTGCCCACCTCCACGGTGTCACCGTGGCCCACAAAGACGGTGTTCTCCGGAGGGGAGAAGAGGAACGAGCCGTTGCCGATGTCCTTGTCCAGATCGAGGCGGCTCATATAGAGCGGTCCGTCCACGAACTCCATCAGACCCTCCACGCCCATCACATGGTCAAAGTGGCCGTGGGTCACCAGCACGGCCCGGAACTTCAGTTTGTGCTCCTCCAGGTAGTCCGCGATGGCGTAGGGATCTCCGCCGGGGTCCAGCACGGCGCACTCCCGGCTCTCCTCGTCGGCGACCACATAGCAGTTGGTCATCAGATAACCGACTTCCAGCGTTTTCACATGCATGGTTACAGCTCCTTTGTATCCAGAAATATGGTGACGGGGCCGTCGTTGACGCTCTCCACCTGCATATCCTCCCCAAAGCGGCCGGTCTCCACATGGAAGCCCCGGCTGCGGCACTGCTCGATGACCCGCTCGTAGAGGGGGATGGCCGTGTCCGGCCGGGCGGCCCGGGTGAAGCCGGGGCGGCGGCTGCGGCAGTCCGCCCAGAGGGTGAACTGGCTCACGATGAGCATCTCCGCCCCTGCGTCCCCGGGGGAGACATTCATCTTGCCGTTTTCGTCTTCAAAGACCCGCAGGCCGCAGATTTTGTCGGCGATCCTGTCGGCCTCGGCGGCGGTGTCGTCCGTGTGGACGCCCAGCAGCACCAGGAAACCTCTGCCGCATTTTCCCAGCAGCTCCCCGCTGCCGGTGACGGTGACGCGGGCGCCGTTGACCCGCGTGACGATGGCGCGCATCTCACTCGCCTCCTCTCTGTACTTCGATGACCCCCCGGATGCCCCGGAGGCGGTTGACGATCTGGTTGAGCCCTGCGAGATTTTTGATCTCGATGGTGATGTTCACCAGGGCCCGGCCCTGCCGGGAGCGTGCGTTGAGACTGTGCACCTTAGCGTTCAGGGCGTTGAGCACCGTGGCCACATCCATGACGAGGCCGTTGCGGTCCTCGGCGGTAAGGCGCAGGCTGGTCACATAGCTCTCGAGGGTGTGCTCGGCCCATTCCACGGGGATCCAGCGGGCACGCTCCTGCTCGTTGCGCAGGGCGTTGAGATAGTTGGGGCAGTCGCTGCGGTGGATGGAGATGCCCTCGCCCCGGGTGATAAAGCCCACAATGCTGTCCCCGGGCACCGGGGTACAGCAGCGGGAAAAGCGGATCAGACAGTTGTCGATGCCCTCCACCAGCACGCCCTGCATGGCCTTCACATTCCGCTCGGTGCGCCGCTCGGCGGCCTCGTTGAGCTTGTCGAGGGCGGAGCGGTGCTCCTGCTGCTGGGTGGCGCGGGCCACCTCGTCCCTGAAGCGGTTCACGGCCCGGGTGGTGGTGAGGCCGCCGTAGCCGATGGCGGCGTACAGATCGTCCAGACTGGAGAAGGAGAGGCGCTTGAGAGCCTGAGCAACGATGTCCTCGTCGTTCAGATAGGCGGGGGTGAGCCCCAGATGGCGCAGCTCCGATTCGAACATCTCCTTGCCCTGCTGGATATTCTCCTCCCGCCGCTCCTTCTTGAACCACTGGCGGATCTTGGTGCGGGCGGCGTTGGAGCGGGCCAGCTTGATCCAGTCCCGGGAGGGGCCGGGGGCGTTTTTGGAGGTGATGATGGTGACGATCTCGCCGTTTTGCAGCTCGTAGTCAAAGGGCACGATGCGCCCGTTGACCTTGGCTCCGGTCATGGTGTTGCCCACGGCGGAGTGGATGGAGTAGGCAAAGTCGATGGGCGTGGCGCCGGCGGGGAGGTTAATCACATCGCCCTGGGGCGTGAACACGAAGACCTCGTCGTCGAAGAGGTCCATGCGCAGTCCGTGGACGAAGTCGGTGGCGTCGCTGTCCTGCTGGGCCTCCAGCAGCCGGCGCACCCACGCGAACTTCTCCTCGTCCCCGGCTTTGACCCCCTGCTCGCCGCTCTTGTACTTCCAGTGGGCGGCTACGCCGTACTCGGCCACGGCGTGCATCTCCCAGGTGCGGATCTGCACCTCGAAGGGGATGCCCTCCTCGCCGATGACGGTGGTGTGGACGCTCTGGTAGCCGTTGGGCTTGGGGGTGGCGGCGTAGTCCTTGAAGCGGCCGGGCACGGGCCGGTACATATCGTGGATCTGGCCGAGCACATTGTAGCACTCGGTGATGTTGTCCACGATGACCCGGAAAGCGCAGATGTCCATGATCTCGCTGACATCCCGCTCCTGGGCGAACATCTTCCGGTAGATGCTGTAAATGTGCTTCACCCGGCTCTGGACGGTGGCGTGGATGCCGTTTTCCTCCAGACGGCGGGTGATGTCCGTCCGGACTGTTTGCATAAAGGAGTCCAGCGCGAGGCAGCGCTCGGAGAGGTAGTCGAGGATCTCCTTGTACCCCACGGGATCCAGATACTTCAGCGAGAGATCCTCCAGTTCCAGCTTGAACTTCTGCATACCCAGCCGGTGGGCGATGGGGGCGTAGATCTCCATGGTCTCCAGGGACTTGATGAGGCGCTTGTCCTCGGACTGAAAGTCCATGGTGCGCATATTGTGCAGCCGGTCGGCCAGCTTGATGAGGATCACGCGGATGTCCTTGGCCATGGCCATGAGCATCTTGCGCAGATTTTCCATCTGCTCGTCCTCGCGGCTGGTGAACTGCACCCGCGTCAGCTTGGTGACGCCCTCCACAATGTCCGCCACGGAGACGCCGAACTGCCGGGCGATGTCCTCGTGGGTCATGGCGGTGTCCTCGATGCAGTCGTGGAGCAGCGCCGAGACGATGCTGTCCTCGTCCAGCCCGATCTCCGCGCAGATCTGGGCGGCGGCGATGCTGTGGGTCACATAGGGCGTGCCCTGCTTCCGCCGCTGGCCTTTATGAGCCTTGACGGCCACCTCATAGGCCGCGTGGATGCGGCTGAGATCCATGCCCGGGTGCCGCTCCCAAATGGCGTTGGCCAACTGCCCGTAGGCCTCCTGAATGAGCGCTGCGTCCTTCGCCGCCGCCTCGTCCGCCTCCGTGGCGGAAGGGGCGCCCGGGGCCGGGGGGGCCTCGTTCGGTTTTGCCTGGACGGCCTGGACGGAAGGACTGCCGCTTTCCGGGGCGGCGTTTTCCACAGCCGTATCTTTTTCCTTTTCCCGCACTTCCTGCATTTCCTGCTGCCTCCCAAAAAGGGACTCACCCCGGGGTGTGCTCCCCGGGGTACCCATCCTGTCTCTCGGTTTTCCCGTGATAATTTATATAAAGGTAAGATGTATGATTCTCTGTCCTATGTGGCGCTTCTCCGGCCATGCAGACGGAGATCAGTGATCACCAGCTGCACGCTCCGTCTGGAGCGGAACTCGTTGATCTGGGGGGAGAAGATGAGATCCACCTTCTGTCCCACCGTGGCTCCCAGCTCCCTGAGGGTCTGCGAGAAGAAAACTGCGTCGTAGCTCTGCCCCATGTGCAGCAGCCGCATCCGCAGATGCTTGCCCCCGCCGATGGGGGAGAGAGTGTCCAGCGTGGCGTTTTCCATGTAGAGCAGGGGCCGGGGGTTGCCGCTGCCGCAGGGTTCCAGCGAGTCCAGCGACTCCACACAGGCCATATCCAGCAGCGCCGGGTCGTCCACCAGAAGATCCGCCTCCAGGGCGGGGACGTAATCCGAGTGGTGGGTGAGGTAGTATTCCCCCAGCCGCTCCCGCAGCTCGTCCACTCTGTCCGCACGGATGGTGAGGCCCGCCGCCATAGCGTGGCCGCCGAAACCCTCCAGACAGTCCTGACAGGCGGTGAGCGCCTCGTAGAGGTTGAAGCCCCCCACGCTCCGGCAGGAGCCCTTGCCCTTGTCCCCGTCGAGACAGATCATAATGGCCGGCAGGGAGTAGGCATCGGTGAGGCGGGAGGCCACGATGCCGATGACCCCCGGATGCCAGTCCTGCCCGGCCAGCACGATGGGCCCGGCGGGGGTGTGCCCGGCCATCATGTCCGCGGCCTGCTTCCAGATGGCCATTTCGAGATTTTGCCGCTCCCGGTTCTTCTCGCACAGCTCCCTGGCCAGCTCCTCTGCCCGGCGGCGGGAGGAGGTCTGCAGCAGCTCCACGGCGGCCTGAGTGTCCCCCAGCCGCCCGGCGGCGTTGATCCGCGGGGCCAGGGAGTAGCCGATGGTGGAGGCGGTGAGGCGCTTGTCTCCCACGCCGGTCTCCTGCATCAGCGCAGCCAGACCCGGTTGGCAGGCGCCGGAGTTGAGCTTCTCCAGCCCCCGGCGGATCATGTAGCGGTTTTCCCCCGTCACGGGCATCACATCCGCCACGGTGCCCACCGCCAGCAGATCCCCGTAGCGCTCCAGCATGGTTTCCGTGTTCCCCTCCAGCGCGCACACCAGCTTGAAAGCCACGCCCACGCCGGCCAGCCCCGTGCCCGGATAGGGACAGTCGGGGCGCTTGGGGTCCACCACCGCCACCGCGTCGGGCAGTTCCTCCCGGCACTCGTGGTGGTCGGTGATGATCATATCGATGCCCAGGGAGTCCGCGTAGGCGGTCTCCTCCAGACTGGTGACCCCGCAGTCCACGGTGATGACCAGCGTCACGCCCATGTCGCGGAGCTTCTCCAGGGCGCCGGTGTTGAGCCCGTAGCCCTCCCCCAGCCGGTCGGGGATATAGGTCTCACAGCGGAGGCCCCGGCTGCGGAGATAGTCGGTGAGCAGACAGGCGGAGGTGATGCCGTCCACATCGTAGTCGCCGTAGACCGCCACGTGCTCGGCGCGGTCGATGGCCCGGGTGATGCGCTGGATGGCCGGCAGTATGTCCGTCAGGGTGCAGGGGTCGTGCAGAGTCTCCATGCCTCCCAAAAGGAAGCTCTCTGCGTCGTCCAGCCCTCCCAGTCCCCGCAGGTGCAGAATGGCGGCCAGCAGACGGGAGCCCACAGCCTGTTCCAGAGAACGGGGAACCACGGGAGGCGCGGACGGCACCTTCCAATTTTTGTATTTCATTATGCCCTCTTATATCATTTTTATTATTAAGAGATAATGATAGCAGATTTTCGCCCCGATAGCAAGTCTTTTCGGATGCTGCGGCGATCCGCCCTTGACAGGCGGGGCCGCTTCGCATAAACTGCGGGAAAGAGGTGAGCTTTTATGGAATGGATGGAATGCACCGTCAACTGCGGCGGCGACACGGACGGGCTCTGCTGCGCGCTGGAGGAACTGGGCGTGGGCGGCATGAGCGTGGAAAACGAGGAGGACTTCAGAAACTTTCTGGAGAATAACCGCCAGTACTGGGACTATGTGGACGAGGAGCTGGAGCAGCGCTTCACGGGGGTAAGCCGGGTGAAATTCTGGCTGAGCAACGACGGGGAGGGCGAGGCCACCCTGGCGCGGGTGCGCGGTGCGGGCTACGAGGTGGCCGTGAAACTCATCCGGGACGAGGACTGGGAGAACAACTGGAAGGAATACTACAAGCCCATCCCCATCGGCGGGAAGCTGGTGGTGGTGCCCGAGTGGGAGGAGGCGCCCGCGGACGGGAGAACTCCGCTGCGTCTGGATCCGGGGCTGATCTTCGGCACCGGCAGCCACGCCACCACGAGGATGTGCCTGGAGACGCTGGAGGAGCTGGCGGGCGCGGGCAAGCGGGTGCTGGATCTGGGCTGCGGCAGCGGCATACTGGCCATCGGGGCGCTGCTGCTGGGCTGTCAGGAGGCCGTGGGCTGCGACATCGACCCCAAGGCCCCGGAGGTGGCCCTCTCCAACGCTGCGCTCAACGGCATCGGGCCGGAGCGTTTCCGGGTCTACGCCGGAGACGTGCTCACCGACGAGGGGATGCGCCGCTTTCTGGGCGGCGGGTTCGATCTGGTGCTGGCCAACATCGTCGCGGACGTGATCATCCCCCTGGCGGGCATCGTTCGCCGCTTTATGGCGGAGGGCGCCGCGCTGGTGGTCAGCGGCATCATTGAGGGACGGCAGCAGGAGGTGCTGGAGGCGCTGGAGGCCAACGGCTTTACCGTGGACGGTAAGTATTGCCAGGAGGAATGGTACTGTTTCCGCTGCCATTGAGACATACTATGCCCGTAATTTCATACGGGAGGTCTCATCTATGAACACCATGAACAGGAACAATTTTATCAGCGGCATGGGGATCGGCATCGTGGCCGGCAGCGCGCTGGGTATGCTGATCTCGCCCCGCAGCCGCAAGAGCACCGTGGGCCGCGCGCTGAAGAACATGGGCAGCGTGATCGACAATGTGAGCGATATGCTGAAGTGACGGACGCAAAAGGGCCGGGGGCACGCCTCCGGCCCCTTTTGCATCCGGGCGGAAAGAAAAACGGAAAAAATTTTCAAAACCCCTTGCATTTTCGAAAAGGCTGTGCTATTCTATCTGAGCGCTGAGAAATGCGCCGTTAGCTCAGCTGGATAGAGCGTCTGGCTACGGACCAGAAGGCCGGGGGTTCGAATCCCTCACGGCGTGCCAGGCCGGGACAAGCGATTTGCTTGTCCCGGCTTTTTTGCGCGCCCGCTTTGCCGAGGGGGTCAAAAAGGGACAGTTTTCCGCAAAAATCCTCTGCGGAATTGACATCATACTGCGACTATGGTAGGATAAACGCAAGGAAAAGAATAAAGCTGCGTAGCATACAGGTGTCCGGGACGGCGAGAGCCGAAACGGGTGAAAAGGGAAGCCGGTGTGAATCCGGCGCGATGCTGTCACTGTGTACGGGAGCGGCTCTCGGTTGACTCACTGGCCTACGGGTCGGGAAGGGGAGAGCGGCGACGAACGAAGCCAGGAGACCTGCCTGTATGTGGAATCTCTGATTTGCAGTCTACGAATCGTTATTCTCACGTTGCAGTTTTTTCCGGCCGGCCGAAGGCCGCGTGGTGGAGCGTCGGCTCCCGCGCCTTTCCGGCCCGCCGGGAGAACGGTGTCATGTGGATACCCGTCGTAGAGATACGGCGGCTTTCTTTTTTTCCGAAAAAATACCTGGAGGGAAAAACATGAAAAAGACCGTATCCATTCTTCTGGCGCTGACAATGCTTCTGGCGCTGCTCTCCGGCTGTGGCGGCAAGGGGGAGAGCGCCCCCGCCCCGGTGGAAGCCACTCCCATCCCCGCGGATGCCGCCCCCGCGGCAACGGAGACCCCCGCTGCCTCGTCCGGCAAGCGCACCGTCTACCCTTTGACCATCACCACCTACAACTACGCCAAGGAGCCGGTGCAGTACACCTTTGAGAAAGCGCCGGAGCGGGTCTGGGCGCAGAACCAGGACAATATCGAGATCCTGCTGGCCCTGGGGCTGGCGGACAGGATCGTGGGGGCCTGCGGGCTGGACGGAGAAGTGAGAGAGGACCTGCAGGACGAATTTGCGAAGATCAATTACTATGATCATATGCCCTCCAAGGAGGAGGTCATAGCCCTGAGCCCCGACTTTATCACCGGTTGGTATTCCACTTTCTCCGACAAGCGACTGGGCGATGTGGACTTCTGGCACGCGAGAAAGGTGGGCACCTATATGGCGCTCAACAGCGCCTGCCGCGGCCCCGCCGCGGAGAATCCCCAGACCGTGGAGCACGAGTGCCAGGATATCCTGACGCTGGGCGAGATCTTTGATGTGCAGGAGCGGGCGGAAGAACTGGTGGAGGAGATCCGCACGGAGCTCCGGCAGATCGATGAGTTCCTGGCAGACAAGACCCGGCTGACCGCGGCGGTGCTGGAGGACGAGGGCGGCACCTACCGGGTCTACGGTGAGGACGTGCTGGGCGGCAACGTGGCCATCCACGGCGGCGCGGAGCTGATCGCAGGCAAGCATGGAGAAAACGGCAACATCGGCGCGGAGGATCTGGTGGCGCTGAATCCCGACGCCATCTTCATGGTCTGGTACGACGGCTACAGCGTGGGCGATGTGGACTACGCCGGGGATCATGTGGTGAAGCTCATCACCGAAAACCCCGCCTTTTCCAGTCTGGACGCCGTGAAGAACGGACGGGTCTTCCCCATCAACCTCTCCGGCATCTATTGCAGCGGCCTGCGCACGCTGGACGGCGTGCTGGCCGTGTCCACCCATCTGTATCCCGAACTGTACCAGTGAGCGGAGAGTGAGCGGAGACACTATTGCCGGGGCGGAGGAGCACCTTCTGCCCCGGCGCGTTGACAAAGAGGCACATTATGGATCTGAAAAACGGGGTTTTCCGGGGAAAACCCATTTACATTCTGTCAGTTTTGCTTCTGCTGGCCGTGCTGATCTTCTCGCTGCTCTGGGCGGTGACTTTCGGCGCGGTGGAGCTGGATGTGGGGGACGTGTACAGGGTGATCCTCTACAAGACGCTGCACATCGGCGACGCGGAGGCGCACGGCTCGGGCAGCATCAGCGACATCGTCTGGTTTATCCGCCTGCCCCGACTGGTGCTGGCTGTGGGCGTGGGGGCTGCACTGGCCGTCTCCGGCGTGGTCATGCAGGCCATCGTCAAAAACCCGCTGGCCGATCCGTATATCCTGGGCGTTTCCTCCGGCGCCTCTCTGGGCGCCACGGTGGCCATTCTTTTCGGCGTGGGGGCGGCGCTGGGGGAGAACTATGTGGGGGTCATGGCGTTTCTGGGGGCCTTTGCCTCCTCGCTGTGCGTGATGCTCCTGGCCAACGCGGGGGGAAAGGCCACCTCCATCAAGCTCATCCTCTCCGGCACCGCCGTCTCCTCCATCTGCGGCGCCGCGTCCAGCTTCATCCTCTATGTGGTGAACAACAGCAGCAATGCCATCGCGGCGGTGGGACGCTGGACCATGGGAAGTCTGGCGGGAGCAAAGTGGGAGACCAATCTCTGGATGCTGATCATCGCGCTGGGCTGCACGCTGTTCTTTCTGACCCAGCAGAGGACGCTGAATTTGATGCTGCTGGGGGATGAGTCCGCCATCACGCTGGGTACCGACCTGCACCGCTGGCGGATCCTCTACCTGCTGGTGGCGTCCCTGCTCATCGGCTTTGCGGTGTTCAACGCGGGGATCATCGGCTTTGTGGGGCTGGTGGTGCCCCATGTGGTGCGGATGCTCTTCGGCACCGACCACAAGAAGCTGGTGCCCATTTCGGCGCTGCTGGGCGCCATCTTCCTGCTGTGGGCGGATGTGGCCTGCCGGACGCTGCTGGATCGGACGGAACTGCCCATCGGCATCCTGACCTCCATGATCGGCGCGCCGTGCTTTATCTACCTGATGGCCCGCAAGCGTTACGGATTCGGAGGCGGAGAGAATTGAAGATCGAAGCAAAAAGCGTGCAGGCCGCCCTGGGCGGCGTGGATATTCTCAAAGGCGTGGATCTGGAAGCGCCCGAGGGCAGCTTTGTGGGCGTGATCGGCCCCAACGGCAGCGGGAAGAGCACCCTGCTCAAGTGCATTTACCGGGTGCTGAAGCCCACGGGGGGCGGCGTGTACCTGGATGGGCAGCCCCTCTCCCGGATGAAAGTCCGCCAGTCCGCCCGGTCCGTGTCGGTATTGGCCCAGCACAACTACTATAATTTTGAGTTCGGCGTCCGGGATGTGGTGCTGATGGGCCGGGCGCCCTACAAACGCGCCATGGAGCGGGACAACGCCGAGGACTACCGCATCGTGGACGAGGCGCTGGAGACGGTGGGCATGACGGCGTTCCGGGATCGCAGCTTTTCCACCCTCTCCGGCGGGGAGCAGCAGCGGGTCATTCTGGCCCGGGCTCTGGCCCAGCAGACGCCCTGTCTCATCCTCGACGAGCCCACCAACCATCTGGACATCAAGTATCAGCTCCAGCTGATGAACATCGTGAAAAACCTCCACCGCACCGTGATCTCCGCCGTCCACGATCTGAACATAGCCGCCCTCTACTGCGACTATCTCTATGTGATGAAGGACGGGGCGGTGTTCGCCAGCGGTCCCCCCGAGGAGATCCTCACCCCGGCGCTGATCCGGGCGGTCTACGAGGTGGACTGCGAGGTGGAGCGCTACAGGGCCACCGGGAAGCTCCATGTGATCTTTTTCCCGGAAACATGAGGAGGGAAGTATGAAGAAGATCGCCATTCTCTGCTGTCTCAACGCCAACGACGTGTGCGCGGGGGTGGGTTGCCTGAACAGCTTTTACGGGAAGGACAAGGCCTTCGCCTGCTGGGCGGGCCAGGAGGTGAAGCTGGGCGCTTTTCTGCGCTGCAGCCACTGCGGCGTCCCGCCCACGGAGGACGAAGGCATGATAGAGAAGCTGGAGCGGCTCTGCCGGGAGGGCGTGGAGGCCGTCCATGTGGGCATCTGCGCCTATCAAAAGGATGCCGGCGCGGTCTGCCCCCACATGGCGGAGTCCGCCCGCTGGCTGGAGGAGCGGGGCATCCGCGTCCTCTGGGGTACCCACTCCTTCTTCCCCGGGCAGTAAAGGACAAATGTGCAAAAGGGCGGCGGGTCTCCGGCCCGCCGCCCTTTCCGTCCGGTTTCACGAACCGGCGCAGTTTTTTCTGTGGGCTTTCAGCTTTTTCATGGCCCAGTCGTAGTGGCTGGATGTGACGCTGACAAAGTAGGAACCCAGAGTGCTCCCGCCCACCCAGGGAAAGACTCCTTTGGAGAAAAGCTCCCCGTCGGAAAAGCTATCCGCCAGCGCCATGATCTCGGCATGGGAGCTTTGCAGCAGACGCCGGGCCTCCTCCGGCGGCGTGGACTGATGCTTTTTCCAAAACGCCACATTCATTTCCCCGTAGGTTTTCCAGTTATAGGGCGCGGGTATAAACGGCTTCGCCTCCCCGCGCTGATGGGAACGCACCCAATCCAGCAGGAGCCGGTGCCATTCGTAGAGGTGGATGAGAATGTCCCGGAGGTTTTTGTCGCGCTTCCAGTGCGCCTCCTTCCTCTTTCCGTCGCCGGAAAAATCATAGGGCGTTTTGAGCTCCTTCTCCGTCAGAGCGGATATGAGCGAGGTCAGTTTCTCGTAGTTACCGGCGGCCGCGGCCAGCAGCTCGGCTTTTGTTGCGGGTCTGCTCATCCTGTTTCCCCTTTCCCGTCTAACATGGTTTTTGCCTCTTCCCCGGAAGTATAGCAGAAAAACCCTGACAGCATGTGTCAGGGTTTGTTCTTTTCGTAGATCATTTTTGCCTGCCGGGCCAGTTCATGGCGCAGATGATCCGGGGCGAGCACATCCACCTGCGGCCCGAAGGACAACAGAAAACCCGTCAGCCAGGCGTCCTCCCGCATCTCCGGCGCCTCCTCCCTGTGTTTATTTTCGAAGAAATTCCGCCGTGATGGTGTGGGCGTGGGCGATCATGTCCGCGGGGGTGCCGGTGTAGACGATCTCGCCCCCGGCGCTGCCCCCGTCGGGGCCTACGTCGATGATATAGTCGGCCATCTTCATCACATCGGTGTTGTGCTCGATGAGCACCACCGTATTCCCCCGCTCCACGATGCTCTCCAGCAGGCGCATCAGGCTTTGGATGTCGGAGGCGTGGAGGCCGGTGGTAGGCTCGTCCAGCACATAGATGTTGCCCTTGCCCCGCAGCTCCCTGGCCAGCTTCACCCGCTGCCGCTCGCCGCCGGAGAGGGTGGAGAGGGGCTGGCCCAGGGAAAGGTAGGGCACGCCCGTCTCCATCAGCGCCTCCAGCGGCCTGCGGATTCGGGGCACGTCCCGGAAGAACTCCAGCGCGTCCTCCACGCTCATGTCCAGCACCTCCACGATGCTCTTCCCCCGGTAGCGGTAGGAGACCGCCTCGTCGCTGTAGCGCTTGCCGCCGCAGTGCTCGCAGGTGGTGGTCACCGGGTCCATGAACACCAGCTCCGTGGTGATGGAGCCGCGGCCCTTGCAGTGGGGGCAGGCGCCCTTACTGTTGAAGGAGAAGATCGCGGCGTCCACGCCGTTGGACCGGGCAAAGGACCGGCGGATCTCGTCGAAGAAGCCCAGGTAGGTGCAGGCGGTGGAGCGCCCGGTGGCGGTCACCGCGCTCTGATCCACCAGCACCACCCTCTCCTCGTACTGCCGGGCGAACACGTCCCGGATCAGCGAGGACTTCCCCGAGCCCGCCACGCCCGTCACCACCGTGAGCACGCCCAGCGGGATGTCCACATCCACATTCTTGAGGTTGTGGAGACAGGCACCCCGCACGGGGAGGAAGCCCCGGGGGCTGCGGGGGCGGGACTTCACGGGGACGACCTCCCCCATGGCCTTTCCCGTGCGGGTGCCCGAGAGCAGCAGCGCCTCGTAGCTCCCCTGAAAGAGGATCTGCCCGCCGTTTTTTCCGGCCAGAGGCCCCACATCCACGATCACATCGGCGATGCGGATGATGTCCTTGTCATGCTCCACCACCAGCACGCTGTTCCCCTTGTCCCGGAGGCTCTGGAGCAGAGCGGACATACGGAACACGTCCCGGGGGTGCATCCCCACACTGGGTTCGTCGAAAATGTAGGTCATCCCCGTCAGGGAACTGCCCATATAGCGCACCAGCTTCAGCCGCTGGGCTTCGCCGCCGGAGAGGGTGGAGGATTCCCGGTTCATGAAGAGGTAGGGGAGGCCGATGTCGATCATGCGTGTGAGGGAGTCCACCAGCCCCTTCACCACCGTCTCGCCCCGGGGGTCGCGGACGGACATGAGCACCTCGCGAAGCCGGGAAAACTCCATCTCGCACATCTCGTCGATGGAGTAGCCCAGAATTTTGCTGGCGCGGGCCGTTTCGTTGAGCCGCCGCCCGCCGCACTCAGGGCAGGGGGTCTCCCGCATGAAGCGGTGGATGCGTTTGAGGGTGTTGTCGGTCTGCTCCGCTTCTCCCTTCATCAGACAGAGCCGCTGGAACATATTCTTCACGCCCTCGATGCGCTTGTTCTCCCGGGGGCCCTCCGGGGTGCGGCTGCCGTACAGCAGGAGGCAGCGCTCCTCGGGCGTGTAGTCCCTGAACTTCTTGTCCAGCTCGAACAGCCCCGAGGCGGTGTACTGCTTCCAGTAGTAGTTGCCCACGCCGAAGGCGGGCAAATTCAGCATCCCCTCGTTCCAGGACTTCTCCGGGTCGATCATCTTCTCGATGTCCAGATCCATCACCTTGCCGATGCCCGAGCAGGTTTTGCACATGCCGTTGGGGTTGTTGAAGGAGTAAAAGGAGGCCGGCCCGGCGGAGGGCTCCCCGATGCGGGAGTAGAGCAGGCGCAGCGAGGCGTACATATCGCTGATGGTGCCCACGGTGGAGCGGGCGTTGCCGCCCAGGCGGGACTGATCCACGATCACGGAGGCGGTGAGGTTGTCGATATACTCCACGCTGGGCTTTTCGTACTTGGGCAGCCGCCCGCGTACCCAGGCAGGGTAGGTCTCGTTCATTTGCCGCTGGCTCTCCGCGGCGATGGTGTCGAAGACGATGCTGGATTTCCCGGAGCCGGACACGCCGGTAAAGACCACGATCTTGTTCTTGGGGATGTCCAGCGACACATTCTTCAGGTTGTTCTGCCGGAGTCCCCGGATGACAATGTTCCCTGTTTCCATCTTCTGCGCCTCGCTTTCTGTTCTGATTTTTCTGGCGGCAGTACTGTACTACATAGAAAAATAAACATCAAGGGGCAAAACCGGGAAAAAACCGACATTTTTTGCTCTCTTTTCAAAGGAACGGCGCCCCGGTCATGGCCGGGGCGCCGTTCCCTGCAAAAAGGCCCGCAGATCCTCCAGCCGGGCGCAGCAGTCCTCCACGCCCATCTCATAGACCTCCCGGAGCCTGTCCGGATCCCGCTCCAGCCGCTCCATGCGGATGGGGCGGGAGGGGCGGAGAAGAAAGACCGTGCCCGCCTTCTCCAGCTCCCGCAGCTCTCCCAGCGCGGCGTTGTAGAGCTCATGGCTGTGAAGGAGGCGGAAGGCGAAGGCGGGGTGGCGGCCGTACCAGAGCTCCACGGGCAGCCGGCTCCGCTCCTCCCGGAAGCCCTCGGGGCGGGTGAGCACCACCACCAGCCGCTCATACCCCATCTCCAGCATTTTCCGGTAGGGGATGCGGTCGGCCACGCCCCCGTCCAGATAGGGCTGCCCGTCCAGCAGCACCGGCTGGGAGAGGAAGGGGAGGGACGCGGAGGCCCGCAGCGCCTCGATCTGCTCAAAGACGCTGCGGATGCGGATGTACTCCGCCCGCCCGGTGAGAACATTGGTCACCACGGCGTAGAAGGGCACCGCGGAGGCCTGAAAAGCCTCGTCGTCAAAGATGTCCAGCTCCCGGGGCACGGTGCTGTAGGCAAACTCGGTGTCGACGATGTTGCCGCTGCGCAGCAGGGGGCGGAGGCCCATGTAGTTTTTATCGCCGTTGAAGCGGAGGTTGTAGCGGATGACCCGTCCCCGCTGGCCGGAGAGGTAGTTCACGCCGAACACCGCCCCCGCGGATACGCCCATCACGCCGTCCAGACAGATCTGATGATCCAGAAACACGTCCAGCACGCCGGCCGTGTACATCCCCCGCATTCCTCCGCCCTCCAGAACAAGACCAGTTTTCATAAACGGCTCCTTTCCGCTGTGATATGGCATAGGAGTGTAGCGCAGAAATGTGAACAAATCCACCATCCCGCGAAAAACCGTTCCCGCCGGGGCGCGGGACTTGCATTTCCCGGGCGGCGATGCTATAGTTTTCTCCGTATTGAGTTCCCCTCCCCGATGAGAGGGGGAAGGAAAGGGAGACAGATTTGAAAAGAGATTATCTCGCCTCCGTGCGTTCGGGGGAGGAGCTGAGCGTGGCGGAGCAGGTGTCGCTGGTGGCGCGGCTGAGTACGCCCGCCATTCTTGCGCAGCTTTCCTCCATCGTCATGCAGTATATCGACGCGGCCATGGTGGGCTCGCTGGGCGCGCCGGCGGCAGCCTCCATCGGGCTGGTGGCCAGCAGCACCTGGCTCTTCGGCGGCGTGAGCTACGCCGCCACCGCGGGCTACACGGTCATGGCCGCCCAGCAGATCGGCGCGGGCAACGAAAAAGAGGCCCGCAACCTGATGAAGGAGGCGTTCCTCTTCGGTACGGCCCTCGCGGTGCTCATCGGGCTTTTCGGGGCCGCCATCAGCGGCGCCCTGCCCCGGTGGCTGGGGGCGGAGGAGGCGCTGCGGCGGGACGCGGGCAGCTACTTCCTGGTCTTTGCCCTCTTCCTGCCCGTGGTGCGGCTCAACGGCATCGCCGCGGCCATGCTCCAGTCCAGCGGCAATATGCGCACTCCCGGGGCGCTCCATGTGCTCATGTGCGCGCTGGATGTGGTGTTCAACGCGCTGCTGATCTACCCTGCCCGCCACTGGCGGGGCGTGTTCATCCCCGGCGCCGGGCTGGGCGTGACAGGGGCAGCCCTGGGCACCGCTCTGGCCGAAACGGTCACGACGGGGCTGATGCTCTTCGCCCTGCTGGCCCGCTCCCCGGCGATGCGGCTGCGGCGGGGGGAGCGTCTGCGCTTTTCCCTGGCCCATCTGCGGCAGAATGTGCGCATCGCCGTACCCGTGGCCGCCCAGGAGATGGTGCTCAGCGGGGCGCAGGTGGTGTCCACGGGCATCGTGGCGCCGCTGGGCACCGTGGCCATCGCCGCCAACTCCTTTGCCGTTACGGCGGAGAGCCTGTGCTATATGCCCGGCTACGGGATCGGCTCGGCGGCCTCGGTGATCATCGGGCAGAGCACCGGCGCGGGGCGGAGGGAACTCACCCGCCGTCTGGGCTGGATCGTTACGCTGCTGGGCATGGCGGTCATGGGCGCGGGCGGACTGGTCATGTACTTCGCGGCCCCCTATGTGATCGGAGCGCTCTCCCCGGACAAGGCCGTGGTGGCGCTGGGCACGGCGGTGCTGCGTCTGGAGGTCTTTGCCGAGCCCTTCTACGCGGCCAACATCGTGGCCGAGGGCGTCTTCCGGGGCGCCGGGGACACGCTGGTGCCGAGCCTGCTGGATTTTGGCAGTATGTGGCTCGTCCGTCTGCCCATGGCGGCTGTTCTCTCCCGCAGTATGGGGCTGCGGGGCGTGTGGATTGCCATGTGCGTGGAGCTTTGCGTCAGAGGCGGGCTGTTTCTGCTGCGTCTGGCGGGAAAGAAATGGCAGAAGGACGCCGTGGCCGTGGGTTGAGACGGCGCGGCGCGAGGGAATATTTGCGGGCAAAAAGGAGCGAACATCATGGAAATACACGCTCAAAGACGGTTGACCTCCTCCCAGATCATACTGCTGGGCTTCGCGGCGCTGATTTTGCTGGGTACCGCCGTTTTGATGCTGCCTGTCTCCACCCGGGGGAGCGGTCATGCCCCCTTTGCCGACGCGCTCTTCACCGCCACCTCGGCGGTGTGCGTCACGGGGCTGGTGGTGCACGACACGGCGTTGTACTGGTCGGGCTTCGGCCAGGCGGTGATCCTGCTGCTGATCCAGATCGGCGGCATGGGCGTGGTGACCGTGGCCGTCAGCGTGACCATGTTCTCGGGGAGAAAGATCGGGCTGATGCAGCGGGGACTGATGCAGGAGTCCATCTCCGCGCCCCGGCTGGGCGGCATCGTCCGCCTGACCCGCTTTATACTCGCCGTGAGCTTCACGGTGGAGGCTGTGGGGGCCGTGCTGCTCTACCTGCCCTTTTCCCGGGTGGTGGGAGGAGGAAAGGCGGTGTGGTACGCCGTGTTCCACTCCGTCTCCGCTTTCTGCAACGCGGGCTTTGATCTGATGGGGGTGTGGGAGGCCGGTTCCTCCCTGACGGCTTTTTCGGCAAACCCGCTGGTGAACATCACCGTCGTTGCCCTGATCCTCGTTGGCGGGCTGGGCTTCCTCACCTGGGACGATCTGCGCTGCCACGGTTTCCACTGGCAGAGCTACTCCATGCAGAGCAAGGTGATCCTGTCCCTCAGCGCGGCGCTGCTGGTGCTGCCGTTCTGCTTTTTCTACGGTTACGAGTTCGCCCGGGCGGAGTGGGGGACGCTGGGGGGCGGAGAGAGGCTGTGGCTCTCGCTGTTCCACACGGTGACGCCCCGCACGGCGGGCTTCAACACCGCGGATCTCGCCCGCATGAGCGAGGAGGGGCGGTGCGTGACCATCTGTCTGATGCTGCTGGGCGGCGCGCCCGGCTCTACCGCCGGCGGTATGAAGATTACCACCCTGGCGGTGCTCATGGCCTCGGCGGCGGCGGTGTTCAAGCGGAACGAGGAGTCATACCTCTTCCGCCGGCGCATCCCCCAGGAGACCATCCGCAGCGCCGCCGCCGTGGCGCTGCTCTATACGGCGCTGCTGCTGGGCGGCGGGCTGTTTATCAGCTGCCGGGAGGCGCTGCCGCTGGGGGTCTGCCTCTTCGAGGCGGCCTCGGCGCTGTGCACCGTGGGGCTCAGCGTGGGGGCCACCGCCCAGCTGGGGGCGGCGTCCCGGGCGGTGCTGATCGCGCTGATGTTTCTGGGCAGGATCGGCGGACTGACGCTGGTGTTCGCGGCGCTGCGCCCCACGGACAACGGCGCGGCCCGCTACCCGCAGGAATCCATACACGTCGGATAAGGAGGAGAGCATGAAAACAAAGAAATCGGTGTTGATCATCGGGCTGGGGCGTTTCGGACGCCACGCGGCGCTGAAGATGATGGAGCTGCGGCATCAGGTGATGGCCGTGGACAAGGATGAGAGCCGGGTGAACGCCTTGGCGCGGCTGGTCACCAACGCGCAGATCGGCGACAGCACGGACGAGGAATTCCTGCGCTCCCTGGGCGTGCGGGATTTCGATGTGTGCATCGTGGCCATCGGCGACGACTTTCAAAGCTCGCTGGAGACCACCAGCCTCCTCAAGGAGCTGGGCGCCCGCCATGTGGTGGCCCGGGCCTCCCGGGAACGCCACGAGAAGTTTTTGCTGCGCAACGGCGCGGACGAGGTGGTCTACCCGGAGAAGCAGGTGGCCGAGTGGACGGCCATCAGCGCCATGTCCGAGCAGATTTTGGACTACTTCACCATCAGCGAGGGCTACTCCGTCTTTGAGTTGAGCGTGCCCGCGGAGTGGGCGGGGCACACGATGGCGGAGCTGGATGTGCGGAAGCGGTACGGAGTCAACGTGCTGGGCATCAAGGACAAGGGAGTGTTCAACATGAGCATCACCCCCGACACGGTCTTTTCCGGGGACGCCAGCGTGCTGGTGCTGGGCCGGGACAGGGATGTGATGAACTACTTCCCCATCAAATAGTAAAATGAGAGTCCCGGACGGGTCACACCCGTCCGGGACTCTCCCGCTTATTCCTCCTGTTTGTAGCTCAGGAGCTTTTTCAGCCGGTGGTTCATACAGCTCTTGCTCACCGGTGGACTGGCCAGCCGGGCCAGCTCGGCGATGCTGGATTCGGGGTTGGCGATGCGGAGCATGGCGGTCTGCTGCATCGTCTCCGGCAGCGCGGTGAGATCCATGCCGCGGATGGCGTCCAGCTGCTCCTGGGCGGCGGAGACGATCTTGTCGGCGTTGGCGCTGTCGCAGTTCACCAGACGGTTCACCGTGTTGCGCATGTCCTTCTCCACCTTGGCCTGCATGATGGCCATGGCCGCCAGGGGCGCGCCGATGGTGGTGAGAAGGTCGGAGATCACATCGGACTGTTTGAAATAGAGCACGCAGCCTCCGCCCCGGTGGGATTCCCCGGGGGTGAAGTCCATCTCCCGGAAGAGGGCCTGCACCTCCCGGGACACGCTCTGGTGGACGGTGGAAAACTCCATGTGGTAGCGCTTGTCCGGGTCGGTGATGCTGCCCCCCGCGAGAAAGGCTCCCCGCAGAAAGGCGGCGCGGCAGCACTCGCTCTCCAGTGCGCCAAAGTTCACATGGAGCGCCAGCCCCGGCTCCTGACTGTAGGCGGAGAAAATCTGCCGGATCTTCCCGCTGTCGGTGATGAGGAAGCTGCGCTTGCCCCGGGCGTTCTCCGGGGGCAGCGCGTCAAAGCTCACGGAGAAGGCCTTGCGGAAGAGCCTGGGCAGCCGGGCGGCAAAGGAGGGGTTGGCGGTGATGATGCGGATCTCCCGGGCGTGGAAAGTGTGGCAAAAGAGCAGTACCCCGTAGCACTCCGCCAGAGCGCAGCAGCTTCGCGAAAGCGTGGCGCGGCACAGCTCCGTCTTTGTCTCAGCGGAAAAAGACATTCCCTCGCCTCCTCAATAGATCCTGGTGGGGGAGAGACTGTGGTAGACCTCCATGACCGCCCGGGCCAGCGCGTCGCTGTCGTGGCGGATCAGCCCCCGCTCCCAGCGGGCCACCGGCGCACGGTGTACCCGGACGCCCATCTCCGCCAGGGCGTCCGGGTCCGTGACGATGGGGTGGGCGCCTTCGGCGGCGTAGGAGGGGAGCATCTCGGCGGGGATGGGCAGGTCGTTGACGAGGCAGTGGTCAAAAAGCCCCTCTCCTCCGTGGTCAAAGAGAGCGCGCACATGGTCGGCGGCGCTGTAGCCCTCGGTCTCGCCGTCCTGGGTCATCAAATTCATCACATAGAGCCGCAGGGCGCGGCTGCGGCGGATGGCCTCGCTGATGCCCTCTACCAGCAGATTGGGCATGACGCTGGTGTAGAGGCTGCCGGGGCCCAGCAAAATGAGGTCGGCCTCTTCGATGGCCTCCAGACAGCCGGGGAGCGCCGCGGGGCGCAGCGGAGAGAGCCACACCCGGTTGATGCGGCTGTCGCTGCCCTTTTTATAATCGGCGATCTCGCACTCCCCGGAGATCACCGCCCCGTCGGTGAACGAGGCGCACAGCTGCACGTCGGCGGTGGTCACGGGCAGTACCAGTCCGGTGATGGCCAGCACCTCGCCCATCCGGGCCACCGCCGTCTCGAAGGAGCCGCACATTCCGTTGAGGGCGGCGAGGAAGAGGTTGCCGAAGCTCTGCCCCTTGAGACTGCCCTCGGTGAAGCGGTAGCCCAGCAGCGCTTCCAGCGTGGGCTCCGTATTGGCCAGGGCCTGAATACAGTTGCGCACATCCCCCGGCGGGAGCATACCCAGCTCCTGCCGCAGTACGCCGCTTCCGCCGCCGTTGTCCGCCACGGTGACGATGGCGGTGATGTCGATGTTCTGGCGCTTCAATCCCCGCAGCATGGTGGACAGGCCCGTCCCGCCGCCAATGGCCACCACTCTGGCGCGGCGGCTGTGTTTGCCTTTGCTCATCGCTCCGTCCCCCTTCCGCAGTCCCGGTTGATGCTGATGGCGTTCACGCCCTGCCGGACCAGGGCGTCCGTCAGAGCGGAGGCCACCGCCACGCTCCTGTGCCGCCCGCCCGTGCAGCCGATGGCCACCGTCAGCGAGGCCTTCCCCTCCCGGGTGTACAGGGGCAGCAGGAAGCCCAGCATCTCCGTGAGCCTGTCCAGAAAGCTCCGGGCCTCCCGGTTGTCCAGTACATAGCTCCTCACCTGCCCGTCCAGCCCCGTAAGCTCCCGCAGCTCGGGCACATAATAGGGGTTGGGCAGAAAGCGCACATCCATCACCAGATCCGCCTCCAGCGGCAGACCGTATTTGTAGCCAAAGGACATGACCGTTACCGGCAGCAGCCGCGCTTCTCCGCCGGGCGAGAAGATACGCAGGATCTCGTTGTGGAGCTGGCCCAGCGTGGTGTCGCCGGTGTCCAGTATCCAGTCCGCCCGCCGCCGCACCGGCTCCAGCAGACTGCGCTCTTTTTCCACCGCCTGCTGTACGGAGAGTTCCCTGCCCTGCAGCGGGTGGGGGCGGCGGCTCTCCTTATAGCGCCGCACGATCACGGGGGTGGGCGCTTCCATATAGAGCAGCTTCAGCGTCAGTCCGCTCTGCCGCAGCGTTTCCAGCGCCTCGAAGAGAGCGTCGAAGCTGGTCTGGCCGCGGATGTCCGTCACCAGCGCCACCTTTTCAAACCGGCTCCCGGCCTCCCGGCAGAATTCCGCGAAGCGCTCCAGCAGCGCCGAGGGCATATTGTCCACGCAGAAGTACCCCAGATCCTCCAGAAAATCCGCCGCGCCGCTTTTGCCCGCGCCCGAGAGGCCCGATACGATCACCAGTTCCATCTCTCCGCTCCCCTCCCTCTTATTTCTCTATGATCTTCACTTCCGGCTCCAGCGTGATGCCGCTGGCGGCGTAGACCCGCTCCCTGATCTCCTCCATGAGACGCAGCACATCGGAGAAGGTGGCCCCGCCGGCGTTCACCACGAAGCCCGCGTGCTTCTCGCTGACCTGCGCGCCGCCCACCCGGAGACCCTTAAGCCCCGCCTGGTCGATGAGCGCCGCCGCGTAACCCCCTGCCGGGCGCTTGAAGGTGCTGCCCGCGGAGGGGAGATCCAGCGGCTGACTGGCCCGGCGGCGCTGCATCAGCTCCCGCATGGTCTGCCGTATGGCCTCGCCGTCCCCCTCCCGGAGTCGGAGCGTGGCGTCCAGGATCACATCGTCCGTGCCGCTGAAGCGGCTGTGGCGGTAGGAGAAGTCCAGCTCTCCGCTCTCGCGGATCCGCCCGTCCCCGTCCAGCCACCGGACGGAGGCGACCACACCCTTCATCTCGCCTCCGTAGGCGCCCGCGTTCATGCTCACGGCGCCCCCCAGCGTGCCGGGGATGCCCTGGGCAAACTCCAGCCCCGCGAGAGACTCGGCGGCGGCGAAGTTGGCCAGCTTATAAAGCCCCACGCCCGCCTGGGCCCGGATGACGCTCCCCTCCAGCCGCTCGCAACGGGAAAAGGCCGCGCCCAGCTGGAGCACGATCCGGGGGAGATAGCCGTCGGTGATGAGCAGATTGGTGCCGTTGCCGATCACCAGCGGCTCCTCGCCGCGCTCCCGCAGCAGTTCGCACACCCCGGCCAGCTCCTCCGCCGAGGAGGGCTGCACCAACGCGGCGCAGGGTCCGCCGATATGAAAGGAGCAGTGCTCCGAGAGCGGCTCCCGCTCCAGAATGGCCAGCTGCGGCAGCCTGGCGCGCAGCTCTGCGATCAGGGGGGTCAGATCCTTTTCCATGCGTCCTCCTCAGCCCTCGTCGATGATTTTGTCGTAGCGGTCCACCAGGACCTGGGCGGCGTTATAGCCCATCTTCTTCTCCCGGTTGTTCATGGCGGCCAGCTCCAGTATGGAACCCAGGTTCCGCCCCGGGCGCACGGGGATCACATTCAGCGGCACTTCCACGCCCAGGATGGTGGTGGTCTCCTGCTCCAGACCCAGCCGGTCGTAGGCCTTGTTGCTGTTCCACTGTTCAAAGCGCACCACCAGATCGATGTTCTGCTCCGGTTTCACCGCGCCGATTCCGAACAGATGCCGCGCGTCCACCACGCCGATGCCCCGTACCTCCATAAAGTAACGGATCAGCTCCGGGGA